>NZ_CAMYBV010000006.1 GCF_947254095.1 uncultured Mobiluncus sp.
CGAGGATTCTGAATGTGAGGTACACCCCCAAGGCCATCAGCCCATAAATCAGGCCCAGCTCCACCGCACCAATCATATTTTTTCAAATCCTTACGTGTATTCCCAAGGTTCCCCGGTTACGTTCTCGGGGTCGCTCACCCACTAATTAAAACACGAGCCTGACACCCCAGCCAAAATAGGGCCGCGGAAACCTGCGCCTTTCCAACATCGCAACAGCCCACCCCGCTTTTAGGCAGGATGGGCTGTTGTCAAAACACTTCGGTTACTGGTAAACCACCTTGTCGGCTTTAGCCGAAAGCTCAGCGGGAATCGGGTGTCCCTGCTTCTTGGCGGCCTCCGGGTTTATCACCAATAACGGAGTTTTTTGGGCTTCCACCGGCATAGTTGCGGGTTTAGCCTCGCCCTTTAAGATTTTTATCGCCATTTCTCCGGTCTGGTGGCCCAAGGTTGTGTAATCCAGACCTAGCGTCAAAGCCGCACCGTTACTGACCGAACTGGACTCACCAGCCACCGTAAGGATGCCCTTTTCCTCTGCCACCTGCAGCACGGAATCCAACGCGGCTACCACGGTGTTATCGGTAGGAATGAAAATGGCATCGACACCGGTCAGGGTCTGAGCGGCCTGCTGAACTTCGGCGGTATTGGTGATGGTTTTTTCCACCACTTCCAACCCTTGTTTCTTAGCTTCCGCTTTCGCCAATTTGACTTGTACCTGCGAGTTTACCTCTCCGGAGGAATAGATAATGCCCACCTTGTGAGCATCGGGAATCACCTGTTTAACCAGGTCAATCTGTTTAGCCACCGGATTCATATCCGTGGTGCCGGTCACATTGGAACCAGGCTCTTCGTTAGACTTCACCAGCTCCGCGGCCACCGGGTCTGTCACCGCGGTGAACAGTACCGGGGTATCGACCACGTTCTGGGCAATGGACTGAGCCATGGGGGTGGCGATAGCAAACACCAAATCATAATCGCCCGCAGCGTACTTGGAAGCGACGGAGTTCACGTTGGTCTGATCCCCTTGGGCATTGGAAGTGTCATAGGTGACATCCAATCCAGCTTCGCTCAAAGCGGCTTTAAATCCGGCTACCGCCTCGTCCAAGGGCGGGAAACTGGCGTACTGGGCAATGGCGACTTTGTATTTGCCATCGCCGCTGGCAGCACCGCCCTTGGCCCCGTCTGAAGATGAGCAACCTGCCAACGCCAAAGCGGCCATACCGACAACTATTGAGGCAATTATTCTACGCATCAGGAAAATCCTTCGTTTTGGTGAATATTGAAACTCACCATAGCGCTATTCACCTTTTGAAAAAAACTCGTCTCATATATCGAACAGCGGAATCGGCGGGAACCTGACCAGAAAGCAAAAATTACACTGGGCCGACGAATCGGTCTCGCATCCACCGGAAGATAGCCCTGATTCCATCCGCCACCACCGTGTCGGTCACGTTACGTGACATCCAAGAATAAAACCCCATAAAAGCGAAGGTCAAGCGTTCCGTCCAGTTCCCCGAGCGCCAGTCCTTAGGCACCCAGGAAATGCCCTTCAAACGTGCGGCCGAAAAGACTTGTGTATATTGCAAAATCGCTTCCATGCCGTGACGAATTCCCTGACCGCTTTCGCCTTTACCCTGAATCGGCGCTTTCCACGACATATCCATCGAGAAATATGTATCGTTGACGCTGACCGTCGCGAACTCCGCATTGTTAATCAGATTGCGCACGAAATCGATGTCGCGAGTAAAGACGGAGGCGGAGTCAATCACTCGCGACCCCGTCACCAGGCGAACCACATTCGTAACGTCTTTAAAAGGCAGCAGCGCTACGACCGGTCCATACACTTCCGTTTCCAACAGGTTCAATTCCGTGGGCAAATCCGCCACGATGGTCGGTTCAAAGAAAGTCGGGCTAATCTCGGGACGCGGATGGGAACCCGTCAGTACTCGGGCGCCGTTATCGCGAGCCAGTTTCAATACTTTTTCACAATTCTTGACTCGGTCAGGGTACATCATGGAACCCATAGTGGCGTGTGGATTGGTATATCGCCCGACCCGGATTTGTTCCTGGGTATATTGGACCAACATCTGCTCAAATGGTTCGCGCACCGCTTCATGCACAAAAATAACCTCGATAGAGTTTGTGGATTGCCCAGCACTCAGAAAAGCCGAACGGGCGCAGGCTTTCGCCGCGTCCCACAATTTTGCGTCCTCCATCACCAACGCGATTTTTTTGACTGCTCCAAAGCAAGATATGGGCACCGAGTGGCGTGCACACTCCATCGAGATTCGTTGACACATCCGGTTCGGTCCGATGGCCGTGACATAGTCAAGGGCCGGAATGAACTTCATCCCGAACTGCGAAGATTCCGAGACCACAATGCGCCACACGTCCGCCGGCATCCCCGCGTCCACCAGCACTGCTTTCATCAATAAGGCTCCCAGAGCCGCCTGGGGAGTCACAAAGTTGACCACCGCATTGCCGGCCATGATGGGGTTCAAAATATCGCAGACCATCGAAATTGGGTTGTCCGCGGAAGTGAACATTCCCACTACCCCCACCGGGCGGCACCAAATTCGATAGGTTGACCGGGGTACCGCCCCCGCACCCCGACGTGGTTTCCCCAGATACTTCAAATTCCGCTTTATGCCGCGTACCTGGGTAATCATGTAAAAATACTCTGAAGATGCATCCAGCCAGGATTTCCCACTCAACAGCTGATTGAGCCCGATAATCGGTTCGTAATGGCGTACAACTCGTTTCAAAAATCGGTACAGAATGCGCGAACGTGTGTATATGCTCTCTTGTGACCACTGCTCGCTTACGGCATGAGCCCGGAGCACGGATTGTTCCCCATCAGAGAAGGTGGAGCAATGCAGGGTTCCGAAGGGTTCCCATGTCTGGACGTTATACACCGGGGCGTCGGCACCGCTCTCGCCGCGCCCGGCAATGAGCAGGGCGGTCATGAACTTGTCGTCGATGCCCTTGGGGTATTCCATTGTCTCCTCCCTCCTCGTGTAGTCTACTGTTTCATTTCCCGAGCTCGCCCGGAACCGTTACCCTTCGGCGCGCGGTGAGACCGTTGCGGTTCTATACCGGGCCGTGAATCCGATCCCTAATGTGGTGCCTCATATTGCGCCACGCATAAGCAAATACGGTATCCGTAAGCAGAATCGAGGCAATTACCGCGGCACGGCTGGAGAAAAAGCTCCACCGTTCCATCCGGTTACCGGGCTGGAGATCGTTTGAAATCCAGGGATGACCTTCTTGCCTCGCCACGGATTGAATGCGGGAATACTGCAGAATCGACTCCACCCCGTGACGGATACCAGACCCGGTACTCCTGATACCTTGAATCGGGGCTTGCCACGTCGAATACAAACTCATGTAGGAGTCGTTGATGACTACCGTTGCGCCGTCAGCCGCGTGGATGAAATCGCGCATCGTGAACTCGGATCCGGTGTACAGATAGATACAGTAACTGTGCCGAGAGGTGCCCAAGAACCGCGACACTTCTGTTAGGTCTTGGAAAGGCTGCAGATAGATGAGGGGGCCGTGGACTTCATTCTCACAGATTGCGGCGTCTTGCGGCACTCTGGCGAGGATGGTCGGTTCAAAGAAGGACGGTCCCAAGTCTGGGGCAGCGCTGCCGCCTAAGACTAGCTCGGCTCCTCGTTGGACCGCGTCGTCCACAAGTTCTTGAATGGTTTGCGCCCGCTGCGGGGTCAGCATAGAACCCAAGGTGGTGTCAGCAGAATCCAGAGAACCAATAGTGACCTGGTCAGACACGAAATCTTTCAAAGCGAGTTTAAAGTAATCAAAAATCGATTCCTGCACCCAGATGATCTCGGCGCTGTTCACAGTTTGCCCCGCGTGCTGGAAACCGGCGCGGGCCATGGCCCGGACCGCATGATCAAAACGGCAATCGTCGCAAATTACCCCCACGTTGAGTACTTGCAGGAAACCTTTGAAAGGAATCCGGTATTCCTGGCAAACTCTTGAAATCCTGCGTCCCAGCTTTTCCGAGCCCAGAACCGAAACCATATCCAGACCAGGAATGACGGCGCGCCCCGCTTTTGAAGTGGCGTCCGGAATGATTTTCCACAAGCCGTAAGGCATCCCCGCATCCACCAGCATGGCGTGCATCAGTACAGCACCCAAGGCCGCCTGGGGAGTCACAAAGTTGACCACCGCATTGCCTGCCGCAATCGCCTGCAAGACATCGTTGACGGAAGAGAGTGGCCAGTCAGGCGAGGTGAAAATCCCCACTGTACCCAAAGGCCGGTGGTGAACACGCCACCGCGAACCAGGCAGCACTCCTCGGCCGGCCCTGCGTTTGCCCAGCTTACGGCTGCAATATTTGATGTTTTGCGCGGTGGACAGAACGTCGAGGAATTCTTCGTGGGCGTCAATCAGTGACTTGCCGCTGAGCATCTGAGCCAGGGCAACCATTTCGTTTTGGAATTTCCACACTGACTGGGAAAAACGAGCTAAAACTTTGGCGCGCCCATAGGGGCCCATTTCTGTCCAGACCACCTGTGCCGCCTGCACAGTCATCAGAGATTCCTGGGCGTCTTCGGGAGAAGCCGTAGCGACCCGGGTCAGTAACCTTCCGGATTCCACATCGACCACGTCCTTGCGGGGACCGTGCATCCAGGACAAGAATTCTGCCAAGGTGGCAAAGAATCTGTCATCCAAGACATCTGAATGCACCGCGACCCCTCTCCGTAAGTCGACCGTAAGTTACGAACAGCTCTTTGAATTATAGCTAAGACGGAAAGCCAGTATGGTCTTTGCCAAGGTTTAGGTTTAAAGCGGGGTGGGCAGGAAACCGAAGTTTCCTGCCCACCGCTGTGTAATTGACCGCAAGTGATTACGCGATAATCTTGGTCACCTTGCCGGAACCAACGGTACGGCCGCCTTCGCGGATAGCGAAGCCGAGGCCTTCTTCCATAGCGATAGGCTGAATCAATTCCACGCTGATTTCAGTGGTGTCGCCAGGCATAACCATTTCGGTGCCTTCGGGCAGGTGGATAACACCGGTCACGTCGGTGGTGCGGAAGAAGAACTGCGGGCGGTAGCCATCGTAGAAGGACTTGTGACGTCCGCCTTCATCCTTCTTCAAGATGTAGACCTTGCCCTCGAACTTGGTGTGCGGGGTCACGGAACCAGGAATGCAGACAACCTGACCGCGCTCGACCTCTTCACGCTTGGTACCGCGCAGCAGCAGACCACAGTTCTCGCCGGCGTAGGCCTCGTCCATGGACTTGTGGAACATCTCGATACCAGTGACGGTGGTCTTTTGCGTAGGACGAATACCCACGATTTCGACTTCGGCGTTCAACGGCAACTTGCCGCGCTCCACACGACCGGTTACCACGGTGCCGCGGCCGGTAATGGTGAAGACGTCTTCGATAGGCATCAAGAACGGCTTGTCGAGGTCGCGAACGGGCTCAGGAATGTAGGTGTCAACCGCCTCCATGAGCTCTTCAATCTTCTTGGTCCACTCGGCGTCGCCTTCCAGAGCCTTCAGAGCGGACACGTGGATAATCGGACAGTCCCGATCGAAGCCTTGCTTCTCCAGGTCATCGCGAATCTCGTCCTCCACGATTTCCAGCATGTCTTCGTCCACATCCGAGGAATCGCACTTGTTCAAAGCGACCAGGATGGAGGGCACGCCGACCTGCTTGGCCAACAGGATGTGCTCTTTGGTCTGAGCCATCGGGCCATCGGTGGCAGCCACCACGAGGATAGCGCCGTCCATCTGCGCAGCGCCGGTAATCATGTTCTTGATGTAGTCGGCGTGGCCAGGGGCGTCCACGTGAGCGTAATGACGGTTGGGGGTTTCGTATTCAACGTGAGAAACGTTGATGGTGATGCCGCGCTGACGTTCCTCAGGAGCGTTATCCACCTGATCGAAGGGTGTGAACTTGTTTGCGGGCAAATCCGGATACTTCTCAGCCAACACCTTGGTGATAGCTGCAGTCAAAGTAGTCTTGCCGTGGTCAACGTGACCAATGGTGCCGACGTTAACGTGCGGCTTGTCATGAGTATAAGTGCCTTGTGCCACTTCTTTCTTTCCTCCTGGACTTTAGGTAGTTTTGCTCCGTAATAAATAAGCAGATGTCAGATTACCACTATCTTACGGATTTTCCTACCTGGGTTTTTCTTGATTTTTCTTCTTGCGGATTTTGCGGCTTTTTCCTGAAGCGTTCCCGGCGCCCTTCGGGACGCACCCGGCAAACGCGCCGGGAACACTGTGAATAGGAAAAGAACCCTTATGCACCGCGGTTATTGGCGATGATTTCTTCGGAAATCGAACGCGGAACCTCGGCGTAGGAATCGAACTGCATGGTGAACACCGCACGACCCTGCGTCTTGGAACGCAGGTCGCCGATGTAACCAAACATTTCTGACAACGGCACCTTGGCACGAATAACCTTCACGCCCTGGCCGTCATTCATGGAAGCAATGTTGCCACGGCGGGAGTTCAGGTCGCCGATGACATCGCCCATGTACTCCTCAGGAGTACGGACTTCCACATCCATGATGGGTTCCAAGATGACGGGATTCGCCTTCTTGGCGCCTTCCTTGAACACCATGTTGCCGGCAATCTTGAAAGCCATTTCCGAGGAGTCGACTTCGTGGTAAGCACCGTCCTCCAACGTTGCTTTCACGTCCACCATCGGGTATCCAGCCAAAACGCCGGATTCCATAGCCTCGCGGATGCCTGCGTCAACGGAAGGAATGTATTCGCGCGGAACACGACCCCCGGTGACCTTGTCTTCGAAAGCGTAGGTGTTACCCTCGGCCCGTTCTTCCTCGCTCAACGGCTCGAACGTGACCAGCACCTTCGCGAACTGGCCGGAACCACCGGTCTGTTTCTTGTGGGTGTATTCGACCTTCTCGACCTTCTTCTTGATGGTCTCACGGTAAGCCACCATGGGTTTGCCGACGTTAGCTTCCACCTTGAACTCGCGCTTCATCCGATCCACGATGATGTCCAAGTGCAACTCGCCCATACCGCCGATAACGGTCTGTCCGGTTTCCTCGTCCAGACGCACGGTAAAGGTCGGGTCTTCCTCGGCCAGTTTCTGAATGGCAATGCCCATCTTTTCCTGGTCGGCCTTTGACTTCGGTTCCACCGCCACGTGAATCACGGGTTCGGGGAAGGTCATGGATTCCAGCACAATCGGCTTGTCGATAGCACACAGCGTGTCGCCGGTGGTGGTCTCTTTCAAACCGATAAAGGCATAGATGTGACCAGCGTGAGCGACTTCCACCGGATTCTCGTGGTTGGAGTGCATCTGGAACAGCTTGCCCACGCGCTCTTTCTTTCCCTTAGTGGAGTTGTAGATCTGGGTGCCTTGCTCGGCTTTCCCGGAGTACACGCGCACGTAGGTCAGCTTGCCGTAGAACGGGTGCACGGCCACCTTGAAAGCCAAAGCAGCAAAGGGCTCGTTCTCGTCAGGCTTGCGGGATTCGGTTTCGCCTTCCTCCTCGTGACCGGGACGGAAACCGCGAACCTCCTCAACATCCAGCGGGCAGGGCAGGTAGTCGATGACCCCATCCAAGCAGGGCTGCACACCCTTGTTCTTAAAAGCGGAGCCGCCATAGACCGGGTAAATCTCGGAACGGACGGTGCGCGCCCGGATTCCTTGCTTAATCTGGTCAACGCTCAGCTCACCGTTCTCGAGGTAGGCCTCCATCAGCTCGTCGCTGGCCTCAGCAGCCTCTTCGGTAGCGGTCTCCAGGTACTTGGCGGCCTTTTCCTGGTATTCCGCGGGAATGTCTTTGTACTCGACAACGGCGCCCTTGGTTTCGTTACCGTCAGCGTCTTTCTCGGGGAAGTACACGGCTTGCTGACGCAAAACGTCGACGACACCGACAAAGTCGGATTCCGCACCCATCGGGAAAGTCATCACTACCGGACGAGCCCCCAAGCGGTCAATGATGGTCTGAACCGAAAAGTCGAAGTCCGCACCCAGCTTGTCCATCTTGTTGATGAAGCAGATACGCGGCACGTTGTACTTGTCAGCCTGGCGCCACACGGTTTCGGACTGCGGTTCCACGCCTTCCTTACCGTCAAACACCGCTACCGCTCCGTCCAAGACGCGCAGGGAACGTTCCACCTCAACGGTGAAGTCCACGTGTCCGGGAGTGTCGATGATGTTGATTTGATTGTTGTTCCAAAAACAGGTCGTGGCCGCGGAGGTAATGGTGATACCGCGTTCTTGTTCCTGTTCCATCCAGTCCATAGTCGAAGCGCCATCGTGCGTTTCACCGATCTTGTAGTTAATACCGGTGTAGAACAGGATGCGTTCCGTCGTGGTCGTCTTACCAGCATCGATGTGTGCCATGATGCCAATGTTGCGGACCTTCTTAAGGTCAGTTAGCACGTCAAGTGCCACGGGCGTGTCCCTTCGTTAGTATTTGTTATTTCTTAGTAATTCTATAAGTCACTCGGTGCGGGTTACATCCGGAACTTACAGGCAGCGACTGCCCGGCGACTACCAGCGGTAGTGGGCAAAGGCGCGGTTAGCTTCAGCCATCTTGTGAACGTCCTCACGGCGCTTCACCGCGGCACCCAAGCCGTTGGAAGCATCCAAAATTTCGTTCATGAGCCGTTCGGTCATGGTCTTTTCACGACGCTGACGGGAGAAATCCACCAGCCAACGCAGCGCCAAAGTGGTCGCGCGAGAGGCTTTGACTTCCACCGGAACCTGGTAGGTTGCCCCACCGACACGACGGGAACGAACCTCCAAGTGCGGACGAATATTCTCCATAGCGCGCTTGAGCACCACGATGGGGTCCTGCTCGGTCTTGTGAGCCACACCTTGCAGCGCACCATAGACGATGCTCTGAGCCACGGACTTTTTCCCGTCCAACAGGACGCGATTGACGAGCTGGGTGACCAGCGGAGAGTTGTACACCGGGTCAGCAATGAGTGGGCGCTTAGGCGCCGGTCCTTTACGAGGCATTCTTACTTCTTCTCCTTCTTTGCACCGTACTTGGAGCGACCCTGTTTACGGTCGCGCACACCCTGGGTATCGAGAGCGCCGCGCACAATGTGGTAGCGCACACCCGGGAGGTCCTTCACACGGCCACCGCGCACCAGCACGATGGAGTGTTCCTGAAGGTTATGGCCAACGCCGGGAATGTAGGCGCTGACTTCGATGCCGGAAGAAAGACGCACACGAGCGACTTTGCGCAGAGCCGAGTTCGGCTTCTTCGGGGTGGTGGTGTACACACGAGTGCACACGCCACGACGCTGCGGAGAGCCTGCCAAGGCCGGGGTCTTGGACTTCGTGCGCTTGCTGGTACGTCCTTGGTGGACAAGTTGTTCAATAGTTGGCACAGTAACTCCGTTTCTTGAATTTGCTTGGAATCTAAGGCTTTGTAGCCGCCCCGCGGACATAGCTGTACCGTCCGGGGGCCGGTCCGCCTTCCTTTGGTCCTTGGTTCAAGAACGGCATTTCAGGTTGCGTCCGGAGCTCGAACGGAGCGAGCCCGCTGTTCGCGCGAGTTTCTTCGCGCGACTCTGGGTGACTAAAAACAGACACCAAAAAACCATCTTACCAAAACTGCGAACCCGCGACAAAACCAGTCGGTGCGCGGGACAAATCCGGCTGCACTAAAATGAAACCGTGAGCGAAGACCAGCCCAAACCTCAGCCCCCCGAGCCCATCGAACCCGCTGCGGACAGTCCCTTTCTGGCCGCAAGTGCCGCCAAGGAACGCCTCGCCGGGGAAAAGGGCGTGTGGATGCAAGCGACTTTGCTGCCCATGGCGCTGATTGGGGTGTACCTAGTGGTCATCGGTTTGGCAACGAATATATACGGTGCCGTGGCGGGCACCGGTAGCTCCCCCGAGAAAATTTTTGAAGCGCCCTTAGCTCTGGGGCTTTGCGGCCTGATTCTGTGCGTCGCGGAAATTGCCGCCTACCGCCTCCTGGTGGGCTTGTTTGCGAAGCGCCGGGTTACGGAGCTGGCTGCCAAGCCGGCACTGCCCGAAACCCTGGCGGGAATCGCGACGGGGGCGGGGCTGGTGAGCCTGCCGATGCTAATCCTGTGGGCCAGCGGACATTGGAATCTGACCCAGGTCAGTATCGAACCCGGCGTGGGTCTGGGCATAGCCATGGGTCTAGTGTCCTGCGTGTGGGAAGAGCTGCTGTTCCGCGGGGTGATGGTGCGGCTTTTTGACCGAGCCTGGGGGCCGGTGTGGGCCATCACCATGTCCACCGTGGTGTTCGGAGGACTGCACCTGATGAATCCCGGCATGACGGGAATGGGAGTTATCGCCCTGGCACTCAGTGGCGGGCCTCTGCTGGGAGCCGCCTACCTGTGGAAACACCGACTATGGTTCCCCATCGGACTGCATTTTGGATGGAACGCGATGCAGGGCTCCTTTTGGGGGTCGGTCGTGTCCGGTACCGGTGAGCAACACGGGCTGTTGCAAGGTACCTTTGTCGGTCCCGAATGGATTACCGGCGGCAGCGTCGGGGTGGAGGGTTCTTTCCTGACCGCCATCGTTTGCCTGGTCGCTACGACGCTCATCGTGCTACAGATGCGCCGCCACCCTGAAAACCCGGATTTGCCGCAGAAATGAGTGGATTAACTGGGATAACTCGACAGGTTAATGCTTTCACTGGTCGCGATTTTCGGGCAGTTGCGTTTAGACTGTAAACCGATTTGGGGAGGTAATTTTTGTCTGCAGGGTTGGTGGCGTTACTGGACGATGTGGCGGCTTTGGCGAAAGCCGCGGCCACTTCACTTGACGATGTGACAGGAGTGGCGGCCCGAGCCAGCGGCAAGGCGGTTGGGGTCGTGATTGACGATACCGCCGTCACTCCTCAGTACGTAGCGAGGATTGCCCCGAAGCGAGAACTTCCGGTCATCGCCAAGATTGCCCGCGGCTCAATCATCAATAAAGCCGTAATCCTGGTGGTTTCGTTGCTGTTGAATTATTTTCTGCCCGCCGCCCTGACCCCCATCTTGATGGTGGGAGGGGCATATTTGTGCTTTGAGGGTGCCGAAAAAACTTTGGGGCAGATTTTTCACCACCAGACTGGCGCTGCTCACGACACGCCAACCTCAACTAATGCCGCGGAGGAAGAAAAACGCATTGTCCGCGGCGCCACCCGCACGGATCTCATCTTGTCCACCGAAATTATGGTGGTGGCCCTAAACGAGGTCCGCACGCAGAGCCTAGCGATGCAAATCGGGGCCCTAATCGTGGTGGCTTTCCTGATAACGGCGCTGGTTTATGGGGTGGTAGCGCTACTGGTAAAGATGGATGACGTGGGCTTGGCATTGAGCCGCACCCACCACAAGGTCTCTCAGGCTACCGGACGGTTTCTGATTCGCCTGATGCCCGCTATCCTCAAGATTCTCTCCATAGTCGGGGTCGCGGCGATGTTGTGGGTGGGAGGACATCTGTTCTTTAGCGGACTAGCTGAAGTGGGGATGCCTCTCATTTTTGGATTCATGCAGGTTTGTGGTCAGGCGGTGGCGAGTTCTGTACCGGTAGCCAGCGCGGCAGGTGCTTGGCTCACGGAAACCGTATTAGCTATGTTGCTAGGATTTGTTCTCGGTGCCATGGTGACGGTAACGGTTTGGGGTATTAGCGCCATCGTAAAGCGAATCCAGCGGAAAAATCCTCCGGAAGAACTCTAGTGAGGCTCCGCCGCTACAGCGGGATTAGGAGTGCGAGGCAATCCGTTCCAGAGCCGAGTTTTCCACGACCTGTTCCAAACTGTCGTGAATAATCTGGGCGCGCCCCGGCCCAACCCCTTCGATTTCCATCAGTTCTTCGGTGGAAACCTCTAGCAGCTCGGACAAAGTCCCCCACCGGCGCGTAATCGCCTCAACAATATGGGCGGGAAGCCGCGGAATCCGCGCCAACATCCGCAAACCGCGGGCACTCAAAGGAATCTCGAGGATTTCCGAGCCCATTCCACTCACCCCGATGATGCGGGCCACCAGGCTCAAATCCAACAGTTCCGCATCATCCAGTTCGCCTAGGCGATTCACCACCTTTTCCTCTGAGTATTCATCGGGAATGTAGTCACGAATCAACAGGGAACGGTTCACCGCAAAGCCGCGCATCAGCTCTGCTTGCTGCATTTTCAATAGACGCCCATGTTCGCCCAACTGAATCAGCATATCCGACACTTCATGTCCGACCCGACGCACCATTTCTTGACGTTGCACCACCAGCGCCACGTCACGGGCGGTAACCATGTCGTCGATTTCCATAGTGGTCAGCAGGTCTGAGACTTCGTTTAAACGAATCCGATATTTTTCCAAGGTGTCAATCGCCAGAGACGCACGAGTCAGCAGGGTTTCCGGGTCTTCCAGCACGTAGCGTTTATTGCCCAGATACAGCGAAATAGCCCGTAGGGAATGCGATACGGCAATGACCGGGTTGCCGCTTTGCACCGCGACACGGTGAGCCGTGCGGTGGCGCATCCCGGATTCGGTCGTGGGAATGGAGGGGTCAGGAAGCAGCTGGACGTTTGCGCGACGAATTCGCCATTTGTTCGGGTCGATAATGACCGCGCCGTCCATTTTGCACAGTTCGCGCAGCCGTGTGGCCGAGAAATCAATGTCGAACTCAAAACCGTCGGAACAAATCCTTCTGATGTGATCCTCATAGCCCAACACCACCAAGGCACCGGCATGAGCCCGGATGACTCGGTCGAGTCCATCGCGCAGCTCGGTGCCCGGAGCCAGCATGGTAATCACTTCCCGGAATCTCTGCGCGTCGTTCATGGTTTTATCCTACTGTTTTCGTGGGGTTTTCGTGACTGGTTTCCGGCGAGCTTTCCGGCGCGGCGCTGGGGGCAGGGGGCGGCTCCTGCAGGGCAAATACTGTTTCTGGTCCGCTAACGGCTCCGTTCCATACCGCGTTGAGGCGATAGGTCCCCGCCACGGCAGCCTGGCTGGCGGGTGAACAATCCGCGTTATGCACCAGACCGTCCCAGCTCAGGTTCTGTTTCCAAGTCATGCCTCGGTCCAGCAACAGTTGCCGGGTCGGGGCGTCGACGGGCTGGCATTTGGTCGAGTTGTAAATGATTTGGTTGCCCGAAATAATCTGCATCCCCACCTTCGCGGGGTCAATCATCACGGTACAAGCAGTTTTGCCCGCGTTGTGCAGGGTCATCTCGGCTTGGTCCCCGGCCCCGACATTGATTACCGCACTGGGGTGGGTCAGTGTGATTTCCAAGGATTTGTCCGGGCAGGGCTGCGGAGCGGGGAAAGTGCGTTCTTCCATTCGAATCTGATAGGCCTTGGCTTCGGCCGCTTGGGCGGCTTGCCATCGGGTAAAAGCGGCCGCGACCTCGCGAATCACCAGCACCATTCCCACGATGGCCAGAATTACAATCGCTAGGGCAATCAGGCGATTGCGCCGAATTTGGGCCTCAGTGTACTTTGGCGGACGCGGCTTTCCATGGTTTTTCGGCGTTTTTCCGGCGGTTCCCGACTGTGTTTTACGTGCTGTGGCGGTTCCGGACTTCCCGCCGTTTCGGGACACCGTAGAACGCGGCTGTCTATCCGCGCGTTGTCTGTCTGTGTCAGTGTCCACCATGCTCCTAAGTTACGGCTTAGAAACGCAAAACCCGAAAGTCCACGCCGTTAGTTGCTAGAATTTTGTCAAAACGAAGGAGTTTTCATGAGCGCGTCGACAAGGCACCAGTCCTCCGGCAGGGGTTCACGTAGCCAGATTGTGACCCCCCACCAACTCGCAATCACCGGCATCGGTTCCCTGCTTACTTTTGCCTGGTACGCCTCTCCGGATCTTTTCACGGAAAAAAAACCGCGAGCTTTGGTGCGCTTGGGCATCATTCCCGCTTTGACAGCTTTGACCGCTTTGGTGGCGCGGGATACCGTCACCGCGGTACGCGATGACATCGCCTCGGAAAGCCCCGACCAAGAGGCTTGGGAAATGACCAGCGACAACGTGAAATTCGATCCCAAGAATCTGGATTGGCGCGTGTTGATGCTGCTGGGAGCTTTCGGAACGGTATTGCTGGGTTGCAGTATTTGGCTGGAATTCTGGCTGTTTCGCCGGGGTGAACGCCGCCGTCTGTCCGGGGTGAAACTGGCTCATACCCGCCAAGCCATCCCTATCTCCCTGCTGTTTGCCGCGGGTTACCTGGTTGACGACGCGCAGACGAACTGATTGTCAGCGCCGGTTCGAGAGGCAGTTGCCCGCCTGTCTAAGCAGCTTCCGGGGTCGCTCCAGACGAGGATTGAGATTTCGGATCCTCCGGGTCGATAGTGCAGATTTTTTCGATGATCAGCCCGGTTAGCACCATCAATGTCGCGCCGATAACCGCCACAATCTTTCTCCACAGCGTCTCTGCCAGAGCATCGTTTCCCAAGTTCACCAGTATAAAGATGGACTGCGCCCCGAAATAGCCCAGGAAAATGGCCCCGGTGTGCGACAGGGCGAGAGACAGTGCCGCCACCCGAGCGGCCCCCACCGCACTCATCCAAGTCTCCTGACGCTTCTTGAGCCTATGAACGTGCGCCGCCAACCACCCGCTCAAGAGGGAAATAATCAGGGCAACCAAACCGAATTCCACACCGTCACGCGGCAGCGAGGCGCCTTGGTTATACAGGAAGTTCAGCAACGCGGCGCTGAGGCATCCCACCACCACGGTCAGGAGCACCAGTACGACGGGTTTTGTGTGGCTCATCAGTGCCGCCGCTTCCTGACACGCTTCCACTGTGGGGCTGGGACTGCGGGCCGCACGAAGGAAAGTGAGTTCGCGGTCGGAGGGGTGGAATCTTGGCGAATAATGTCGATTTCGGTGTCGTTGTCGACCACGCGAGGCCGGGCGTCCGCGCCGGGCAGGGCGGCTTGCCAAGACGGCAGACCGAAACCGTCCCAGTCCCTGCCCTCCGGCTCGCCCCGCGGGGAGCCTTCGGGCGCGTTCGGGAAATCGGGGACAGAAGGGCGGTCCGGCGCGCTCTGTTCCGGCTTCGTTTCCGGGTCGGTCACCAGCCAATCCGTCCACAGGTTCACGATTCCGTTGGCGTCCTCCGCCCAGGCCGCGAGTTGAGAGACGGAGCGACCTTCCAGAGTCGCGTGCGGGTCAAGCTGGGACCAAGGCACCAAGACAAAAGCTCGTGCGGAGGCCCGCGGGTGGGGCAAGGTCAGGCGCGAATCGTCAGAAGTTACCCCTTCAACGTCAATCACGTCAACATCCAAAGACCGCGCTGCCCAGCGATAGGGACGCTCCCGCCCGTGAGTATCCTCGAGATGATGCGCCAAATCTAACAGCTCGACCGCAGACAAACGCGACCACACTTGCACCACCGCGTTGTAATAATCCGGTTGTGGGGCGGCGCCGGGCTGCAGCACCGGACGAGTCCTAGCTAGGGGCGAGACCTCCACCCGTTCGAACTCCGGGGCCGCCTGCAGGGCGGCCACCACCTCTCGCAGTGTTCCCAGCGGATTGCCCAAGTTCGCACCCAAAGCCAAAACTGCGGGGCGGGCCTGCTCGGGGCGTAAGGTCAGGTTGGCGGGATAATCAGCTAGGTGCGCTGCAAAATCCGCCTGCGTGCGCAAGATGCGTATCGCCACGTCTTCGAATTGCACATCCATGCAGGCATGAGGCTTATGCAAGGTGACTTGAACCGCCGCAATGCGCGAATCCTCCAGCACAGACAGGGCGATGTGTGTAGCCAGACGCTCAATCAGGGAGGCGCTTTTCCCTTCAATGACCGCGACAATCTTTTCAGCCACGACTGAGTAATCGACGGTGTGGGCGACGTCATCCGAGCTGGCGGCCCGGCGGGAATCGAACCACAGAGTTAGGTCGACCGAAAAATCCTGGGGAGCGTGATGCTCTGATTCCAAAACTCCGTGAATGCCCCGCGCGAAAATCCCGCGCAGCGTGATGGAATCAAGCCCGTCCAAACTGTCAACCACGTCAACAGAACGCCCAAGGACATCTCGCGGAGAATCTGGTCCGGGAGCATGGTGTAAAGTCATCTGTAAAACTGCCTCTCAACAGGGATGATGGTGGTCATCAAGGAGAGCCGCCGCCCTGACAGCCACCGCTGCCGGAGCCACGTTGTGTACACGCACCGCCCAAACCCTGTGCAGCGCGCAGTACATGGAAACTGCCGCGGTGGCATCGTCGCGAGGATGGCGGTCACTGGCCGCCGTCTCCAAATCCGCTAAATATCGTTTTCGTGACGGACCGATAAGCACCGGGTAGCCACGGTGTAAAAACACGTCTAGGTTCGCCAGCACCTCCCAGTCCTGCTCACCGACCTTGGAAAACCCCAGGCCGGGATCGATGATGACCCGGCGCATATCAATACCGCTGTGGCGCATGAGTTCCAGGCGCGCCTCCACCTCATGCCAGGTTTCCCCAGCCACATCGTCATAGACGGCCAACTCGTTGGCCATCTCTGGACTGCCCCGCCAGTGCTGGCAAATATAGCTCAGCTGCGGGTAGCGCAGCTGTAGCTCAGCCACCGTGGCAAACATGGAGTCGTCCACGATTCCGCCCGAGACATCGTTGATGATGCTGGCTCCCGCTTCCGCGGCCGCCTGGGCAGTTTTCGCGTGCAGGGTATCCACCGAGACAGTCACGCCGGCCGCTACCAACTTTGTGATGACCGGCAGGACACGGGTGATTTCTTCCTCAACTTCCACAGGTTTGCGACCCGGCGCGGTCGATTCGCCGCCCACGTCAACCAGGTCAGCTCCCTGCTCCGTCATTTCCAGGGCGTGAGCCACCGCCCGGCTCGAATCAAGCCATTTTCCGCCGTCCGAAAAAGAATTCGGGGTTACGTTCAAAACCCCCATCACCAGGGTGCGCTGGGGGTGCAGATAATCCGGCAACGCTGGTGCCGATGGGGCGGGCTGGGTCCCGACTGAAACAGCCATCATATGCCTCTCTCTCCCTTTTTTCTGGACCGGCCCGGGCAACCCGAACCGAGTCCACGGCGTCCTAGTCCGCAGACAAAATGAGACTCATCGCTTCAGAACGAGTTGTGCTGGAGTGTTCCATCACCCCGCGCACCGCGGAAGTCGTGGTGCGAGCCCCCGGCTTCTTTACCCCGCGCACCGTCATGCACATATGTTCGGCCTGCAGCACCACGATGACCCCCTGCGGCTGGAGCACCTGCCACACCGCGTCAGCGATTTGCTGGGTCAGGCGTTCTTGCACCTGCAAACGGTGAGCGTACCCGTCCACCAGCCGCGCTAGCTTGGACAGTCCCGTAATCCGTTTTCCCTGCGGGATATAGCCCACGTGCGCCAGGCCCACGAACGGCAGCAGGTGGTGTTCACACATAGAGTTGAACGGGATGTCTTTGACCAAAACAAGGTCGTTGTGCTCCACCGGAAACATTCGCTCCAGATGCTTACGCGGGTCCTCTCGGTAGCCTTGCAGCAGCTCCGCAAAAGAGCGGGCCATCCGGTCCGGAGTTTCACGCAAGCCCTCACGGTCGGGGTCTTCCCCCACCGCCACCAACAGATCCCGGATAGCCCGGGTCACCCCTTCGGGGTCATAGGTCGCGTTCATTCGTTTTCATCCTCACTAGGTGCTGGCACAGGTTCCTCATTCGGGTTTTCGTTCGGAGGCAGCGGGTCAGTGTCGTCGAGAATGCGCACCTCGTGCTCTATCCTGACCGGCGGAATCGGCAGGCTCAAATCAGCCGGAGTTGCGTCGTTCGGTTGTGAACCTGCCGGGTTTTCCTCGGACTTCACTTCCCCCTGCCCAAATGGCACGGTTCCCCCGAGCCCAGAATCCGCCAACGGGCGGTCGGCGCCATCCAAAGCGAAACCTTCTCCTGACTCAGCGCTGGCTTTGGCGTTACGAATTCTCACGGCTTCCGGAATCTCGATGGGTCCCCGGTCGTGAGAGGTTAGCCCTTCATAAGACTGCCAGACGGTGCGGCGCGGGGCTTTCTTAACATCTTTAAAGATAACGTCCAAGGCTTTCTCGTCCAGAGTTTCTTCCTCCAGCAAACGGCGTGCCAGCGTATCCAAAATGTCACGATTCTCGGTAATGATGGACCAGGCTTCCCGCGTGGCGGCTTCCATCAAATCTTGCACCTCCGCGTCGATAGCATGGGCGGTGGAATCGGAATACTCTTGCGCTTTACCATATTCCATGCCCACAAAAGGTTCATCGTGGGAGCTGCCGTAACGAACCGCCCCCAGCCCGGCCGACAAGCCCCAGCGGGTCACCATCTTGCGGGCGATAGCGGTGGCATTTTCAATGTCATTAGACGCCCCGGTAGAGGGATCTTGAAACACAATTTCCTCTACGACTCGCCCTCCCATAGCGTAAACCAGCTGGTCCAACAGCTGGTTACGGGTCTCGGAATAGCGATCCTCGGTGGGCATGACCATGGTGTAGCCCAAGGCATGTCCACGGGGCAGAATCGTCACTTTCGTCACGGGGTCGGAATAGTTCGATGCCGCGGCGCACAAGGCGTGACCACCCTCGTGGTAGGCAGTGACCAGTTTGTCGTGGTCGTTCATAATCCGGGAATGCTTCTGGGGCCCGGCAATAACCCGATCCACCGCTTCATCGAGATCGTGAGCGGTAATAACTTCCCGACTGTGACGTGCCGCAAGCAAAGCCGCTTCGTTCAAAACATTGGCCAAATCCGCGCCGGTGAATCCCGGGGAGCGCTTGGCCAGTGATTTCATATCCACCTCGGGAGCCAGGGGCTTGTTCTTGGAGTGAACCGCTAAAATCGCTTCGCGTCCCTTTAAATCCGGGGCTTCAACCGCCACCTGACGGTCAAAACGACCGGGGCGCAGCAAAGCCGGATCGAGCACATCGGCACGGTTCGTAGCGGCAATCATAATGACGTTGGTGCGTTCGTCGAATCCGTCCATCTCTACCAGCAGCTGGTTCAAGGTTTGTTCACGTTCATCGTGACCCCCACCCAAGCCGGTGCCGCGGTGACGACCTACCGCGTCAATCTCGTCAACAAAAATGATGGCCGGAGCCGCCGCCCGCGCCTGCTCAAACAAATCCCGCACTCGGGAGGCACCCATACCTACGAACATCTCGACGAACTCGGAACCGCTCATCGAAAAGAACGGCACCCCGGCTTCTCCGGCAACCGCGCGAGCCAACAGGGTCTTACCGGTGCCGGGAGGACCGTAGAGCAGCACCCCCTTGGGAATTTTCGCCCCGAGCTTGTGGAACTTTTCGGGCTCCGCCAGGAACTCTTTGATTTCCTCCAATTCCTCCACAGCCTCTTTGACGCCCGCAACGTCTGCGAACGTCACTTTCGTTTCGTCCTCTTTGTTGAACATTCGAGGCTTGGCTCGACCCATTCCGAGGGGACCCATCCCCCCGCCCATGCGCGAAACAAACCAGAAAAACACCACAAAGATGATAATCATCGGCACCATCAAAGTGAGCATGGACTCCCACCAGGAGGACACCGGATAGATAGAATCGAAACCCTTCTTTGGTTTCGCGTCAGCTACCGCGTTCGCAACCGTCTCCGCTTGGGGACGAACATAAGAAAAAGAAACCTTTTTACCCGCGTCCGCATTCGGTTTCATCCCGAAAGGACCGTCTTTGGGCAGATAAACCCGCGGACGTTGGTAGGACTTGGTCAACTCCATACTGACGGTCTGGGTGCCATCGTTGATAACGACTTTTTCAACGGTGCTGCCCCGCAACAACGTCAAACCTTCGTCGGTGGTAATGCGAGTGGGACCGCCTTGGGCAGAAAAAACCATGAAAGCCACAATTATTGCGATGACTACAAAGGCCGCGATGCCGCCAGAGATTTGTTTTTTCTTTGGAGTTTTATTCGTCTTGTCCATGTTCACTTTTCCGTTATCCGGTACAACACCTTAAGCCTACCAAACAGCTATAAAATGGATGCATTCCCCCAGTTTTACGCCAACTATAAAGAGAGCATCATGAAGATTGTTATCGCGGCTGATTCTTATCCCCCAGACGTGAGTGGGAATGCGATTTTTTCTCAGAACTTAGCTCGCGGGCTGCGTGCTCGGGGTCACAGCGTTCACATAATCGCTCCTTCCCCGGTTTCCCGACCGTATATCACCAACGTTGCGGGTATTTCCGAGCATCGGATGCGCTCCCACGAATTTGCCTATCTCCGGGGTCTCACGCTGAGCGTGCCTTGGGAAATTAACAGCACCGTGCGCCGGATTCTGCAGGGTATAAACCCCGATGTAGTACACGTGCAATCCCACCTCAGTGTGGGCCGGGTTGTGTGCAAATACGCCAACGAATTGGGGCTGCCGTTGGTCGTGACAAACCACTTCACCCCGGAAAACCTTCTTGACCGCATCTCTTGCTGCGTACCAAAGTTCATCGGCAAGCTGCTGGCGGATATGGCCTGGTGGGACCTGGCAAATGTGTTTCAACGAGCTGATCGCCTGGTCGCTCCCAGCCCTGCCGCTATCGCGGTCATGAAAGAACACGCACATCTGGGCGGTGGCATCTCCATCAGCAACGGGGTGAATCTGCCTGTGTACCAAGCTGCCGCTCAAAAGGCTGAAAAAGACCCAATCCCCCACCTTCTGTACGTGGGACGCCTAGAAAAACAGAAACACGTGGACGACATCATCACCGCTTTGGCCCTGCTGCAGCCCTCCACCAAACTGCACTTTGACATTGTGGGAACTGGCACGAAAAAGGAAGATTTGCGGCGGAAAGCTGCGGAACTACGGGTCATAGACCGGGTTACTTTCCATGGTTACCTGGACGACGATGCCCTCATTGAGATGTATGCACGCAGCGATATTTTTGTCAATGCCTCCACTGGGGAACTGCAGTCTTTGGCGACTTTGGAGGCACTGAGTTCGGGGATTCCGGTAATCTTGGCTAATGCGGTAGGGCTGCCGCACTTGGTGAGTCCCGGTGTCAACGGCTACCTGTTCCAGCCCGGAGATGTCGAGGCTCTCTCCGATTACCTGGAAGACCTGGCTTTGAATGAGCAAAAACGCAAGTTTATGGGCAAGATGAGCCTAGATATAGCCAAACCCCACGACTTTGAAAAAACTCTGGACAACTACGAAGCCCTGTACCGCTCTGCCCAGGAAGAAAACGCGAAAGTGCGCCAGCATCTGGACGCCATCGATCCCGACTACGTATTCCCCCAGGAATAGCCGCGCGACTACTTTTCGTAAACGTGGGGCGCTAAAAGCCCGATAAACGGCAGGTTGCGGTAGTGTTCGGCATAATCCAGGCCGTATCCGACCACGAATTCGTTGGGGATATCGAAACCGACGTAGCGCGGATTGACTACCGCTTTGGCGGCATCGGGTTTACGCAACAAAGTCGCAATATTCAGCGAGGCACACCCCCGAGTGCGCAGGTTTGCCTCCAGCCAAGACAGGGTCAAGCCGGAATCGATGATGTCCTCCACGATTAAGACGTGCCGATCTTTAATATCGGTGTCCAGATCCTTCAAAATCCGCACCACCCCGGAAGATTTCGTCCCGGAACCGTAGGAGGACACCGCCATCCAGTCCATCTGTATATGCGAGTGCAGTTTCCGCGCCAAGTCTGCCATCACCATGACCGCCCCGCGCAGCACCCCCACCAGCAGGATTTCATGGCCCGCGTAGTCTTTGTCAATGACGGCCGCCATCTGGGCGAGCCTGGTTTGAATCTGTTCCTCGGTCAATAAGACCCGTTCCATGTCTGCGCCCATGTCTGCAGCGTCCATCAGATGCCTCCCTCAAGTTGCAGGTCCATTCTAAAAGTTTTCCCGCAGGTCTGTGTCTATTTTAGGCCCTCCCCCGACATTGCCTAAATTGTCATTTTTTCGGTTAATCCGAACGGCTTTCTGGGGAGGAGCCGTCAGAGCAGTCGCTAGAACGGCCGACAAATTCCAAGAAGTTCCCCCGGCGGGTCACGGTAACCCCGGGCAAGGCGAGGGAACCTTGTCCATGCCAGTCATGAATCAGGCCCACTACGCCACGCAGGTGGGCTGCAGTGAGGGAATCCACCCTCGCCCCCGCTAACAGGCTCGCTCGGCGTACCACCCGGCGCAGGACCGGGGCGGAATAGCGGATTAGGTCGTGGGATTTGTATCCCTCAATGACCGTGAGGTCTAGTTTCACACTGTCCCCCGGTTCCCCATCGCCGGGCTCGTCGCTCAGCACTTCCCAAAAGACCTCTCCCGCGAGCATTTCCAGTATGGTGTCATCCGCGGCGGCCTGACCAGCCAGACGTGCCAAAGCGGGAGCGGGGTCTTGACCGAGCGCGGACGCGAGAGCGGGCATAACCTGTTCGCGGATGGCAGCACGAGGTAACGGCTGGCCAGCGGCAGTTTTCACGGGGCCTTCCATCCGGTTGCTCGGATCGTTGACGGCTACGAGCCCGGCCTGCTCACAAGCGGCTTGGGTGAGTTCCCGCCGGATTCCCAGCAATGGACGCGCTAGGCTCAAATCCACCGCGGCATCAGCACCGGAATCCTCCTCTCTCCAGGCAAAACGTAAGGGTAGGCCGGTTTGGCAATCCAAGGACTCAAACTCTCTCATGGCCGCAATGGAACGTAGCGAAGATCCCCGCGCCAAACGTAACAAGACGGTTTCGGCCTGGTCATCCAGCGTATGCCCGGTGAGAATAACCGCGCGCGCCTTCCCCTGGGCTTTGGCCTCGGCGAAGGCGGCTCGTGCCAGCAATCCCCAGCGCAACAGGCGAGCCTCTCCCTCCGGCCCGTTTGCGCCCCCGCCGCTTTCGCCCCGCAACACCATCGCCGAAGAAAACCCCAGATCGCGAGCGCACTGGACGGCAGCTTGCGATTCTGCGGCGGATTCGGGTCGCCAGCCGTGGTCTACCGTGAGGCAACTCACGTCCCACGGGCGCGGGTGACACAGGGCGACGCGAACCAGCGCCGCCGCTAGACTCAGCGAATCAGGACCACCCGAAAGCGCCAGGCACAGCAGAGTATCATCCGGGGAACCTATTGATTGCAGCACGCGGCGCACCGCGAGCTGAATTTCTCCTAGAGCCCCCCCGGCATCGCGCTGCCAAAGGCGCGTTTCGGCACCCTCAGGGCCAACAAAGGGCGGCAGAGAACTCATGGACGCATTCTATTAGAGGCGCGCCACGAAAGGCATAATCTTGTTCTGGTTATAGAAGTTGAAAGTGCCCACCGAGCTACCGGGTCTAGGCGCCATCAGGATGGTGTTGCCGCCGGAGTAAATCGCCACGTGGTAGACCCCGTTACCAGTTCCGTTATTGGACCAAAACACCAAATCTCCCGGCTGTTTTTGGCTGAAAGGAACATTGGCATAGGCGTTGTATTGGGCGGCGGCGGAACGCTGTACTCCTTTGCCGAGTTCTCTCATCCCCGCGTAAACCAGTCCGGAACAGTCATAACCGTTCGGTCCGGTTCCACCCCAAACGTAAGGGAGGCCCGTTTTTGTTTTGGCCCATTCCAGCAGAGCCGGCCCGTATCCCCCACTCGCGGCCCTGCTGGGGGGCGCCGCAGGCTGAGGGGCGGGAGCGGGTTGCCCTGTCGGCTGTACCGGTGCAGCGTTAGACGGCGAGACCGCATCAGACGGTTGCTCCGCGGCGGCCCGCTGGCGAGCCTGGCGATCCGCCTGCGCTCTTGCGGCCTGTTCACGGGCTTTTTGGTCTGCCGCTTGCTGGGCCGCCCGAGCCGCTGCCTGCTGGGCTGCCAGAGCCTCTTGTTCTTGACGTTTGCGCTGCGCCGCGGCTGCCAGGGCAGCTTGGCGTTCCTGCTCGACTTTTTCCTGTCGGGCTTTTTCTTCCGCAATCGTCACTTCGCGTTCCCGCGCCAGCTCGACAATGATTTTTTCCCGCTGAGATTCGAGTTTCTTTAACTCGTCCAAGGCGTCTTGGGCCTGGGCGCGAGCGGTTTTTTCGGTAGTGGCCAAGCTGGCTGCAGCATCTTTCTTAGCTTTGGCGGCGCGATTGGCCTTGTCACGCAAAACTTCGGCGACATTTTGCAGCGCCATCAAGCCCTGAGTTTGGCTGTCTGCCTGATTGCCCAGAGCATCGGTGGCGGCTTCTTTCAAAGCGGCGTCACGGAAGGCGTCGGATTCGGTAATAGCTGCCAAATCGGACAATCCACTGCTGTTTTGGCGATACATCGCCACAGCCAGCCGACCCAGCTTGGCTTTGGCCGCATCGGCTTCCCGCTTCGCCGCCTGGGCTTTTTTCGCGCTTTCGCTGGCTTTGGCAGTGGCAGCATTGAGAGCATCCGTAGCCTCGGCAAAATCTTCGGCCGTTTGGGCATAGTTTAACTGGGCTTCATCGACTTTCACCCGGTTGCGGGCAATAGCGCTTTCCAGTTGGGCTATGCGATCTGGTTTTGCGCTGGGAGCACCCACAGCCAAGGGAATTGCTCCCATCCCCAGCGTCATAGCCACAGCCACACTCATTGCCGCCAAGCGACGTTTCAATCGTCCAAACTGGTCTGCGTTATTCAAAGCCTGCCTCCCTTAACAGCTTCTCTAACTCTAACCACATCAATCGGCAGTTTTCAACAGATTTAACGATTCTAGACAAGAATCACTTCTTTCACAATAGCCTCAACTTTCACTTCGGTAACAACAGTAACATTTGTCCTGACAAATGCCGGGGGTTGTCGGCACCGCCCCACCGAAAAAAGGTTCCCCTCCCGCACAAAACGCGAGAGGGGAACCTTGTGAAAAGTGAAAAACCTATTCCGCAGGCGTCGTCTTGGCGACTGCCATCAGGAACTCGGCATTGGTCTGGGTATCTTTCAGCTTCTGGAGCACCACGCCGGCGGCTTGTTCCAGTTCCAGAGACGCCAGCACTCGACGTAGCCGCCACAGCACGCTCAGCTCCTCCTTCGTGAACAGCACTTCCTCGTGGCGAGTACCCGAAGCGTTGACATCCACCGCCGGATACAAACGTTTTTCGGCCAGTTCGCGAGACAGCCGCAATTCCATATTGCCGGTACCTTTGAATTCCTCAAAGATGACCTCATCCATCTTGGAACCAGTTTCAACCAAAGCGGTGGCGATAATCGTCAAGGAACCGCCGTTTTCAACATTGCGGGCGGCGCCAAAGAAACGCTTGGGCGGATACAGAGCAGACGCATCCACGCCGCCAGAGAGAATCCGGCCCGAAGCCGGGGCAGCCAGGTTGTAAGCACGCCCCAAACGAGTGATGGAATCCAGCAGCACCACGACGTCCCCGCCTAGCTCCACCAGGCGCTTGGCCCGCTCAATCGCGAGTTCCGCCACCGTAGTGTGTTCCGAGGCAGGACGATCGAAAGTCGAGGCAATAACCTCGCCCTTGACCGTGCGCTGCATATCGGTGACTTCCTCCGGGCGTTCGTCCACCAGAACCACCATGATGTGAACTTCGGGGTTGTTGATGGAAATCGCGTTGGCAATTTGCTGCAGGATGATGGTCTTGCCGGCCTTCGGCGGAGACACAATCAAGCCGCGCTGACCCTTGCCGATGGGAGCCATCAGGTCAATAATCCGTGGAGCCAGCACCTTCGAAGATGTCTCCAATCGCAACTGTTCATCGGGATACAGCGGGGTCAGCTTGGAAAACTCGATTCGTTGCGAAGCCTCCTCGATGCTCTGCCCGTTGATGGACTCCAGATGGACCAAAGCGTTGTGCTTGACACGACGTTCCTCGCCTTCACGAGGCTTGCGCACGGCTCCCACAATCGCGTCGCCGGGACGCAGTCCCCACCGGCGCACTTGACCCAAAGTCACGTAGACATCGTTGGGGCCGGGCAGGTATCCGGAGGTCCGCACAAAGGCGTGGTTCTCTTTCACGTCCAAGATACCGGCGATAGGCAGCAACTCTTCCGGGCTGATTTCTTCGCCGCTGTTGTTATTGTCGTTGTCATCCCGGTCGCGGCCACGGTTGCGGTTGCGATTTCGGCCGCGGCGATCGTTGCGGTTGCGCCGGTCATAGCGTTCGCTCCGGTCGTCTTGAGTCTGTTCGCGCCGGGCGCTGGCCCCTTGAGCTACCGCCTCCAACTGGGGGTTGTTCTCGGTAACAGACTCGGTGTCATCATGGCTGCGGTGGTGGCGCGAGGGCGCGGCCCCGAGGTCGTGCTCCAACGCCGCCTTCACGTCAAGAGTGGCCGTGTTTGCGGAATTTTCTTCCGCACTAGGTTCGCCCGCCGGAGCGGAAACCCGACGGTGACGACGCGCCGTACGCGCTTGACCCGCGGAGGAAGTAGTTTCTTTCTCACCGTCACGTTCCACATCCTGAGACGATTCCCGCGTCGCAGTTTTTTGGGAGGCGGGCGCGGAATCTCCAGATTTCTGTTTTTCAATAATCGCTTCAATAAGTTGCGGTTTTCGGGCCTGCGAAATGCCTTTAATGCCCAGCGACTTTGCCAGTTCGCGCAGTTCCGAAAGCTTCATAGCAGCCAGTTGATTGTCGTTCACAAGTGTCCTTATCTCAAAGGTTAATGGGTAAAACTCGCGCAACGTTCCAAATTAAGAAGGTTCGCAAGCAGACCGACTCAAGAATACGAATCGGGTTTGGCCCGGAAGATATCTACGGACCCGCGGCTAAGCCGTG
Organism: uncultured Mobiluncus sp.; assembly: GCF_947254095.1. Classification (GTDB taxonomy): domain Bacteria; phylum Actinomycetota; class Actinomycetes; order Actinomycetales; family Actinomycetaceae; genus Mobiluncus. Next base: position 26,530 of record NZ_CAMYBV010000006.1, read on the forward strand.
TTGATAAAATCATACCTCCGCGCTAAGGTTTCAACAAAACGAGTATCAACTTCGTGAGCGTGACCCCGTCATGACCCGGACCACACAATGGTCTATCAGGAACGGAAGCTACAGCAGCAACGCAACTTCGGGGCACTAGGGAGTGGTTTCCGCCGCTTCATGCGTTATTTTCACATTCAATGCTTTTGCGGAACTGGATTTTTATCTCCCCATCCGAAAAACTTCATTATTCAAAGAAAGGCACTCTAATGAAACGCATAATTGCAGCTGCTGCAATTTCAGCACTAACCTTGGTCGGCATGACGGCCTGCACTCAGCCCAGCTCAGGACCCACTGGCGGCGGTAACGCTGCCACCGGAGACACGATTAAAATCGGCGTGAACTACGAACTTTCCGGGGCTGTAGCCACCTACGGTAAACAAAATGTTGACGGCATCCAAATGGCGGTTGATGAAATCAACGCCAAGGGCGGTGTCAAAGGTAAAAAGATTGAAATTGTAAAATACGATTCCAAGTCAGAGCCGGCCGAAGCCACCACTCTGGCCACCAAGTTGATGAGCCAGGACAAGGTCCTTACCATGATTGGTCCGGCGACCTCCGGCTCCTTCAAAGCGGTTATCCCCGCTGGTAACCAGAATAAAGTTCCGGTTATTTCCGGATCTGCCACCGCGGACGACGTGACCGTCACCGGCGGCAAGGTCCAACCATTTGCTTTCCGCACCTGCTTCTCCGATTCCTACCAGGGCGGCGTGATGGCTCAATACGCCGCTGTAAAGTTGGGAGCCAAGACCGCGGTCATTATGGGGGACACCTCCTCTGACTACGCTAAAGGCCTGGCCAAGAACTTTAAGGAAAACTTCACCAAATCTGGCGGTTCGGTCGTGGCGGAAGAAGGCTACGTGGCTGGTGACACCGATTTCAAGGCGACCTTGACCAACATCAAGGGCAAGGATTTCGATGTACTCTATATCCCCGGCTACTACCAGGAAGTCGGCCTCATCATCAAGCAGGCCCGCGAACTGGGCATTGACGCCAAGATTCTGGGAGGCGACGGCTTTGACTCCCCCACTCTGCTGGAACTGGCCGGCGCTCCGGCGTTGAACAACGTGTTCTTTACCTCGCACTACTCGGCGTTGGATACTTCCAACACGAAACTCCAAGACTTCATCAAGACCTACAAGGATAAGTTCGGCGAGGATCCGTCCTCGTTCAACGCCCTGGGTTACGACACGGCTTACTTCGTGGCCAAGGCGATTGATGAAGCGAAGGAGCTGACCGGTCCGGCTATTGCCGAAGCAATGGCTAACGCTAAAGGCTTCGAAGGCGTGACCGGTTCGTTCGACATGGATCCCAAGACCCACGACCCGATTAAGACGGCGGTCGTGGTTTCCCTGAAGGACGGTGTCCAGGACTCCGCTGAGGCCTACGCCTTAAAGTAATCGAGCGTTTCCCAAGGGCGGGGCGGCCCGTTGACCTGAATCTTCACCGGGTTCGGGGCCCCCGCCCTCGGGATCTCGAGAAAGAACACTCCTCATGGATTTGATACTGCAACAGCTGATTAACGGCCTGTCGCTGGGGAGTATCTATGCGCTCATCGCGTTGGGATACACCATGGTCTACGGCATCATTCAGCTCATCAATTTCGCTCACGGCGACGTCCTGATGGTCGGGGCCTACGTCGGTTTCGCCGGAATGGTCCTGCTGCACCTCGACCCATTCACCTCCTTGCTGGCGGCAATGATTATCTGCGCAATTCTGGGGATGCTGATTGAGCGTTTGGCCTATAAGCCGCTGCGCCACTCGACCCGAATTGCCGTGCTGATTACCGCTATCGGTATGTCCCTGCTGATTGAGTACGTAATGATGTACTTTGTCGGGGCTGAAGCCCGCGCCTACCCCGCCCAAACCGGCTGGCTGGGAGCCAGTTACCGCTTCGGTGGAGTGAGCCTGTCCATGATTCAAATCATCATCGTGGTGGTTTCCGTGGTCCTGATGATTGTCCTACAGTTCATCATTAAGAAAACCCGCATAGGTAAAGCCATGCGCGCGGTCAGTCAGGACCAAGATGCCGCCAAACTCATGGGAATCAGCGTGGATAACACGATTTCCTTCACTTTTGCCCTCGGTTCCGCTTTGGCTGGTGCCGCCGGGGTGCTGTGGGGACTGTACTACACTTCGATTACCCCGCTAATGGGCATTATGCCAGGCTTGAAAGCCTTTGTGGCCGCTGTTTTAGGCGGTATCGGGTTGATTCCAGGAGCGTTGGTGGGCGGCTACCTGGTCGGCTTTTTAGAGACGATTGTGAACTCTCTGGGTCTGTCTACATTCCGTGACGCAGCTGTGTTCATGGTGCTGATTATCGTGCTCATCTTTAAGCCTGCCGGTATCCTCGGCAAGAACGTACAGGAGAAGGTCTGAACCATGAAACCTGGAATAAAAAGTATCGTTGTACAAGCCGTCATTCTCGCGGTGCTTTGGGGGTTGGGATACGCCCTCATCGCGGTGGGGGTCATCGACTCTTACATCTTTAACACTATGGTCACCATCTGCGTGAACATCATCCTGGCGGTGTCGTTGAACCTCGTCACCGGGTTTACCGGGCAATTCTCTCTGGGCCACGCCGGATTCATGGCGGTAGGAGCCTATTCCACCGGCCTCATCGTCACCGCGATTCCTACCTACGGCGGTTTCTTCCTAGGGCTGTTCATCGGCGGACTTTTCGCCGCCGCCATCGGTTTCCTCATCGGTTTGCCGACCCTGCGTCTGAAGGGCGACTACCTGGCTATCGCCACCCTGGGGCTGGCCGAGATTATCCGCGTACTGCTGTTGAACCTGGAATTTTCCGGCGGGGCTGCCGGGCTGTTCATCCAACTGCAGTTCACGGACTGGAACATCCTGTTCATCCTCACGGCGGGCACCATCCTGCTGATTCGTAACTTCCTGAACTCCCGTCACGGTCACTCCTGCATCGCGGTACGCGAGGACGAAATCGCCGCTGAATCCCTCGGCGTTTACTCCACCCGGATTAAGACCCTGGCTTTCGTGGTCGGTTCTTTCTTTGGAGCCATCGGGGGCGGCCTGTACATCGGCAACTTCTTCTTTGTGAAGCCGGACCTGTTCAACTTCATGATGTCCATAAACATCCTGGTTATCGTGGTTTTGGGCGGTTTGGGTTCGCTGACCGGCTCGATCATCGCCGCCATCTTGCTGGCGGTGGTCTCGACCCTGCTCCAACCCTTCCCTGAAATCCGGATGATTCTCTACGCCTTGGTTTTGGTCATCCTCATGGTGTTCCGTCCTCAGGGTCTGTTGGGCACCAAGGAACTGACCTTTAAAGTTTTTGGCCGGTTGTTCCGCAAGCCAACCGGCGAGAATAAACCGGAAAATGGCAGTGCCCTGTCTTCTCCCTCAACTGCGAAGACTCCCGTGCAGACACCCCGCGCCGAGGCTAGTGCCGAAACCGGGAAAGAACCCGCCACCACCGAGCCCCCGACAGAGGAGCAACGTACTCACGCCATCTTGGACGTGCGCCGCCTGACGCGACACTTCGGTGGCCTCGCCGCACTCACGGACGTCGATATGTATCTGCAGCCCGGTGAGCTAATCGGCCTGATTGGGCCCAACGGAGCAGGGAAAACCACCGTTTTCAACCTGCTGACCGGGGTCTATCCCCCCTCCTCGGGCACCATAGCTTTCCGCCCTGACCCGCAGGGCGAGGACGTCTCTATTGCCGGCAAGAAACCCTTTGTGATTTCTCGCTGCGGCATCGCCCGCACTTTCCAAAATATCCGCTTGTTCAAGGACCTCACGGTGTTGGACAACGTGGTTTTCGCCATGGAACAGAGGGAAAAGTATTCCCTCCTGGCGTCCTTTTTCCATCTGCCGTCCTGGTCCAAGTCGCGTCAGCGCGTCTACGAAGAGTCTATGCAGCTACTGCAGATGATGGACCTCGCTGAAAAAGCCGATGAATCCGCTCGGAACCTGTCCTACGGTGAACAGCGCCACCTGGAGATTGCTCGCGCCCTAGCGACTAACCCGCAGCTGCTGCTGCTGGACGAGCCGGCGGCGGGAATGAACCCGGCCGAAACCGCCCAGCTGACCGAGTTAATTGAGATGCTGCGCCAACGCTATCACCTCACCATCTTGCTCATTGAACACGATATGTCTCTGGTGATGACCATCTGTGAGCGCCTCTACGTGCTCGATCACGGCGTGGTCATCGCTTCCGGCACGCCTCAGGAAGTTCGTAACAATCCGAAGGTTATCGAGGCCTATCTGGGCCAGGAGGTGGAAAATGTTTGAGATCAAAGACCTCAAGGTTTCCTTCGGCGGCATCCAGGCTCTCAAGGGCATTTCCCTGCGCGTGGAAGAAGGCGAAATCGTCACTCTGATTGGCGCCAACGGAGCCGGTAAAACCACGACGCTGCGTACCTCCTCCGGTCTGGAACGTCCTCTGGAAGGCTCGATTTGGCTCGACGGCAAGGAAATCACCAAGTCCCCGCCGCGTTCGCGAGTACGTCACGGCTTGGTTCACGTCCCCGAGGGCCGTCGGGTGTTCCCCGGAATGACCGTGATGGAAAACCTCGACTTGGGTGCCTACATGCGCAAAGACCGGAGCGGTACCGCCGCGGACCTGAAAATGGTTTTTGAGCGGTTCCCAGTTTTGGCTGACCGGAAAAATCAGCTGGCGGGGACCTTGAGCGGCGGCGAACAGCAGATGCTCGCTATGGGCCGCGGGCTGATGGCCAAACCGCGAGTACTGCTCTTGGACGAACCGTCTATGGGCTTGGCTCCGCTGTTTGTCCAAGAAATTTTTGACATCATCGTCAAGATTCAAGAAATGGGAACTACGATTTTATTAGTCGAGCAAAACGCCAACATGGCTTTGCAGATTGCCTCACGCGCCTACGTGATGGAAACCGGCAAGATTGTGTTGCAAGGCGATGCCGCAGAGTTGCTAACTAGTGACGAAGTTAAGCATGCCTACCTAGGAGGATAACCATGTTTGTGAAATGGCGAATGACAGCCAACCCTTTTACCATCGATTCGGGCGTCACCGTACCCGATGCCATCGAACTGATGCAGACACACAACATCACGAAGCTACCGGTATTGCGTGACGGCAAACTGTGCGGCGTCGTTTCGCAGTCGGACATCAACCGGGCCTTGCCCTCTGACGCGACTTCCCTGTCTTTTGGCGAAGTGGCCTACCTGTTGTCCAAACTGAAAATCTATAAGATTATGCAAAAGAATCCCCCCACCATCTCGGCCGATGCCATGCTGGAGGAGGCCGCCATCGTCATGCGCGACTCGAAAGTCGAGATTCTGCCGGTCATGGACGAGGACAAGGTCGTCGGGGTCATTACCGAATCTGACGTCCTCGATGCCTTTATCGACATTAACGGGGCTCGTGAGCCCGGAACCCGCCTGGTCATTGAAGCTGACGACCAGCCCGGGGTGATGAGCCGCCTAGCGCGGGTCACCGGGGAACTCGAGACCAACATCACCCATATTGCGGTGTACCGCACCGGGATGGAGAGTTCTTTCGTGCTTTTGGGCGTGAACACCGTAAATACCACCGACCTGGAAGAGGCGTTCACTAAGGCCGGATTCCAGGTGCGTTACGTCCTCAGACGCTGAAGCGTCGTTCATCTCCAAAAATCTCCCTACCCCGTCATTGCCTTTCTTGGCGGGGTAGGGTCTTGTTCACAAGTTCGGGGGTGCCTGTATCTGGGGCCGGATTGCCACTGGGGTGGTTCCCCGTGGTTACCTGACGATGATTCCCTGCGGCGCCACCGGCAATTCTCGCGGTTTCCAGCCCAGGTGTTCGAGGTCTTGGCGGGTGGCAGGGTCCAGATGGTCGAAAACTATCACGGTGGGCCCGGCACCACTGATGGCGGCGGGAGCGCCCGCAGCCCGCAGTCGGTCTACTAATTCCAGAGACTGGGGCATACCCTCACGGCGATATTCCTGATGCAGCCGATCCTCGGTAGCGAAAAACAGCAGTTCGGGATATTTCGCCAAGGCCAGGGGCAGCAGCGCAGCGCGTCCGGCGTTGAAAGCCGCGTCCCGATGTGGAACCGACTCGGGTAACAGCCCGCGTGCCTTGGAGGTGGCGAGTTCAAATTCCGGAATCAGCACAGTGAGTTGCACTTGTGGGGAAACCTCGAAATGCTGCGCATAGGCTCGCGGCGTACTCCGGTCCACACTCGGTTCCATCCAGCCCACCACGGCGCCCCCGTACACTGCCGGGGCGGCGTTGTCAGGGTGGCCTTCCATCTGGACCGCGAGTTGAAAAATAGCATCGGTATCCAAGACTCCTGGCTCCAGCAAAGCCCCGGCAGCGGCCAATCCGGAAACAAGTGCCGCGGACGATGAACCCAGCCCGCGGCCGTGCGGAACCCGGTTCACGCAATGCATCTCGATCCCAATCTGAGAGGCCCCCACAGATTCCAACCCGGCTCGCAGAGCCTGCACGACCATGTTGGTTTCATCCTCCGGTACTTTGCCGGCACCTTCGCCTTCTACAGTGACGTGAGTCGCTCCGGTGGTGGCCCGCACGCTGACTTCATCGCGCAGTTCCAAGGCGAGCCCCAAAGCGTCAAATCCCGGCCCCAGATTGGCCGAAGAGGCAGGCACGCTGACCGTTACTTCGTCACGCACAAAATTCATGGCAATTCCTTAAGTTCGGTGGTCTTGCGCCCAGTCTGTAACAACACCGGCCCGGAGGGGACGGTACTGTTACAGGCCAAGTTCCCGTACTGCGGCCTGCAGGCTGGGTTCGATTACGGACGGAGTCACGTTGCCTTTCGCTTCCATCGCGGTAGCGGTGTCTTTCAAACCGTTACCGGTCAAGGTACAGGCAATCCGCACTCCTCCAGGTACTTTGCCCTGCTCGGCCAACGCCAACAGACCCGCTATCGGGGCAGCGCTGGCCGGCTCACAAAACACTCCGACTTCCGCGGCGATAATGGACTGGGCCTGCATAATGGCTGCGTCGCTGACAGCGGTAATCAACCCGCCGGAGTCGTCACGAGCGGCGGTGGCATAGTCCCAAGACGCGGGGTTGCCAATCCGGATTGCAGTAGCGATGGTTTCGGGGTTCTCGATGGGGTGCCCCGCCACGAAAGGCGCGGCTCCGGTGGCTTGAATCCCCCACATTCGAGGCAACTTGGTGGTTTGCGGCTTCAATTTCAGCGCTGAATCCTCAATTGAAGAAGCAACTTTCCGTCCGAAATACTCGTTATATCCCATCCAATAGGCGCTGATATTTCCGGCGTTACCCACCGGCAGGCAGTGAATATCCGGAGCATCGCCCAAGGCGTCACAGATTTCAAAAGCGGCGGTCTTTTGTCCCTGCAGACGGTAGGGGTTAATCGAGTTGACCAAATCTACCGGGTACTTTTCCGTCAGTTCCCGGGTGATTCGCAAGCAGTCGTCAAAGTTTCCGTCCACGGCGATAAGCTTGGCTCCGTGCATCACGGCCTGAGTCAGCTTGCCCAGAGCAATCTTTCCGGCTGGCAAAATGACCGCGCATCCCACTCCTGCCGCGACTGAATAAGCAGCCGCGGAAGCTGAGGTGTTGCCGGTAGAAGCGCAGGCCACCATCCGGGTGCCTGCCGCCTTCACTTTCGTCATGGCCATAGTCATGCCCCGGTCTTTGAACGAACCGGTGGGGTTGGCGCCCTCAAACTTCACATAAACTTCGGTACCGGTGGTGTCTACGCCGGCTTTTTCACTCAAAGCGCCGATACGATGTTCCACGCGGCGCGCCCGAATCAAGGGGGTATTGCCCTCAAACAGGGTCACAACGGGGTCGCCTGGTTCCAAGGGAAGTCGATTCCGGTATTCTTCCAGCAGACCGCTCCACATCTGTGCCATGTTTTGGTTGCTCCTTATTCGCGGTTCCGATAACCTCAACAATTTTTCGCCATCGGCTGTGCCGGTGTCACGAAAAATTCGAGGTTCTCATTGGTCTTCCTCAATGGACATCTCTGAGGCGATTTTATGCACTAATGGTGATTTCGCCAAAGCGGCGATAATCCCATCATGCTTAGAATTCTGTGCCAGATGGGTCGAAATGACCAACGTCGCTTCATCGGGTGCGGTCTCGGTCGGTGGCTGGGTCAAAGACGCGATAGAGACTTCCCCAGCGGCAAAGATTTTGGCGATTTCCGCCAGCATCCCAATCCGGTCGGCTACCTGCAAACGTATCTGACGGCAGGTTTCCACCCGTCCCGGGTCGCAAATCGGCAGGTCCGCATACACGCTCTCGCGAGGGGCATGCCCTCCGGAGACCAGGTGGTTAGCTCCTGCCACCACATCAGAAAGTACCGCGGAGGCAGTAGGAGCTCCGCCTGCGCCCGCCCCATAAAACATGAGCCGGCCGGCAAACTCGGTTTCCAAAACTATGGCGTTGTAGGGTCCGGTGATGCCCGCCAGTGGGTGGCTCTTTGGCACCAGGGTCGGTTCCACGCCGAGGGCGATTTGTTCCTCTCCATCAACGGTGACCCTTTGGGCGCGAGCCAACAGTTTCACCGCGTACCCGGACTCTGTAGCCTGTCGAATGTCCGAGGCGCTTACCTCGGTAATTCCCTTCACCGGGACATCTTCTAGGTTCACCCGGGTGTGGAAAGCCAGAGAGGCCAAGATAGCGCACTTGGCTGCCGCATCGTGACCGCCTACGTCAGCCGTGGGATCCGCCTCGGCATAGCCGAGCTCTTGAGCCTGGTGCAGGGCCTGTTCATAAGACCAGCCCTGGGTGGTCATCTGGTCGAGAATGTAGTTGGTGGTGCCGTTGACGATACCCAGAACTTTGTTGATTCGGTCCCCGGTCAAGGATTCCCGCAGTCCATAAACCACGGGAACCGCCCCTGCCACCGCGGCTTCAAAGTACAGGTTCGCGTCGGTTTTAGCGGCGGCCTCGTACAGGTCCGGGCCGTATTGCGCGAGCACCGCTTTGTTGCCGGTCACCACGGTTTTGCCCGCTTTTAGAGTTTTCAACATGGCACTGCGAGCCGGTTCCAGGCCTCCCATTAGTTCGATGACCAGGTCGGCGGAGTCAATCACCGCGTCAATATCGGTGGTCAACAGATTTTGGTCCAAGCCCTCCCGAGCCTTGCTGGTGTCGCGGACTGCAACGCCGCTGAGCACCAGGTTCGCTCCCGCCCGAGCCGCAAGTTCCTGCTGTTGGTCACGCAAAATGCGCGCGACTTGCAGCCCCACCGTGCCAGCACCCAGCAGTCCAATCTTGACGTCTTGCTTTTGCGCCATCGTTGTTTCCCTTTCGGTGTCCATTTACACGTTCACTGTATCAGCAGACCGAGTGTCTAAAATTTTGCGGTACTCTGGGTCAAAATGAGCCAGCATCGCCTCGACAGTTTCCGGCTCCAAGAGCCATTTTGTAATGACCGTTCCAGTATTGTCTTGATTGACCCCCAGCACTCCCGGGCGCGTAAACCAGTTATAGTTCGAGCTCATGGCCCACCCATAGGCTCCTGTAGCTGGTACCGCCAGCAGGTCGCCCTCGGTCAAGTCTGTTGGCAAAGCCACGTCTTTAACCACAATGTCACCCGATTCACAGTGGGAACCCACCACGCGGCAGGCTGCCAGCGGTGCCGTCGAACGTCGGTTGGCCAAAGCAATTGTGTAGTTGGCGCCATACAGAGCGGGACGGATATTGTCGCTCATCCCGCCGTCTATCGACACGTAGCGACGATAGCGGAAGTTACCGTCTCGACCTTGGGCCACTGGCTGATCCTTGATATTGACCACTCGGTACAAAGTAATGGTGCTGGGGCCAGCAATAGCCCGTCCTGGTTCCACCGAAACCCGCGGGAAAGGCTGTTCTAACTCATCGCAGGTATTTTGTATCACTTGGTACAGTCCGGCAGCGAAGTCGGCGGCACTTGGCGCGGGATTATCGGCAGAGGTATAGGCGATGCCGTAACCGCCCCCCAGGTCAATTTCTGGAATGAGATAACCGGTGGTTTGCTTCACCAGAGACCGAAATTCCAGAATTTTCCGAGCCGCGGCACAAAAACCGTCAAGATTGACTATCTGGGAGCCGATGTGAGAATGCAGACCGCTCAGCTCCAAACGCTCGTCAGCCAAAATGGACTGCACCACGCGCAGGGCCGGAGAATCGGAGGCGGATGCTGCATAGCGGGAAGAACCGGCGGCGTCAGTCGGTTCAAAACCGTGAGCCCCGGGTGTGAGGGACAGCCCGAACTTTTGGTCTTCGTGGGCGGTAGCAATAAATTCGTGACCGCCGGCGTGAACTCCCGTGGTAATCCGCACCATCAGCGGCACCCGGCTTTGGGGCGCCGAATCGTCCAAGATGCGCTGAATCCGCCGGACTTCGGCGGGGGAATCAACGATAATCCGCCCCAGGCGCGCCTCGATTGCTCGACGCAGCAGCTCGGGGGATTTTCCGTTCCCGTGCAAACCAATCAAACTCGGTTTACAACCCGAAGCCAGCGCCAACGCCATTTCTCCGGCTGAAGCCGTATCCAAACCGAGTCCTGCCCCAGCCGCCAAGCGGGCTATTTCCACACATAGGAAGGCTTTTCCGGCATAATGTACCTGCACCTCATGCTCACCAAACGCTGCGGTGAAAGCCTCACGAAAAGCCTTGAGACGGGCTCGAAAATCCGCCATGTCCAGCACAAAAATCGGGGTTTGTCCGCCCCGACCTGCCGCCTGCGGAGCCTGACTCAACAGCTCGCTGAGGCCTCGCCCGTGCAGAGTCATTTCTCCCTGCGAGCCGCGCTTGAGCCCACTGGGCCACAAATCAGGGCTCGTCTGGGGGTCTGGGGCAGCCCAATTTTCCAAATCAGGCTCCCCAGGATGCAAACGTGCCGGGTCATCAGCCGCCAAATCCACCGTCAGTTCCTTCCTTACGTGGCGCGGCTTTCTCGAAGAACGGTGCCGCTCACATCCGTTCGGGTGCAACCACACCCAACAGGTCCAAACCGTTACGCAGGACCTGGCCAACAGCGTTGTTCAGCGCCAGCAGCGCCGCGTGCTCGGCCGTCACCGGCTCATCACCAGCGGGGGTGACACGGCGCTTGCCGTACCAAGTGTGGTAAGCCCCCGCCAGGTTCTCCAAGTAGCGAGGCACCAGGTGCGTGGCGTTTTCGGCCGCGGCCGTCGCCGCTACCGACGGGAATTGCGCCAGCACGCCGATAAGCGCCGCATCCGCCGGATCGCTGAGCTCCGCGGGGTCAAATCCTGCCTCGCAAGAAACCCCGTGTTCAGCAGCATTCTTGGCCACGTTAGCGGTGCGGGCGTGCGCATACTGAACGTAGTAAACAGGATTTTCGTTGGTATGCGAAGCCAACACATCAAGGTCGATAGCCAGCTGGGTATCCATCGAGGAACGCACCAGGGCGTAACGCGCCGCGTCAACGCCTACGGCTTCCACGAAGTCCTCCAGCGTGACAATATCTCCGGCACGCTTGCTCATACGCACCGGTTCACCGTTCTTAAACAGGTTCACCAGCTGCCCGATGATAATCTGCATATTCTCGCCCGGCTTGTCGCCGTAAGCGGCGCACATTGCCATCATGCGTCCAACGTAACCGTGGTGGTCAGCCCCAAACAGGAATACGGTGCGATCGGCTCCGCGCCGGCGCTTGTCCTGATAGTAGGCCACGTCAGAGGCGAAGTAGGAGGCATTGCCGTCAGACTTAATGACCACGCGGTCTTTATCGTCTCCGTGTTTGGTTGTCAGCAGCCAGGTCGCGCCGTCTTTTTCGGCCACCTCGCCACGCTCACGCAAGTAATCCAGCGCCTTGGTGACTGCCCCGGTTTCATAGAGGGAATTTTCGTGGAAGAACACATCGAATTCGGTACGGAAACCGCGCAGTGATTCTTTAATTTCATCGAACATCATTTCGACGCCATGAGAACGGAAGTATTCTTGGGCGGCTGCATCATCCAGAGTTACCGGATCGGGGTCGCCCGCAGCTTTCGCTTCGGCTTGGACCTTGGCCGCAATGTCTGCAATATATTGCCCGCCGTAGCCGTCTTCGGGGGTTTCCTGGCCACGAGCCGCCGCCAGCAAAGAAACCGCAAAGCGGTCGATTTGGGTACCGTGATCGTTAAAGTAGTACTCACGTGTGACTTTCGCCCCGCCAAACTTGTACAGACGCGCCAGGGAGTCCCCAACGGCGGCCCAGCGAGCGCCGCCAATGTGCAGTGGTCCGGTCGGGTTGGCCGACACATACTCCAGGTTGATATGAATTCCTTTGAGGCTTTCACCGCGCCCATATTCGTTACCGGAGGCCAGAATCTCAGCTACCAAAGCACCGGCGGCTCCGGCCTCGAGACGGATATTGATGAACCCCGGACCGGCGACTTCCGCGGAAGATACCCCGTCAATCTGAGCGATGGCGGAAGCGAAGATTTCTGCCAGTTCCCGTGGGTTCTTACCCACGGATTTGCCCAGCTGCAAGGCGATGTTCGTCGCCCAATCCCCATGGTCTCGGTTCTTGGGACGCTCCACGCGTACCTTTTCGGCCAAAACGCCGTCTGCCAAAACGATATTATTTTCCGCCGCTGCGGTGCCAAGTTGCGCAATTATGCGCTGAGTTAATTCTTCAGGAGTCACCCCACCAGCCTAACGTTTCGTCGAGAGTACATTCAAATTGGTTCGTTCGGGTGAAAATTATGGGAAACAACGCCATGTCCATTGAGTGAGCGTACCGCTCGCGATTCAGCGCCCCGGATGGGATTCGAACCCACGACCTTTTGCTCCGGAGGCAAACACTCTATCCACTGAGCTACCGGGGCATACTGTAATCAGCTCCAACAGTTTACCGCTTTGCTTCCAGAAGGTAAATTTTAGCCCCCAAAGCCCAGCACTAACAGCACCAAAAGTCCCAGGTTCAGAGCCACAATCAAGGCTGCCACCACGATGTTAATTGCCAGCAGCCATTTGGGATCAGCAAACGGTCCCATAAGGTTCTTTTTCGATGTATAGATAACCAGAGGTAGCAGCGCAAAAGGAATTCCTAGGGACAGCAGCGCCTGGCTGAGCACCAGCGCCCAGGTGGGATCAAAACCGAACGCCAAGATAGCCAATCCCGGTATCAAGGTCACCACGCGCCGCGCCAGTAGCGGAACGCGAATGTGCAGCAAACCGGCCATAATCTCTGAACCTGCATAAGCTCCCACCGAAGTGGAGGCCAATCCCGAAGCCAGCAACCCGACTGCAAACACCGTAGCCACCCCGCCACCAAGAGCGACGGCTATGACGTGGTAAGCACCCTCGATAGTGTCCGTGTCCTCCTGTCCAGTTCCGGGGCCGTGCAACGAGGCGGCAGCCAGCAGTACCAGGGCAATGTTGACCGAACCGGCCACCAGCAACGCCCAGAACACATCCAGTTTCGTCGCCCGAAGGAGTCTGCGCTTGTGGTCGTCCGTGTGCTCCGAACCGTGACGGTCTTTTGTTAGGGAAGAATGCAGGTAAATCGCGTGTGGCATCACGGTGGCGCCGAGCATGGAGGCCGCCACTAGTACCGAGTCAGCGCTAGGGAATGTAGGCCGCAGTCCCGCCACAGCAGCTTGCCAGGAGGGCGGCGCGACCACCAGTCCGCCCACGAAACCCAGGGTGATGACCAGGAGCAGAGCGATGATGACTCGTTCAAACACAATCTGACCGGAAGTATTTTGTAAAAACAGCAGCCCTAAAGACACCACACCGATTATCAAGCCGCCCACCAGCAAGGGAGTTCCAAACAACAGGTTGAGGGCGATGGCTCCGCCGATGACTTCGGCCAGGTCGGTGGCACCCGCCACAATTTCGGCTTGAATCCAAAAGGCGAGTCGCCCCGGTCGGCGCAAACGGTCGCCCAGGACCTGCGGCAGGGACCGGCCGGTGACAATTCCAAATTTTGCGCTCTCATATTGCACCAGCATGGCCATCAAGTTAGCCAGCACCAACACCCACACTAACGCGTAACCGTAGCGAGCTCCAGCAGTGATATTAGCAGCAACGTTACCCGGATCCACGTAGGCTACAGCGGCTACGAAAGCCGGCCCCATCAGGGCAACCAGAGACTTTTGAGGGGTTTTCGGTTCGTCGGAAAGGTAAGGCATACCTACACCTTACGCGAAACTGCTAGGCAGTCAAACCCCGACGAGAAACGCGGAGGTAGAGAAGGGAAACTTAGGCTTCAGTGTCCAAGGCTCGACCCACCGAGCCGTTGCCGAGCATGGCGCGCATGGAAGTAAAGGTGGCGATGCGGTCGTGTTGGCTCAGCGGCTGCGGGCGACGCATCAGGAGTTGCTGGCTTTGCGAATGGGTGGCGGAGGCAGAAACCTGGTTGACCCGAGATTCAGCCAAAGTCAGAGCAAACAGAGAGGCAGAATCAGCTCCGGGTTCGATGACCTCGCCGGTGACGGACTTAATGAGGTCACGGTCGCCGCGGGAAAGGTGGGACAGCACCCACTGAGTGTGTTCGTCGACAACGGTCTGAGCCCCACGCAACACATCGCTGCTTTGGCGCTGCTTCGCGACCACAGCTGCTAAACGAACTGCCGAGCGCTGCTGTTCCATTGCCTAACCTCTCTTTGTAAGTATGTCGATATCAGTAATCTACCAGTTACCTTCGTCAGCTCCAAGGGAATTCTTAGCTTTTTCTGATATTTATTTCAGAATTTGCTAAGTATTCCTTGTTATTTCAACCAATTTTTGGTATTTAGCTGGAAGAATCCTTAGTGCGGGTTTGGGCTAATGTACTGACAATATCGGTGTAAATCCCATCAATTCCAAGGGAAACTAAACGTCGATATGACGTAGTGTCATTCACCGTCCACACATAAACCGGACAGCCCAGGGTGTGCGCTGCCGCCACAAACCGCGGGGTCACGATGTTTATTTCCCGGATACTTTCCGGCACGGCCAGAGCGCAGTGAAAGTCTCTGAGCAGGCGCGGCACTATGCCGACGCGGTAGAGCCGTTCCAAATGACGTTTTTCCGCTAACCCCACCATTACGCGGCGCGTTTTGGCTTCAATTTGAGCCATCGTTTCGGTTCCCCGTTCCGGGGAGAAAAAAGTTTCCGGGGGAATTTCTACGCTGCGAATCTCCGGGTGGATTGGCCGCACCAAACCGGCGGCAGCTACCCCCAGGAGCCGCGCAATGTCTCGCGCTCCGGGCAAATATCCGCACACCGGCCCGAGGCACCGGGCCATTCGCCAGACTCGCCGGGCAGAAAAAGACCCTAATGCAAGACGTCCCAGGTCGCGGCGCCCCTGTAAAACGCGCAGTGCCCCCGGTACGACCGCATCGGTTTTCGCGTCGATATTTAGGTAAATTTCGGGGTAACGATCGAGGAATTCTTCCAGACTCAAAGGCTGCTCGCCGTTAGGCAGCCGGTGTCTGCACAGCTCAGCCCACGAAACTTCGGCAATAGCAATTTCCCCATCCACCGCGTGCCACAGCGGGTCGTGGCTGATTACGGGAGCCCCGTCGGTGGTGGCGTGAATATCAGTTTCCAACCCGGCAACCGCCTGGCAAGAAACAGCCCAGTCGAAGGCAGCTCGTGAATTCTCCGGAACCGAGCACCCCAGAGCCGTGCTGGCGGACACTGCCGCTCCGCGATGAGCCAACAATACTGGCCGATGGCGAGAAACGGGAAAAACAGGAGCGGGTCGCAAAATCAGGCTATAAATCTAGGAGCAAATCTGATTGATGAACCTGGCGCCATGACGCTTCATCCAACCCATAGGCTCGACGGATTCCTTGTCAGGGTTGCGAATTTCAAAATGCAAGTGAGGTCCGGTGGAACGGCCAGTCGAGCCCACGCCAGCGATAACATCTCCGGCTTTCACCTTTTCGCCCTCATGCACATAAATTCCATTGCTATACATATGCAGGTAACGAGAATAGAACACTTCGCCATCCCAAACATGCTTGACGGTAATAATGCCGGTGGAACCCTGCATTCCCGCTTCCGTCACAATTCCGTCAGCTACCGCGTGGATATTCGTACCGGTGGGGGCGGAAAGATCAACGCCCTCGTGCATCAGTCGAGTTCCCGTCACCGGATTGACTCGCATCCCCCACGGGGAAGTAAACGTGTAGCTTCCCGACAGCAGTGGCCACAGCAATAGTTCTTCCTCCGGAGCGGCGGAAGCGTCGCCGTTAGCGGAGCCCTGCGCGGCACACTGGCCCAATGCGGAGGCTTCCACCACACGGGAGCGCGAGCTGGCGGGAACCGCGTTTAAGTCGGAGTCGTAATCGGTAGCGCCGCTGGCCTTAGCCACGACGGAGAGCAAAGTCTGATTGGTGCTGAAATCAAAATTCGGAGAGGCAATGGACAGATTCGGAGAAACCATCCCGGAAAGCGGAGCGACGACGGTGATAGCCGAAACCACGCCCAGCAACACTAGGCGCGGCGCATTGAAAACTTGTGCTTCTTTACGGATGCGCGCGGACTGAGCGCGATTGCGCAATTCGCGTGCTTCCCGACGAGTGCGAGGCTTTTCGCTTACCACGGGCTACCTTCCGACTCTGGATAACAACTCGAGCTCAAGTTTATAACAAGTCGATAACGATTTGCAATTAAATTAGTGTATCAACTTTCACTTTAGTAACATTTGTTAACACTAAACGCTTTTTTACGAAAATTACCTGAAAAAATCGTGGATTTTTAGTATCAATTTCGCCGCGTAGTTTTGCGCCGCTCAGAGCAAATCCCGAACCTCACCGACCAGTTCTTCCAGGATATCTTCCAAGAAGATTACTCCGATAACTGTTCCGGGACCGTCTGGTTTGACCACCCCAGCCAGGTGAGTGCCTTGCTTTTGCATCACTCGCAGGGCATCCTCCACTTCCATCTGGGGGGTCACGGTGATTAACGAGCGAATCCGCCAGGGTTCCAATGGCTTCTCACGCGATTCTTTCTCTACCGCAATGACATCTTTGATGTGCAAGTATCCGGTAATATTCCCGGTTTCATCAATAATCGGGATACGCGAAAACCCGGTACGTGCCACGGTTTTTTCTGCCTTTACAGGAGTGATATCCGCGGGCAACGTCACCAAGTTCTCTAAACCGACCATTACCCCGGACACCACTTCCGCAGAAAACTCCAGCGTCCCGGAAAGTAGACCCAGGTCATCTTCCAAAACCCCCTGCTCGCGGGATTTCTCAACGATTGAAGACATTTCCTCGACTGTAAAACTCACCCCAACTTCATGTTGCGGTTCCATGCCAAACAACCTCACCACCGAGTTCGCAAAGCGATTCATGGCGCCGATGACGGGACGCAACGCCCTTTCTATCGCCACCATTGGGGGTGAGTAAATCAAGATGAGTCGAGTGTGGGCCGAAACCGAGGTATATTTCGGAATCATCTCACCGGCCACCACGTGCAGGTACAGAACAATCAGCAAAGCGAGAATGATAGCTAGGGAATGGGCACTGACGGCAGGCAGTCCCAGCCGTAGCGCCACCGGCAACAGCAGATGCGCAATAGCCGGTTCCGCCACCACTCCCAATCCGGTAGACGCCAACGTAATTCCCAACTGACAAACGGCGAGCATCTCGGAAACATTTTCTACCGCAATCAGTGCGGAGGCCGCCCCCCGTTTTCCCTCTTTCACTAGGGGTTCAATCTCAGCTTTGCGTGAAGCCGTTAACGAGAATTCTGCCCCGACAAAGAAAGCATTGATGGCCAGGAGTACCACCATCAAAACTAAGGCAACCCAATCACTCATGCGTCACCTCCGGAGAAGTCAGCTGCCTGCCAGGAACAGGATTGCGGGTGATGCGAACTCGGTCGATGCGCCGACCGTCCATCTGTTCGACACGCAAAAGATATCCGTTGACCAGGACTGTATCACCTTGCGAAGGAATGTGGCCCAGTTCGTTCATAATCAAGCCCCCCAAAGTTTCGTAGGGGCCTTCATCGGGCAGCTCCACTTTAGTTTGAATCAACAGTTCATCAGGACGTATCAACCCCGGAACCAGCCACTCGCCTTCCAGAGGATGATTAATCCCAGCAGCGTGCTGATCGTGTTCATCCGCGACCTCACCCACGATTTCTTCGACCGCGTCCTCCAAAGTCACGATGCCCGAAGTGCCCCCGTACTCGTCTACCACCACCGCTGTTTGACTGCCAGCATCACGCAGCAGCACCATCAAATCCGCCAGTCCCATCGTCTCGGGAACCCTGGGAACTTCATACATCAGCGACGACGAAGTGACCACGACTTCACCGCGGCGTTCATAAGGGACGGATACGGCTCGGCGCAGATTGGCGAATCCCAGGATGTCGTCCAAACCGTCCGGCCCAATCACCGGGAAACGAGAATGTCCGGTTTCCCGTGCTTTGGCGATGAGGTCGTCCGCGGTGTCATTCTGAGTCAAATAGTGCACCCGCCCGCGGTCTGTCATCACGTCTTTCGCCGCCAAACCAGAAATATGCACCGAACGGGTAAACAGGGAAGCAGTCGATAAATCCAGCAGCCCTTCTTCCGCGCTTTGCCGCACCATCGCCACGAGTTCCTGGGCGGAATGAGCCCCGGATAGTTCTTCCACAACTTCCACACCCATCCGGTCCAGCACGAAGTTCGCCGAAGCCTTGAGCACCACAATGAGAGGCTTGAAAATAAAGGTGAACGCCCGCTGCGGACGCACCACAAAGCCGGCCGTTTTCATGGGGTCTGCCAGCGCCAGGTTCTTGGGGATGAGTTCACCAAAGACCATGGAATACAGATTCGTGATGACCAGAGCGACCACCGCGCCCAGTGCCGTGGCTGCGGCCAGAGCCATCCCGGTATGTCCCAAACCGCGTGTCACCAGGTTCGCGATGGCTGTTTGGGTGGTGTAACCCACCATAATTGTGGACAGGGTAATGCCCACCTGAGTACCCGAAAGTTGGGTAGACAGATTAGAAATAGAGTCCTTCACAAGGGCGGCCCGCTTGTCGCCGTTAGCCGCGCGCCCCGCAACTCTGGCGGGGTCGACAGCTAGGAAGGCAAACTCAGTGGCTACAAAAAAAGCTGTGACCAAAGTCAGAATCAACCCCACCGCCACCAACAGCCAGTCAGCCACGACAGGACTCAACCGACCCACCGCCCTTGTGCGCCCTCATCTGAAACTAAAGCGGGACGACCGGGCTGAAACCGGAAAAGCGGGGTGGGGAACAGAAAAAAAGATAATCGCGGGATGTCTTGCAGTTTAACCACCGTACTTATTTGCCAGCTGCGGCGGCACGGACAATTTCGCGGCGGACCCGCAGAGAAGGCTGGCCGTTGCCATCGGCTAGGACCATGCCCAAGCCTCCCGCCAGCGAACCCCCAGCTACCAAGCCGCGGGTGTATTCTTTGCGTTCCTCTGAGGAATTCGCTGCCCAAACCGGATTGTTGACCACGCTGATGGGAAGGTTCACGACCGCCAAAATGAGGGCGCAAATCCGGGGGTATTTCCCCAGGGCCAGACCCAGCGCGGTCACCGCCGTAGCGGCTCCAGCCAGGCGCGACAGCAGCTTCGCATCCGAAGTCAGCATGGGCGGCAGCCCGATTTTTTCTAGGGTCGGCTCCATCTTTCGGAAACGTTCCACGTGGTCTGCGGGGTTACGCAAAGCGTCGAGGCCGTCATGAATGAACACCGCAGCCAGCAGCGGACGTGAAATAAAACGCAGTAAAGTCCTCATAACACTATTGTCCCCATTTTTTAGACCAGTTCGCACCTTTTCGAAACGTTTTTAGGCGGTGAGGAATAAAAACCACCCACTCCGGTTATAACAGGTGTGAGACAAACTTTGAAAAAACCTCTCGCCAAGCCCACTCGCGCCCGGGGCGCGACAAACCGGGCGCAATCTCTTCCACCCGCACCCTGCACAGGTCTAAACTGGGCAACGATGAGCGAAACAGTAAATTCCGTATCCCCCAGGACGCCTTCCGAATCAGAACAGCGTTTTGAAACAGAAGTCATGCCGTTTTTGAATCAGCTCTATTCCGGCGCCTTGCGTTTGACCAGGAACCCGCACGATGCCGAGGACCTAGTCCAAGAAACCTTCCTGAAAGCTTTTAAAAGTTTTGATTCTTTTCAGGAGGGAACGAACCTGTTGGCGTGGCTCTATCGCATCATGACCAACACTTTCATCAATTCTTATCGCAAGGATCAGCGTCGTCCCCGCACCGAAACTATGGCTGAGCTGACGGATTACCAACTCGCTCAGGACGACTCAAACCGAGAAGCCCATTCGGCGGAGTCTCTGGCCTTGGATCGTCTGGGGACCCAAGACATTCTCGACGCCTTGGATGCCCTACCCGATGAATACCGCGAAGCGGTGTACCTGGCTGACGTGGAAGGTCTGGCTTACAAAGAAATCGCGGAAATCCTCGATATTCCCTCCGGGACGGTCATGTCTCGTCTGCACCGCGGCCGAGCAAGGCTGCGAAAAATGCTGAAAGAACGTCTGGAAACTGAGGTGTTGGTATGAGTGAGAAAAACCTTGATCCACAGATGCCCACCGTGTCTGAATTCGACTGTGACTGCGATACCGTGACGCAGAATATGCGCGAAATCATGAACGGGGAGATGGACTTGCCCACGGCACAACGTTTCCACGAGCATCTGCGCCACTGTCCGAACTGCCATGAGGAATCCCTGCGGGTGGAACGCTACATCACGTTGTTGCGGCAATCCTGCCGCTATGAAGCCCCTGTTGAGCTGCGGGAACGCATCATGATTGAGATTCGTAAAATCTGTTAGCTACACTGTCCCTCCCGATCGGCAGTGACGCCACGGGTTTGCGGGAAGGCTGGGAATGTGTGAAAATAGGCAGGTTGATTACAAACCTGAGAAGGAGGCTGTTATGTCGAAACGCGGTCGCAAGCGTCGGGCGCGGTCCAAGAGTGCCGCTAATCACGGCAAACGCCCCAATGCTTAAAGCTTGAACGGCGGGTGCGGGATAGTGAAAACTTCCCGCACCCGCGGTGTCTTTTAGACTGAAAGACCCAAAACGCAGTTTTCCCCGGAAGAAACCAATCTTCCGGGGAAAACTATCCTTGCCCTTAGCGGGCGAAAGCGCGCGACACCAGGTCAGCAGCCTGCTTCTTGTGTACGGAAGCCAAGCCGGTGGAGGGAGCGGCCATCGCCGGGCGGGACACCACACGAATCGGACGGTCGCCGATGAAGGCATCCTGGTGCATCTTCAGGAAGGTCCAGACCCCCTGATTCTCCGGCTCGTCCTGTGCCCACACCAGTTCAGCGTTGGGGTACTGTGCCAAAATCGGCTTCAGGTCCTCGTGTAGCGGGTAGTACTGTTCCAAACGCACGATTGCGGTGGTTTTGTCCCCGGTCTTGGCACGTTCAGCCGCCAAGTCGTAATACAGTCGGCCGGTGCAGAGTAGCACGCGAGTCACCGCGTTGGGATCCAGATTGCCTTGGTCGCCGATGACCCGTTGGAACTGACCAGAGGTGAAATCTTCGACCGAAGACACCGCCGCTTTCAAACGCAGCAGCTGCTTGGGGGTAAAGACAATCAGCGGGGTTCGCGGCCGACGATAGGCCTGCTGACGCAACATATGGAAGTGGTTAGCCGGAGTGGAGGGCTGGACAATCCACATATTGTCCTGGGCGGCCAGACTCAGCCAGCGTTCGATACGCGCCGAGGAATGGTCAGGTCCTTGACCCTCAAAACCATGGGGCAGCAACAGCACCAGAGATGAGTGCTGATGCCACTTCTGTTGAGCCGAACAGATGAACTCGTCAATCATGGTCTGGCCGCCAAACGAGAAGTCGCCGAACTGTGCCTCCCAGATAGTGAGAGCTTCAGGGCGTTCCACCGAATAGCCGTACTCGAATCCCATCGGCGCGTACTCGGACAGGGACGAGTCGTAAATCATGAACTTGCCCTGTCTGTCGCTTAAGAATTCCAGCGGGGTCCATTCCTCACCGGTATTGAAGTCGTGAGCAACCGCATGACGCTGCACGAATGTCGCACGACGGGCATCTTCACCGGACATCCGAATGGGAGCACCCTCCATCAGAATCGACCCGAACGCCAACAGCTCACCGAATCCCCAGTCGATGTTGCCTTCACGAGACATCTGTTGACGCTTTTCGTAAAGCTTTTTGATCTTGGGGTGCATGGTGAAGCCTTCGGGGTAATCCACGTGGGCGTCGCCGATAGTTTCCACTACATCTCGCGGAATGGCAGAGGTCCAAGCAATCATGTCGTCGGACTGGTCGGTCTGAGCAGCGGGCAGGGTCCAATCCCAATCGTTGCCGCCCTGCTCGCCTTGCCGCGTCGGGGTGTAGCCCTTTTCCTTGGTTTCCTCGAAAATCTTTTCCAGTTTCTGGTGGTAATCCTCAACTTCCGCTTTCGCTTCCTCATCCGAGAGATCGCCACGGCCAATCAGGTTATTCATGTAAACCGTGCGGGTGGTCGGATGGGAATCAATCAGGTGATACATCACCGGTTGAGTCATCGACGGATCGTCGCCTTCGTTGTGTCCGCGGCGACGGTAACAGATCAGGTCGATGATGACGTCCTTGTGGAACTTTTGCTGGAAACGGTAGGCCAGACCAGCCACCCGCGTGACCATCTCAGGATCGTCGGCGTTCACGTGGAAAATCGGCACCTGCAAGCCCTTAGCCAAGTCAGTGCAGTAGTTCGTGGAACGGGCATTGGTCGGGGAAGTCGTGAAACCAATCTGGTTATTCACGATGATGTGCATCGTCCCGCCGGTAGTGTAGGCCTTGAGCTGGCTCATGTTCAGCGTCTCATAGACGACACCCTGACCGATGAAAGCTGCATCGCCGTGAATCAGCACGGGCAGGTAACCGTAGTCGCCCTCGATACCGACTTTATCCTGTTGCGCCCGGACAATGCCTTCGACCACCGGGTTCACGGCCTCCAAGTGGGAGGGGTTAGCCGCGATGTAGACGCTGGTGGTCTTGCCTTCGTAAGACTCGTAGATGGATTCGGTGCCCAGGTGATACTTCACGTCCCCGGAGCCCTGAACTGAACCAGGATTCATGTTGCCTTCAAATTCGGCGAAAATCTGGTTGTTGGTTTTGCCGGCCACATTCACCAGCATATTCAGCCGACCGCGGTGCGCCATCCCGATGGTCACCCCGGCCAAGCCGTCGTGGGCGGCATCGTCCATAATCCGCAGCATCAGGGGGATTAGCGATTCGCCGCCCTCCAAGCTGAAGCGCTTTTGGCCCACATACTTGGTTTGCAAAAAGTCCTCGAAGGCCTGCGCCGCGTTCAAACGGTTCATGATGGCGTGACGAACTTCTTTGCTCGGGGGTTCGTAGGGGCGCTCAATCTCATGTTGCATCCACTTGCGCTGTTCGGGGTCCTGAATGTGCATATATTCAATGCCCGCGGTACGAGTGTAGGTATCGCGCATCTGGGTCAAGATGTCGCGCAGCTTCATGTTGACGTTGTGTTTGTCACCCAGTTGTCCCACCGGGAAGTACCGATCCAAATCCCAGATAGAAAGCCCATAGGCGTCGAGTTTTAAATCTGGGTGGCGACGTACCCGATAATCCAGAGGATCGATATCCGCAATCAAGTGCCCGCGGGAACGGTAAGAGTGGATAAACCGCGCAATCCGCGCGTCCTTGGACAACTCCCCTTCCCCGCTGTAATCGTTGTTACGCGCCCAGCTAAAAGGTTCGTAAGGCACCTTCATGGAATCAAAGACTCGTTCGTAGAATCCGTCTTCACCCTTGAGTTTCTTTTCGATTAACCCCAGGAAAGAGCCGGACAAGGCCCCTTGAATGACCCGATGGTCATAGGTGGAGGACATATGCATAATCTTGCCGATACCGGCCTGAGCCAGCTGTTCCTCGGAGGCCCCGGCCCACTCTGCCGGGTAATTCGTCGCCCCGACCCCGATGATGCAACCCTGGCCCTGCACCAAACGCGGCGACGACATGAGAGTTCCCAAGGTTCCCGGATTCGTCAGCGTCACCGTGCAGCCGGAATAGTCTTCCATTCCCAGCTTGCCGTCACGAGCCTTTTTCACGAGTTCCTCGTAAGCGTGGACAAATTCTTCAAAAGACAGGGTGTCGGCATTGTGCACGACGGGCGTGACCAGCAGACGCGAACCATCGTCCTTCGGCAAGTCAATCGCCAGTCCAAAACCAACGTGCGCGAAATGGTCAATGTGCGGCTTGCCATCCTCCAGGCGATAACGCACGTTGACATCGGGGGTTTCCACCAAGGCTTCCACAATGGCGTAGCCAATCAAGTGGGTAAAGGACACTTTGCCGCCGCGCGTCCGCTTCAGGTGGTCATTAATCTGGGCACGGTTCTCGATCAGCACTTTCGCCGGAATCTGACGGTAAGACGTCGCCGTCGGCACTGACAGCGAAGCGTCCATATTCTTCGCAATCGCGGCAGAGACGCCCTTCAGCCGTTCCGAACGGTCCTCGCCCTTAGAGGCAGACCTTGCCGCATCATAGTGCTGCTTTGCCACCATTGCGGCGTAGGGCGAAGTCGGAGCGTGAACGACTGAACGCGGCAGCGGCGGGCGGTCGGAGTGTTGGGCATCAAGTCCGGCAGGACGGGATTCCTCAACAGGTTTAGCTGTTTCGCCGCCTTCTGCGTGTGCAGAGGCGGTGCCAGCGGTTGCTCCCGGCAGCAATCCCAGGCTTTCCATCTGTTGAAAATACGACTGCCATTCGGGGGGAACTGAACTTTTATCCGCGAGGTATTGGGCGTGAAGCTGAGCAATAACTTCTTCGGAGGCTGAATTATTCGACGACTGTGTCTCGGCCACTATATTTTCCCTTTCAAGGTCATTGGAAATTTTTTCCGTTGTGCTCCTAATTTAGGACTTTTAGCCTAGGAATTTCACCTTATTTCTCAGACCATGACAAAGATTTACTATAGTTCTAGTTATCCTTGGGGATTTGCGGACTTTCCCTTTTCAGTAAGCTGAGGGAATCTCGGTCAACAGGCTCCGGAAAGACGCCAAACGCAGCGCTAGTTCCGAGTGTTCATCCAGTAGGCAATCCGGAGAATCCGCAGTATGGGTGCAGCCTCGCGGACAGTCCCGGGCTATCGCGTAAAGCTCCGGAAATCCGCGCAGCAATCCCGCCGCATCAACATGAGCCAAACCAAAAGAACGCACTCCGGGAGTGTCGATGAGCCACCCTTGTGCAGCCACCGGTAGAGCGACCGCCGAAGTCGAAGTGTGCCGGCCTTTGCCAGTCACTTCGTTGACTGTCCCGGTCGCCCGATTTGCGCCCGGCACCAGCGCGTTCACCAGGGTAGATTTTCCGACCCCCGAGTGGCCTAGCAGGACTGTGATTTCACCGGCTAACTGTTTCGTGAGCGCCACCAGTCCTGGGGCGACCGGGTCAGGCGGCGGGGCCTGCGGGTTGGTCTCTCCCAGCGGTGGCGCCAGAACTACAGGTTCGTAGAGGTGTTTGTTCAGGGCAAACACTGTGATTCCAATAGCTTCGTAGTCTGCGATAAGTTCCTGGGCAGAATCCAAGTCCGTTTTCGTTACCGCCAGCAGCGGGGTGACCTTCGCGTCCAAAGCCGCCACTATCGCGCGGTCAATCATGCCGCGTTTTGGTTCCGGGTCACGCGCTGCGACCACGATTAGCATCTGGGTGGCGTTGGCAACGATGAGTTTTTCTCGCGCTCCTGCCTCGGATTCGTCAAAGCTGCGGCGCAGGACGGTTTGACGATCCTCCAAGGTGACGATGCGCGCCAAAGTGTCAGGAGTGCCGGAAGTGTCTCCTTCTACGCCCACTCGGTCCCCCACGATGACGCCCTTTCGCCCCAGCGCCCGCGCCTTAACGGCTTGCACCATGCGGTTTTCATCAATCGCTACCGTAAACCGGCCCCGGTCCACGGCGACGACCATACCGGGCTCAGCGTGTGCAAAACTGGGACGTTTCTTAGTGCGGGGGCGGCTGCCCTTCCCCGGGCGCACGTGTACTCGCGGATCATCTGTACCGATGTCGCGGCGACTCAAGAGGCTGCTCCCAACAGACGTTCCCACATTTTTGTGAAATCTGGCAGGGTTTTGGAGGTGGCGCCGATATCATCGATTTGTACCGGGTAGTACAATCCTAGGAGCGCCGCAAAAGTCGCCAGCCGATGATCCCCGTAGCTATGTAGCAGTAGCGGGGGAGATTCCGAGTCTTGGTTCACAAGCCCGGAGGGGCTGGCACCGGTAATCACGAGGTCGTCTTCCGTGGTGATTTCGCAGGGTATCCCGACGGTCGTAAGTTCGGTGCGCAGCGCTTCGAGACGATCCGTCTCGTGACCTCGCAGGTGGTGCAAACCCCGCAATCGGGAAGTTCCAGGGGCAAAAGCTGCCAAAGCCGCCACGGTGGGAACTAGCTCGCCCACCGCGGTGAAATCAGCGTCTATCGGCCACAGCGGACCCTGGCGAGAAACCGTCAACACCCCGTAGTTCCACTCCACGTGCAGACCCATTTTTGGCAAAATCTCCAACCAAGCCGCTCCTGCCTGCGTGGTGTTCGCCGGCCAAGTGGGGATAGAAATCCGCCCCCCGGCAATACCTGCCAGAGCCAAGAATGGTCCGGCGTTGGAGAGGTCCGGTTCGATGAGGACGTCCTGGCCGATAACTGGTTCTGAGGCCACGTGCCAGAAGGGATTGCCATCCTCGGAGCTGCCCGGTGTAACGGTAACTCCGTGTTGAGACAGGCACTTTAAGGTCATCTCAATGTGCGGCAGCGAAGGGAGTGCCGCAGTTTTGGAACGAACGGTACAACCATCGGGCAGCAGCGGGGCAGCCAACAACAGGGCTGATACGAACTGCGAGGAAGCCGTGGCATCTATGGTGACTTCCGCAGCGGGGCGCCCCACAGGAGGATAAATCGTACAGGGAAATACGCTCCCATCCGAGGATTCGTACTCGATATGGGCTCCGAACTGGGTCAGAGCGTCTAAGAGAGGCCGCATCGGGCGCGTATTTGCTTGTGTATCGGCGACCAACCGCACGACGCGCCCCAGCGCCACCGCCACGGCGGGGATAAAGCGCATGACGGTTCCAGCCAAACCGCAATCCACCGTAATGGGAACATTATCCCCAGAACCTCCCGGAGAAACTGTGGAAGTAGACTGCGACCACAGGTAGGGCAGAGGCGTAATCTGTACCGGTTGGTCCACAACTGGGGGCCACGGCTCGATAATCGCCCCCAATGAGCGCAATGCTTGCACCATGAGGTCCGTGTCACGAGCATACAGGACCCCCGTCAGAGAGGCCTCGGCATCACTGATGGCACCGAGCAACAATTCTCTGGCGCTCAATGACTTGGAACCCGACAGTCTCACCGCACCGAAAACGGGACCTTTCGCGCGGGGAGCCGACCAAACTGTTGCTTGCATAGGTTCAGCTTAATGGAAAAATCGCGCCGTTGACCGTTTCTAAGCACTTCAAGGGATAGGTTTAGAACATGAGTAGTCGCTGGGAAGAAGATTTACAGTTAGCACTGATTATGGCAGACCAGGTAGACGCCCTGACCACCAAGCGTTTCTTGGCTCCCGATTTGGAAGTCAGCGATAAACCGGATTTAACGCCGGTAACCGATGCGGATAAAGCTGCTGAAAAGCTCATCCGTCGGCATCTGTCACATTCGCGAACTCGGGATGCCATCGTGGGCGAGGAAGAGGGCAGCACCGGTCTGGCAGCCCGGAAATGGGTCATCGACCCGATTGACGGTACTGCGAATTTTCTCCGTGGGGCTCCGGTGTGGGCCACACTGATTGGGCTGATGGAGGACGGCAAGATGGTGATGGGGGTGGTTAGTGCGCCCGCCCTAGGGTTTCGGTGGTGGGCTGCCGTGGGCAGCGGAGCGTGGACCGGCCGGTCGCGTTCCTCGGCACGCCAGCTGCAAGTTTCACGTATCTCTAACCTGAATCAGGCTTCCTTTTCCTACGCGCTTATCGGCGAATGGGCCGAGGCTCATCGTTTGCGGGGCTTCATGAATCTCTCACAGCAGGTGTGGAGAACCCGAGCTTACGGCGATTTTTGGTCCTATATGCTGCTGGCAGAAGGCGCGGTGGACGTCGCGGCGGAACCGGACTTGAATCTGTGGGACATGGGGGCGCTCTACCCTATCGTGACCGAAGCTGGCGGTAAGTTCACGTCCCTCACCGGTGAGGATGGCGTGAACGGGCCGGGGGCAGTAGTTACTAACGGCCGTCTGCATTCCCAAGTTTTGCAGTATATCGGCTCGGAAACAGACTAATTTGCAAGGTTTTCAAAACTCTTAAATTTTCGCCTTCGGGGTTGCTCTTATGCTTGAGCCATGAAGTTTTTACACACCTCTGATTGGCATCTCGGCCGGGACTTTATGAACTATGACCTGGCCTCCTACCAGGACGACTTCCTGAGGCAAATCCTGGCGCAAATTAAAGCGCATCGTCCCGATGCTTTGCTGATTTCGGGCGACGTATTGGACAAACCCAATCCGGGAGACGCGGATTTAGACAAACTGTCCGGTTTTCTGAATGAGGCACGTCAAATGACTCGAATCATCCTCATTGCCGGAAACCACGACGGAGCCTCCCGGCTCGGTTTTGCCAAGGGTTTCACTCTGCCGGAAGTCAATATCGTGACGAAAGCTGCCCAGGTTGGCACCGCTATCGAGGTTCCGGGACCCGACGGTGAACTCGGCGCGCTGGTCTACCCCATCCCCTACCTGTCTCCCTACCAGGATCGCACGGAGCTATCCACGTGGGTTGACGATGACGGGGTTCGTCATCTCGATGACACTTTGGAGCAGCCCACCAGCAAAGACGACCCGGCACCGGTGCTCCTGGGAAAACCAGAAGTACTGTTTGGCGCGGCACTGCGTCGCATCGGGAGGGACCTGGAACGGAGGGACACGGACGTGCCGATCCTCGCGATGGCTCATGACTATCTAACACAGGTAGATCCGGATAAAGAAGTGGAACCGCTGGGAAATCTCTATCCGATTCCGGTTTCCCTTTTGGATGAGCTCGCCGGTGGACTGAAAGGAGGTCGCGGTATTGACTATCTAGCTCTGGGACACATTCACGGAGCGTATCCGGTAGATGGCACTGAAGTCACGGCCTGGTACGCGGGGTCTCCTCTGCCTTATCGGGTTAGTGAGAGCAACGAGAAATGCACCCTTTTGGTCGAGGTTCACCCCGATCACCAGGTCGAGGTCGAGAAGCTACCCTTGACAGTGCCTTATAAAGTGACAAGACTACAGGGCAGTATTGAGGACCTCACGAACCCGGACGACTCCCGCTACCAGTCCTGGCATCAGGCCTTTTGCAGCATCAACCTGACTGAAACTACCTTGCCACCTAACGCTTATAACCGACTGAAAGCGGTTTTCCCGCGAATGTTGAAGCTCACTCATTCCCAGGGCACCCTGACCGGGACGCTGCAATCTGGCGCAGAGTTTCGGGAGCTTTCTGAGTTAGAGATTGCCACCGAGTTCTTACGTACCTGTGGCATTGACGAGGAGGAAGACTTCGCTTTGCTAACCGAAATATTCGAAGACACCGTTGGGGGGACAGAGAAATGAAATTCCATAAACTTACGCTTGAAGGAGTAGGGAGTTTTTACGAGCGCACCACCTTGGACCTGGACGAACTGGCCGAGTCGGGACTGTTCTTAATTACGGGCAATACCGGATCGGGAAAGTCCACTATCCTGGACGGAATTGTCTACGCTCTGTATGGAGACGTAGCCGGTGAGAGAGATTCCACAACAGATCGTATTCTCTCCTACTACTGGGACAAAGACTATCCTCCTGAGGTAGTGCTGGTGTTCTCTGCCCACAACAAGTTTTATGAGCTGCGTCGCACGGTGACCTTTACGAAGCCAGGGCGTAAGACTGTCACTCAATCCATAGCCCAGCTTAAGGTGTCAACTACCCCGGATTTTGACAAGGTTACCGAACCCATTGCGATAGGTAGAGACGTCACGAAAGAGGTAGTGAGAATCCTCGGCCTGGAGAAATCACATTTTCTGCAGACGGTGATACTTCCCCAAGGTCAGATTCAGCAGTTCCTGACAGCAGGGGCTGCCGAACGGCATGAGGTTTTATCCAATCTTTTCGGGGCGGAAAGCTTTATTGCCATGGAAAAAGCCGCTAAGGATCGTGCCTCGAAAGGCAAGGAAACCACCAAAGAGTACACCAGGCGTCTAAGTGAGTTGCTCACAACTGTGTATGCGGATCTTTCCAACATTGAGATTACTGGTGACAATGAAACCGCTTGGAAAAAAGCTTTGGAGGAATTTGCAGCGGCAAAAGACGGGGCGGCTCAGTCGATTTCCGCCTTGGAGCAAGCCGGTGAGCCCCTCTTTGCTAGCGCCGTAAAAATTTTGCGCGAAGAAGCCGCTAAGGTTACAGACGCCGCCGAACAAGCCCAGGTGCAATCCCAAGCGGCTCAGAAAATCCTCACTGAAGCGGAAACTGAGCAGCGCATTATCTTAGAGGCGAAACAGCTGACTGAAAAACTTAAAAAACTCGTCGATAAGGAAACTGAGATTGCACAACTGGACCAGCGCAACCAGAAAGCCGTGCACGCCAACGCCGTCATGGACACCGAGAAAGCAGAGCAGAAACCTTACCGGTCAGCTGAGCACCAGCGTGGCAGTATTCTTGCTACTTTGACTCAGCTGGTCGATAACGATACGGATTTAGCCGAATTTAGGGACCAAGTATCCAAGCTGTCGGACACAAAATTGCAAACCTGGTTGGAAGGGGAGGAACCCAGTACCAAGTTGGCTGATCTGCGTGATGAGATGAGCGAAAAGATTAATGACAACCAAAAGAGACTAGAGGCCATCAAAGCCAATCTCACCCTCCAGAGTGAGAAAACTACCGCTGCCAGCAGTAAAGAAGAACAGCTGGAGTCCCTGCGCAGTCAGATTAGCCAGCTTCGTAACACCGCTGAAAAAACCGCAGAAACGTTGGACAAACAGCGCCGGATACTGAATGAAAAGAAGCAGCTTGCGGACGGGTTAGCCAGTCGGCAGACAGAGCTGAAAAATGCCCAGGAGCACCACGACAGGGCAAAATCGGCTGAAAAGTTAGCCAAGGATTTGAAAGCTGCCACTAAAAACGCTGCCTGTCTGCAAGAAAGCTACGACCGGGCACAGGAAAACGCCGAGTCCGTTTTACGAAAATGGTCTGATACCGCAGCATCTCGCTTGGCGTCACAGTTGCAAGACGGGGAGTCCTGTCCGGTCTGCGGTTCTCTGGATCACCCACATCCTGCAGTCGAAACGGCTGAAAAGACAACCTTTCAGGACTACGAAGCAGCTGCGAGCGAAGCCAAAAAGGCTCACGATAAGCTGTCTGAGGCAAACAATAAGGAAACTGAGATTAGCACCAGATTGCAAACAGTCACGGATCAGCTCCAGGGCCAGGATATAAAGTCCCTGACTGCGGCTCTCTCTGTGGCTGAGAAGGCCGTCAGTGAATCCACCACAGCGAGCAAGCAAGTACCCAAGCTGGAAAAGAAAATTTCCGAACTGGAAGAATCAAACAAACAAAACCAAACCGAGCGTGAAAAGCTCATCAAAGAGGAAGCAGGATTAAGCGCGGAGGTTGAAAACCTCCACGCGGAAATTCAGGCGTATGCTGAAAAAATTCGGGCGGAGTTGGCGGATTTTGATCCCGATTCTGACCCGCAAGACTTGTTAGATACAAACCAGCACAGTCTGGACGTGGTCAAACAGCTCGCCAAGTTTTATGATTCCTGGCTGCCAATCCGCCAAGAGTGGATTAGCGCTCACGAAGCGTTGCGCAAGTCTTTGACAGACCACGGTTTAGAATCAGTAGCCGAGGCCCAAGCCTGCGCCAAGCCCCGCCAGAAACTGGAAGCTGACCAAAAGACAGTCACTTCCTATCATGAAGACGTACATGGTCTACGCTCGCAACTGGATACCGATGCGTATCGAGACAAAGCCGCAGCCAAACTCCCCGACCTGGAGAACCTTCGTTCTGCGGCAAAAGCCAGCGAGCAGAAGTATCGCTCTCTCACCCAACAGTCGGCGTCTTTGGACAGTTCCCACCAGAATTTGTGCACCCTCAAGGAAAGGTACGAAAAGACCAAACAGGAATGGGACAAAGAAGCGCCAAAAATTGCCGGATTTGAACGCTTGTCCCAAGTGCTCAATGGAGAGAACGCGATGAAAACTACTTTGAGCGCTTACTACTTGAGCAAGCGTCTGGGACAGGTGACTTTTGTAGCTAACCAGTTGATTTCTGATGTGTCCGGGGGATACTACGAAATCAGACATAACGAAAACTATGAGTCTGACCGCAATCAGAAATATCACGGACTGGGCATCGAAATGTACAACGGCGCTCAGGACAAGGTGGTACCGCCAAAGTCGCTGTCTGGGGGCGAAAAATTCTACTGTTCACTCGCTATTGCCTTGGCTCTGTCCGAAGTCGTGCAACGAGAAAGGGGCGGCATCACCCTGGAAAACATTTTCATCGATGAAGGTTTCGGCACCTTGGACAATGACACCAGAGAGGCGGTCATGACCGCTCTGCATAGTCTGCAGAGGGAGGGAGGACGCTGCGTGGGAATCATCTCACACGTCAGTGAAATGCAACAGGAGATTCCCCTCCAGGTTCAAGTGCGAAACTATCAGAGCGGCAATACCACGGAACTGAAACCAAACGGGAAACGCAAGATTGGCTCCTACCTACAAATCAACGGTTTGGATGCGGTCTAGCTCAAGCCCAGGAATTCTCGCAGGACCTCCAGCTCGGAGCCGTCAAACCACAGCAGTTCCGGTAACTCCAAGCCCTGAGGGGACTTCCCCGTCTGCTCCGCGCTAGCGACCTGCCCCGCGCGCAACTGCGCCAGTTTTGCCACTTCTGTGCCAGCCGCTGGCTCGTCTACGTGGTAGGAAACCACTTCAGAATACTGAATCGGGCGAGTTAAGGTGTATGCCCCGGCCATTTCCGAGCGGCAGGGTTGCAGATCAGTATCCGCGACTTCCGCCACCGCCACCACCCGAAGCGGCTGGGAACTTTCGGTTTGCGCATCTAACGATTTCAAAGCGGCAGCGTGTAAAGCCTCGTCTTCCGCCACTTCTCTGTCCTCCCCATGCAGCTCGCTGGGAGCAGGAAAACCGGCAGCAGCACACCAGGCTTTGTCCACGACCGTGACCAGCGCCCCCTCCCACGTTTTGTCCTGCAGAGATTGAGGGCAAAGCGCGATGTAGGCACGAATCGTTTTCGTCCGTTGGGGGGCTTCACTCATTTTCTGGTTCCTTCTGTTCGCCACGTTTGAACTTCAACAGTTTGCTCTCCCGAATCCTGCTCCGTCCCGAGCCGCGCCGAGGAAGCAAACCGAGTTGTTTAAAAATTTCATTCTGCAGCCCTTCCAGGTCCTCCAGAACCGCAGCGCGAGGATTCGCCGTCATCACGTCACAAGCAGCCACCAGAGCACGGTCAAAATCTTCTCCGGCTTCTCGCACCACCGTCACCGGCAGGTTCGGAACCGAAGCGGACACGACACGAACTATGGAATTTCGCCAGTTCGCTCCTCCCACAGAAACCCGCCCGCGATTCACTACCGCCAACGTCGGACAGCTCCACAGTTCCTGTTCACGAGCCCAATTGTGGTTGACCAGCAGCCGGCGGATTCCCACCGGGTCGGCCAGACCGACCTCTACCACCAAGTCGGCAACGTCAAAAGCTCCCAAGGCAGCCCCGTAACGGGTCGGCCCCATCGCGGCCAGTAAATCCGACTGGTCGTCTGCACCGCTCGCCAAATCCACCAGAATCCAACGGTAGTTAATCCGAGCCATCTCTAAAAGGGCTGACAAAGAGTGCTGGCCGACCTCACGCCAACGCTCCGCCTTGGTCAGTCCAGTCAACAGGTCAACTCCGAAACCCACTCGCGTCACCAACTGCGGGAAACTTTCCGGTTTCAACTTTCCTTGTTCCGCTAGACGACATCCAGTCACCACCCCGGAAGTGTCTAAGGCAATCCCCAGCATCTGCACCAAAGACGACTCGACCGTATCGGCATCGACCAGCAGGACCCGACCATAGTTACACAAACGCGAGGCGATGTTCAAAGCTAGCGTAGACTTTCCCGGTGCTCCCACCGGACCCCAAAAAGCGATTATCTGACCTACTGAACCGGCCAAATCGGCATTTTCGGTGCCGAATTCTTCACGAGGATTGGGGGGCGGGGGAGGCATAAGGGTGGACATCATCTGCCCCAGCAGACGAGCCGCCTCGCTCTGTTCAGGTTCCTCCACTCGGGGATCCGCTTTGGCTAAAACCGAAATTCCCCCTCGACTGTTCAACTGATCCACGTCTTCCAGCGGAGCAAAAGCAATGATGGCAACGTTTTCGGCGGCTAACTCCTGGACAGTGGCACCCTCCAGTTCCAGCATCTCGGTATCCACCGCTACCAGCTGCACTAGGTGCGCCTTGGCTATCGATAACAGCTCCGTGGCATCACGGCAGCGCCGAATAACTTGCAGAGGCAGAGAATCTGACTCAATAGTTCGGATAATATCCGCTTCCAAATCCGGATTCAGGCAAGTCGCTACCCCGATGAAACTCATGATGACACCGGTATCGCCATCAGCGGGGTTTTCGTTCCGACAGCAGCGAGGATAGGCGACAAGTCCTCTTCCGGTACGCTAATTTCCACATTCGTCTGATTTTTCGATCCGAGAGCCGTTTCAGACTTTCTCTCTGCTAGAAACACGGCTTTGTTTGCCAGTTTCTGAGCATTTTCCGGCGGGGTATCCTGCTCGAACGTGCTGGCAGATTTTTCGTCAGGGAGCTGCCAAATTTCGAGATAATCGCCTTTCTTCACACTGCTTGGCAGAGGCGCGGCGAGATTGAGAACAATCCGTTTGTTGTAGGGCTTGGTTTGGCTCAGTGAGGCTTTGGGGAGCAGCTGTCCCACGGCAATAGTTTGCACGACCACAGTGCCTTCCTTCAGCTCACCTTCGCGCAAGTACTGCCCCGCCGCCCGACCTGGATTTGCTGAAATAACCTCAACATCGTCGGATTGAACGGTTTGTCCAGCAACGAGCGTTGTCTTTGCCGCCAGGTAACCCTCAAGGTGGCTGGCCAGCCGCACCGTAACGATGACCAGGATTACAGCCAGTACCATCAGGGCAATCCCCAGTATGGTACGCCGATTTATGTACCGAGATTTACTTGATATTTCCGAACCAATAGGCATACGAGACCTCCCTCGAAAACCTGCTTATAGGATTTATATCATTAAAATATAGAAGCATAGGACTGTTTTTGTGGTGGTTTTATAGCATTTGATGTACCATGATTACATGGAATATAACTTTTACACCATTGCTGATGTTGCCGATATGTTGAAAGTTTCCCACGGTGCCGTGCGTAACCTCATCAACAACGGAGAGCTCAAAGCTATCCAAATTGGCGGGCGCGGCCTCTGGCGCATCGAGGAATCCGCGATGGAGGAATACATCAAGGGACAATACGCCCAAAGTGAGGAAAAAATCGCCTCCGGGGCGGCTCTGGTGGAGTGAATCCCCTTATCTGGCAGCCCCCGAAATCAGACCCAATCAAGACAGGGGTTATTGCCAGCGATTTTCCTCAGCGCGGGCAAGATACATAGAGCAGCGCTGAGAGTGCAATGGCTTCATGGCGGCCGTGGTCGACAATATCCACGAAGTCGGCACCCACTCGCTCAATGCGGCCTTTCAGAGTCTGATTTCGGGTGGTGAACTGAATCTCACGGCGGGTGGCGGCAAACTCACGCAGTTTCACCGTGCCTGGAATTCTGGCCTCAACTAAAGTGGGCCAACGCGGAGCGGGTCCTAAGCTAGAAACGACTTCGATGGCTGGGTATCTGATAAAGATGTCCACGCGCAGCAGGCGCAAAATCAGCCAATTCGCCGCGGCGTCAGCGACTTCGCCACGCAACGACTCCCCGTTGATGAGCTGAATCTCGACCGTAGTGCCTACACTGGCTAATAAACGACCGGAAAGAGTCACTTCCGCAGCATCCGCCGCCGATAGCTCGGTAGCCTCCACTTGGCGCTGCGCTCGCAGTTTTGCAGCGAAATCAGCTGAGAGATCATCCAGAAAATCCTCGTGTTCCACGCGCTCCAGTCTAGCTCACTTGAATTGTCTACAGCAGCAAACCTTCCTACAAAGTATCAAAAATGCTGTAAATACGCTCAAAATGCCAAATATTGACAAAATAACCAGCATAGCCTTATGCTAAGGAATCAAACGTTATCAAACGTGAAACAACAAAACAGAACCCGCTATAAAAGGGAGAAACTATGGAAACCGCACTTCTTGAACCTAACGCTGCTGAAACTACTGCCTCTGCCGAGGCAACTCACGCAGAACTCAACGCATCACCCACCTCCGAACCCACAACGCCACTCCCTGCTGGCGCACCCTCACAACTGACCGCCGGAGCCACCGAGAACCTGCTAATGGAAACTGAACGAGGATTCCAACAGGAAGTCAAGCGTCATCAGCCTGATTCGCATGATCTGAAGCACGCTGCCGCACTCGTGACGAACCAGCGGCCTCAACCGATAGCGGGTCCCGCCTGGAAACGCCGTCAGGTCGCCAAGCCGTCTCTGCGGAGCTTGGTTCAGGCAACTTATGCGCAACAGGGTAAGACAGTGCAATCAGTGACACCACAGCGCCAAACGGAAAAATCGGGGAACACCAGGACCAATCTGTCCGACCAAACCCACGCCAGTTCCCGGGAAAACTCTTCCATCGAAGACGTCCAACATTCCCCTCGCGTCTGGGCCGCCCAAATGGCTCGGTGCGGGCTGGAAATCATCGAGGGAATCCGTCCATTGTCCCAGATGACCCGCTGGGCCTCACCGCAGGCTTATCGCTACCTCGAACAGCGGCGAAACGCTATTGGCTCTAAACAAAAGCCACAGCCCGGACTGATTGGAGGCAAAACGCGCCGGGTTCCACCGGTGAGGGTGCTCAGTGCCCACAGCCGGGCGACCTCAGCGACAACGCACGAGGCAGTCATCGTGCTAAACGATGGTCAGCGCACTCGTGCCGCCGCGCTAACCTTAGAAAACCGCTGCGAGCAGTGGATTATTGCCGCGATTCGCTTGGGCTGAACTGAGAAACTCAGCCCCGCCGTTTTGCCGCGCGGCGCTGTGCTCGGTTGCCCTGCGGGGCTGACTCAACTGTGCCATCACTGGAATAGGAAATTTGGGTGTTCATCGCCTGATGACCGGTATCTCCCATAACCGTGCGATTCGCTGATACCGATTTCAGACCGGCTCTGCGCCCAGATTTCTTAAAGTTGCGGGCTTTCTTTTTTGCCGCGCTCTTAGAGATAGGCTCTTCCTTGGCCGGTGTTGGTTCTTCTGCCGCCTGCGCCTGGCCTTCCCCGTCCCCTGAGGCTTCCTCAGCTGCCGCCCGCTGCATAGCGTCAACAAAGGCCTTGACATACCCAAACACATTCTGGACGGTCTCTTCCTTGATACGTCCCATCATGGCGCTAAACATGAGGTAGCCCTCAGTTTTATACTCCACCAGGGGGTTGCGCTGGCCCATCGCCCGCAGCCCGATACCTTCCTTCAGGTAATCCATTTCGTACAGGTGCTCGCGCCACAACCGATCCACCACCGAGAGCAGAACTCGCCGCTCCAACTCTTTCATCGGCTCATCGCCCAGCTGGGCTTGCGCAATGGGATTATCCGCCAAAGACTTGCCGGCTAACTCATATTGCAGCTTGGCGTCGTCAACCAATTGTTCGGTGATGAAATCCGTGGTCAAAGCCGATTTCCCGCCGACCGCATTTTCTAAGTCTTCTACCGAAAGCGACACCGGGTACAGATTCTTTAATCCCGCCCACAAGGTCTTTAAATCCCATTCGCTGGTATCGGGAAGGTCTGTGGCCTGCGCAACCGCGTCCGCAATAGTGCCCTCGATGAAAGAGTCAACCGTGGCCGAAAGATCCTCCCCACGCAGCACTCGTCCCCGTTCTCCGTAGACAGTTTCGCGCTGCTCAGTCATCACATCGTCGTACTTCAAAACGTTTTTGCGGATTTCCGCGTTGCGGCCCTCCACCTGGGTTTGCGCCGAACGAATCGCGCCGGAAACCATCTTAAACTCCATGGGAATATCCTCGGGCAGCCCCGAACGCATCATGTTGCCCAGCCAACCCTGGTTGGCAAACCGCATCAGCTCGTCTTCCATAGACAGGTAGAAACGGGAGCGACCGGGGTCGCCCTGACGCCCCGCACGGCCTCGCAGCTGGTTGTCGATACGGCGTGATTCGTGGCGTTCCGTTCCCAAGACATAGAGCCCGCCAAGTTCCACAACTTCGTCATGCTCCTGAGCTACCTTGGCTTTGGCATCTTTCAAGGCTTGGGGCCAGGCGGCCTCGTATTCTTCGGAGTTTTCCTCCGGGTCCAGCCCGCGGTCCTTCAAATCCTGTACCGCCAGGAATTCGGCGTTGCCGCCCAGCATAATATCGGTACCGCGCCCTGCCATGTTGGTCGCGACCGTGACCTGGCCCTTTCGGCCAGCCATCGCCACAACTGCAGCTTCACGTTCGTGCTGTTTCGCGTTCAACACCTGGTGGGGAATCTTCCGCTGGTTCAGCAAGTGCGAGAGGTATTCGGATTTCTCCACCGAGGTGGTGCCGACCAGGACAGGCTGACCGCGGTGATAGTTTTCTTCGATGTCCTCAACGACCGCGTTGAATTTCGCTTCGGCGGTTTTGTACACCACATCGTCTTTGTCCTCGCGAATCATGGGTTTGTGCGTGGGAATCGGCACCACGCCCATCTTGTAAACATCGTTAAATTCGGCGGCCTCAGTCTCAGCGGTACCGGTCATGCCGGCACGCGAGCCCTTCGGGTAGAGACGCACATAGTTCTGCAGGGTAATCGTGGCCAAAGTTTGGTTTTCCGCCTTAATCTCCACGCCCTCTTTGGCTTCAATCGCCTGGTGCATCCCTTCGTTGTAGCGCCTTCCCGGCAGGACACGCCCGGTGTGCTCATCCACAATCAGCACTTCGCCTTCCGGGGTCACAATGTAGTCTTTGTCCAGCTTAAACAGCTCTTTAGCCTTGATGGCGTTATTCAAAAACCCAATCAGGGGCGTGTTGGCAACCTCGTAGAGATTGTCGATACCCAGGTAGTCCTCAACTTTGTCAATACCCGGTTCCAAGACCCCCACGGTGCGTTTCTTTTGGTCCACCTCGTAATCTTCGCCGGCATGTAAATCTTGGACAATCTTGGCGAAATCCGTGTACCAGTGGTTGACGTCGCCCTGGGCGGGACCGGAAATAATCAGAGGGGTACGGGCTTCGTCGATGAGGATGGAGTCCACCTCGTCGACGATGATGTAGTTGTGTTCCCGCTGCACCAGGTCTTCGACTCGCTGCGCCATATTGTCACGCAAGTAGTCAAAGCCGAACTCGTTGTTGGTGCCGTAGGTGATGTCGCAGTTGTACTGTTTGCGGCGTTCCTCCGGATCCATCTGAGCCATGATAATGCCAGTGCTCAAGCCCAAGTAACGGTACACGCGACCCATTAATTCGCCCTGGTAAGACGCCAGGTAATCGTTCACGGTCACGACGTGTACGCCTTTGCCGCTCAGAGCCCGCAAGTAGCACGGCAACGTAGCTACCAGGGTCTTGCCTTCACCGGTTTTCATTTCGGCAATGTTGCCCCAATGCAAGGCCGCCCCGCCCATAATTTGTTCCCGGAAGTGACGCAGTCCGAGCACCCGATCTGAGGCTTCACGCACCGTTGCGAAAGCTTCAACCATGAGGTCGTCGAGTTTCTCTCCCTCTTCTAGGCGCTGCCTAAACTCGTCGGTCTTCGCCTTTAGCTCGCTGTCGCTCAGCTCGCGGTATTCATCTTCAAGCTGGTCCACCGCATCAGCAACTTTCACCAGCTTTTTGAGAACTTTACCTTCACCGATACGCATGAACTTATCAAGTAAGGACACGTTTTGCCTTCCTTTTCAGGTCTTTAGGATTGCCTTACAGGCCTATCCATTGAGGTCAACAGCCTTTTATCCACGATTGTCAAGAGTTTGACCCAATCGTGATGACTCAGCCTTGACTATTTTAGTTGAAAGCGCCTAGCTTCGCGAAAGCGAGGCGCGAAGCTCCGGTTCTTGGGGGCAGTTGCTTTGGCTCACCGGAGATAAATAAAGAGGGACCCTGGGACTGCGTCCCAGGGTCCGGCCTTAAACTTAGTCGTTCAGCTTGCAGGTTGCGTCTAGGCGAATCACGCCATAGGTCCAGCCTTTCCGGTGGTAAACCACTGCTGGCTGCTTCGTCTCGGAGTCAATGAACAGGTAGAACGGGTGACCCACCAATTCCATCTCATCCAGAGCTTCTTCGACGCTCATGGCTCGGCTCTCGTGCAACTTTTCGCGCACGATGACAGGGGAATCACCCAACTGTTCCTCACGAGACTCGCCCAGTTTCAAAGGCGGTTTCGCGGCGGGAGCCGGGTCGGTTCCCGGAAGCTGCACGTCCAGTTCCACATCCGGGGGAATCTCATACTTGCGGTGGTCCTTGGCCCGATCCCGAGCTCTGCGCAGACGCTCAAAAAGTTTCCCGGCGGCGATGTCCACAGCGGCGTACCGGTCTGACGAAGATGCCTCCGCCCGCACCACGGGTCCTTTGCCGAGAACAGTCAGTTCGATGCGTTCCGCAGTATCAGCTTGTCGCGGATTCTTTTCATGCGTCAATTCCACATCGACACGCTGCGTACGGGGAGCCAGCTGCTCCACCTTGGCCATTTTTTCCTCGATGTATTCCCGAAAATTCGGGTGGATTTCAGCATTACGTGCTTTCACGGTGATTTCCATGAGGGCCTCCTTAGGCTAAGAATTGGGTTCCAACTATCATTTGCTGGGACGGAGTGTTCGGTTCTCACCTCTTTCTCACGCGGGCGCACTCCGGTGTGTCACCTGCGATTTTTGCGTGTGCTTTATATTTTAGAGCACACGGCAGAGCCGTGCAGGACTTCCACTTATTTTTCGGAATTCTGTGGGGGTGTTGAGGGCATTTCACGCCGAGATGAAGCGAAAACCAGCCCCGCGAGCACTTCAGCATCTAAGCCTGACAAAACGCGAATCATTTCTCTGAGTGTCGCTCCGGTGGCGCTAACATCATCGATTATCAGCAGGGCCTTACCGGCAAGTTCTTGTTTCGCCACCGCCGCACTGCCGCGAATCTGCATTTTGCCGTGCCGGTTCAGGTTACGGGCCTCCCATCCCAAATCGGCCTGGGTCGTCGAGCCTGCCGCCAGTTCCAGGATTTCCAGCACGGATGCCTGACGGCACAGTCCCGCGCGGACCGCTCCCCGCGCCGCGCCCTGGGCAAAGGCGGCGGCAACCTCAGACGGATCTCGGGGATGGGTGGATGGAGCCGGAACCACAAACATTTCCCCCCTGATTGTACCGTCCGTTCCAGATTCGTCCCTAACTAGCAGCCCCTCTGACACTAGGCCCTGCACTGCCGATTGGCCAGCCGCTGTGAAATATCGGCGTAAATCCCGCCGTTTATCATGCTTACCAGTCAGAACCACGCGCCGCATCGGACCGTCATATTTGGCGATGGCAAATATTGGAACGTCTGTTACATTATCTTCGTTCTCGCTGATTTCCAACGGGAACGGACGCCCCAGCATCTGCGCCAAACAGTTGTCACAGATTTCTTCGTCCCAAGCTCCACAACCCACGCATTCCGTAGGCAGCAGCACCTTTCCCAGTTCCCCTGCGGCATCCCATAAACTCGAAAAACCCACCATAACACGTCCCTAACGAGGCTATCCGGGGTAACTCGGGTCGGCGACTCCGTTTAGAACTTGCTGCCAGTTTCTGCCGGAGCGCTTGTATAAATCACCGCCCGCGGTAACCAGATAAATCTGATTTTCTTCCTCACCAGCAGCCAAATCCACCGCGTTCTTAACCCCCGGCAATGTTGATATCGGTCCGAACAGCGGAGCGATTCGGACGGTGGTGCTGTCTCCCGTGCCGGTCAGCAACACCAGAGAATCTCCTTGCAGCCACGCTATTGCGGAAACAACTTCGTTTCCGGCCTGCAAAGCCACGGGTGCGGAAAAAGATTTGGGAGTCCCCGTCCCGTCCCGGATTACCACCGCTACACTGACAATGTCGGCCTGACCTACGTGGTGTACGAAAGCGATCCGCGTCCCGTCCGGGCTGACGGTGAAAGCATGGACGGGGTCTCCGGTCTCCCACGGCACTTCCAAATTCACCCTGGTTCCATCGGGACGCAGCGCGACAACTTGGCGCGGATTTGCTGTATCCAGGGTCCAAATCCAGCCGTTTCGATCGATGGCAGCAGCCAGCAGTTCTCGCCCGCTATACAGCTGCGTCGCCGCCCCACGCGCCCACAGATAGAGTCGGCGATAACTGGAGTCTGTAAAGGCGATTTCGTCACCGGCAGTGGAAATAGCCGGGTTCGTGATGACACCGGAAGTCACCACCCCGGCAGGAACCAGGACTTCGGTGGCACCAGAATTCAGACGCACTACGTTGCCGTCCTTTACCATGATGGGGAATTGCGGCGTGGTGCTTTGCGTGATGGGATTCGTATTTTCCAAAGGAACTTTGCCGATGCTCAAACTGACGGTAGAAATTCCCGAAACGTCGCGCAGGGTCGATTCCATCTGCCAGTACGCCAAATTAATCGTGGTAGGGTCATTGAGAGTATCCGGAACATTTAAAGACACGTTAGCGACCCCGTCAAAAACATCCACCGCTCCCCCAGCCAAAGTGCTGCCGGTGGGGAACGCGGAACGAACCGCCCCTTTGAAAGCGTTTTGCGGCCCGGCCAAGAGTGCATTAACCAGGTAGGTTGGCAGCCGTCGGCGCGGATACCAACGTAAATCCGGAACCAAGGCTCCCGCGTCCATGGTGAGGAAATACACCGGAGCCGAAGCGTAAATCGAGCTGAAAGCTGATTGGGAAAGCATCACCCCGTCCTCTAGAGCCGCGATACGCCACTGGTTGTCAGCGGGCTTCACCAGGGAAAACAAGGTGCGGACCCGTTCGGTCGGACCCGCCACGGTATAGTTTCCGTGTTCGTCGACACTTCCTAGCGCGCGGGCGGTCACTTCGACAGAGCCATCGCCCAGCTGACGGGTTTCCAAGGCAGAATCCGTGTCAAAAATCTCTACTTGGGCATCAGGGCGCCAATCCATCGCCGCTTTGGGAGCCAGGAACGAACGCGCCACGGTGAAATCATCAGAGTACCCCGCAGAGCAGGCGCGAATAAAACCGGTCACGATTTGTTCCACGGTTGCATTCGGGACCGGTCCGGGGGCGCTTAAACCTAAGAGCGGCTGATTGGAACCGACTCTCACCTGTGAATCATTGACCGGTCCGGCAGTCGGCAGTGCGGCGCAGCCGACCAGACTGAGGGTGGAAATCCCCACAAGGACAGCTCCCCACCACCGGGTTCGACGTTTGTTTAGCATGGCTCCTCCCCATTCTTCCCAAGCGTCCGGGTCGCGTTCGTCGAGGTTTCTGGCTGCTCCGGGGCGGCCTGGGGGGGAACGTAACTGTCTAGAGTCGGTTCCACGTAATCGGTGACGTCCAGCGGTGACGCCCCCATCTCCATGTCGTGACGTCGCGGCAGGGTCAGCAGGAAAGACGAGCCATAACCGGTCTTGCCCCACGCCTGCAGGGTGCCTCCGGACAGGCGAGCGTCCTCCAGAGAAATAGCCAAGCCTAACCCGGTACCGCCCGTGGTCCGCG
Source organism: uncultured Mobiluncus sp. (assembly GCF_947254095.1). GTDB lineage: Bacteria > Actinomycetota > Actinomycetes > Actinomycetales > Actinomycetaceae > Mobiluncus. Next base: position 70,264 of record NZ_CAMYBV010000006.1, read on the forward strand.
CTCGTGCCGGGTCAGCACGATAGAAACGGTCAAACACGCGGCTGGTCACTTCCGGTGACATCCCCACCCCGTGATCAGACACCCGCAGAGCCACGGCGGTTTCACTGGAATCGGTAGTAATTACTACCGGATTTCCCTCGGAATGCTCGATGGCGTTTACCAGCAGATTACGCACGATACGCGTCACTCGGCGAGCATCGAGCTCGGCTGCGCAAGGGTACTTTGGCGGGTTTAAGATAACCCGACAACCCACCTTTTCAGCCAAAGCGGCGTTATCCTCCACGACTTGTTCAGCGAGTTTGTTCAGGTCCACCATCTCAAAATCGAGCCGGGCAGATCCAGAGTCGATACGCGAAATTTCGAGCAAATCCGCCAGCATGGCATCAAAGCGATCAATCTGGTCATGCAGCAGTTCCGCACTTCTCAAGGCGGCGGGGTCGAGTTCTTCGCGCGCATCATAGATGACGTCGTCAGCAATCCGCATCGTGGTTAGCGGGGTGCGCAGCTCGTGAGACACATCGGAAACAAATCGCTGCTGCAGCCGGGACATCTGCCCCAAAGTATTAATTTTAGACTGCAAAGAATCCGCCATCTTATTGAAAGAATCGGCCAGTTGTGCGGTTTCATCTTGGCCTTGTGAGAGTACGCGCGCGTTCAAGTCCCCGGCCGCCAAACGTTCCGTGGTGCGCACCGTACGGCGTACCGGCACCAGCACGGAATAGACTACCACCCAGGTCATGCCCGCCACCAGCACCAGAACGGCGATACCGCCACCGCCTAAAACCCCCATCACCAGGTTGATTGCGGATTGCTCGTCAGCCAAGGAATACACCAAGTAAAGTTCGTGAGCCCCCGCCAGCGGCAGGCTCACGGCAGTTCCTACCGCGATACCGGGATGCCGCTTGCCCTGCACGTCCGTAATCTCGATGGACTGCCAATGTTGGCCGGACTTTTGCTGCACCGCTTCGCGCAACTGGGAAGTAATGACTTCCCGCATATTTTGGGTGGCGATTTCGTTAATCACAAAGGAAGAAGTCTCGCTGGGGTTACGTAAAATCAGCACGGCAGGGGCGCTGGAACCGGAAGTGAGGGTGGAGATTGAGGTGACCACGTCCTGAGCGAGAGACTGTACCTGTTCCACGGTCGAGGCCGGAGCCTGGTCGAAACGATTTTGCGCCGACCGCGCTTGGGTGGCCGACTCCTCTAACACCTGATTCAACCGTTCTTGAAAGATACCGTTTTTGATGGCTGTGGAAGCATAAATCCCTACCGCGAACAGAATCACTAACGTCGCGACCAGCATGATACTGGCCATCCGCAGAGCCAGTGAACGCCGGAGCCGTTCCGGCACCCAAGCAGATTGGGTGAACCCAACCAAATAGCGGGTGGCGCTGCCGAAGAACTGCGAGATTCTTCGCTGTCGGCGCGTCCGGCGAAACGTCAGAGATTGCGGGGAACTCACTGAGGTTCAGTCCCAATCCGATAGCCCACCCCGCGTACCGTGCGAATCACAGTCGGGTTGTCCGGATCCAGCTCGATCTTGGCCCGCAGCCGTTGCACGTGCACGTTAACCAAACGCGTGTCGGAGGCGTGGCGCAGTCCCCAGACCTGTTCCAGCAGTTCTTCACGGGAAAACACCCGTCCTGGTTTAGTGGCGAGGGCGACCAAAAGGTCGTACTCCAAGGGGGTGAGGTTCAAAGATTTTCCGTCCCGACTCACTTGATGGGAGGCTAGGTTGATTTCTACCCCCGCTGCTTTCAGGACGTCATGTTCAGCGGCTTCTAAACTGCGCAGCCGCGCGGCGACCCGTGCCAGCAGCTCCTTGGGCTTGAAAGGCTTGGGAATGTAGTCATCCGCTCCCGCTTCCAGACCCGCCACCACGTCGGTGGTGTCGGATTTTGCGGTCAGCATGATGATGGGGACATTAGAGAACTCGCGGATTTTGCGACAAATCTCGATGCCGTCCATTCCCGGCAGCATCAGGTCGAGCAGCACCAGGTCAGGTTCAACTTCGCGGAACTTGTCCACGGCTTTCGCGCCATCGGCACAAAAACTTGGTTCGTAGGCGGATGATTCCAAAATAATACCAATCATCTCGCTCAAGGCTTGGTCATCGTCTACTACCAGGATTTTTGCACTCATACTCCTATTTTGACACGATTTCACAATTTGCGGGGAGACCCGCAGCGAAGCTCGGCATTAAAAGGGTTTTTCGGTTTGAACGAGCGCATCTGCGCCGTGTCGTGGCAATATTAAGTGAACCATGTATTGGAAAGGCATCATGAGCGACAACTCTTATTCCTCTCAAGACACTCCTCTCGGAAACAACCCCGGCGAAACCGCTCCGGTACCGAGCCAAGGCAGCCCGTTGCCGCAACAACCTCCATTTACACCGCCGACCGCGGCTGCCCCGGGCAGTTTCGACGCCGGCTCGTGGACGCTGACCCCGGAGGACAGCACCAGCAAACCGCAGTCTTTCCCAAATCCCCTCCCGACCCCGTACCCTGCTGCGGCTGCCCCGCAAACCCCCGCCCCGAACTTTGGAACGAGCGGTACAAACAGCTTCAACGGTACAAACCCGGCAAACAACACCGGATTCGACCCTTATGGTTTGAACTATCAGCAGGTCCAGCCCGGAATTATCCCGCTGCGTCCACTGAGTCTTGGCGATATTTACAACGGAGCTTTCTCTGCAATCCGTCAGGCCCCTTCTGTCATGTTCGGTCTGGTCTTGGCTCTCTGGGCGGTACTTGGAGGGGTTATGGGAGCGCTGTTTTATTTACTCACTCCCGACATCAACACCTACCTTTCCAACGACTTCAATTTTGACAGCACGGAAGCCTCGTTGGACGGTTTGCTGGAGTTTACGGAATCAACGATGCTCATAAGTGTCATCACGAGTCTGCTCCAGATGTTTGTCCTCTTTTTGACCTTGGGAGTTTGCGTGGCTGGATTGGGGCCGTTGGTTTTGGGTCGCCGCCCCTCGGTGGCTGATGCGTGGCAAACTTTGAAAGGCCACGTCTGGGGGATCGTCGGCTATTCTCTGTTGCTCATCTTGGGGTCAGCCCTGTTGCTGGGGCTGGGACTGCTTCCGCTGGGTGGGTTTTTCCTGATTAACATCAAAGATCTCGGGGCATCTCTAGGCTTGCTGGGTCTCACTTTTCTCACCCTCGCAGCCGTCGCGGTATTCTCAGCTTGGTTCTATATCAAGCTAGCTTTTACTATCCCCACTGCCGTCATGGAAGATATCGGCATCATCCCGGCATTGAAGCGCTCTTGGAAGCTGACCAAGGGCAGCTTCTGGAAGATTTTTGGTGTCATCTTGCTAACTTCCCTCATTGTTTCGTTCCTGACCTACGGAATGAATGCTGTAATCAGCTTGATTATCTCAGCGGCCATGATGGTTAGTCGGAATTTCTCGGTAATGATGTCTCTCTCCGCCATTTTAGGCACCATCATTACCGGGCTGGCGATGCCGTTCTATGGAGCAGTTTTAGGTCTGCTCTATGTTGATACGCGGATGCGTCGCGAGGGTCTGGCAGTAAGCCTGCTCCAGGCGGCTCAGCAGGGCTGACGGCAGCACTGCAGAAAGGACTTTGGGTAGGGATGCTGAACATTTCAACGCAACTGGGGAGCTTATGGCTCCATCATGTTGATTTGTTCAGCCAAGTGTTGGCGGATGTGTCAGACCGGGAGGGGCGCGACAAGCTCGAAGATGAGCTGTCCAAACCGGTATACCAGGAACGCCCCTCCCTGCTGAAAAAAATCGTGGAGTGGTTCGCCGACAATTTTTCATCCGCAAACGTCAATCCCATCTTGCCTTCTTGGCTGTGGCTGATTGCCGCTCTGATAGTGGCGGTGCTGGTCATCGTCATCATGATTTTGTTCACTGGAAACTGGAGGTTCCACGAGCAAATCAAGCCGACCCTCGCTGATGAGGCTGCGGTTTTCGAGGATGACCGCAACGCGGTGCAGTACCTGGCGGCAGCCAAAAATGCTCTCTCACGCGGAGACTACTCGACGGCTTTCTTGGAGCAATTCCGCCACCTGTTGCGTCTTTGTGAAGCCAACGAACTGCTGGTAATCACCCCCGGACTCACCGCCGGGGAAGGCAGCACCGCTCTCAGCCGGGCAGTTCCTGCAGAATCGGAGGAATTGTCTTGGGCAGCCAGCGTGTTCAATGCGCTACGGTATGGGCGACGACAGTCGGACAACGCCCAGGTGCAGAGGCTTATTTCCCTAGATTCTCGCCTGGATTCTTTCGTTTCTAATCGTTCCCACGCCCGCGGTGGCGTCGTCGTCTCGCCGCAGGAAGCTTTGGCACCGGCGGGAGGTGCAGTCTGATGAGTAGCGCGACCCCGCCTACAGCCACCCCGCGTATCTCGGAAGCGATTTTTCGGGGTCGCTGGGTTATCGGCGGTTTGGTATTGCTGGCAGTTTTTTCCTTTCTCAGCGCTGTGCTGCGCGCGCCTACCGATGATGTCAATCTCTCGATCCGCAATCCGAAGGGCAGCGGGACGATGGCTCTGGCCGAAGTACTGCGCCACCAAGGTGTGCTGGTCAGTGACGTGTATTCGGTGCGTGACCTCGAGTCCTACAGCGCCAAGGACACTGTAGTCATCACCAATACCAACCAAATCGACGATGCCACCCTGCGAGAAATCCTGCACACTCCCACAAATCTGTTGATTATAGGAACCTTGGCGCAAGGAAAACGTTTCGACCCCTATGTGCAATCCGTACCCGCGGGATCTCCCAAGGAAATCAAGGCTCAATGTGATTTCCCCGGCGCAAAGGCAGCCCGCACCATTTCTTCCAGCCGTGGCTCGCTCCGCCCTCTGCGCCAGCCCGAAGCCGCGTGCTTTCCGCTGCAGGACAACGCTTTTGCCTATGTATCGTTTAAACGTCCCGAAGGTTTCCGCCTGGCTTTGCTTTCCGAGGATAGCCTGGCGCGCAACGACACCATCACCGCTGCCGGTAATGCCGCTTTGCTGTTGAATCTGTTGAGTTCCAGCCCGCGGGTCGGTTGGGTCAACGGCACCACGTTCCAGCAGGGTGTTGACCAGAACGGTAAGGCTCAGCCCCTCCTTCCCGATTTCTTCCTCAGTTCCCTGGTGTATTTATTCGTGGCAGCATTCGTGTTTACGTTGGCACAAGGGCGCCGCTTGGGTCGCGTAGTTCCCGAAGAGTTACCGGTCGTGGTGCATGGCGCCGAGGCGGTTTACGGTCGCGGACACCTGTACGAAAAATCCGGGGCTGTGGCAGTGGCGGCCCACAAGGCTCGGGAATACACCGCCCGACGTCTAGGCACGGCTTTGCACATACCGACCCCGACAACCCCGCCAGTCATGGTGCGGGAAGTGTCGCAATACACCGGGGTTGACGAATCTCAGGTCTATGACCTTCTCTACGGTGAGGTGCCTGTCACCGCCCGTGGGCTGGGAAGCTTATTACACGACTTATACTTACTCACCAAAACAAATCCGCGAAAGGAAAGCTAAATGGATATCCAAGATCCGACTTTGCGCAAGCTCATCGCGTTGCGTACCGAAATCAACAAGGTGGTGAAAGGCCAGGATGCGGTGGTAACCGGGCTGGTTATCGCCTTGTTGGCGGAAGGGCACGTGCTGTTGGAAGGCGTCCCCGGCGTCGCTAAGACCCTGCTGGTGCGAACTTTGGCGAAGTCGCTGGACCTGAACCACAAGCGGGTTCAGTTCACTCCGGATTTGATGCCCGGGGACTTGACCGGTTCACTGATTTTCAATGCCCAAGAGTCTTCGTTTACTTTCAGGGAAGGTCCCATCTTCACGAACTTGCTGCTAGCGGATGAAATCAACCGCACCCCTCCGAAAACTCAAGCTGCCTTACTGGAAGCCATGGAGGAACACCAAGTCACCACCGACGGAGTGAGCCGCTCTCTGCCAGAACCTTTTACGGTCATCGCGACCCAGAACCCGGTGGAATACGAAGGTACCTATCCCCTTCCCGAAGCTCAGCTGGACCGGTTTTTGCTGAAACTCGATGTGCCCCTGCCAGCACGGGAAACCGAGTTGGAGGTATTACAGCTGCACCTAAGCGGTTTCAACACTCACGACCTCGATGCCGCGGGGGTGAACGTGGCGGCCAACGCGACGGACATCGCGGCGGCTCGCCAGGCTGTCAAGGAAGTTAAGGCCAGCAGGGAGGTGCTGGGCTACATCGTCGACTTAGTCCGAGCCACTCGGGTGTTACCGCAGGTGGAGTTGGGGGTGTCACCGCGTGGCGCGACGGCGCTGCTGTCGACTTCCCGGGCTTGGGCCTGGCTGTCGGGACGCGACTACGTCACCCCAGACGATGTCAAGTCTCTGGTTTTGCCCACGTTCCGCCACCGTTTGCGGCTGCGTCCCGAAGCCGAAATGGAGGGCGTCAACGCCAAGACCGTCCTGGACAGCGTCCTGGCCACGACCCCGGTACCGCGCTAAACGCAGCGTAACCCGGTTTGTGCAGTCGAAAAAGATAAAGGGGAGGCGAAAAATGGCGGTTTCCAAACGCCTGGCGTTCTTGATAGCGCTGGGTATTCCGCTGGTGCTGCTGACTCACTGGAAAACTGGCGCCTTTTTCTGGCTGCTGGTGTGCCTGCTGGTGTGGCTGTTTGACGTCATCGCTGCCCCCAGTCCCCGCCACCTGGAGATCACCCGCTCCCTGCCCCACACGCTGCGTCAACGCACCGAAACGCCCTACACCGTGAGCGTGAAAAATCCCACCAAACGCAAATTCCGGGCCGAGATGCGTGACGCGTGGCCGCCCTCGCTCCAAGCCCTGCCACGCCGGCAACATTTGGTGCTGGACGCACAAAGCTCTACCACTTTACAGGCCAGCTTCACCCCCCAACGCAAAGGCACTTTGCACAGCGATGCCGTCACTGTGCGCTCTTATGGACCCTTGGGGCTGGGCGCCCGGCAGTTCTCCGCCCCTATCGTGCAGGAAGTAAAAGTCCTGCCGGAGTTTCGCAGTGCCAAGTACCTACCCTCCCGCCTGAAAACGTTACGCCGTTTGGAGGGCAACTCCCTGGTGATGCAACGCGGGCAAGGTTCAGAGTTCGATTCCCTGCGGGAATACGTCCCCGGCGACGACGTGCGCGACATCGAGTGGCATTCTTCCGCGCGGCTACGCACCCCGGTGGTAAAGACTTGGCGCCCTGAACGCGACCGCAACGTCATCATCTGCCTGGATTCTTCGCGCAGTGCCGCGGTGCGGCTTGATAAATACCCCCGGCTGGATGCCTCTATGGAGGCGGCTCTGCTGCTCGGGGCATTGGCTGGCAGTGCCGGGGACCGGGTACATCTCATCGCGTTCGACAATCAGATTCGTTTCCATATCCAACCGGCTCGAGGTGTCGGACTCATCACCGAGATGGCTCAAGCCTTGGCTGATTTGCAGGTTTCGCTCACCGAAGCGAACTGGTCAGGGCTCAGTCACACTTTACTTTCCGGGTTGCGGCAACGTTCTTTGGTTGTGATTTTGACAGGTTTGGAAGGCGGGGCGGAACGTTCCGGCTTGATGCCGATGGTAGAGGCGCTGTCCTCCCGTCATCACGTCCTGGTGGCGAACTCTTTAGATCCCGAGTTGACCCGTTTGGCTCAACTGCCCGGCCAATGGAACCTCGATGATGCCAAGCAATCGCTGGGTCGGTTCAATCCCGCTGACGCTTTCTTGGCGGCAGCGGCGATGGCGGAGCTGAACGAGCACGAGGAAGCCGGGAACCTGTTGCCTCTGCTAGGAGGGCATTTGTTGAACGCCACCCCGGAAAAACTGCCTCCCGACTTGGCGGATGCCTACATTTCGTTAAAACGCCGCGGACAGATTTGAGACGCTGTTTACCAATACGGGTCGATGTCTTCGGGATGTTTGCCGATGAGCTGGGAAGATTCCTCCAACACTACCCCGTGAATGAGGGAACGCAAATTATCCGTGGAGCGGGCGCGCTGCTCTAGAGGACGGCGATACACCACAACTTGGGCGGGCAAACTTTTGCCTGGGTCAGCGCCGAATCCTCGACCTAGGACAACTGACTCGCTCTCCCAAGGTGCCGGGTCCGAAGGGGGGACGTCCTCCACTCCGTACTGGATAGTGGCTAGTTCCGGGCAGACTGCCACCAGGGAACGAACTTCCTGAATGACCAGTTCGTCAAAGGTTTCCCGACGAGTTCGGTAACGTGGCAGCATCGCCGGAACTAAAACTCCGCGATTGCCCCGGCCGTGCCGATCACGGCGCACATAGGAACGCCGCAGCCGCGGTCCGCTGCTGACATCCCAGCGAATCTCACCGCCCAAATCCAAAACACGAACCCGATTGGTTCCAGCTTTTTCACTCATCGCCTCTAGCTTATCCCGCGGCGACAACAGGGTCGAGGATGTCCCGTAAAAATCGCGAATACTCTGAGCTGAGCTCGCAATCCCGGCTCTATCCCGGCCCGGAATCGGTGTCAGCAAGCGAGCCTGAGTGCCCCCGACCCCTGGGGGCAGTATGCTGGAAAGGTGACTTATACGCGCCGTTGTTCCAAACCGAGCTGCCCTAACCCAGCGGTAGCGACGATGACTTTTGACTATCGAGAACGCAGCGCATTCATTGGCCCACTCAGCGCCCATCGGAATCCCGGAGCATACGATTTTTGCCGTGAACACGCCGAAAAACTGACGGCACCACGGGGCTGGGAGGTCGTCCATTTAACGAATTCCTTTACGCCCCCGCCGCCCAACGATGAGGAACTGATGGCTTTGGCTAATGCGGTGAAGGCAGCGGCGCAGAATCCCGTCCCCCGCCAAACTGTGCATCCAGAAGGCTATCGCGGTCCCCTAGGGAAGGAACCTCAGCTGGGGTTGGGCGATACCGCACCCGGAACGCCCGACACCCCAGGGAAACGCCACGGTCATCTAACTTTGGTGCCGCCCCCGAAACAAGTTAGCTAAAACATTAGACCGGCCAACAAACTGTTGACCGGTCTTAGCGCGATTCATTCACAGGTGAATGTAGGTGTGCGCGTCGGGGCCTTCCTTGTCACGGAAACGCTTCCACGAGGCTTGAATTTCTTTCTCGGCCTCTTCCCGGCCGACCCAGTTAGCCCCTTCCACTGACTTGCCGGGTTCCAGGTCTTTGTAAACCTCAAAAAAATGCTGGATTTCCAGGCGATGGAACTCCGAAACATCCTCCAGCTCGGTACGCCACGCGGCTCGCTGGTCAGTAGCGGGGACGCACAAGACTTTGTCATCGCCGCCGTGTTCGTCAGTCATGCGGAACATCCCCAGCGCCCGGCACTTGATGACACATCCGGGGAACGTTGGTTCTTCCAGCAGAACCAGGGCATCGAGCGGGTCGCCATCCATGCCTAGGGAATCATCGATGAAACCGTAGTCATCGGGGTAGCGAGTTGAGGTAAACAGCATTCGATCCAAAACAATACGACCGGTCTCGTGATCGACTTCGTATTTATTTCGGTTCCCCTTCGGAATCTCAATGGTCACATTGAACGTCAAAAAATCTTCAGCCATTATTTTCTTCGGCATCCTTACTTTTTGTGCCACCGGTGTCTCCGGATTGGCGTTGCTTTGCACCGATGTCACCTGCTTTGGTGAACATCGCTGTAAACTATTGTGCCACACCCGCACCCCTAAGCGACATCTTCTATACTAGATAGGGTTGTTTCCAGATAACAGAACCGTGTGACGGGGGGGTCGGTGCGCACCAAGGGACGCGTAAACGCAGCAATAATCGCAGGTGCCTTAGTTCTCAGCGGCGCTTATGTTGGTGCTGACGGAGCGGACTTGGTGCCGGGGTTTCTGACCTTCAAAGCCCCCCTACCGCGAGTGGTTCCTTTCCCTGACTCTCCCACCGTGAGCCCCGAACCTGCCGAAATTCCGCTTTTTGCCAAATCCACCAACTTCGACGCCAATACGTATAAAGCCCTAGTGCGCGAGTTTGCCACGGATTACCGCCTCGCAAACGCGAAACTGTCCTTTTGGGTAGGCGACCGGGACGGCGTGGAACTGGCATCTCATGAACCCCAAAGCGCCCTGACTGCCGCTTCTACGACAAAACTGCTCACCGCGGTGGCGGCATTGCACGAATTCGGCCCGGAAGCGCGGGCCCGCACGGTCGTGGCCTGGGACAACGATAAGCGGAAACTATACTTAATCGCCGGCGGGGATGTGCTGCTGGGGTCGGGAGCGGACGCGCCGCGTTCCATCAAAGGCTACGCCGGTCTAGACACTCTCGCGGCGGACACCATAGTGGCACTTTCTTCCCAAACTCCAGGGGAATCTGAGCAAGCCAGCGCAAGTCATCAGCCCTCCCCCACCAAGGAACGAAAAACCTCTGCTCCCAAAGCACCAGCCTCTCGAGACAAATCCCCTACGGGCAGCCTGCTGAACGGCAAACCCTACACGTTGGTATTGGACACCTCCTGGTTTGGCTCTGAAACAGCCTCTCCTTTCTGGCGTGAGGGGGACGACCGCTGGGTCGGTCCCCTCCAAGGCATGGCCATCGATACCGGTCTGATTGATCCGAACGCTAATAAGGGATACTACCCGGACGCGGCCGGGGTCGCGGGCCAGGCTTTTGCGCAAGCCTTGGGCCGTTTAGGCGGGGCGGGACCAGCCAAAGTCGAGGTGGGGAAATCGGGACTGGCCTCGAAGAAACTCCTCGACCCGCTCTCTGCCCTACCGGAAGTGAACACAGAGGCTGCCACCAGTCACGGTCCGATCCCGATTGCCTACGCACAAGGGGCCCCGCTTGCCCAGGTGGAGCGGCAAATGTTAAAGATTTCGGATAATACTTTGGCAGAGAACCTCGGTCGGCTGGTAGCGTTGCACCGCAACGCAAAACCGACTTTTGCCGCCTCTGGAACAGCGGTTATGGAGTCGCTGCGGGAGTTGGGCTTGGACTTGGGCAAAACTGAACTGAAAGGCTGCTCGGGGCTGGCTTATGACACGCGGATACCTGCCCGAGTCCTTGCGGATGTGGTGCGGTTGTCAATGAGTAAAGACCACCCCGAACTGCACTCTGTTGCCGCCAACGTCCCCGTGGCGGGGACAGATGGCACTTTGGAGCACGCTTACCAGGGAACCCTCGCTGCGGGCGTGGTTCGCGGTAAAACCGGCACGTTGGGAATTACGAATTCTCTGGCCGGGACATTCGTGCGCAATAACCAGGAGTTTATTTATGCCCTGGTCATCTCCGGTTATCCCGACTCTCAGGGCGGGCCCAGTATCCAAGCAAAACAGATGTTCATGAACGGTTTACTCGGCGCAAAAACCTCTTTCTCTAACGTCGACCCGAAGAGCCAACCTCCCACTACCCCTCCCGCTGGCGCCGCACCACCGAATCAGGAAGCTCCCGCCAACTAGAATTGCCCGATTTCACATCTTGAAACACCGGTTTAGCTTTTTGGTCGTGGGGTTGCTACAATCACAGCATGACTAAACGAATGCCTCGCTGACGTGCACGTCAGCCTCTAAACGTCCAGTACCGCGTCCGGTACTGAGCATTCGTATCTCCATGTTCCTGCGTGCCCGTCAGAGCCAAAAATCTTTTGGGGACAAGTTTGTACAGCTATAACTCACGCAAAGGAAACTACGATGTCTAAAACCACTATTGGACCCAACTGGGTCGACCACCCCGAATGGGGCTTCGATACTCTGCAAATTCATGCCGGCTACACTGGCGATCCGACCACGGGCACGCAAACGGTGCCGATTTATGCCACGAACGCGTTTCACTTCCCGAGTGTGGAATCGGCGGCTGCCCGTTTTGCTTTGCAAGAGCTGGGGCCGATTTATTCTCGCTTGGGCAACCCCACCAACGATGCTTTAGAAGCCCGGATTGCCGCACTGGAAGGCGGGGTCGGGGCGATTGCCACCGGGTCGGGGCAAGCTGCCATCACGCTAGCTATTTTGACTTTGGCATCGAAAGGTCAAAATGTGGTGGCTTCAAACTCGATTTACGGGGGCACGTTCAACCTGTTGGGCCACACTTTGGACCGCCTGGGTATCGAGGTACGTTTTGTTGATAATCCTCGTGACATTAGCCAGTGGGCGGCCCGCACCGACGCGAACACGGCGGCTTACTACGGGGAGCTGGTGCCCAATCCGCAGGGCGACGTGCTGGACTTGGAGCCCTTGGCTCAAACCGCGCACCAAGCCGGGGTTCCACTCGTTGTCGACAATACGGTTCCCACCCCTTACCTGTGCCGTCCCATCGAGTTCGGGGCGGATATCGTGGTGCACTCCGCCACCAAGTATCTGGGCGGGCACGGTTCAGCCATGCTCGGTATCGTGGTTGATTCCGGCCGTTTCGATTATGCCGCAGCGAAAGCGGCTCCGCGTTTCCCGGGTTTTAACGCTCCCGATCCCTCCTATCACGGCGTTGTTTATGCCCGTGATTTCGGTGTTCAAGGGGAGTTGGGGGCGAATCTGGCGTTTATTTTGAAGGCGCGGGTTGAAGGCCAGCGGGATCTCGGCTTCGTAGCTTCGCCTTTCGCGGTGTGGACGGTAGGACTGGGAGTTGATACGTTGAGCTTGCGGATGGAACGCCACATTGCCAACACTCGTCGGATTGCTGAATTCCTGGAGTCTCAGGTCGGCGGTGGCTTAGTGGAGACGGTACGGTGGTCATCGCTGCCCTCCTCCCCCTTCTATGCCTTGGCGCAAAAATATACCCCGAAGGGGTGCGGTTCCCTGCTGAACTTTGACCTGGCAGGCGGTCTGGAAGCCGGTAAAGCATTTATCAATTCCCTGGAATTGCTGGCAAATGTCGCTAATATCGGAGACGTGCGCTCCCTCGCGATTCACCCGGCCTCAACGACTCACGCCCAGCTGACTACAGCTGAGCTGCTGGCACAGGGCATTACCCCCGGCACCGTCAGGCTGTCGATTGGCATTGAAGACCCCAAGGATATTTTGGCTGACATTGAGCGCGGTCTGGCCGCGGCACGGCAGGCGAATGCCGCGTAACCGGATAAAACTATCACTCACTTAGGAAAACCGATGACTATCAAAGACCTCTATGCGGCACCGCACCCCGCGCTGTCGCATCCTCGGGGGAACAGCGCTGCGCCTCACGAGGCCGGGTCAGGGCGTGATCTGCGGGTGTCGTATGAGCTGTATCCGCCGCGCAATGCCCGACCGACTTCCCAGGCATGGGCAGGCATAGACCGGCTGTTAGATTCTCGTCCCGATTACGTCTCGGTCACGTTTGGAACGAGCGGTACATCACCAGATGCTTCACAATCTGTCCTGTGGCACGCTTTAAAGCGTTCGGGGCGGCCCGTCTTGGCTCATCTGACCTGCGTAGGAAAGACCCGAGCGAAACTGGTAGGAATCATCCGGGACATGATGGACTTGGGAGTACGTGATTTCCTCGCGCTGCGCGGGGACGATATACCCGAGGATGAGCCAGGAAAAACGGAACCAGACGAATTTGACCGAGCATTCCAACTCGTGCAGCTGATTCGAGAAGTTTCCGCCGATTACCTCGGGGACGCGCAAGCCGTCAGTATCGCGGTGGCCGCCTATCCGGCAGGCAGTATCCAGACCCGCACGGATGCGGTTCAGGCTCTGGTGGAAAAACAGGCGGCTGGCGCCGATTTTGCTATCACTCAGGTGTTTTACCGAGCCCAGGACTATGCCGAGTTGGTTCAGTCGGCAACGTACCAGGGCGTGACGATACCCATCGTTCCGGGAATTATTCCGTTTACAGATGTCAGCCGCCTCCAGCGGCTGGAGGGCCTCACCGGGGTCCCGGTACCGGAAAGGATTATGACCATAGCGAATATCGCCGATCCTGCCGAGAGAATCTTGGAGAGCCTAGGCGCCACCCTGGATTTCGTCAACGACCTCATCGAAGCCAACGCACCCGGCATTCACTTCTATACTTTCAATCGGCCCCGGCCGGTCTTGGACTTGGTGGAGCACCTGCGTTCTCGCGGTTTTGCCCACGTGGACCAGGAGGATTCACATAACCTGCTCGGCCTGATGAACGCCGCCATGCACCGCATCTCTCCTTGAGGCCCTCGCCCGAAGAACCTGATGAAACCAACCGAACCGAACTTAACAAAGAAAACACACGTTAGAACCTACTGAAGGGAATTTTAGAAAATGACTGAAAAGCAAGCTTTTCCCGCCGCGACTGTTGCGGGTTATCCCCGGATTGGCGCGAACCGCGAACTGAAGCGGAGCCTGGAGCACTATTGGGCTCAAAAAATCGACCGCGCCACTTTCGATGCCCAGATAAAGCAACAGTTGGCGACTCGAATCAACCATCTGAAAGACTCGGGGTTGAACGAACCGGGGTCAAATCCCGCGGACTTCGTGCTCTATGACCAGGTTTTGACCCTGACTTGCGCCCTGGGAGCCGTCCCCCAGCGTTTTGGCAACCTGGTACGCCCCGACGGTTCCTTGGACGTGGACGGAGAGTTCACCTTGGCGCGGGGTATTGATGATAAGCCCGCTTTGGAAATGACCAAGTGGTTCGACACAAATTATCACTACCTGGTTCCTGAAATCGGCCCCTACACTCAGATTTCCGCCGTAGCTAATCCGTGGTTGGAACAGGTCAAGGCTGGGGGCCCTGCGCTGCGTCCGGTTCTCATCGGTCCGGTTACCTATCTGTTGGGCGCCAAAGCCAGTGCGGACGCTCCGGCACATTTCCACCCCCTGCAGCGACTGGACGCGGTGTTGGCTGGATTCGAGGTTTTCCTCAGCCAGTTCGCGGCGGCCGGAGTGACTTGGGTGCAGCTTGATGAGCCGGCTTTGGTGTGTGACACCTGGTCCACTTCCCGCGAGGAAGTGCTGGCGGCGGCTCGTAAGACTTACGAATTCCTGAGTAAACTGACCAATCGCCCCCAAATTTTTGTAAACGCCCCCTACGGGCCGCTGGGTCTCGATGGGCTGGACGTGCTGAGTGCCACCGATGTGGAAGCCATCGGTTTGGATCTGGTTGCCGGTCCGGTTCCGAACCCTGAGGACCTTAAAACCATCGGGAATAAAACCCTGGTGGCGGGCATCGTTTCGGGTCGCAACGTGTGGCGTACCGACTTGCGCCAGGCTCTCGAGACTTTACAGACGATTCACCAGGTAGTCCCGAGCCTCAGCGTGTCCACCTCGACTTCGCTGCAGCACGTCCCCCACGATGCGGCCAGAGAAACGTCCTTGGATCCGCAAGTGCGTTCCTGGTTGGCTTTTGCGGACCAAAAGATTGCCGAGGTACAGACTTTGGCGCGAGGCTTGGCGGATCCCAGTTCTATCGCCGCTGAGTTGGCGGAAAATGCCGAAATCTTGGCTTCCCGCGCCAACCATCCGGGAGTGAAACGTGCCGAGGTGCGTCAGGCTACCGCGGCCGTGACGGCGGCCGATCGGACGCGTGCCCCCTATCCGCAGCGTTTGGCGGCACAAGCGGAGATTCTGCAGTTGCCGTTGCTGCCCACCACCACGATTGGTTCTTTCCCGCAAACCACCGAGATTCGCCAGGCACGGGCTGCGTTCCGCCGCCACGAAATCGACGAGGCTCAATACGATGAGGAAATCCGCAATGAGATTGCTCGGGTCGTGAAGCTGCAGGAAGATCTCGGTTTGGATGTGCTGGTACACGGGGAAGCTGAACGCAACGACATGGTGCAGTTCTTTGCCGAAAACCTGGAAGGTTTCGCCACTACGGAACACGGCTGGGTGCAGTCCTACGGTTCGCGCTGCACTCGACCCTCGATTCTGTGGGGGGACGTCACGCGTTCCCACCCCATGACAGTCGAGTGGTCGACTTATGCCCAATCCCTCACCGCAAAGCCGATGAAAGGGATGCTGACCGGCCCCGTCACCATCATGGCGTGGTCTTTTGTTCGCGACGACGAGTCTCGTGCGGAGGTTGCGGATCAGCTGGGGTTGGCGCTGCGCGCTGAAATCGCCGACCTCAATGCGGCTGGCATCAAAATCGTGCAGGTGGATGAACCGGCCATCCGCGAGCTGTTGCCGCTGCGCGCAGCCGGACGGGAGAATTATTTGCAATGGTCCGTGGGGGCTTTCCGCTTAGCCACCGGCGGGGCACCAAAAGAGCTGCAAATCCACACCCACCTGTGCTATTCCGAGTTCAACGTGGTGGTGGACGCGATTGATCACCTGGATGCGGACGTCACCTCGATTGAGGCCAGCCGCTCCAAGATGGACATTTTGCCGGCAGTGCACGAGCACGGTTTCGAGCGCGGGCTGGGGCCGGGGATTTGGGATATTCACTCGCCGCGGGTGCCGAAACTCGATGAGGAAGTGGGGCTGCTGGAAAAGGCTGTCGCCGCTTTGGACCCCCACCAAGTTTGGGTCAACCCAGACTGCGGTTTGAAAACCCGCGCCTACCCCGAAACGGTGGCCACCTTAGAGAACCTGGTCGGAGCCGCGAAGGCGGTGCGCGCGAAACTCGAAGCCTGAACCTGAAAACCGTCGAGCCTAAGGATAGCGATGCCCGAAACGAGTGAGTTGATGCCGATCAGTGGAGCTTGGAAACCCACTGACCCCAAAGGAAACCGTCAGTTCGCCGCTCTGGGGATGCTGAAGCTCGAGGGTGGATCAGCCCTGCCGGGCGCCCGGCTCGCCTTTGAAACTTTCGGCACTTTGAATGCGGACAAATCCAACGCTATCCTCATCAATCACGCCCTCACCGGAGATTCTCATGTATACGGTGAAGCCGGGCCGGGCCACGTCACACCAGGATGGTGGAACGAGGTCGTCGGGCCCGGTGCCGCGGTGGATACGAATCGGTGGTTTGTGGTTTGTCCCAACGTGTTAGGCGGTTGTCAAGGTTCGACCGGTCCCGCCAGCTTGGCTCCGAACGGGCGCGCCTGGGGGTCGCGTTTCCCCCTCCTGACGACCCGCGATCAGGTGGCGGCGGAAAAAATCCTCATGGACCAGCTCGGTATTCCTCGCTGGTTTGCGGTCATCGGCTGTTCGCACGGGGGACACCGGGCTCTGGAGTGGGCGGTGACTTATCCCGAACAGGTGGAGCGGCTGGTGGCTGTGGCTACCGGCTGCGCCACCACCGCTGAACAAGCCGCTTGGTGCCATGTACAGATGCACGTGCTGGAACTGGACACGAATTTTCGCAACGGCGACTATTACGATAATCCTCCCGGTCAAGGGCCATTCCGTGGGCTAGCTTTAGCGCGGGAAGTGGCGCACACTACGTACCGTTCACCCAAGGAACTGCAGGAGCGGTTCGGGCGCGATCCAGGCTATCGTGAGGATCCACTTTCGGGAGGCCGTTTAGCTGTGCAGTCTTACCTGGACTATCACGGGGTGAAGTTGGCGAAACGCTTTGATGCCGGGTCCTACCTGGCGCTGACTCGCTCGATGCTGACTCACGACGTGGGGCGAGGCCGGGGCGGTTTAGAAGTCGCGCTCTCTCGGGTGCAGGCTCGCGTCCTGGCCTTGGGAGTTGACTCTGACCGGCTGTTTTACCCTTCCCAAACGCAGCAGCTGGCGCGTCTGACTCGTCGCAGCCAGGCGGTCATCATTCATTCCGATTCCGGTCATGATGGTTTCTTGATTGAAAACGAATCTGTCGGCCAGGCTATCGGTGAGTTCCTCGCCGCTTAGGTCACTCCTCTGGCTAATGATGGCCTGACTCAGCGCCCTGTCAGCTAACGCTTCGGACCCGATGCGTTAGCGCCATAGCCTTGAGAAATCAGCCATTCTCCCGCCGCGCCACACCGGTCGCGTTAGAATTTGAGAATGCGATACCTGCCTGACGTACTGGGATCCGGATTTGGCGCCGCTAAACTCCAGTTAGAACCTGATCAGATTTCCCCGCGCTCTGCTACCTTGGTGCGCTACACTCCCGCTGAGGATCCAAAATCACAGTTGCCCGACCGTGTAGTTCCGGTTAACGTGAAACCAGGTGGGGGTCCCAATCAAGGCAGTTTCCGGATCCTCCCGCCCTCAGCTAGCCCGCAGCAGCGTGCCGGGAGCTGCCTCAATCATTTTGACGCGGCGGCACAGTGGGACGATTCACCCGCTCAAAACCTGCATTACCTGCAGGATTACCTATCTTCCGAGCTGCGGGGTCGCGAAATTGAAGCTGTTGACGAGCTTGATGCACCCTCAGCTCCGCAATTTATTGCCGTCTATGTCCACGGCTGGAATGACTATTTTTATCAAGCCCACCTGGCCCGCATGATGGCCCATCTAGGTGCCGCGTTTTACGCGATTGACCTGCACCGTTACGGTCGCAATATGCCACGTCAGTCGGGCCTTATTCCCTTCAACTGTTACGAGGACGATTACACCACCTACGACCGGGAGTTGGAATGGGCCATTGCCACCGCCCGTCAGGAGCATCCTGATTTGCCTCTAGTCGTGATGGGCCATTCCAACGGTGGTGCTGTGGTTTCCGGGTGGGCATCCCGGCACCACGATGCCTATGACGGTCTTATCTTTATATCTCCCTGGGTGGTGCAAGATGTGTCGGGAATTCCCGCCGGGAACACTGTGCGCAACGTCATTGCGAAGTATCTGCGGGGACTGCACATACCGATGCTTGGCCCCGGGTCTACGGTTTACCAAGATTCTTTGGTCGGCTATGCCACTATCGGTTCTCCCCTGCCCCGGCGCTTGGTGCCGTTTGGCAACGATCCGGCGGTGCACGGTTGGGTCACGAACTCGCAATGGCGCATTAACAACGGAGCGCCCATTCTATTTGGTTGGCTCTCTGCCATCCTCAGCGCCCAGCAGTGGTTGGTGGAACATGCTCGTTTCTCCAACCAGCCAGTGTTGTGTCTCACAGCCGCGCATGACCCGGACGATTTTTATCATCCTGAGATTGCCCGGGTTGACCATCTCATGGCTCAAAAACGGAAATCTGCCAGAATGTCAGCTCTGCGTCAGAACCTGTTAAAACACCGAATCTATTGGTCAACCATGTCAAAGTCTATTCTGAGCAATAGCAATGCTTCTGAGCAGGAAACCCCCTATGAAACTGCACTTGTGGACTGGAGTGAGGCGGCGCGCCACACCGACACGGTATTGAATGGCAATCTCATCGAAGAACGGATTAATACCCTTTACGGTCAGGTGGGCGGCGGATTAACGCTGTGGCAAATGTCCGGTTTGCATGACCTGACCCTGTCCCAACCCTTGGAACGCGCCGAGTTTTTCGCGGAAGTCGCGGCCTGGATAGCTCGCTCCGGCATCCTCAATAAATAAGCAAATCTGCACCCAAATGCTTACTACCTGAATTTATACCCTTATTTAAAGCCGACTTAGAGGGCAGCCGACACAGTGAAGGCGCTGTTGCTCGCTCACGGAGGACACGTCCCCCGGCGTGCAAGCCCCGTGCACACAAGACACGTTTAGCGAGTTATTTCGGTCTGCCAACAGTCCTGCGCGACGCAAGTGTTCCAAGAGCAGCTGCCCGTGTTCTCTGCTCAGCCCACTGCGTCCCACCGCGGCTAGGAACGTGGAACCTTGGCACAGGGAGTCGATAAAGATTGCGGCACGAGATTCACCGGGGGCGCTCCGCGGCGCTCCGCCCGCCGCGGGCGTTGGGGATTTAGGGCCATCAGAGCTGTTCATAAGCTCACCTCAGACAAAAATGCGGCCAACTTGGAACACTGATACCGCGAGCAGCCAGGCGATGGCCAGTTGTCCTCCTACCGCCGCAAGGACGCGTCTCGCCCCGAGCTGACGCCACTGTTCGGCGACAGTAGCCAGGCAGGGGGTATAGGTCAAAACAAAAATCAGGAAGGCTAGGGCGGCCACGGGAGCCGCCGCCGCGCTGCCCGCGGAATCGATGAACGTTTCGCGGGTCAGTTCACGCATAGTCGGAGTGGGACTCCCCTCATCTTGAGCGGCGTCTACGTCTTGTTCGGAAATATCCGCATCGGTGTAGGTGGCCGCTAGTGCGCCCAGCATGGTTTCTTTCGCGACAAATCCGGTTATCAGCGATCCCGCTAAATGCCAGTCGCCAAAACCAGCGGGAGCAAAAACTGGGGCTATTGCCGAAGCCGCCACTCCGTAGGCAGATTCGTTGGCCGGCAGGGAATCCCCGAAGCGGCCCTCGCCAGTAACGGGCGTAACCATCAGGAACCAAATCACGATAGTCATCACTACGATGACCTTGCCCGCGCCCTTGATAAAAGCCCAGGTGCGCTGCAGGGCCGAACGAGCCAAGATGATGCCTCGAGGAGTCTGGTAGGCGGGAAGAACCAGCATCAGCGGCGCACCGGTAGAGTCGCGCATGAACAGCGGACGCAGTAGCAGCCCTCCCAAGACCATCATGACTATGGAAAGGAAGTACATCAACCACACCACTTCGGTGGCATGAGTACCAAAGAACACCTGCGCGATGAACATATAGACAATCATGCGTGCCGAACAGGTGATATAGGGGGTGAGGATGACCGCCATCATGCGCTGGCGGGAATCCGGAACGATACGCAAGGCTGCCAAAGTCGGAAGGTTACAGCCAAAGCCCACGATGAAGGGCATGATGACGCGGCCATCTAAACCAATGGCACGCATCATGCGGTCGCCCAGGAAAGCAACACGAGCCATATAGCCGGAGTCTTCCATTACCGCTATGGCGGCGAACATAACCAGCATCAGCGGGGCGAAAGACAATACGACCCCTACACCTGTAAACAGTCCGTTTATCAAAATACCCTGCAGAAGCGGGTTATCCCAATCCATCCACGTCAACCAAGTCAACACTCCATCGGCTAGAGAAGGCGCATGGAATACCGTGATGTCCTGTCCGGGAACTCCGATAGAGGAAAATGGCAGCTTTAGGAGTCGGGCAGGAATCGTGAAGTCCCAACCGCCGACAGCATCGAAAATCCCCTCCAGGGGGTCTTGGAAAATCGCGGCAAACGTATTAGCCAGCCAGAACACCACGTACATAGCCAACATGAAAAGTAGCGTTCCAGATAAAGGATTGAGCAGCACTCGATCGACTTTGTCCGAACGTGTCGCCCGCGGCACCTCGATACGTTCTTGACGTAGACCGGATTCAATATTTTCAATCCAGTCGAACAGCAAAGCCGCCCGCTGAGTTTCTTCCATCGATTCGGTGATTAGCTCTGGGAGCAGGCGACCCGAAGGTTCACCCGGTTGACAATTTGTCCCGCCGCAGGGATTAGAGAGGTTCGCGACCGACAAGCCACTTTCCGCATTGGCCTCAACCGGCTCGGAAGTCTGGGACAGCGAGGCTTTGGCTGCTACAACCGCAGCCGGGTTATAACCGGGGGCGTTTTCATCCCAAGGCAACCCGCTGAGGTAAGTTGGGTTCTGTAACGCCAACGCAATCAGCTGCGTCGCGTCACGCAGGCCTTCACCGGTACGCGGGTTCACCGTCGCCACGGGGACTCCCAGCAGGCAGGAAAGATTATCCGCATCTATAGCCTCGTCGCTCTGAGCAGCGACGTCCTGCATGGTCAGGATGACCGCAACCGGCAGACCGGTTTGGGCTACCTGAGCCAACAGGTACAAGGAGCGCGACAACGCGCTGGCATCTAAGAGGGTCACGACTAGGTCGATTCCTCCATCGTCGCGTCCGATGTCGGTTATCGAACCGGGCTGTCCCGCCAAAGTTTGTACCACCACGGACTCGTCAGGAGAGTTGGGCACCAGCGAGTACGTTCCGGGGGTGTCGATAAACCGCACCCCCAACGACTTATTGAAACCGGTAAAGACTTCCACCGTGGTTCCGGGTGCATTCACGACCGTTTGATGCATTCCGGTCAGGGCATTAAACAGCGAAGATTTCCCCACGTTGGGGTTTCCTACCAAGACCACGTTGGTGGTGTCGCGCTTGGGCAGGTAGACGCGATGTGTCTGCGCCGCGGCCGTAGTAGTTGAACCATCAGCAGATTCGGGCGGCAGCGGATTACATTTGGGGCAGCTCATCGGATGTTTACTCTCCGTTTTCTGCCACTAGAGTATCTTTCGGGGAATCTTCGAGGTGCGCCGTGATACCGCAGACCGCCAAACGTGGCTCGAACTGCGGTGAAAGGTCGTGGAGAGCCAACGCGGCCTCGAGGGCGGCCTTTTCCTGATCCAAACCGAGCTTCTGCGCAAACTGGATACAAGGCCGCACCAAGGCGGACCGGGCAAAACCACGGTCTACCGCCAACCGAGTTCCGCGTACGAACAAAACACGACCCCCAAAAGCCCCCTTTTGCGTGACCGTAAAACGCGTCCCCGGACGCAGACCCAGCTCGTGAATCCGTCCACAGAATCTGGCATCGCACCCCAAATTCACCATAATCATGGGAACCCCAACAGGGCATTCACACAATTTCACGAAACTAAGCCTAACCTAGCTAAAATCTTTTTTCAACAATTGTCTTGCGTTATTAAAACCCGTCCTCCCTAAAACCGCTGGTGCCGGGCCCTTGACGGAACCCGGCACCAAAAATGCGGTTTATTTAAAAGGGATGCTACGGACTACTCGACGCCCTGTGTAGCGGACTCGTCCCACTTCAGATGCTCCGCGGCAGCACGACCCGCCTCGAGGCGCGCCACCGGTACCCGGAACGGCGAACAGGACACGTAATCCAGTCCGACCTGGTGGAAGAAGTGAATCGAAATCGGATCGCCACCGTGCTCACCACAGATACCCATCGGCAGATTCGGTTTGGTGGAACGTCCACGCTTCACGCCTTCGGCGACAACGCGACCCACCCCGTGGGTGTCGATAGATTCGAATGGGGAGACCCCGAAAATTCCGGCTTCCACGTACTGCGGGAAGAACACGCCTTCCACATCGTCACGGCTGAATCCCCAGGTGGTTTGGGTCAGGTCGTTGGTACCGAAGCTAAAGAATTCGGCTTCCTTGGCGATGGTGTCAGCGGTCATGGCGGCGCGCGGCAGCTCAATCATGCAGCCCACCGGAACATCAAAGGTCACACCGTATTCGCCCTGAACCTGGGCAATGATTTCCTCGGCTTCATCGCGCACCAGCTGGAGCTCACGAATGGAACCGATCAGCGGAACCATAATCTCGGGATGCGGATTCAAGCCGTCCTTCTTCAGCTCGCAAGCCGCCGAAACCAGCGCCTTCATCTGCATCTTAAACAATCCCGGCAGGTAAATACCCAGGCGGACACCGCGCAGACCCAGCATCGGATTTTCCTCATGCATCCGGCGCACGGCCTCCAGCATATGCTGGTCTTCCTCCGAGAGCGCCCCGCCCTGAGCTTTCGCCACCGCGTTCTTAATTTCCAGAGTCGTCAAGTCCGGCAGGAACTCGTGCAGCGGCGGGTCAATGAGGCGAACGGTCATATGCTTGCCGTCCATAATCTTAAGCATTTCCTTAAAGTCGCCCTTTTGCAGCGGCTCCAAGGCGTCCAGAGCACGTTGACGTTCTTCGGACCCTTCGGGGGAGAGAATGAGTTTTTCTACCAGGGGACGACGATCGCCGAGGAACATATGTTCGGTACGGCACAAGCCGATACCTTCCGCACCAAAGTCCAAAGCCCGCTGCGTGTCCGCGGGAGTGTCGGCGTTAGTGCGCACCACCAGGCGACGAACCTCGTCAGCGTGGGTCATCAACCGATCGACCGCCTTAATCAAGTCCTTCTCATCTTCGGTGGCAGAAGCATCCAAGCCAGCCTGCAGACCGTGAGAAAGGTAAGTGGTGACAGGGGAATCCTGCACCGGGACCGCGCCGAGGAACACCTCGCCGGTACCGCCGTCAATGGAGATTTCATCCCCCTCGTGCAGGACAGTATCCCCCACGGTGGCGGTCTTGGCGGCTTGGTCAACCACGATGGTTTCCGCCCCGACCACACAGGTCTTGCCCATACCGCGAGCCACTACAGCGGCGTGGGAAGTCTTGCCACCGCGGCTGGTCAAAACGCCCACAGCCGCAACCATGCCCCGCAGGTCATCGGGGTTCGTTTCGCGGCGCACCAAGATACACGGCACTCCCGCGTCAGCGGAGGCCTCAGCAGCATCGTTATCAAACACAATCTTGCCCACCGCGGCGCCGGGGGACGCGGCCATACCCTTGGTGAACACCTCCGGCTTGCCAGACATATCAAACATCGGGAACATCAGGTTTTGCAGCTGTTCGCCAGTGACTCGCAGCAGGGCTTCATCGGTGGTAATCAAGCCTTCGTCAACCAGCTGCGTGGCGATTCGGAAAGCCGCGGCCGGGGTACGTTTACCCACGCGCACCTGCAGCATCCACAACTTGCCGCGTTCGATGGTGAACTCGATATCACACATGTCCTCGTAGTGGGTTTCGAGCTTCCGCATGATACCCAACAGTTCGTCATAGGACTTTTTGTCGTGTCCCTCCAGGTCTTTCAGGGTTTCGGTGTTGCGGATACCGGCCACCACGTCTTCGCCCTGAGCGTTCATGAGGATATCGCCGTACACCCCCGGACGACCCGAAGAGGGGTCACGGGTGAAGCACACCCCGGTGCCAGAATCCGCGCCCATATTGCCAAACACCATGGTCACAATGTTGACGGCGGTGCCCAAGTCGTGAGGAATCCGCTCGCGGCGACGGTAGATACGGGCGCGTTCAGAGTTCCAGGAACGGAACACGGCTTCAATAGCCATGTCCATCTGCGTGCGCGGATCTTGCGGGAAAGGTTTGCCGGTTTGCTCCTTAACGATTTCTTTGAACTGCGCGGTGAGTTCTTTCAGGTCGCTGGCATTCAAATCCGTGTCGGCCTTAGCTCCGCGGTTCTTTTTCATGTTATCCAGCGCATCAGAGAACAGGTCTCCATCGATGTCCTGCACGGTTTTGCCGAACATTTGAATCAAACGACGGTAGGAGTCCCAAGCGAAACGGTCGCTACCGGCTATCTTTGCCAAGCCTTCCACAGATTTGTCATTCAGACCGACGTTCAAAACGGTTTCCATCATGCCGGGCATAGAGAACTTTGCGCCGGAACGCACCGACACCAGCAGCGGATCTTCCGGCGCTCCCAACTCGCGTCCAACGGTTTCTTCCACCTCACGCAAAGCCTTGGTGACCTGCACGGTAGTTTCCTCCGGAACTTTACCTTCCTTCAGGTAAGCCCGGCAGGCATCGGTAGTAATGGTAAATCCCGGGGGCACCGGCAACCCGAGGTTGCTCATCTCCGCCAGGTTTGCACCCTTGCCACCCAACAGGTCCTTTTGATCCTTATTGCCTTCTGCAAAACGGTAAACGAATTTGGGCATGTGTTAAGCCTCCAACTTTTTCGAAACAATCTGCGCACCACGCGCCAAAACTATCCTAGCAATATTTCGTTCCTCGCTCACACCGCCCTATTTTGCGTCCCTTCACGGGTATTAGCCGTATTCCGAGCCCGGGTACAAAGCCACGTCCTCACCGCTCTAATCGCTCCCCTTAGCCGTGCTATGAAACGGGGACACGGGAAAACACAGCAGGTTCCCCTCCCGCAAAACGGTAGAGGAACCTGCTGAATGAAAGGAACAGAAATAAAAGATTCTGTAGGGGGCCTATTCCGCCACTGCCGAGACGGTCCAGACCCGTCCTTGGGAGTCGGTCAACAGATAGACCGGCATATCCAGGATAGAGCCGTCCTTTTGCTTGACTGGCTGGCTAATCAGCCTCGCGCTGACCAAGTCGATGCGGCCATCAATCTTAGCTGGCAGCCCCTTCTGATTGCGCACATCCAAAGGACCATACTTCGGGTCGTTGAGGCGCTGCACAGCCTGAGCCTCCGAGATGACCTTGTACTCGCCAATCTTCGTTTCTTTACCCAGATTGGCACGAATCGAAGCCACTCCGGTTTCTGAAACCACAGCTTTCCAATTTTGGGCTTGTGTTTGACCAGGCATCTTAACCGGGACACTCACCGTGGTCAGACCGTCTTTCTGAGTGGTTCCCGCCGCACGGCTCATCACGGTGGCTCCCAAGGAAGCCGCCACCTTCTCAACTTGGGCGATAGCTTTCTCAGAAGAGGGCGCGTTTCCTGCCACTTTCATCACACAAGGAGTTGGATCCGGCGAGGGGTTCTGGGTTGCCTGCGGTTGCACGGATTCTGTCGGCGAAGACTCGGAAGGATCCGTGGTTTCGGTCACAATCAGCAACAATTGCAGCTGACCAATCTCGACCACTGTACCAGGCAAATCGGTAGTGTTAGAGGTGTCTACATTGTGTGTAGCGCCCGTTGGATTGGAGTGGCTCTGTTCTGGACTGTCCGGTCGCACCGCCGGAGGAACAGTCTCGGTCGGGGTCTGAGTTGGGGTCGGGGTCCACTTCGGAGTCGGCGTCGAGGTCGGCTCAGTCGGGTCACTAGGTTCCGACGGAGTGGTGCTGGGAGTAGTCGGGGTATTCGGAGCCGGCGATTGACCGGAGTTGGAACTAGGGTTACCGGTCGGATTTTGGGTCGCGTCGGGATTGGGCAACTCCACCGTGCCGTCTCCGGGTTTCACCGGCACGCATTCCATCCGCACTGCGGAAGGGTTATCAAAGCTCAAAGAGGTCAGCTGGCCCACAGTGACCGTCAAAATTGCCCCTTTGGTATCGGTGACGGTAAACCCGGAGCTGTTCCTTTTAACGGAACCTCGCATACCTAATGAATTCGCGACCTTCTGGACTTGATCAGCGGAAACGTTGGCTCCCTTATCCAACCGTAAAATCGGGGCTTTGGTAGGAGCAGTGGAAAAATTGCCTGCCGCTACAAACTCAACATCGCCGACCTTTTCCAAACGCTGACTAGCTCCGGGCACCATAATCTCTGAACCCGCGGCGGTAATAATCGGCCCATCCGCAATCACGACACCATCGCCCTGATTGGGCAATTCACCCGGTTCGCCGGGGGAAAGCACGCTCCACCCGGTGAAACCAACCACCGTCGCAGCCGCGGCCGCGCTCAAACCAACCAGCCAGTTGCGCCGCACTGCCAGCGTGTGACGACGCACTGCCAGAGACACGACTTCCGCCACCGGGGCTTGGGTATCCGCAGTTTCCACCGCAACCACGTGCGCAGGCGGCTGAGTCTCAAAAGCCAACCCTTCGGATTCCATCTGAGCAGCGACTTTAGCGCGCAGAGAATCCAAATCTACGGGCAGATTTTGGGCAGGGTCGAGTGAACGCAGAGCTTCCAGCCCGCTCATCTCGATTTTGTGGTTTTCCACTTCCCTGTCCTTCTTCTGGGCGGTAATCGATGTAATTACCGCGCTTAGTCGTTCTTATTTATTAAAACTTGGCTGGTCGAAACCGTCCTCAGGCCCGGCGCAGTTTCGACCTTGCAACATATACATGTAACCGGCCTGGCGTTTCTTACACTTTCCTAAGAAGTATTTTTTTCAATCGCTTCCTCCAGTCGTTTCCTCGCCCGCGACAACGCCGCATCCGCGGCCGAACGGCTCACTCCCAGGTACTGTGCCAGATCATTACCGCTCAAACCTTCCCAAGCAACCGCCAAGAGAATCTCGCGATCGCGCTCGCTGAGGCTCAGCAGAGCCGCTCGCATCCCATGATCCTCCACGACGAGTTGAGCCGGATCGGAAAAATCGGTGGAGTCCAGGTTTTCCTGGTTATCTCCCATGGGCAAGGATTTCTTTTTGCGGTACCAGTTCGCCAAAGTCAAGCCCGCGGTTTTGTATAGCCAGGGCAGTTCAGCGCCATCGGGAACCTCGGTTTTTTTCTTCCACATCACGGTGAAAACTTCCGCGGCTAGGTCCTCGGCGTCGCTATAGGCCCCGCGTCGATAAAGGAACCGCACTATAGCCGTGCTGTGTTCAGCAAATACCCGCTCAAACCACTGTTCATCGTGGATAGCGGTGGACATAGGTTCGGCCTCTCCTTTGACGCGGCGCGATAAAATTGCTAACTCATACGAATATACCCCGTAATGCGCACAACCATGAACCCATCGCTAAATCTGAACAGGATCAGGCCTAGAGTTGTGGCTAAATGCTTCGCGAGCCCGCCGAGGCGGACCCGCGAGTTGGTTTCGAAAGTGTCTAGGAAGCAGGTTCCTTTTCCGGGGATTCTTCCGCTTCCTTGGCAGCCAGTTCAGCTTCCCGAATCGTTGCCGCGGTCACGTCTTCGAGCTTGCGGCGCTGTTGTGCCCGCCCTTCGGGCAGACCGTCCTCGCCGGTAAACTTAAACTCGGCGTCGTCAGTGAACTCCCAATCCGTCCCGTTGACCTTGTCAGCAGATTCGTGCTTGATGAACTTCGGTTCGACGTCAACCGTTACGGTCTGACCTTCGCGCAGTTCAGAGAACAAAATCTTTTCAGACAGGACATCTTCGATTTCACGCTGTACCGCCCGACGCAACGGACGAGCCCCCAGCGTCTTGTCGAAGCCCTTGTGCGCCAGCAGAGCTCGCGCCGCGGGAGTCAGCTGCAAAGCCATGCCCTGATCCAGCATCCGGTCGTCGAGCTTAGCGACCATCAAATCAACAATCTGGAGGATTTCGCCCTTCTCAAGCTGCGGGAACACTACGATTTCATCCACACGGTTGAGGAACTCGGGCCGGAAGTGCTGTTTCAACTCTTCCTGAACCTTGCCCTTCATCCGCTGATAGTCCGTGGACAGCTCACCGCTGGCCTGGAAACCGGTCAGCACACCCTTGTTGATTTCACGAGTGCCGAGGTTCGTGGTCATGATGATAATGGTGTTCTTAAAGTCGACCAGGCGACCTTGCGAATCGGTGAGGTGGCCCTCCTCCAACACCTGCAACAAGCTGTTAAAGATGTCCGGGTGGGCCTTTTCCACTTCGTCGAACAGCACTACGCTGAAGGGCTTGCGACGCACCTTTTCGGTAAGCTGACCGCCCTCGTCGTAGCCGACATAGCCCGGAGGTGAACCGAACAACCGAGAGGCCGTATGTTTCTCCGAGAATTCGGACATATCCAGTTGGACCAGGGCGTTCTCGTCTCCAAAGAGGAACTCCGCCAGTGCTTTGGCGAGCTCGGTTTTGCCCACCCCAGTCGGACCGGCGAACACAAACGAGCCGCCAGGACGCTTCGGATCTTTCAAACCAGCGCGGGTCCGGCGAATGGACTGAGACACCGCCTTGACTGCCTCGTCCTGACCTATGATGCGCTTGTGCAGTTCATCTTCCATCCGCAGCAGCTTCGAGGATTCTGCCTGAGTGAGTTTGAACACCGGAATGCCGGTGGCCATCGCCAAAACCTCGGCGATTTGTTCCTCGTCAACTACTGACTCGGAGGTGTCTTCGCCTTGGCGCCACTGGGATTCCTTCGCCGCGCGTTCTTCGGTCAGATTCTTTTCCTCGTCACGCAGCTGGGCAGCCTTTTCGAAGTCCTGGGCGTCAATGGCGGCCTCTTTCGCTTGACGAGCCTTGGCGATTTTCTCGTCAACTTCTTTCAGTTCCGGAGGTGCCGTCATCCGCTTGATGCGTAGGCGCGCCCCAGCTTCGTCAACCAGGTCAATTGCCTTATCCGGTAAGAACCTGTCAGACACATAGCGGTCAGCAAGCTGCGCCGCGGCAGCGAGAGCCGCGTCAGTAATCATGACGCGGTGGTGGGACTCGTAGCGATCCCGCAGCCCCTTGAGGATAGCAACGGTTTCTTCCACACTGGGTTCTTCGACTTTCACCGGCTGGAAACGGCGTTCCAGAGCGGAGTCTTTTTCAATGTACTTGCGATACTCGTCAATGGTGGTGGCGCCGATAGTCTGCAGCTCACCTCGCGCTAACATCGGCTTCAAAATCGAGGCAGCGTCAATCGCGCCCTCCGCCGCGCCCGCACCAACCAGGGTGTGAATCTCATCGATGAACAAGATGATGTCCCCGCGGGTGCGGATTTCCTTCAGCACCTTCTTGAGACGCTCTTCGAAGTCGCCGCGGTAGCGCGAGCCCGCCACCAAGGAGCCCATATCCAAGGAATAAAGCTGTTTATCTTTCAAAGTTTCCGGGACGTCGCCGCGGACAATGCCCTGAGCCAGGCCCTCCACCACGGCGGTTTTGCCCACCCCGGGTTCGCCGACCAAGACCGGATTGTTTTTGGTGCGCCGGGAAAGGATTTGCATGACGCGTTCCATTTCCTTGGTGCGCCCGATGACCGGATCAAGTTTGGATTCACGCGCTGCCTGGGTGAGGTTGCGTCCGAACTGGTCCAAAATCGCCGAGTTACCCCCGGCGTTGGGGTTATCCGCTCGTCCGCCACCGACACCCACAGTATCGCGGCCGCTCTGTTGAGTCTGACCGCCTTGGTAACCGGAGAGCAGTTCAATGACGGTCTGGCGCACATTGTTCAGGTCAGCACCGAGTTTGATGAGGACTTGGGCGGCGACCCCGTCGCCTTCCCGCAGCAGTCCCAGCAGGATATGTTCGGTACCGATGTAGTTGTGCCCCAGCTGCAGCGCCTCGCGCATCGAAAACTCCAGCACCTTGCGGGCGCGGGGAGTAAAGGGGATGTGGCCGGTGGTAGGCTGTTCGCCCTCACCGATAATCTCAATGACCTGAGCGCGCACGGCCTCCAGCGAGATACCCATCGTTTCCAAAGCTCGCGCTGCGATACCGTCGCCCTCGTGGATGAGACCCAGCAGCAGGTGCTCGGTACCGATGTAGTTTTGGTTCAACCGGCGGGCTTCGTCTTGGGCTAACACCACCACCCGGCGGGCTCGGTCGGTAAATCTTTCAAACATACGTACTCCCTTTTATACTCGCTACCAATTTATGCCCCTGCACCGCGAAAACGCGACCGTGTTCACTACCGGCTAATTCACACTTCCAACAGAATCGTGAAAGGCCCGTCATTGGTGAAGCTCACTTTCATGTCCGCCCCGAAAATTCCCTGTTCAACCCGCATACCCTGGTCCTGCAGCGCTGCCCCCACCGCATCAACCAGCGGTTGAGCCACCTCTCCCGGCGCCGCCTCCACCCACGAGGGCCGATTACCCTTGCGAGCGTCTCCGTAGAGCGTGAACTGGCTAATCAGCAGCACCGGTAGACCTAGCTGGACCGCAGACACTTCCGCCCCACGCGCTTGTGAAAGTTTCTCAGACCCACCAGCTGCATCGTAGGCACCTGGTGCGTCAAAAATGCGCAGATTCGCAATCTTGCGCGCCATTTTTTCGACCTGTGCCGAGCCATCGGTATGCGTTACTCCCAATAACACCACCAGCCCAGGGCCCGCAAATTCACCGGTAACATCCCCGTTGACCACACACTTTGCGCCCGTAACACGCTGAATCACTGCCCGCATCAATTGTCCCTTTCCTGTTCTGTGTCGTTTTGGCCGGTCTGTCCCGAGTTCACCAGGGCGTGGGGGGACGTTGGCCGGTTCCTCGCGAGTTCTTGCCCCGCCGGCGCCACGAAGCCACGGCGGGACGCACATCGGCCAGGTAAACGGCCGGAATGATTAGCGCCATCATCACCCCGAACAAACCGACGAAAGCGTTAGGCGTAAGCCCCAGGAACGAAATCACCAGTGCCAGTAGGTTCAGCAGAGCCCAGAAGTTGCGAGTTCGTTTGCCTTCCGTTGGGAAAGCCTGGGCCGGGGTGGTTAGGGCGTGTATCAAGGCATACAGGCTCATTCCCACCACAACCAGGACCAATCCCAGCACCAGTAAGGTTTGCACCGAGTTTATAGCCGCGAAAACTGTCGACATTCTATTGTTTCCTCGCTTTCAATCCCAGTAAACCGCCCAGCTGGCTGTCGTCTAGGCGGCGCGGATTTTCCCCGCTCGGATCCACGATGACGCTCGGGGCGGCACGCAGCCCCTCCACGAGTAACATTTCCGCGGGGTCAACCTGGCGTTTGACCAAGCCCAGACCGATTTGACCGTCCGTGGGGTGGTACGCCACTGAGGTTAACACCCCGACTTCGGAGCCGTCAGACTCCAGGGTGAGGGAGGAACCTATGGCCGGCAGCTCCTCACGCGACCCATCTAGGTCCAAGAACGTGAGTCGGCGCGGGGGACGCCCCCGGTTGGTCAGTTTTGCCACGGTTTCTTGACCGGGATAGCACCCCTTTTGCAAACTGACGGCGACACGCAGCCAGTCCAACTCATGAGGGAGGGTTCCCGGTTTGCCCTCGCGGCCCAGGCGAGGACGCCACAGGGAAATTCTCACGGCTTCCCAAGCTCCCAAATCGGCTTTTACCAGACCGCTCGCTGCGGCTGTGGCTTCAAGCGCCGGCAAGTCCAGGCGCGAAACTACCGCCAGTTCGCGGTGCGGGGCGGCGGGGTCGTCCCCCGGATGACTCGTGCCCGCAACGGTAAAGACGGTCGTGTTCCCCACCGGTCCGGGCCACGGATCAGCCCAGGTCACGCGGCTGTGTTCGCTCCAGAATCGGGCTGCCGGAGAGATAACATCGCTGGTTTTCAGATATCCCAAGACCGCGAAGTCTGCGCTCGCATCAGCAATCTCAATGCGGGAACGAAACCGCATCGAGCGGAAAAACTCAGCGGCACCCCCCGGTTCTTCAGTCAAAATCCACACTGAGCTGCCATCATCGACAGCGAAAAAGCTCAACTCAATGTGTCCGGTGGGGTCGAGGATGAGGGCTTCACGCGGCGCGGCAGGCTCCCAGTTGGAAAAGTCCTGGGTGCTGACAGAGTTTAGCCAAGCCCAGCGATCCGGCCCGGAAACTTTCAGCACTCCCAAGGGAATCGTGGCGTAGCCGCGGCCTTCGAGCAGTTCGGGGCCATGATTCCAGCCCGCGTCTATCGCCGCTCCCGGCCAAATTCTGTCGATACTCGGATAGGTCACCTGCATTTTTACCCCCTATTCACCACTTTGGACGCAAACGTGAGAAACATCCTTCAAGCAAGTGTAGGGCCCTCCCCCACTAAAAGCCGCGCCAGAATATAGAGCGGGACAGACGCAGCCAGGACCGGGATGAAAGCCTGACTCACCGCGGCCGAAACTGTTGACGGAGCCAAA
This sequence comes from uncultured Mobiluncus sp., assembly GCF_947254095.1. Classification (GTDB taxonomy): domain Bacteria; phylum Actinomycetota; class Actinomycetes; order Actinomycetales; family Actinomycetaceae; genus Mobiluncus. The sequence goes on from NZ_CAMYBV010000006.1 coordinate 103,105, forward strand.
TCGCCGCTGAAAACTACGGTCAGTGATGCGAACGCGATTCCGTACACCACTCCCAACAGCAGACCGGAAACCAGAGCCACGGTCAGGCTGGGGAGGTGTCCTCCCGCGAAAAGCACCATCTGATCTCGCGCGGTTCCTTCCATCACGAGGATGGCCGCCCCGGCCGCCAAACCGAAAATTACCGAGAACAGGATTCCCGTGAAAACTCTCCATTTCAGCTGCCAGTTGGCGCTCATCGCCATGCCGATACAGCCTCCGATGAGGGTGACTGCTCCGGGCACCAACAGGAAATACCACAGCGCTTCCGACTCCAGCATGACCCAAGCCCCGGCGGTGGAGACGATGAGGATTCCGGCCGCGTTACCCGCTGCTGAGTTCAGTAAGTTTTCCCTGGGGTTACGCAGCATTTCCGCGATGAAGACCCCAATAACTCCCAAACCTACGACTTCAGCCACTATCGAGAAATCTTCAAAAATTCTTCCCGTCAGTAAAGCCAACACCCCGAAGATGGTCAACAGGATGAAAGACGCCCGCGGGGCGGGAAGATGCGCCAGGTGCGCCCAGCCGAAAGCGAAACACACTACCGCAATGGCCGCAGCTACGGTCAGGAAATCCGAGGGGAGTGCAAAAATCAAGGACATCCCCAGCGCAGCCAGAGCGGTAATAATCTCGGGGTGGGCACAGATGACCCGCCCTATCAGGGACTCGGGAACTTTCGGTAGCTTTTCAATCTTTTCGGCCTGGTGTTCCTCCCGCCGCACGCGGCGCGTAATTTTTACCGTATCGGTCAACGAAGGGTCCGGTATTTCCGCGTTGGGCTGGGAAGTCATGTTCCGATTCTCTCATAAGTTCGGCAGTTCTCAGGAACAGACCGTTTCACCGGTTCCGAGAGAGTTAAACTTTGAAGGCTCCGACGTGCGGAGCCTTCAACGACACCGAAACCGTAAAGCGCCTGTCGGCGCGAAGGCCGCTCGTAGCGGCAGTATATGGAGCCCGGGGCTTCTACGGACATCGATGTCTTATATTTAAGTTACCACACCGGCGAGACGTTGTCTCTAGATTTTACTTAAATTAATTTTTAACTTCCCTTTAACCTGACAAAGTTCCTGGCACCGCCGTTCACGACCCTGACTTTACCCCAGAATTAACACCGTTTTTACAATGTAGGTTCCAAACGGATAGAGTAAACAGAGGTAACCAGAAAGGCTCCGCCGGGACTATTTAAACCGGCTCTCCGAGCCGCCAGGTTTGCCGAATCCATCACTAAGAAGGGTGAAAAATGGGCCTGTTCCATCGCGCCAAGGACGAGAGATTTTTCGAGCAGCTCACCGAAATTGCCGGTAACCTGATAGAAGGTGCCGATATCTTGGCAAAGTTGATAGCGCTCCCGCCCGAACAGCGCGACGCCGAGCGCAACAACTTACACGCGGTAGAGAATTCCTCCGATGATTTGACCCACGCGTTCATGAACAAAATTAACCAGACTTTCGTCACCCCCTTGGATCGTGACGACCTCAGCGAACTGGCTTACCGACTCGATGACTGCATGGATTTGATTGATGAAGCCGGGAACCTCATCGTGGTTTATCAGCTGCAAGAAATCCCCGAATGCTTGCTCAAACAGGCAGCTATTCTCCAAAAGTGTGCCGCGGTTACAGCCAAAGCCATGCCTCGGCTGAAAACCTTGGACGCGTTACGAGAATACTGGGTGGAAGTCAACCGCTTAGAGAATCAAGCCGACCAGATTTATATGCACTGCCTGTCCGACATTGTCAATCACAATCCTGACCCGATAGCGGTTATCAAATTGAAAGACGTCACCGAGCGGCTTGAGGATGCCTGCGATGCCTTCGAGCATCTGGCTGCTCTGGTCGAAGGTATCGCAATCAAGGAATCTTGAGGGTGCTCCCGGATGGACATTTCTCTGATACTGGTTGTTTGTGTCGTTATCATCGCAGTTGTCTTTGATTTCACTAATGGTTTCCACGATGCTGCTAACGCCATTGCCACCGCTATTTCCACGCGGGCTTGGGCACCGCGCGCCGCTTTAGCTATGGCTGCGGTCATGAACTTGGTGGGGTCACTGCTGGGAACTGAAGTGGCGAAAACCATCGGTTCTGGGATCATTGATATGTCAGGATACGCTACGGCGGTTTCCCACGCCGATAGGGCCCACGGCCTGTTGATTATTCTCGGAGGCCTCATCGGGGCAATTTGCTGGAATGTTATTACCTGGTATTTCGGGCTGCCTTCCTCGTCCTCACACGCACTGATTGGTGGCCTAGCGGGGGCAGGTTTGGCCGCGGGCGTCACGGTGAACTGGGCGACGATTACTTCTCACGTCCTGATTCCGATGGTGGTTTCCCCGCTCATCGGTTTCACTTTTGCTTATGTGCTGATGAGCTTGGTCATGGTGTCTATGAAAAACCTGGCTTACCGCCGGACCATGCGTAAATTTCGGATTGGTCAAAAGTTTTCTTCTGCCGCACTAGCCTTGGGTCACGGTTTGCAGGATGCTCAAAAGACCATGGGGGTCATTTTCATTGCTCTGGTAGCTTCCGGTCACGTCGACTTGGACGACCCGATTCCTCTGTGGGTCAAGTTGGCGGCAGCTACGGCCATTGCGGCCGGCACCTTCGTAGGGGGATTTCGTATCATGAAAACCTTGGGTTCGAGGGTGATTCATGTCGATCCGGCCAACGGTTTTGTCTCCGAGACGGTGGCCGCAGGGGTGCTGTATTTCACGGCTTTCATCTGGCACGCCCCGATTTCCACCACCCATACCGTGACCACCGCCATCATGGGAGTGGGCGCGACCCGCAGGCTTTCCGCAGTACGCTGGGGAACGGCCGGAAACATTGTGGTGGCTTGGGTTCTGACTCTTCCCGCCGCCGCCGCGGTAGCTGCCGCGGTATACACCCTGTTGGAATTCCTGTTCCGGATTTAGACAGCGCCACCCACCGACAACCGCACGAACCCGAAAACCGGGCGGGCGGACTCGTGATTACCAAAAAATCACATTAATCCAGCACGTACCCGACGGGGGGCTCGGCGCCCGCACGCTCGGCAGCAATGAGTTTCGGGCTGCCCTCGGCGTCTGAGATTACGTGAACGATCAAGGATTCCCCGGTTTCCAAAGGTATCAGGGTTTCTTCTAAGAAATCGTTCCCCAAAGCCCGAATCAGCGGAATCAGAACCGGGGAATGGGAACACAGGGCGGTCGGACCTTCTGCGGGCGCCGCCTGGAGCTGTGCGCGCAACAGTTCCAGCCCGCCATAAGGATTAGCGGCGAAACCCTCTTCGCTCAACACATCGGGGTATTCACACCTAATCCCGCTGGCTTTCAAGTACGGGCGTATCGTTTGCTCGCAACGTTTCCACGGCGAACAGAACAGTCGGGAAATCCCGAAAGCGCTCAAGGTGGAGGCCAGCGCCACAGCCTGGCGCTTGCCGCGTTTTTTCAAAGGACGCAGCGAATCATCGGTCTTCCACTTCAGACGATTCTTGGCTTTTCCGTGGCGCACCAACATAACTGGAGTCGAGTCACCCCAACCCTGTCGCAGGTATTGCTCAGCTTGTGTCACCAGATTGCGGTCATATTCTTGGGTTAAGAGTTCCTGCGCTTGGGCCTGGTTGACCCAACGAATCTCGTTTATCTCATGTGGTGAGGCCGGTTCCACGTAGGGCCGAGCCAGTATCGCCGCACTGTGGCGCACCTGAGCCAGCCAGTACGTGACCTGTTTCTCGACACCCTCCACCGGGTAAGTCGTGAGACCGAGCTGGGGCCCCAGGCACACTTGCACCCCGGTTTCTTCGGCAATTTCCCGCACCGCACAGGCCGGCAGCAGCTCGCCGGGTTCCAGTTTTCCCTTCGGCAGGGACCAGTCATCGTACTTTGGCCGGTGGACGACCAAAAATTCATAAGGGGTTTGGGTGGGCGCGCCCTCCAAGGCCGGACGTAGTTCCCCGCCTCGCCAAACCACCCCGCCGGCAGCCAGAACTCTACTCATTACCTTCCCTTTTCTGTGTACTCAACTCTGTAAACCTCACCGACCGGGCTGATGTGTGCCATATCGAGGCGGCCGCGACCGGCTCGGTGCCTCACTCGAATGCCGTGGCACGTCGGCCTCAATGTCGGGAGACGCCGCCGCGTCCCGACACGCGCGAAGAGGCGCGATTCATCAAGGTTTCCTGGATGTCCTCCAGACGCAGCCCGGCCTCGTTTGTGTTGACCCGCACCCACTGCTGGTCAGGCATCAACCGCCACGAGGAGGTGGTGTCTGCCATGCCGCGTTTGACTAGATCAACCAGATATTGGATCTGCTCCGGGTCCACGATTTTCACCAGCGCTTCAACGCGGCGATCCAAGTTACGATGCATCAGGTCCGCGGAACCAATCCAGACTTCCGGATCCCCATCGTTCTTAAAGGCATAGACTCGCGAGTGCTCCAAGAATCGTCCCAGGATAGAAACGACCCGAATGTTATCGCTGAGACCGGGGATACCTGGCTTAATGGAACAAATGCCGCGGACCTGGACCATCACCGGAACCCCCGCTTGGGAAGCCCGATAAAGTGCATCCGTCAAACGCTCATCCACAATCGAGTTGATTTTGAACAGGATTCCCGCTTTCTTGCCCGCTTTCTTGTTAGCAATTTCGCGGTTTATCCGCTCAATCAAGCCATCACGAATAGAGCGGGGCGCGACCAGCAAACGGTGGAACGTCGAACGCGGCGCGTATCCGCTGAGCTGGTTGAACAGGCGGGTCAGGTCCTGGGCGACCTCGCGGTCATCGGTCAGCAGGCCCAGGTCCTCGTAGCCGCGAGCGGTCTTCGGGTGGTAGTTACCGGTGCCGACGTGGCAGTAGCGATGCATCCCATCGGGTTCTTGACGTACCACCAGACACAGCTTGCAGTGCGTCTTGAGGCCGACCAGGCCGTAAACCACGTGAACCCCGACGCGTTCCATCTTGCGGGCCCAGCCGATGTTGGCTTCCTCATCGAAACGCGCCTTGATTTCAACGATGGCCACGACCTGTTTCCCGGCACGGGCCGCGTCAATCAGGGCCTGGACGATTGGGGAATCGCCCGAAGTTCGGTACAGGGTCTGTTTGATTGCCAAAACGTTCGGATCTTGAGCTGCTTGCACGATGAATTGTTGCACCGAGGTGGCGAAAGAATCGTAAGGCAGGTGTATCAGCACGTCGTGGTCGCGAATGGAGCTGAAAATATCCGCGGTTTTCGATGATTCTTTTTCGGCCAGCCCGCTCGGGGTCACGGGAACATACGGAGGGTATTTGAGCTGGGGAATATCCAGGTCATGCAGGTCATTAAGACCTCGCAAGTCCAGCGGCGCGGGCAGGCGGAACACGTCGGAAGTCCCGATTTCGAGGTTTTCTTTTAAGAAATCCAGCAGGAACGCCGGCATGGATTCCGCCACTTCCAGACGCACCGCCGGCCCGAAACGCCGTTTCGCGAGTTCGGATTCCATCGCGGTCAAAATATTTTCCGCGTCATCCTCCTCGACTTCCAGATCTTCGTTACGGGTCACCCTAAACTCGTGGGCTTCTTTGATTTCCATACCGGGGAACAGGTGATCGAGGTGTGCGGAAATTATCTGTTCAATAGGGACAAAGTTAACCTTTTCCCCCGCCAAAATTACGCTCGAGGGGTCGTTTTCGACCCCGTTTTCGGTCACTGCCACAAAACGCGGCAGGATGGGTGGCACCTTGATACGCGCAAAGTGTTCTTTGCCAGTGTTGGGGTTGCGCACAATTATCGCCAGGTTCAGCGACAGTCCAGTGATGTAGGGGAAGGGGTGGGATGGGTCTACTGCCAACGGCGACAGGATGGGAAACACCTGGTTGCGGAAGTACCGGTGCAGGATTTCGTGATGGGTTTCGTTCAGGCTATCCCAGTCGGTGATGATCAAACCGGCCTTATCCAGGGCCGGGCGGATTTCATCTTGAAAATAACGGTAAACATTACCGGTCATCTCGTGAGAGCGACGGCTGATTTCGCCTTCCAGCTGACGCGGCGTCAACCCGGAAGCGGAAACTGTCGCGAACCCAGCGGCGATACGGCGCTTCAGACCCGCGACCCGCACCATATAGAACTCGTCCAAGTTGGAACAATAGATAGTCAGGAACCAGGCCCGTTCCAATAGCTGGAGGCGCGGGTCTTGTGCCTGTTCAAAGACACGCTGGTTAAAAGCGAGCCAGGAAAGTTCCCGGTCGGCGAAGCGGCCTTTGGGTAGTTTCGGCAGTCCGTCTGGGGTCAGTCCGTCTTCTTTCTTTAGAGAAAGGGGCTTGTGGTCGGATTTCTTTGAGGATTTGTTCTTTTTCACCTTCGAGCCCAAGCCGTCCGCACGGGCAATCACTACCGGGTCAGGCAGATGGTCGGGCAGTTTTTCCTCCCGGGACGTATCCGGTTCCGTGAAGTCCGCGTCATCGTATTCTTGGGAGCCGCCGGGATCCAAATCTTTTTTCGGGAACATTTCCTCCGCGGTAGCGCCCGCAAAGAGGGATTTCTTTTCTGCACCGGGCAAGGGAGGCGGAGCGGGAACTTCTGTCCCATCGTTTTCGGTTTTATCTTTGTTTTTCTGGTTATCAGACACCTTCATGTCCCCTCAACTATTTGGTTAGTGTTGCTCGCGTATTGCTTTATGTGCAGTTTGCTGTCCCGTGCCGGGTGCGGCGAGAGGCGCGGTCGTCAGTCCAAGCGGCCTTCGCGATACATGGTCGCTGCATCGAGCAGTTCGTTCGCGGTAGCCAGCAAGGCGTTATCCCGCAGGGTCACTGCATTGGCCAGTGGATCCTTGGAGTCTTTCTTCATCCAAACCGATTCACTGGCTGCTAACACCCGCAGCACGGCTTGGGAAGTATCCAGAAAATCGGCGAAATTATCGTCGAAACTGCCTCCCAGGATTTGTCCCAGCTGCTTTTTCCATTCGTGAAAATCCAGGGAATGAGCCCCATCAATATCAAGATACTCCGAGAGCCGGGGAGAATTCAGTCCTTGCTTGAAGCGCGTATTTACACCTTCCGGGTAGCGCCTCACCCACTGGTCTATCAGCAGCAGCCTCCACAAAACGCCCGGCAAGGTATTGACCGGGGAACGTGACCACAGCTCGGCCAGTTCGTCTACACCGTTTTCCTGCATATGTTTCAACAGGCGTTCCTTGGTCTCCGGATCTGGGTCAGACCACTCCCCATTGGGGGATTTCACCAAAATCCGAGCCGAGGTATGGGCTGATTCGCTGGACAGTGCCGGGTCTTCCTCGCCTTCCAAGTATTCCAAGGTTTCTGGTTCGATAATGGCCGGGCGTCGCGGTTTCCTGGTTTCCATGGTTCCTCCTGTTCGATTTACCTTAATTATCCCCGTTCACCCGGGATTTTGTGTGGACTTGGGAATGTGGGAGTTGTTCGGCGTTGAATCTGGCCAACGAAGTCAGGCACTCAGCGCCCACCGGTTGGGGTGGCGGGTGGTCTGAGGGGGGTTGGGAGCAAAACCTCGTGGACAGGTATCTGGGGATTTCGCCCGAGCGGAGCAGCTCAGCCATTCAATTGCGGTTAAGCAGACTTTTTACCTATAATCTTTCCTACGGGCCTATAGCTCAGTTGGTAGAGCAGCGGACTTTTAATCCGTGGGTCGGGGGTTCGAGCCCCCCTGGGCCTACCTTTGTGGGGTCGAACCCGCGCGCTGGCAGCGACCGCAGGGAGCATGAGCCAGCGCGAAAACGGTGAAGGCGGCATAAAAGCAATGCCCAGCGGGCATTGCGCCGCCGAAGCACCAAACAGAAAAGGCAGCAGCCGAAGGCTGCATGAGCCAGCGCGAAAACGGTGAAGGCGGCATAAAAGCAATGCCCAGTGGGCATTGCGCCGCCGAAACACCAAACAGAAAAAGTCCCCCTGGGCCTACCAGCACCCCAGAATTCAGGCAATCAGCAACATTTGTGCCTCATTTTACCGGTGTCCCGTTAGTGAACGTTTCTAATCGGTGATTAAACGGGGGTAGGTGGCCATATAGACCAGCAACCCCGATTTAATCACCGATTTACTACGCGATTAACCTCGAACCAAGATTAAGCGTCAACGCCCACCATTACAGAGGATGCTTTCACGATGGCGTAAGCATCTGAGCCTTCGGTGAGCCCCAGATTATCAACCGAAGCGTTGGTAATGGACGCTGCGAAGCAAACCCCCGGAGCGATTTCGATTTCAACGATTGAATTGACTGCGCCCCGTTCAATGTTCTTTACCTTGCCCTTGAACTGGTTGCGTGCAGAAATTTTCATGTTCTTACCTCTTCTTATTTTCTCTGTCCCAACCATCTGCGGGACACCATCGACTTCCAGGCAGTACGCTCCTGGATTCACCCCATTTTATCATGGCGCTATCTCCACATTTGCTTGCAAATACAGCGTTTTAAGCCTCTGGTGCTGCCTCTACCTGCCGGCATCAAGCCAGAATCATAGAGTGGATGCGTCAACCTTTTCCGGCGAGGATTTTTCCGGTGCCAGGGGTAGCTTTAATCCCAGCGCCTGCATGATTTTGGTTGCCCAGAACTCGGATACATGCCGAGGCTAGCAGGTTTTGGCGGCATAGAGAGCAAATAGGTGCGAGACGATGTCTGCCTCATCACTATCGGACGGCAGGCCGTAGGCTGCCTCGACCGCGCAATCGTTTTCGCGGTGTGCCGCCCGCAACTCAGCTGGCATCAGGTCGGGGTCATAGAGCGTGGCGAGGGAAGCGTCCGAGTAATGCGCACGCGCCTCCGACCTTACCGAAAATCACCAGCCGGTCAGCCTTTTGTGATTCATCCAGGCGCGAATACCCGATAAACGGCGGATTTCCCAAGACGTAACTGCATTGGTCAGCTGGCAGTACCGTATTCCAATCCAAGGTGAGCGCATTGGCTTGCACGATGTGGGCGCTTTCCCGCAAGGGGAAATCATCATCCCCCAGAGCCAGCAGCATCGCCGTCTCGCCGTTGGCTTTTAGTCGTGAAATCCACAGCGCCGCCTCGGAAACTTTCGCAGAGAAATCGTTGATTTCGATGACGTAAAACTGGTCCAAGGACACCCTGGCGATGCTCGCCCCCGCCTCCGCGAGGCTAAATGCTGTTTGACCGGCATTGAGCCGGCTCAACACCGCGTCCTCCAGGTGGCGCAGCTGCAGGTACGTCTCGGTCAAAAAGTTTCCTGACCCGCTGGGGGTCTATTCTGACACTGTATTTGATACAATTTAACGCTGGTGTGTAAGTCATGTGTTTATCCTCGAAATCCTTTGTTTTACAGGGATTTTCGCCTTTCTGCGGAGCTTCCGTCACTGCTTTCCGTGGCGGT
>NZ_CAMYBV010000007.1 GCF_947254095.1 uncultured Mobiluncus sp.
TCAATGGTTTACCTTGATAGTCCACGGTAAAGAAAATACCGCTGTGGCCGTCTTTGCACCATGAATCCGCGGCTGTTCGATCAAAAATCTCTCGTGCCACCTGCAAATAATCTTTCGGGGGTTCGAGACCATTGTTTTGTAAAGCGGCAGCTACTTGGATAATCTTCCGTGACCAGCCAAAATTGTGTCCGACATTGATTCCATAGGGTCGGCGTGGGTCAGCTGGGGTGCCGACATTGTAGTTTCGGTCCAGGTTCCAATTCCCATCGAAGTGTTCCGGAACTCGCCAATTGTTGTTTCTGGCTTGTTCCATGGCAAAAGAAACAATCCGCGCGGCTCGTTCAATCCACTTTTTGTCTTGAGTAGCATCAGCTACGGTCAAGAAAGCTGACACGGCGTGCAGGTTTGAGCTCATGCCGTGATAGCTTTCCATCTCTGAAAAATCCCGTTCGAAGTTTTCGTTTACACGACCAACTTCTTCATCCCAAAAGTATTTCTCTTCGACATCAATAGCTTGTTCAAGAAGTTCTTTAGCGCTGTTGACAGGGGTTAACGAGGCCGCGGCAGCTGCTTCTAACAGATAGGACATGGTTCGTGAGGTTTTCCGGCTCCCCTCCATACCCGCAGGAATACCGGGCGTGTTTGCTAATTTTTGGCGTTCTTGAATCGGCTCTATCAAAGAAAACCAGCCGTCATAATCAGAATCTTTGAATGCATTCCTGATGGCTTGGACTCCGTGTTCACATCGTCGCAAAGAACCGGGGATTCCCAATAACGATGCTATGGCGTAAATGTAAGTTGAGCGAGCCGTCAAATCCAGCGCCACAGGTTTTGCCGCATCAACACTCCCATCGCTGCGAATGTATCCAAAACCGCCATGAATATAAGCATGCTGTCCGTACTCCAGCACCGTTTGCATGTGATTGCCGAGCCAGCGAACATGTTCTGTGGAATCGAATCTTGGCATTATCGCCCCCTCCTTACGAGCCTCCGATACAAAAATTTTACCCGCTGATTCCTAAGTTTTTTCGATTTCAGTTGAATTAACAACACTTATGAAATTAGTGCAGAGAGTAAGATTTCAGTTCGGCTGGCAGGATTTTGCCGGGAGCCTCTCCCCGAGGGAGGCAGCTCGGATACCTTAAAGTCCCATTACCTGGGTGAGAGCTTCCAAGACTGCACCCGAGCCCTGCTGCGTGTCCGGCAGGGTAGTGGCGTCAGCGGCTGCTTTTACTTCGGGTCGGGCATTTCCCATGGCGACCCCGTAGCCGGCAGTCCGCAGCAGGGGAATATCGTTACCGCCGTCTCCGATGGCAATAGTGTGACCCAGGTCAACCCCCAAATTCTCACAAACAGTGGCAAGCCCGTGCCCTTTTGAGGTTCCCGGTGGATTGATATCCAGCCAGGAACGCCACCCGATGGCGTGTTCCACTCCGGTAAAATCTATGCGTTTGACCGCGCGATGAAATTCCTCGTTATTCAACTGGGGTTCGCGAATGACCACTCGGGAAACCGGAGTCGCCAAGAGTATATCGAGGTCTTGAACCTCCAGAGTTTCGCGTAGTTCTCCGGGCGGGAAGGGCTTGGAAACCCGAAAACCGAGGGGATTGTCCTCCACCCCAATGCAGGCTTCGGGAAGCACCTGCAACACGCGAGCCACAATTGGGCGGGGGTCGAAAGTGTATTGATTCGTCAGGGTGTAACCGCCGGCTTGAGTAAAATGGCCGACCAGGGAGCCGTTGGCGCTGGCAATCCAGGCACTTTCCAATTCCAGCCCTTTCACCACCGGCAGGGTAGCCGGGACGGAACGTCCCGTGGTGATGCAGATATGCACCCCACCGATGCGGAGGCGGTCGGCGTATTCCTTTACGGCGGGATAAATCTGCTGTTCAGGGGTGACTATGGTGCCGTCAATGTCCAGGGAGACTAACACATCACGAGGATTTTCGGGCAAGCCCATCAGACCCAGCGCAATGGCGTGGCGCTTGACTTGTTCGGTGTACTCGCCCAACAAAACCTCCGGTATTGGGTTAATATCGTGCTAAAAAGCTATTCAAGTTATTTACCTGGTTGACTAACTGGTTCCAGAACTTCCAACCCGCCCAGATAGGGACGCAAACCGGCGGGGACCCGCACTGAGCCGTCGGCCTGCTGGTGGTTTTCTAAAATAGCCACAATCCAGCGCGTAGTTCCTAACGTCCCGTTCAAAGTGGCGCAGACCTGCGGTTTTCCTTCCACATCGCGGTAGCGAATTCCCAGGCGTCTCGCCTGGAAAGTCGTGCAGTTGGATGTGGACGTTACTTCCATAAACCGCTTCTGGGTAGGCAGCCAGGCTTCGCAATCAAACTTTTGCGCCGCGCTGGAACCGAGATCTCCGGCCGCGGTATTGATGACTCGATAGGGTAGTTCCACCTTGGCGAGCATTTCGCGTTCCATATTGAGCAGCTTTTGATGCTCCGCCAGCGCATCTTCAGGTTTGCAATAGGAAAACATCTCGACCTTGTGGAACTGGTGGACGCGAATAATGCCGCGCGTATCCTTACCGTAGGAACCCGCTTCGCGCCTAAAACAAGCCGACCAGCCGGTATAACGCTTGGGGCCGGCGGAAAGGTCAATGATTTCTCCCGTGTGATAGCCAGCCAAAGCAACTTCCGAAGTTCCGGTGAGGTACAAATCATCTGCCGGTAGATAGTAAATCTCGTCCGAGTGCTCGCCCAGGAATCCCGTCCCGCTCATCGTCTCAGGTGACACCATGCACGGCGTAATCATCGGGGTGAACCCGTGAGCCATAGCGGTGTCAAAGGCAGCGTTGAGGATGGCGAGTTCGAGGCGGGCACCCACGCCCTTCAAATAATAGAACCGCGCCCCCGAAACTTTGGCGCCCCGGTCAGTGTCTATGGCGTCCAAACCGATACCCAGGTCGAGATGATCCTTGGGAGTGAAGCCTTCCACCGCAAAGTCGCGAATCGGCACGCCCTCCTGACCCAGTACCTCGTAATCGTCTTCGCCGCCGGAAGGAACTCCCTCCAAAATCAGGTTTTCCAGCACCATCGCGGCCTGCTTGGCTTCCTCGGCGGCCTGATTAGACGTAGCTTCTAAAGCCTTAACTTTTTCGCTCAGCTCCTTGGCTTTCTCCAGCAGGGCGGGGCGTTCCTCCTTCGAGGCACTGCCGATGGTCTTTGAAAAGGCCTTTTGTTCGGCTCGCGCGGTTTCAAAAGCGGTCAGGGTCGCCCGGCGACGTTCATCGGCGGCTAAGGCCTGGTCTACAGTTGCGGGGTCGTTACCACGAGCCACCTGAGAGGCCCGCATCGGTTCCGGATTGTCTTTCATCGCACGCAAATCAATCATGTATAAAGCATAACCGTTTTGCGCGGCGTCTTTGGATAACGCGTCTCCCCGGCAACCTCACACCGCGCGACCGGAGACGACCTGTTCTATCCAGGCTTGTGCCGTAGCGAAATCCATATTCGCCGTCCCCCGTACAATCTGGGTGCGCATCCGATCCGCCCGCGGGTAGGAGCCTAAAAACCGCACTTCGGGGCAGGTTCGGTGCAGCCCCATCAACGCATCTTTGACACGTTCTTCAAAAATATGACCCTCGATATCAATGGAAAAGGCGTAGCGGTCAAAATGCCCTCCGACCGGCCGTGATTCGATGCGCGAAAGGTTTACTCCCCGTGCCGAAAACTGTTCCAGCATGGTCAGCAGGGCGCCGGATTCATTATCCGGTAACGTCACCTGAACTGTGGTTTTGTCCGCGCCGGTGGGGGGAGGAATAGCTCCGGGAGGGGAAACCAGCACAAATCGGGTTTGGGCACTGTCATCATCGGCAATCCCCTCCGCGAGAGTTTTTCCGCCATAGGCCGAAGCGGATACTGCGGAGCAAAGAGCCGCGTCATAGCCGCACGAGTCGTCCTCCACCAGCAGTTTTGCAGCCGCGGCCGTGGAAGTGGTCGGGATATGAGTCACCTCACCGATATGCTGTTCCACCCAACAGCGAGTTTGCGCCCAGGCGTGCGGATGCGTGCCGATTCTTTTGATGTGACTCAACTCAAGCCCGGAATCTGCCCGTACCATCAACGCAAAGGCAATCGGTACTAAAACTTCATCCACAATCGTCAGGGGCTGGCCGTGAGCTAAAGTGTCCAAAGTAGCGTTGACGCCTCCTTCAACGGAGTTCTCAATAGGCACGACAGCGCGATCGGCCTCGCCGGTACGAACCAGATGCAGGGCAGATTCGACGCCGACCGCGGGAATCAAGGTGGCGTCACGGGGCGTGATTTCATGGGTCGCTTGCTCGCTAAAAGTCCCGAAAGGTCCCAGGAAGGAAACCCGCAGAGGACCTCTCACCTCCGGTCCGGGAAGTAATGTTCCAGTCGAAATCAATGATGCTGGATTGTTTGATACGGTGTTCATAGATGGTACTCCTCAAAATAATTATCGCGAAGCAGCGCAATTTCCACAAAAATCGGTATGATTTTAACCATGCAGACAAAAGTCAAGCCCGCTACTATGCCTCCGCGCCCGACGTCGGGGCGGACGGGCAACGGTACGCGTAAACCGATTAAGCGTTCTTATAAGCCGCTTCCTACTACGCGTTACCTGGTTGCTGGTTTGACCGCGATTATTGTCAGCATGGGCCTCATCGCCGGAGCGATGAGCTCAACCAATACTTTTGACACCAAACCCTGGGATCCTTCCCAAGAAATGCACTGGGATCCGTTCGAGCATCACGAGATTGCCGGTGTGGATGTGGGCTCTCTCAGTGAGGCGGGGCGCCGTACTTCTGAGGCGATTAAACCTAAGACAGGTGCAACTCCCACAGAAACTAATACGCAGACGAAGACTGAGAAAACTCCCGAGGCGACGGTCAATGAGTCTCCGGCCTCAGGGCAAGCCAATCCAGAGCCTTCCTCGGCCAATGAGACGAATTCTTCGACTGTCGTCAAGACTTTTGAAGTTCCTGGTGCGCCCCAAGAGCCGACCGCTTCAGAAGCTCCCGCCGGGGCGCCTCCCGTAGCAATGGGTCCTACCTCTAAGAGCTCACCAGTTGACTCGGTTCACGAGGTCGCGGTCCCAAAAGCATAGCCACCGGAGCGTCTTCATCGGTCTCTAGTTTGGGTGGTACCTCCGGTCCGGTCAGCATGGCTGCCCAAGTGAGCCGCACGCCGCTGCTAGTTTTGTTGGGCGCGCAATGGCGCTGGGATGATGATTCACTGGCCGACCCGGATTTACGAGGACTCCTGGACAGTTCCACCCGTGCAAATTCCGTGGTGCGCACCAAAGCGAACACCACTGTTCCGGCTGCCGGTTTTCGGGCGCTGGCGACGGGAAACCGTATGGGCTCAAGTGAAAAAGGCTGGAGCCTCGGTCGGGCGGTGCTGGATTCCGGTACGCGCTTGCGCCTGTTTGGTGATGGAGCGGCGGCCGGTCTGGGTTTCATGCACCCTGACGCGCCCGGCACCAAACTTCCCGATTCTCTGAGCTTTTCGCCGGCTTCTAGCTACCGGGGCGCCAGTCCGGAAGTTTTTGCTGACCTGCTCAGCCAGGTCATGACTCCCGGAGCGGTCGTCGTGGTCGATATGAGGGTGTTTCCCCGCCACCTGCAGCCCCAAATTATTCGCGCCGCCTGGCAGCGCGGCGATGATTCGGGTTGGAATACCATTGTTGCCTCAATAGCTGATGATAAACCCGCGATAAATCAAGAATCTGACGTTTACCTAATTGACAAATCTGCGCCTCAAAAAGCCATCGTTCCGCAGGGAAATCCCAGGCTGCAGGTTTTTGCGGCGCGCGGCCCCCAGTTTGGCAATGGGGGCGCTACCTCGGCTTCCACCCACCGACCGGGGTGGGTGCAAACCGCCGACCTAACCGCCACCATCTTGGACTATGTCGGAGCTCAGAAACCAGCGTGGGTGCAAGGCTCAACCATCACTACGGGAAATGTGGTCACAGTGGAGTCTCTCGCGTCGGCAGCGCGCCGGGCCGCGATGATTCGCAATGTCCAGGTTTGGTTCCTTCCCGGCTTGGGGGTGGGGCTGGCTTTGTTGTTGATTGTGGCAGTATGGACACTGAATCGCCGCACTCACCTACGGCTGAATGAAGACTGGGAACAGCCCCGGGCGCTGCTGGGATTTTGGCGAATGGTCGCAACCTTCGCCGCCCTCATTCCGGCCATGGCGTACTTCATGAACTTGGTGCCGTGGTGGGAACTCGGTCCGTCCGATACGGACGTGGCTGCCGTCAGCTACCTGTGGCTGGGTTGCCAGCTCCCGGTCATCCTCAGCGCCCTAGCGGCGATTGTCTGGAGCGCTTTAGGCTTGAATTCCCTCCTCGGACCGCTCTTCATAATAAGCATATCGTCGCTGATAGTAGGGGTTCTTGACCCCTTAATTGGTTCCCCTATGGTACTGGATTCCATCATGGGTCTGCAATCAACAGTTGGAGGGCGTTTCTTCGGTATCGACAATGTCATGTTCGCGGTACTCGCCACCGGGGCGCTCACCTTGGCTACGGTGGCCTACGGACTGGTAGAGGAACGTAAACAACCGAATGTCTCAGAAAAGTCCCTGATGGTAGTGCTGGTAGTGCTAGCTGGCGCGGTGATTATTCTGGACTCAGCCCCCAGTCTGGGGGCAGATTTCGGCGGCACGATGGCTCTGGTTCCCGGCTTTGCCATCCTGTTCTTAAAATTCAACCGAAAACCTCTAACAATCCTATCATCTGCGATGATAGCCTTATTGACCGTAGTTGTAGCAGCCATATTTGCTTATTTGGATTGGTTGCGGCCTGCCGAGGAACGCACTCATTTGGGCAACTTTATGGATACGCTCGCCCAGGGTCGAGTGTTACCGGTACTGATTAACAAATCGACGATGGTTTGGAACGCCGGCTGGCCGGCGTGGCTCATTATTAGTGTCATTCTGGCTATCCTGCTGGCACTGGCGATTATTCTGGCTCCGCTGTTCGCCAATATGCGCAACCCCTACCGGCGTGACTACGGCTGGCTGTGGGGCAGTATCGGCGCCAAACTAAAACCCGAAGGAATCACCTGGAATCACGCGGAAAAAGCCTTATTTACGGCTTGGTGTACCACTATGGTGGTGGGAATGCTACTCAATGATTCTGGAATCCTGCTGGGCATGGCAGGAGCCGCGGTCATGTTCCCAGCCATCTTGGCACAGGGATGTCACAAATTCCTGACAGACCAGCCCCAGCGCTAACCGCTCAACGCAACGTTATTTCAGGCAGTAAACCTCGCCGGGCTGTTGTTTACTAGCCGCGGCAAGGCGCAGCCGAAGCGGAGCCCGTACATGGCGCACAAAGCGTGTTGCTGCGGCCAGGAATACATCTCTAAATTGGCTTAGACGGTGACGATACCCCGCCATATCGTTGCCGGTAGCCCGGTGGGTCAGGTCGCAGGGAACTTCCTGCACCGAGTACCCCTTAACCAGCAGGTCGATAGTCATGCCGGTTTCCACACCCCACTTGTGCGCCAAAGGCTGACAATCGAAAAACGCTTCCGCACTGAGGCAACGTTGACCGGACAGGGGCTGGAGGGGTTCCCACCCGGTCGCCCAGCGAATCGCTCGACGCGACAGACGTGTCACAAAACCGTGACCGCCGGCACCGGCTTGGCGGGGCAGCGCGGCTATGGCACAGTCCGTGCGCCCCTGCATTACAGCCTCGACCAGAGGGAAAGTCTGGGCCGCGGAATCTCCCAAGTCCGCGTCCAGAAACAGGATGAGACGGCGAGGCCCGTCTTCGGGGTCGCGCATGGCCGCGACTTTTGCTCCGGTTTCCATCGCGCTGGCCTTACCGCGGTTGACGGAATGACGCACCACCACAGCACCGGCACTGCGCGCGGCTTCTCCCGTATTGTCGGTGGAACCATCATCAATCACCACGAACAAATCCGCTCGGGGCAACGCCTTGCAGGCACGAATAGTCGCCCCAATCGAATCGGCTTCATCCTTAGCAGGGATGATGACCGCGACTTTCTGGTTCGGATCGGGAACGGCTGCGGCGGGGTTCTTGCTGTTTTCCTGGTCAGTTTCTGGCACGTGTGCAATTTTAAAGCCCCATTGGGCCAAATGCGAGCTTTCGACGCCAAAAGTTTCCGGGTTTCGCCCTCTAAACGTCCGCCCCGGAACAGAAATTGGTGAAACAATGAGACTATGCATGAACGAGCTGGACAACTTGCCAAACCGGAAGACCTCATCAACGTTGATGAAGTCATCAGCGCTTACTATGACCTGGAACCCGACGTGAACGAGCCTGCACATGCAGTTTCGTTCGGCACTTCGGGCCATCGCGGATCATCTCTGGACCGCGCCTTTAACGAGGCTCACATCGTAGCCACCACGGCCGCGATTGTGGAATACCGTCAGTCGCAAGGATACGACGGGCCTCTGTTTATTGGTCGCGATACGCACGCCCTGTCCGAACCGGCGTGGCGTACCGCTCTGGAAGTCCTCGCGGGGATGGAAGTGCGCACTCTGACTGACGCGCGTGACTCTTTCACCCCCACGCCCTCCGTATCTCACGCCATCCTCAAGGCAAATGGGGCGGGCACTCCGGGAGGCGTGCGACTGAGCGGGGCTGGACTAGCTGACGGTATCGTCGTTACTCCTTCGCACAACCCGCCTCGTGACGGCGGCTTTAAATACAACCCGCCCAGCGGGGGGCCCGCCGATTCGGACGCGACCTCCTGGATTGCTAATCGCGCCAACGAAATTTTGCGCCAAGGGTGGCGTTCCGTACCGAGGAACCCACATCCCGAGCAATCGGATTTCATCGGGAAAACAGATTTTCTACCGTCATACGTAGATTCGCTGATTGACGTAGTTGACGTTGAGGCGATTCGGTCTGCGGGAATTCGTATCGGGGCTGACCCCCTGGGCGGCGCTTCGGTAGACTACTGGGCTGCCATCGCGGAGCGTTATGGGTTGAACCTGACGGTAGTGAACGAAAAGGTCGATCCG
Source organism: uncultured Mobiluncus sp. (assembly GCF_947254095.1). Taxonomy (GTDB): domain Bacteria; phylum Actinomycetota; class Actinomycetes; order Actinomycetales; family Actinomycetaceae; genus Mobiluncus. Next base: position 8,985 of record NZ_CAMYBV010000007.1, read on the forward strand.
TGCTGGTCTTTTATGACTTTGGATTGGGACGGCAAGATTCGGATGGACTGCTCCTCGCCATACGCGATGGCTTCTTTGCGTCAGGTGATGGAGGGCGGCTCGGCTCCCTACGATATTGCGACTGGAAACGATGCTGATTCGGACCGTCACGGTATCGTTACTGCCGACGGCCTGATGAATCCCAATCACTATCTGGCGGTGGCAATCGAGTACCTGTTCACCCACCGTCCGCACTGGGCACAGGGCTGTGCCGTAGGTAAAACCCTGGTGTCCTCGGCCTTAATTGACCGGGTAGTGGCCGATATGGGACGCAAACTCGTTGAGGTTCCCGTCGGTTTCAAGTATTTTGTTCCCGGGTTACTCGATGGATCCGTAGGCTTCGGCGGCGAGGAATCCGCCGGCGCATCTTTCCTGCGCAAAGACGGTACCGTGTGGACCACCGACAAGGATGGGCTGATTGCGGCTTTGTTGGCCTCCGAGATCCTTGCAGTGACCGGAAAAACTCCCAGCGCTTTGCACGAGGAACAGGTGGCCCGGTTTGGTGCCTCCGCTTACGAACGGGTGGACGCCCCCGCTACCAAGGCCGAAAAGACCAAGCTCGCGGCCTTGGCGCCCGAAGACGTTGCGGCCTCGACTCTGGGCGGGGAACCGATTGTCGACCGCCTGGTACAGGCGCCGGGCAACCACGCAGCTATCGGCGGGTTGAAAGTCACCACCAAGGACGCTTGGTTCGCCGCGCGTCCCTCCGGTACCGAAGATATTTACAAGATTTATGCCGAATCGTTTAAGGGTTCTGAGCATCTCAAGGCTATTCAGGAAGAAGCAAAACAGGTGGTGGCTCAGGCTTTGGCAAAGTAAGGCGGATTGCGCCAGGCTTGCCTAGCATTTGGCCAAGGCAGAGAGTAGCGCGGTTTTTTCCGCGGCGGTGATCGTCAGGTTCCACCGGTACTTGATGTCGATTTGCTGGCGGGCGTAGGAACAACGGAAGTTGCGGTTCGGAGGCATCCAGGCATCGGCGGAGGCGTCGGATTTCTGTTGGTTCGCCGGTCCGTCTGCCGCTAGAAGCACGCTCGGGTCGTTTGCGTAAGCCTCCCGCTGCGCTTTCGTCCAGGCCCAAGCCCCGGACTTCCACGCATTGCCCAACGCCACCACGTGGTCAATCTGGACTTTGCGTCCCGGCGCTGTCTCAAACTGCATGGTTTTACCGGTGTAGGGATCGTGAAAAATTCCCCCGGTCAGCCGGCATGGCTTGGCGCTATTTGCAAAACGCGGGGACTGAAAATCCCGAGCCAAAATGTCCGCCCTGGTATCGCAGCCGTTTCCGTCGCGGTCCAGCCACCCCGCTCCGAACATATCGCGCTGATACCCACTGGGTCCAGCATCTTGACGAACCGTCAAGGCACACAGTTGCCGCAAGGAACCGCCGACTGTCGCGCTGGCGGAACTGGCGGGGCAGTGGAGGCCAGGGGTGGGAAAATTCGCCAAGTTAGGCCCTGCTCCAGGCCATAGCGCCCACCACACCAGTGCCGCGCAGCCAATCAAGACAACGTCGCCGATACTGGCTCGGCGCCTCGGCGTTGACGCCTCGAAGTTAGAGAAACTGCTCACTTCTCAAGTGTGGTACCGGAGTCGTCGTGTCCGCTATCCTCTTCGGTTTCACCTGTGGAAAACTGGTTTTTCCACAGCTTCTTTGTCTTAGCATCTGGATAATCCCCGCGGGCGATTCGGCGTGCCCGCTGCGCTGATTTCCACTGCTGGTGAGTCATCGAAATCGTCCAGTCGTGAGTTTCGGGCAGAACCCAGCGGCGCCACGAAGCCAAGATGGTGAGAGTCGAACCGATGAGAGCCGCCGCCACCATACCTGTCAGGGGGTATCCGAGTTTATAGAAAGCGGCATCGGCGCACGCCGCGAGGATTGCCGGAATGGCATAGAGGCTGCTTCCGCCGAAAACCATCGGCACATTGCCCGCGGCGATATCGCGTACCATTCCCCCACCGATAGCGGTGACAACACCCATTAAGATAGCCGGAATCACGTCGAACCCCAAGCTCAATGCCTTTTGGGTACCTGTGCCAGCCCAAATCCCCAGCACCAGAGCATCGAATAAAATGAGGGTGCGCCGCGACCATTTGCCATCAAACTTCCATAACCCGGCGACCACCGCCCCAGCCAAAGCCATGGTCAAATAAAATTTGTCGGTCAGCGCTACAGGGGGAGCGTTGTTCAGCATGATGTCGCGAATGATGCCGCCTCCCAAAGCGGAAACGACCGCCAAAACCCCGAAACCAACCAGGTCAAAATGCTTTTGACGAGCCAGTCTGCCGCCGAGGATACCGTTGAGGAAGACGCCAGTAATGTCGAGAACCCGAAACACTTGAGGTAAAATGTCGTTGAAAGAAACAGGTGCTGCTGCCGGGATAGTTGTGGAAAACAGGCCGGCATCGAAAGAGAATATAGCACTCAGCACGTGAGCATTTTACCTGAGGCAAAGCGAAACTTTCCCCGTAAAATCCCCAGAGGGGTAAATCATGGCGGGTTAGCGAGAATCCGCGTGTTTTTGTGGCAGGACAGGACGCGCAAACCGTTGTTGCCGGGGGTTTTACAGGGAAAATGCGCCCCCGGCGGCGAGACCCAAGAGGTAAGTGACGACGGCGGCAGCTATACCGATAGCGGCTTGTCGCAAGGCTCGCAAAAACGGCGGTTTCCCGGACAGAATGCCGATGGTTCCTCCAATCATCAGCAACATCAGTCCGACCAGGACGACCGCGGCGCTAATAGCGGGGATTCCGCTGAGTCCCAGGAGGAAAGGGATTAGGGGAACGAAGGCCCCCAGGGTAAAAGCTAGGAAAGAGGACACGGCCGCCTGAGACCCGGAGCCAATCGCCTCGAGCTCTCCAGAGGGAGTGTCCTCGAAGGCTAGGGCGAACGGATTATCGGCTTGTTTTCTGGATTCTTCAGTTGACATTCTTGACGCAGAAGGGAGGGTGGTATCGCCCCCTGGCACATTTTTTTCGTCCGGTGACTCGCCCGGGCAGGAGTCCTGTGGCTGGTCGGGCGAAACCGCTTTAGACAGCGTACGTGACTGCAGTTGTGCATCAATGGCTTCCAAGGCCAAAACCGCGTGCGCGGCTGCCTCTTCAGGCTTCTCACCCCGAGCCATGAACAGGAGTTTCAGTTCATTAGCGGCGCGATCCAACATGGGCAGACGCTGTTTCACGTCAGGGTCGGGCTGTGAAGATTCCAACAGCTCGCGTTGAGACGTGATGGAAATGTATTCTCCCGCACCCATCGACAGGGCTCCGGCCACCAACCCGGTCAGTCCGGTGACCAGGACTATTGATGGCGCAACGCCGGTACCCGCAATACCCGCCACGAGAGCGAGATTGGAAACCAAACCATCGTTGACCCCGAAGACCATGGCGCGGGCACGTCCCGAGAAACGGGCGCGAGAGCGGGCTGCCAAAGCCCGCACTACCTCGGAATGCAGGTGCTCATCTGCCGCCATCTGCGGGGTGGCGTCGGCATCAACATCGTAGGTGCCGCGTTCTTCGGAGCGCTGCATCATCGCCAAGACGAAAATCGAGCCTATCTTGATTGCCAGCCCCTGCAGCAGCCGAACATACCAGGGGCTGTGTGGAGCCGGCTCGGCGTGAGTGCCGAGGTGCGCCAACCAGTAATCCTCATGACGTTTTTCGGCATCGGCCAGTTCCAACAGAATTTCGCGATTCATGCCGGAGCGTTTTTTAGCGATAGCACGGTAAATCTTGGCTTCGTCACGTTCCTCGGCGAGATAGCGCCGCCAGCGCTTAATTTGTTCCGGTGTGGGTTCGGGGAGGTTCTGTGAGTTCATCTACTGTGGTAACCTCTCCACCGGTTCGGTTTTAGGCAACAATTTTTCCATCAATAATAATGTGACCGTCTTTATCGCGGGTAACACCGTCTTTATCGGTTGATGTGGTTGACGATTCGGGAGGATTGCCCCCGGCTCCTCCGGCGTTAGCAAAGCCCGCCCAAGCGGCACCGCCTCCCGCGTTCAACTGGCTCTTTAGGTTTTCAGCCAACTTATCGATGAGCTTAGCTCCCTGCGTGCGCAAGACATCGTTCAACTTTTCGGCGGTCACCCGGCGAGCATCCGTGACGCTCTCCGAATTAGCAATTTTTGCCGCAAAACCTTTTACGCTGCTAATTTGTTTTTCACTCATCCGCAAGGCCAATGCGGCTCCAGCCCCCAAACCAGCCAGGAACAGCCACTTGCCCTCAGACATTGCACACACCTCCGAAAAACTTTGCATGGCAATTCTACTGTTTGCCGGCCTTTAGCGCCAAAGCTAGACCGGAAGGGACGTGGCTTTGCCAGACCGGGACAATACATCAGCCACGAACGCGGAAGCCACCGTGGTCTTGCCCTGGGTCAGGGCATTAGCCAAATCCAGGGCTTCAAAAATCTTTTCCGGAGCCCCCGCCAAGCGCGTTTTGGCCACGAAATCCAAGTCCTCTCGCAGCGGCAGAGTGAGGGACTCCAAACCGAAATCCCCCGCGATTCCCACGACAACTTCCGAATGGCTGGCTAATTGAGCACGCATCAACACCAGGGTCTCCAAAGCGGCTTCCAAGTTCGTTCTCTCGCGACCTTTCGCGTCAATGATTTTACCGACCACGCGCTGAGTCGCCAGATACTTCAACTGTTCGCGTCGGGGCTGGTAGCCATTGAGAAGGTCCAGCGAAATTGTTTCAAACGCGCTCATAATCCCTTGATTTTGAGAATGTAGGGCTCCGGGCAAAACACTTAATACCGGATGCAGGCCCGCGTCGGTGGTGCGCTGGGCCACCTGTATCAGTTGCGAATCGAGGTTTTCTCCCGGAACCTCAATCTCGATGCCGTACCAGTGATTATCCGCTAAGCGTGACACCAGTTGCGAGAATGCCTGGGGATTTGCCAGCACTTCCCGAGCGCTGACTTCGGCACGTAAAGCCCTGCCCAGCTGGGGGGAAGCGTCACCCAGACAAAAAAATTCAGACCATGAATCCGGATTGTCAACCGGAACCCTTACCCCGATTTCACCGCGTTGGGCGGGTACGCCGAGCTGTAGTTCCAAGCGCAGGGCCGTGGCAAAAGCGGAGCTGACATAGACCGTGTCGCCTAGAGCCTGGCTCAAAAGTTTCGTGTTCTTCCACGGCAAAATGGGCACTTGGACCGGGAGAAACGGGGAAAAATCCGATGTCGCAGCGGGCCTCGAAGGCAAACTGGCGGCATCGGTCGGCTCCGGGGGTAGATTCGGCGTCGGGTTATTCACCCCCCTATTCTCTCCCATTCACGGGCTGGTGGGGGCATCCCGGCGAGTTTACCCGCTGACAGGTGAAGTTTGAGCCATCCTTGCCTAAAATAGGTGGGTTATGTCCCTAGAGTTGTCCTATCCCTCCGACTTGCCCCTCAGCGCGGCACGACCGCAGATTCTGGCTGCCCTGCGCCAGCATCAAGTCGTCGTTATCAGCGGAGCCACCGGAAGCGGAAAGACCACGCAGCTGCCGAAAATGTGCCTAGAAGTGGGCCGGGGCACGCGAGGGATGATTGGCCACACCCAGCCGCGTCGTCTGGCGGCCCGGACCGTCGCCTCGCGAATCGCCTCCGAACTGGGTCAGTCACTAGGTTCCACGGTTGGTTACCAGGTGCGGTTTCGCCAAACTTTGGGTCCCGAGACGCAGATCAAACTGATGACCGACGGGATTTTGCTGGCCGAAATCAGCCACGATCCGCTGCTGAAACAATACGATGCGCTGATTATTGACGAAGCTCACGAAAGGTCTTTGAACATTGACTTTATCCTGGGCTATTTGCAGCGTCTGGTGGTGAAACGCCCTGACCTGCTGGTGATTATTACTTCCGCCACCATTGATTCTGAACGTTTCGCCACGGCTTTTGGGCCCGATACTCCCATTATTGAAGTCGCGGGCCGAACGTATCCGGTAGAGGTCAGGTATCGCCCCTTGGTTGACGTGGATGACGATAGTTCGGGTGTGCTCACGTCCGAAGACACCGAGGACGACCTCACAAGGGCGGAAACCGGCGAGATTGACCAGGTCACCGGCATTTTGCGGGCGGTGGATGAACTGTGCCGGGAAGGTCCCGGAGATATTTTGGTTTTCCTGGCTGGCGAGCGTGATATTCGCGATACTGCCCAGGCGCTGCAGGGACACTTGGGGCGCCGTTACGTGGCTCCCGGTCAGCGGACCTCAGTTCCGGGAGCGGTGGAAGTGTTGCCGCTGTATTCACGGCTCAGCGAGGCGGAACAAAAGCGGGTGTTTGCCCCGCATCCTTACCGGCGCGTAGTCCTCGCTACGAACGTAGCCGAAACGTCCTTGACCGTACCGGGTATCGTTTACGTGATTGACCCCGGAGTGGCACGAATTTCCCGATATTCAAACAAGACTCGCGTGCAGCGCCTGCCTATCGAACCCATCTCGCAAGCCTCCGCCAATCAGCGAAAAGGGCGCTGTGGCCGGGTGGCTCCGGGGGTGTGCATTCGTCTGTATTCCGAAGCGGATTTTTTGTCTCGCCCCCCTTACACCGAGCCTGAAATTCAACGGACTTCCCTGTCTGCGGTGATTTTGCAGATGGCGGCTCTGGGTTTGGGCGAAGTTGCGGATTTCCCTTTCCTGGATCCGCCCTCGCCCCGTTCCGTTACGGATGGGGTGACGGAACTCAGCCAGCTGGGAGCGTTGGATACCCGCCAGAAGCCCGCTCGACTGACCCGTCTGGGGCGCAAACTTTCCCGGTTCCCTCTCGACCCGCGCTTGGCACGCATCCTTATCGAAGCGGATCAGCTCGGAGTTATTGACCTCGCGGTCGTTATCGTAGCTGCGTTGGCGATGCAAGACGTGCGGGAGAGACCCAGCGAACGCCGGGCGGAGGCCAACCTCGCTCATGCCCGTTTTGAAGACGAGCGTTCGGATTTCTTAAGTTATCTGAAACTGTGGAGTTACCTGCAAGACCGGATTGATACCCTGTCTTCCAGCGCATTTCGCCGGTTGTGCAGCCGCGAGTTTCTGCATTTCCTGCGGGTGCGGGAGTGGATTGACCTGGTGGCAGAACTTCGCGGAATGTGCCGCGAAGTTGGGATAAAAACTAGGGAAATTAAAGAAGTAAACCTTGACCTGGTTGACGTCGAGAGGCTGCACCGAGCTATCTTGAGCGGGATGCTCACCCAGATTGGGTTCTGGTCAGAGACAAAAAGGGAATATCACGGGGCACACGGAACCCGATTTGTGGTGTGGCCGGGTTCGGGGTTGAGCCGCAAACACTACGACTGGGTCATGGCTGCTGAGTTGGTAGAAACATCGCGACTGTTTGCCCGGACAGTGGCACGGGTGGAACCTGAATGGATTGAACAGGCGGGACGTTACCTGTTGACGCGAACATATTTCGACCCGTACTGGTCCACACGTTTTGGGTGCGCCATGATTCACGAGCGCGTCAGCCTGTTCGGGATGGTTCTCAGCGCGGATCGTTCCCTCCCGTTGGCATCTTTGCGAGACACGGTGGTGGAAGGGACACCGGCTCGGACTCTGGCGCGGGAGTTGTTTATCCGTCGCGGAATTGTGCGCGGCGAATGGCGTTCGGTCTATCCCTTTAGGGAAGAGAATCAGCGCCGGATAGAGATGGCTGCCGAAGCGCGGCGGCGGCGCCAGATTCCCGGCGAAGTCGATCCCTATTCTTTAGAGAACTGGCTGGAAACACGCATTGACCCCGCTGTTACCTCAGGAGCCGCCTTCGAGGCGTGGTGGAAGAACCAGCGTCTTGAGCACCCGGATTGGTTGGAATACCCCTGGGATCTATTGGTGCCGAATAGCGGCGAAAATGCTGACCAATTCCCTGATTTTTGGCCGGCGGGCGAGCACCTGCTGCCACTGGCCTACACGTTTTCGGGCAAACGCGGACCGACCCCCGAAGCGGCTCATCACCGTGTCCCGCCCCACAACAAAGGGAAAAAATCCCACAAAACTAAAGAACGTGAGATTGACACGGTTGACCTTCCAGAAGGGGTCACCATCATCATCGATGAGGCAATCTTAGAGTCTCTAGACTCCCGGGGGTTCGATTGGCCGATTCCCGGAGCGCTGCGTGATTACCTGCTGGCCTGCGTCAAAGCCCTGCCGAAATCCGTGCGGAAGTACGTGGTACCCGCGGCAAACTGCGTTGACGAAATCCTGCCCCGATTTGAGCAGTTTATAAACGAGCCTCCCCATCAGCGTCTCGAATTTGACGAAATCTTTACCCAGAGCGTAGCCGCGGTGCGCCAAGTCGAACTGAGCGCGACAGACCTAGCCGCCATGCACGCGGCTTTGGAGGAAAGCCAGCGAAACCACTTCGCGATTGTGGGACGCGGTGGGAAAGTCCTGGGGCTGGGAGACGATTTTCAGGCTCTGCGTGACCGCCTGATTGTGAAAACCACCCAGGAACAAGGCAAAGTCTGGGCGCAACAGGAAGTCGAAAAAGCCAAAATCGAACGGCCCAGAAATTTTGCTGAGCAACTCAGTCAAGCGCTGTGCCTGTCGGAGACGCGAGTGTCGACCCGGTGGCGAGGAGCGGAAGCAGCGGCTTTGGCCGCGTCCCCCTACCCGTCCACTTCTGCCCTGATTGGGGCAGCACAAAGCGCTGCGGGTCGGGCATTGGTGGAGGAATACCAGGCGGAGGGGCATTCCCTAACAGACGATACCGACCTAACTGACCTGCAGGAATGGGCTATTGACCGCTTTGAGGATCAGGTCTATTCAATCCTGCAATCCGTCGCTGCCACGATGCAGGTACAAGGCGAACTCGAGCAGCATTTACGAGAGGCCACCGGCTCTAACCTCACCGCCACCAAAGCAGATATTGTAAACCACGTAAACCAATTGATGGGCGGTGACTTCTTGGCGAGGACACCTGCCAAATGGCTGGCTCAGCTGGCTCGTTACTTGCGGGCGGACACCTTAAGATTGGATAAAGCTCGGCGTAACTCTGCCGGTGACGCCCAGTTAGCTGCACGGTTCGCAGAAGTTGCCACGGCCTTTGACACGGCGGTGACAGCGGCGGAGGCGCGCCCCTTTAACGCCGAGACACATCGCCGTTTACAGGAGCTGCGTTGGCTGCTGGAGGAATACCGGGTACAGACCTTTGCCCAGCAACTCGGCACGGTTGAAAAGGTGTCTGCCAAACGCATAAATAAGCAAATCTTGGCTCTCAAATAAGGAAATCACCCTGTTTTTCCCCGCTCTAAATAAAATGCTTATATTATCTAATAAATGCTTACTAGCTGCATTGATAGGCTTATTTAGCGACGCGAATCCCCGAACCAAGCCTTGAATAGGCTGTAAAAATTCGCGTTTCCGTAACTGGAGCATTCACCGGGTGCCCCGCTCAGCAAAGCGGGATCCGGCTGGTAGGGCGTGTAGTTGTAAAGCGCCGTGGTCGCCTGATTAGCCAAAATTACCGGCGCCGAGCCGCAGCTCGCATGGGGAGAGTAGGGGATATTGTTGGTTACCCCGGTGTGGAAAGGGAACTGCGCGGGGCTTTGCCGATAGCGCTGAAATTGAGCCGCAGCGTAGTAAACCTGGGTTCCGAAACCGAAATATTGCGGGTCACAATCCGCCCCATCGGGGCAGGCAAACCCCGTTGCCACCTCGTAACGGCGCGGGGACAAACTGTAGTCAGAGGCCGTGAGCAACCCCTGTTCCTTTTGCAGCAACACCAGCAGCACCTGAGGATTGATCTTGCACGACTGGGCGGTTTTATAGATGATTTTTCCCGCTGATTCTCCCGGCACCCCTTGATAGCCTTCGCAGCGGGGCGAAGCAGGAACATCGATAGTGTCCTCGGTGTAGTCCGCCAGACAGGGGGTGGAGAGACTCACACACCCCGCGTTCTTGTCGCGGATAAAGTTCTCTATGTCCGCTTGGGTCATGGATTGATAATCATAGAAAACCGTGTCGGAGATGATGTTTCCGGGGTCAAATCCTGACAGGTCAAGGGTGGGAGCCGTCGGTCCAGTCGCCGTTGGTGCAGCCGGTTTTCCAGTATCGGCAAAGAAATGGATCCCCGCCGCAGCCAAGGCCCCGCCCAAACCGAGCGCGACCAAGGCTATCCCTAAGATCACCAGAAGAGCACGAACCGCACCACCCTTGCGCCGCCCTCCCCTGGGTGTGCCCGCGGACGGGTAGCCCCTCGGGGAGGGACGCGGAGACATTCTTGTGGACACCTCACCATCGTAACCCACCTGCCGGGAGAGACGCTGGGGCTGTTAGACTGGGAGAGCGAACCCATTTCAATCACAGCGAACCGAGGATAATCATGGTCCAGACTTTCTCAGGCACCCTTGATGAATTGCTCAGCGATTTGGCTACGGAACTAAAGGATATGGCTGATAACGGACACATCCTGCGGGTGGTTGGCTTTACCGGCGCCCCCGGAGCGGGCAAGTCCGAGGCAGTAACCAGGCTGATGAAGCTGCTGGATGGTTCCGTTTGGGGCGCGCAGCCGCTGCTAGCCGGTATTATTCCGATGGACGGATTCCACAAGTCCAACGAAGTCTTGCAAGCTGAGGAGCTCAGCGACTATAAGGGACGCCCGGATACGTTCGACGTGGTGGGCTACCTCATGGCTCTGGATCGGGCCCACGATGCCAAAACGGTGGTGTATGCCCCCGGCTACGACCGTCAACTTGGTCAAGCTATCGCAGCACGTTACAAGGTCGAGCGAGAAGGGGTGGTGCTTACGGAGGGCAACTACTTGGCGCTGCAAGACGGGGCGTGGGCTCTGGTTCGCGAGGCAATCGACCTGCTGATTTACCTGGAGGCACCGCCGGAGGCAACGCAGGCTCGCCTAGTCGCCCGTCACACACTTCACGGCAGGACCCCGGAACAGGCCCTCGCTTGGGTGCGGCGGGTCGACGAACCGAATCGGCTGTTGGTTCAGAGCTCGAAAGAGCGGGCCGACCGCGTTTGGAACCTATCCGCCTGAGTAAACCAGGTTAACCAGTCACAGGTGAAATTCTCAGCGTAAACCCGACTTGGTAGCAGCTATTACAGCTTCAACAGTGTCGGGATGCACCGATCCCAGACCCCCGAGGGCAATAATCGTGTTGGGATGCAAGCTGCCCAGATAGTTCGCCACCGGAGCAGGGGCTTGGTTAGTTCGGGAGGGTACCAGCAAAACCGGACCATCTCGCAAAGCTCCAGCCACCAAAGCATCGGCGAAGTTATCGCCACGAGCAATATAAGCCACGTAATCGCTCAAAATCGGCGAACCTGTCTTGTCGTCCTGCCGCGCTATCGCCGGATAGGCATAAGCCGCGATAGCCGCCGCCGTGCCGTAACGATTCGCCCCAGCGAGGCGGGAGACGTTAGCTCCCGATTCGGCCGCAATCGTAGTGATGGCTTCCTGCGGGAGGGCACCAGGCCCGCCCAAGCCAACCACTTCGGAAACGTGCAGGTCAGAAACTTCAGAAGCGACGTACTTCCACGTCTCGGGGCTGCGTGGGTTGACCATCAAAACCGGACCATCGTTCAGAGTTCCGCCAACGACCGCATCGGGAGAACCTGTACCATCGGCGCCCACGCCATCGGCAATATAGATTCGCTTGGCACCCTGCGGGAACGCCTGGTGAGAAATCGCGATAGCCGTGGCGTACCGGTCAGGACCATAAATCCGCGAAGTTTCACGTCCTTGCGCCGCGTTAGCCAAGACTTCATCGGGAATCGCTCCCGGACCACCCAGCGCCACCACCGTTTTAGCTTGCAGACGGTTGATTTCCGCGGTGACTACAGACGGAATAGGACGGTCAATGGGAACCAACAGAACCGGGCCGTCAGTCAAAACCCCACCAGCTAAAGCATCGATGGGCATATCTGAACGAGCCAGATAAACCCGGTCAGAACCACCGGGAAAAGCCCGGGCGGAGATGCCCGCGGCAGTCTGTATGCGATCAGTTCCCGAAATCCGCAGCGACGGTATGGCGCTAGCCGAACCAGTGGAACCAAACCAGGACGTAAAGAAACGATAGAAGTTACGGTTTCCGTAGCTGGAGCACTGATCGCCCAATCCGCCCCCGGCTGCCAGAGCCGCCGCATTCGGAGTGTAAGGAGTATAGTTGTACAGCCCCGCGGTCGCTTGGTTTTCAATGAATACCGGTGTCGTTCCGCACTTGTAGGAGCCATCTGGGTTCCGAGACGGGTGATACAGCAGATTATTGACTCGCCCGGCACGATGACGGAATTTGCCCGGATGCTTTTGGTAGTAGTGGAAACGGTGAGCGGCTTGATAAATCTGGTTAAAGAACCCGTAATACTGGGTGTCACACGGAGCCGTGTCCGGGCAGCCGTATCCCATGGCTTTTTGGTAGTTCGATAGTTTCAAAGAGGCCCCGGAGCGGGTCAGCAATCCCTGCTCTTTCTGCAGGGTGACGAGGAGGACCTGCGGATTGATTTGGCAAGCCTGGGAAACTTTCCAAATCATCTGAGCGGCGCTTTCTCCCACGGCTCCCTGATAGGCGGCCGGGCAGTAGGCATCCGCGGGACGATCCGGGGTGCTTTCCACGTAGTCTTTCAAACAGACGATGGTGACGGGTTGCGGTTCACCATTGGGGCCGGGTACGGTGTCCACACCCGGTCGGCAGGCACGCCCTTGTGTGTTCAAGAACTGCTGAATCGCGTTGACGTCCATAGTGTTGGGATTGTAAAAGACCTCGTCAGAGATAATCATCCCGGGGTTAAACCCTACGACCGCAGAGGTGGGCTCTGATTGCATCGCGGGGGTGGAATCAGAGTCTTGACCGTAGGCCGTACTTAGGCCAGAACCGGCGAGAACCAAGCCTGCCAGCGCGAAAACAGTCAGACAGGTGCCCCCCAAAAGACGAAAAAGGCGTCGTCCGCCGTGAAGTTTCTCCACTTCTGCCTCCCCATGGAATCGAAAAATGAGAACCGTAAGATTCAGGATATCGCCTGGAGAGGAAAAACTCAGGAAAAGCTCTTGGATTTCACCATTTGATCGGCCAATTCCATGACGTGATTCCAGGTGCCGCGCAATTGACGCTGCGCCGCGGCGGAGGGCCAGATGCGTCCGGCCCTGCGTTCGCGAGCCACCCACTGGCAGTAGTAAGCCACGGTGGCAGCTTTACCGATTTCGTTGCAGTGCATCAAAAATTCGGCACCGGCGCGCAGGTAAATCTCATCGGTGAACTTTAGCGAGCCTCGTGAACGTCCCCGTTTCGAGGTCATCAGTCCCATGTTGTGCAGTGCTTCGTTCCACGAACCGCCGCACCGCTTGGTGATGGTTTGGCAAGTTGGTGGCCAGCGCACCATACCCTGCGAAGAACGCACCCCCCGGCTGGTGATGTCTTGGGTGCGCAACCGCTCGTAGACTGCCGCGGGGATGGTGGTTTCTCGGTGGTCATGAGCGCGTTTTTTGGCCAGCACGATACGCGGCCAGACCTCGTCAAGAGAGGGGAAGATATAGTTTTCCTTTTCCGCACCGATTTCTTTGTCCGCCGTCTGCTGGGTCTTAACAACCTCGCGTTCTTCGGCCAGAACCTCAGCCAGTTCAGTCTCCATGCGGGGGTTAATCTTTAACTTGGCCGCCCAGTAATCAATCATGTCGGCTGGAAACTGTTTCAGCTCGCGGTCGATTTCGTCCTGATACCGCAGAGAAAGCACATACCACAGACCGGCTTCAACGGCCTCTTGGGACAAGATAATTTGGCGAGACAAGAATTACACCTCGATTACGTTGATATTAACCACTGCATTCTAGCAAATCTGAACGCTAGACGCAGAATAACATTCACAAAGTAAATGCACGCCGTACCCGCAACAGTACGGAAACGGCCTACTGCTAACAAGAATACTCCCAACCATGAAAGAGCATGGTCCGACTGTTGGATTCAAGATTGAATAAATCTAGAATTCCCAGTCGGCGTCCTCGGTTTCCTCGGCGGTGCCGATGGCATAGGAGGAACCCGAACCGGAGAAGAAGTCGTGGTTTTCGTCGGCCGCGGGCGACAGAGCTGCCAAAATCGCGGGATTAACGTCGACCTGATCAGCTGTGAAAAGGGCTTCGTAGCCCAGGTTCATCAAAGCCTTATTGGCGTTGTACTTGAGGAATTTCTTAACGTCCTCCGTCAAACCCAGCGGGTCGTAGAGGGTCTCGGTGTACAGCTCTTCGTTGTCGTACAAGTCCATCAGCAGGGAGAACGTGTAATCTTTCATTTCTTGGCGCCGGGACTCGGAAGACTCGCGGATAGCCAGTTGATACTTGTAGCCGATGTAGTAGCCGTGAACAGCCTCGTCGCGGATGATGAGGCGGATGAGGTCGGCAGTGTTGGTCAGCTTCGCGTGCGCCGACCAGTACATCGGAGCGTAAAAACCGCTGTAGAACAGGAAAGATTCCAGCATGGTCGAGGCGACCTTGCGCTTCTCCGGGTCATTGCCGTGGTAGTAATCCAGCACGATATGAGCTTTCTTTTGGAGGTATTCGTTTTCCTCGGACCAGCGGAAAGACTCCTTGATTTCCTCGGTGGACAGCAGGGTCGAGAACACGGAGGAATAGGACTTGGCGTGGACCGATTCCATGAACGCGATGTTGGTGTAAACCGCCTCTTCGTGCGGAGTCCGGGAATCTGGAATCAGCGAAACTGCACCCACCGTGCCCTGGATGGTGTCCAGCAGGGTCAGACCGGTGAACACGCGGTTCGTCATGTTCTTTTCATCTTCGTTCAAAGTTTTCCACGAGGGAATATCGTTAGACAGCGGGATCTTTTCGGGAAGCCAGAAATTGCCGGTCAGACGATCCCACACCTCCAAATCTTTGTCATCTTCGATGTCGTTCCAGTTGATGGCTTGCACGGTTTTTGGAATCCCAATGACCACGAGTTTCTCCTTGAATTCAATAGTTTTTTTGGGTTTGCGCAGAGCGGGAAATATCGCGCGAAACTGACCTTCCCAGTCTATCCTGTGGGACCCAGGTTTCAATTTAGGATACAAAAAAACCGCAGGGCGGCTAGGGTAGAAACAGAAATAAGCTAACTCAACGGTGAGGATGCGTAGACAGACCAACACGTGTTTTGAAGGCAAGAAATGGTGGACGACTCGGACTTGATTCGCTTGGTAACCCAGTTGCCGGTTTCGCAGTTGGGAGACCAGTTGTTGCACCTGCAGCCCGGATCAAAGCTGGGTTTATACCTGCTGGAGTTGTCTAACCAGCCGATAACTTCCGCGATGGTTGAGGCCGCGGAACAGGCATTAAACCGACCTCTAGCCTGGATTTTGTCCCAGCTAAGGGCGGGATGCGCGGGTCTGGATATGCAGGATTTCGTGGATTTGATGCGGCATCCCGGCCCCGATTTATTGGACTTTGTGTTGCCCAGCTCAGGCCCCCTCACGGATAACTCCGACGGTGTCGGTTTTGCGGCTGGGCAGTATATTCCTTCCGTGGTCTCGTCGCGCTTTGACCGGGGCGAGGATGACAACCTGGTACAAATCAACGCCGTCCGACCGTCCTCCCCGGTAGACATGGACAATCTCCCCGACGGGTTTGCGACGTCCCTGGGGAATTCCTTGCAAGCCTATTTCCTCATGGCAGTGAAGTCGGGACTGATTAACTTGGCTGGTTCCCAAGTCATGCTCTCGCTGATGGGTATCCGCCAGCTGCGTTCACCGCAGCCCATCTTGCCGATGGTGGCTTTTGCTTTGAGCGACAACGATGAAGATGAGTTTTTCCTGCGTCTCATTATTGGGGCGTTGGCACAGGCGTTCGCCTACTGCGACTGGGCTGAACCAGACGACCCACAAACGGTGGCGGTGGACCTGCTGCATGAAATGGGGCAAGATGCGACCCCGGAGGCTGTGGGCGAAGCGGTGGAGGTGTTCAATAACTTCTTGTTCTCAGCAGGCTGTTTGAACTCTCGTGGTGAGGTCGACCTGCGGGCGCACACCCCGATGGTGCTGTTGCAATACCTGGTTTCCGAGGCTCTGCAACCCAAGTAAGATACCCGAGTAATCGCTTTTGAGAAAGGAAATCCCCGGTTGACGCGGTTCACACCTCAACCGGGGATTTCCCGTATATAAGCAGTCAGAAAGACTTAGAGCATACAGCTGACACAGCCTTGCACTTCGGTGCCTTCCAAGGCAGCTTGGCGCAGACGAATGTAGTACAGCGACTTGATGCCTTTGCGCCAGGCATAAATCTGGGCTTTATTCACGTCACGGGTCGTAATCGTGTCCGGGAAGAACAGGGTCAGGCTCAACCCCTGATCCACGTGTTTCGTAGCCTCGGCATAGGTGTCGATAATCTTTTCATACCCGATTTCGTAGGCATCCTGATAGTAGTCCAGGTTGTCGTTGGTCATGTAGGGGGCCGGATAGTACACCCGGCCAATCTTGCCTTCTTTACGGATTTCAATCTTGGAGGCAATGGGGTGAATCGACGACGTCGAGTTGTTGATGTAAGAAATCGATCCGGTGGGCGGAATGGCCTGCAAGTTTTGGTTGTACATGCCGTCGCGCTTGATGTCAGCGGCTAAAGCCTGCCAATCTTCCTGGGTCGGCAGATGAATCGAGGATTTCTCGAATAGTTCGCGAACCTGGGCGGTCTTTGGGGTCCAATCCCCGTTAATATACTTCTCAAAGTATTCCCCACTGGCGTACTGGGAACGTTCGAAACCCTCAAAGGTGACGCCGCGTTCTACTGCCAAGGCGTGAGACGCCTTGAGGGCATAGAACGCCGTGGCGTAAAAGTACATATTCGTAAAGTCCAGACCCTCGTCCGAACCGTAGAAAATTCGGTTTTTCGCCAGACAGCCGTGCAGGTTCATCGCCCCCAAACCGATGGCGTGAGACATCGAGTTGCCGCGCTGGATAGTCGGCACGCATTCTACGTTCGTCAAATCCGACACCGCCGTCAAAGCACGAATCGCCACGTTGATGGATTTCGCAAAATCCGGGGATTCCAAGGTCTTGGCGATGTTCATGGAACCGAGGTTGCAAGAAATGTCTTTGCCGACTTTCGCATATGACAGGTCCTCATTGAGCACGGAAGGCTCGGACACCTGGAGAATCTCGGAACACAGGTTTGACATGATGATGCGCCCGTCAATCGGGTTTGCCCGGTTCACGGTGTCTTCGAAAACGATGTAGGGATAGCCGGACTCGAACTGGATTTCCGCCAAAGTTTGGAAAAACTTGCGGGCATCTATCTTTTTCTTGCGAATGTCGGGGTTGTCAACCATCTCGCGGTACTTTTCCGTGACGGAAATATCGCTGAAGGGTACCCCGTAAACTCGCTCGACATCGTAGGGGCTGAACAGGTACATCGGCTCCTTATTGCGCGCCAGCTCGAAAGTGATGTCGGGAACCATCACACCCAGAGACAGAGTCTTGATGCGAATCTTCTCGTCCGCGTTTTCGCGCTTGGTGTCCAGGAAAGACATGATGTCGGGGTGGAATGCGTTGATATAGACCGCACCTGCTCCCTGGCGAGCCCCCAGCTGGTTCGCGTAAGAAAACGAATCTTCCAGCAGTTTCATCACCGGAACCACGCCGGAGGACTGGTTTTGAATCTTTTTGATTGGCGCGCCCGCCTCGCGCAGATTCGTCAGCAGCAAAGCGACGCCACCCCCGCGCTTGGACAGTTGCAGAGCAGAGTTGATGCCCCGGGCGATGGACTCCATATTGTCCTCCAAGCGCACCAGGAAGCACGAAACCATCTCTCCGCGGGCTTTCTTTCCCGCGTTGAGGAAAGTGGGGGTGGCGGGCTGGTAGCGTCCCGAAATGATTTCTTCCATGATGTCCACGGCCAGCTGTTCATCGCCGCGTGCCAGGTACAGCGCCACCATGCATACGCGATCTTCGAAACGTTCCAGGTAACGCTTACCGTCGAACGTCTTGAGCGTGTAGGAAGTGTAGTACTTGAACGCCCCCAGGAAAGTCGGGAACCGGAACTTGTGACTGTAGGCCTTTTCGTACAGGGACTTTATGAACTCGAAACTGTACTGTTTGAGAGTTTCCGCCTCGTAGTAGCCTTCCTCGACCAGGTAGTCGAGCTTTTCTTTCAGATCGTGGAAAAACACCGTGTTCTTGTTGACGTGCTGTAAGAAGTACTGGCGAGCAGCCTCCCGATCCGCGTCAAACTGGATTTTTCCGTCCTCGCCGTAGAGGTTCAGTTTCGCGTTTAGCGAGTGGTAATCGTGTTTAGCGTCGAGGAATTCGTCTTCTAGTGTGTCAGTCATGACTCCGGTGACGCCGGGGAGTCCGATTCCGCTTGTTGAGAGTGCAGGTTCGCCCAAAATTCTTCCAATCCTTTTCTGACTGCAGTTACATCTTCCGGGGTTCCCAACAGTTCAAACTTGTACAGGAAGGGAACCTTGAGTTTGTCCGAAAGTACTTTGCCGGCGATGCAGTAGGCTTCGCCGAAATTGATATTGCCGCTGGAAATTACGCCGCGACACAAGTTGCGGTTATGTTCGATGTTCAAAAATTTGATGACTTGTTTGGGGACTGCTTTACTGGTGTCCCCGCCGCCGTAAGAGGGCACCATCAGCACGTATTCCTCGTCGACCAGCAAGGGTTCAGGACCGGGGCGCAGCGGGATACGCAACGCCGGAACACCGACACGTTCCACGAATCGTTTGGTGTTTTCAGTTGCGGAGGAAAAATAAACCAATAACCCCACGGTTTTGCCTTACTTAGATGCTTTTTCTAGCGGATTCACAAGGTGTGTCGGTCGCGCTGACGGTGCGGAGGCGCGGTGCGTAACTCCGAGCCGATGGCGCGGAGCGGGCGGACCGAGGTGTTGCGTTTAGACGGCGGCGGCCGTGAGGGCCGCGGCGGCGAGAGCCTTGATTTTATCGGGACGGAATCCGGACCAGGAGTCGTCTCCGGCAAAAACAACGGGGGCCTGTTGGAACCCCAGGCTCTTGATGTGATCGAGAGCGTTCACGTCCTCGGTCAGGTCGACGGTTTCGTAGTACAGACCCTGTTTGTCCAAAGCGCGCTTCGTTGCGTTGCACTGAACACAGTTAGGTTTCGTGTAAAGAGTGATACTCATCTCGAAACTTCCTCCACATCTCTCTCCCGGTGTGTAGTCCTCCCGCGGCGTTTTCGGGAACCACGAAGGGAAAACTACAACGTTGTTATTCTATCAGCACTGAAAAGTCCTGTCGAGTTCAAAACACTACACCTTGGGGGCGGGTGTGTCTACCACCACTATATGTAGTGGTCGGTTTTCTCTCCCTGCCGCCTGTGGACAAGTCCGATTCCTGCTGTGGACGAGCTTGTGCATAGCGGCGTTAGTCCACGTAGTAAGGGTAAGTTACATGGGTGTAGTTATCCACAAGCGGTGTAAAAAGAATTTTTTATAAAAATGACGGCTTCGGCGTGTCGCCGGCGTGTCGGGGAAGCTATAGAATTTTAACTATGGAAATCGAGAAAACTAACGTGGAATCTTTTCAGCTGGATCACACCAAGGTAAAGGCGCCGTTTGTGCGGGTGGCACACCAGGAGACTCTGCCCGGCGGGGACGAGTTCATCAAGTACGACGTACGGTTTTGCCAGCCCAATGTAGAGCATCTGGATATGCCGGTGGTGCACTCCTTGGAGCACAGTGTGGCTGAGCATATGCGTGACCACACGGATAAACTGCTGGATTTCTCGCCGATGGGCTGCCAAACGGGATTTTATGCGATGACTTTAGGTCTTCAACCAGCGGAATTTATGTCGATATTGGAAGCAACCCTGGTTGACGTAGTTAACATGACCGAGGTACCGGCTGCGAATGAAGTCCAGTGCGGGTGGGGCCAGAACCACAGCTTGGCCGGAGCTCAAGCCGCGGCACAAAAGATGCTTGATCACAGAGAAGAGTGGGGCCGCATCTATTCCCACTGAAGCCGAGGTCTTCGTTTACGTCGGAAAACCGGACGTTATTTGATTTCCTCAGGTTCGCGCAGCCCCAACAGGCACAGCGCCACCAGGAAGCTCAGGCGGGCTACGTCCCCGGCTCGAGCGTAGTTTTCCGCCGCCGCTTCGGGTCCACACAAATCACTGATTCCCCGAATCGCCAAGAAGGGAACCTCAGCCCCGTAAGCGACCTGCGCCAAAGCCGCTGATTCCATATCGACTGTGGTCGCCTCGGGGTAGCGTTCCCGCAGCTGCAGGGCGGTTTCGGTGCCCACGAATTGGTCAGCGGAGAGAAACTCCCCGCTGCGGGTGCGCGACCCAGCCAGTTGGTCGGGCAGAGCATGAAAACGACCCAGCAGGTCTCCGTCAGCTAAATAACGTTCGGGCATTCCCGGGATCTGACCCAGAGCGTAACCAAATTCGCGGGCATCGGCGGTGGAAAACAGGCAAGACGACGCCGCGACTACGTCCCGGACTTGTGAATCCGCATCCAAACCGCCAGCCGAACCGCAGCTAAAAATGTAGCGAGGGGAAACATATGTCAGGGCTGTGGCCAGCGAACTGGCCGCGTTGACCAGCCCGATTCCGGTTGTCAACAGGGCAATCGTAGCGTCCTCAATCTGGAGCAGCTGCAGGGTGCCTTTCGCGCCTAAACGCACCAGATTCCCCCCGCCTTGAGCCAGGTCCCACAAGGGCGTGGCTTCGTCCTCCATCGCGGCGGTAATGATGGCCAGAACCGGCGTGCGAGCCGGGGGCAGGGGAAGATTCAGGTCGCGGTCGACTGACATATCGAGCCTTTCGTGTGACTGGTGTCAAATGGGTCATTTCCAGGAAATCCCGAAAACCAAATTGTAGAGCATATTTCGGACACTCTGCCGATTTTTACGTTTCCCCCAATCCCGACCGATGGCGTAGCGAAGGTATCAAGACGACAAACGCAGAAAACTGCCGTGTTTGCAACGATATTGACAGGTTAAACCATCCAGACAAACTCTCGGCAGCACCCGGACTGTGCGCACGTGGAACCGCCACAAGATTTCCCCCGCGGCTTCATGGTAAAATCATGGCTCGTGCTGAAAAGCGCGACCAGGTAGAGTGTCCGAGCGGCCGAAGGTGCAGCACTCGAAATGCTGTGTGGGGCAACCCACCGTGGGTTCAAATCCCACCTCTACCGCAATTTTGGGAGGGTTTATGGCTAAACCTAGCGATACTCCGGCAGCCTTGGTGAGTCTGGAGGAGCTGACGAAAGGATGGCCGGCGCCGCTTGCCGTATCCGCATCTCAGGTGCGCCAAGCCCAGGCGGACCATCCCGGCCCCTTCTCTGTGGTACTCGACGACGACCCTACTGGCAGCCAATCAGTTTGTGACTTACCGGTGCTGATGAAGTGGGACGAAACGGATTTTCTCTGGGCTCTGGGCACCGCCGCGCCAGCTGTGTACGTGGTGACCAATACCCGGTCTCTGGATCCGGATTCAGCTAGGCGGATTAACCGGGAAATTGTGGTTGCCGCCACTCGTGCGGGCGCGACACTGGGGCGGGAAGTTGCGTTTATTTCCCGGTCTGATTCCACCTTGCGCGGGCATTTCCCGCTGGAACCCAACACGATTGGCTCCGAGCTAGAAAAGCGGGGCCAAACGGTTGACGGGGTCATCATCGTGCCGGCGTTTCCTGAGGCTGGCCGCGTCACTGTTGGCGGGGTTCACTATACCGGTTCACCGAGCGAAGGTTTCATTCCGGTAGGTCAATCCGAGTTCGCTAAGGACGCGACCTTTGGGTATAAACAGTCTGATTTGGCGCAGTGGGTCGAGGAAAAATCCGCGGGCCAATACCGGACTGAAGCGGTTATCCGCATTGACTTGCAGGATTTGCGTCAGCAGGACGCGGGGGACGAGTCGTTGCGAAAGCTACTATCCGCCTCAAACCTCCAACCGCTTATCTGCGATGCCTCCACGGAGGATGACCTGCGGCTCTTGGCTTTAGCGGTGATGCGGGCCGAAGCACAGGGGAAACGGTTTATCTATCGCACCGGTCCCTCTTTCGTGCGGGCTCGTCTGGGGCAAGACATTCCTCGGCCACTGCAGGCCCCGGACATCGCTTTGACGCGGATTCCCGATTCGACGTCTGGCCGGACCCCCGTTCCGGGCGGGCTCATAGTGGTGGGTTCCCACGTGGGACTGACGACCCGGCAACTGACTCGATTAGAGTCACGCGTTCCTCTGAAACAGGTGGAAATCGAGGTGGCGGCGGTTATCAGCCAGGATAACCCCGACGCATTTATCCAGCAGGTCGTAAGCGAAGTCTGCCGGGCCTTAGAGAGCGGTTCAGTAGTGGTTTACACCTCCCGAAACCTGGTAAAAGGCCAGGACCAGGCCGATTCGCTGCGCATTGCCCGCCTGGTTTCACAAGCGGTGGTGCGCGTCGTGCAGGGAGTCATCGGCAGGGTGAAACCGCAGTTTGTGGTGGCAAAAGGGGGGATTACGTCTTCGGATGTGGCGGCGAAAGGCCTGGAGATACGTCGCGCTTGGGTGCGTGGTCCCATGTTGGAGGGGTTGGTGTCGCTTTGGAGCGCCCCAGAAGGCCTGGGGGCGGGCATTCCTTACGTGGTCTTTCCGGGCAACGTGGGGGACGAAGATTCCTTGCGGCAAGTCGTCGAGAAACTTACGGTCTGACCGAGCCGTGCCGAAACCTACCTGCGCTCCCCAAAGAACCCACTCAACAGGGCTTTTACCCGAGGTTCATCCACCCCGCCTCTGACTTCCACCTGATGGTTGAGCCGGCTATCCCGCACCACATCGCGCACCGACCCGCAGGCTCCGGCTTTCGGATCCCAAGCGCCGAAAATGAGCCGCGAGATGCGGGCGTTCACGATGGCCCCGGCACACATCGTGCAAGGTTCCAGCGTCACCACCAGGGTGCAATCTTTGAGATTCCAACGTTCCAGCCGGCCCGCGGCCTCCCGCAGCGCCACAATTTCCGCGTGAGCGCTGGGATCGTAAGGCGGACACTCGCGCTGGTTCAGCCCCAATCCCGCCACTATCCCCTCCGGGGTTAACACGACAGCCCCGACCGGAACGTCTCCGCTCTGCCCCGCCTGCTGAGCTAGATGAAACGCGGTATCCAACGCCCGCACTTCTGCTGGGGACAAACCGTAAGCCGCGCCCCCGCCTAGTGAATTCCCGGAGGAATCGGCGGAAAAGTTGGGAACAGAAGGAACACTGGAGGAAACCATAAAGTAACTCTAACCGCCCGAGTGAACTTCACGCGAGGCGAGGTGCTTTCGCGGTAAGTTAAAACCATGCACTTATATGTTGCGGACCATCCGCTGATTAACCATAAATTGACCCTGTTGCGCGACAAAAACACCCCGTCGCCGATGTTTCGCCAGCTCGTGGACGAGTTGATGACTTTGTTGGCCTACGAATCAACCCGCAATGTTCGGGTAGAGACGATTGACGTAGAAACCCCTATCACCAAGACACAAGGCCAGGTCATGGCAGACCCGCGCCCCATCGTGATTCCGATTTTGCGCGCTGGTTTGGGGATGCTGGAAGGCATGACTCGCTTGCTACCGACCGCGGAAGTCGGATTTTTGGGAATGAAACGTGACGAACAAACCCTCGCGATTGAAACCTACGCTAACCGGTTGCCCAGCGACCTGTCTGGGCGCCAGTGCTTCATCGTTGACCCGATGCTGGCGACGGGGGGAACCTTGGTTGCGGCCATCAACTACGTGTTGGAACGTGGCGCTCGAGATGTCACCTGCACGTGTATCCTGGCTGCTCCTGAGGGGATTAAGGCCGTGACTGATGCGGTGGGTGACCGGGCGGAAGTGACGGTTGTCGTGGCTGGGGTGGATGACCATCTGAACGAGGATTCCTACATTGTGCCCGGTTTGGGTGATGCCGGAGATCGTCTCTACGGGCTGGTCTGAACTGAGATTTTAAAATATTGGCGGTCAAGGAAAGCCTTGACCGCCAATATTTTGAGCCAGATATTATCAGAACGCCGGGAGGACCGATTGATCGGGCCAGGTGTCTTCAATGTACTTCTTGGTCACGTCAGAATGCAGCAGCTCGTCAAGTTTCTTAATGGCGTCGAGCTTGTCCTTTTCGTCAGCACGCCACACCAGGACGTTCACCGCTGGGTTGCCCTTCGGGTCTTCCAAAGTCAAAGCGTCAGAGGGCTTCAGACCCCCGCCTTGCGCGAAGTTTCCGTTGATAACGGCGATGTCCACGTCAGGAAGTAGGGCTGGTTCGGAAGCGCCGTCAACTTCGGTGAACTGGAAACCGTGAGGATTAGCCGCCGGCTTAGCCTTAACGTTCACGACCGAGATGTCTTTCATGCCCTTGAGCTGGAGCAAATTGTTAGCTGCCAGCAAGTTGAGCTGGCGTGCCTGGTTTGACGGGTCGTTGATGATGGCAATTTTGGCGCCATCTTTGAGTTCGTCGAGACTCTTGATTTTGCTGGAGTAGATGCCCATCGGCTCTAGGTGAACGCCCTTGCTGGCGGTGAACTTGTAGCCGCGAGAGGCCGATTGCTCCTCAAGGTAGGGCACAGTCTGGTAATAGTTAGCGTCGAGGTCCCCAGACTTCAGAGCCTCGTTGGGCTGGATGTAATCAGAAAATTCTTGAACTTTAATAGTGATTCCAGCCTTTTCAGCAGCGCCGGAATCCTGCAGGTACTTCAGAATCTTGGCGTGCGGGGTGGGAGAAGCACCTACGGTCAAAACATTTGCGTCACCGGTGCCGCCCCCGCCGCAAGCGGTCAAAGAAATAGCCAAAGCGCCTGCGCCGAAAAATGCGGCGGCACGAGTGAAAAATTTGTTCATGATATCCCTTTCCCTCGATGTCATGTTAACAATGAAAGAATAATAAACATTTGGGAAATAAGAAAAAACCCAGCAAAACCGACCGTGAAACCGGCGCTGGGTCAGACCGGGAAATCCCGGAGACGTGCGCGAAAGGGGAGTTGAACCCCTACCCCATCACTGGGACACGGACCTGAACCGTGCGCGTCTACCAATTCCGCCACTCGCGCTTGTGCGGCTGTCTATAAAAACAACGCCATAAAAAGATACCTAAACATTGTCAGTTCGGCAAATTAAGGTTCGCCGCGAGAAGCTGACAGGGCTGCGGCTGGGTATCTTGGTGAGACTGCTGGGGCACTAATCGGGCGAAGCCTGCATAAATCGAGGTTTGCCCGGGTATGTTGGACGGCGGGGGCCAACTCGCCGCGCCGAGAAGGTAGTGACCTAAAGAATGGGGAAGAGTTTAATTCTTCTTTACAGAATCACGCGACCCCACCTGTTCCAACCTTGTACAATGGTATCCAGGTATTTGTATGCTCAAGGAGGATTACAGGTTTATGACTGGCGTGAACGTGCCCGGTAGCGGTCAGGGAGGCAGACCTGCGCCCAAGCCTGCAAATGCCAACCCGAATCTGGTTTCTCTGGGCGGCACTCCGGCAGGTGCGGTTCCGCTTGATTCTGCGGCAGTTCCTCTCCAGAGCTACGACGGCGCTGCTGGCAGTGACAATATGGTTTCCCGCAACGTCCCCAGGGGAGGTGCGGTGCCTCTCAACGACCCGGCGGCACCCTACGACGGTGGGGCGGTACCTCTCAATGGGGAACCTGATGGTATGAACGATGTGATGGGAATGCCGCCAGCGGCACCGATGGGGATGCCGGCTTATGACCCGAACAGCCAGCCCCTGAATCCTAGTGCATACGCTGGTTACGGCTACGGGAATCCCAATATGGCTCAGCCGCCTTTCTCCGGTGGCTCGGGGCCTGCTCCCAGCGGTTCTGAATATCCCCAATATCCTGGATACCCGGCTCAAAACCAGCCGGTTGATTTTAGTCAGGCAGGAACTGTTCCGCAGCCCGAGGGATACCCCCCCATGGGGACGTCGGTTCCGCGGTATACACCCCAACCCATGGATCCTCGTATGGTGGTGCAGCGCGCCGAGGAACAGTATCCTGATTTGCAAGACATCCGCGCGCGGGTGCCGTTTAATATGCCGACCTTGGGTTCTGACCAGCCCGCCGTGGTCGGTCGAGCATCCCGACGTAAAAAGCGCGATGCCAGCCAGAGGGAAAACAAATCCGAAGGAATGTTGGGGAGCCTCAGTCTTCCCGGTGATCCGAATGCGGGTCCGTCTCTCAAGGAACTGCTGGGTCAACCCGTGTCAAATATGGCTGCGGCGACGATTCTGAGCCCTAAAGAAATCGAAGATTCTGACGGCCTGCAAATGCGAGCCGTAGGTCTGGCCGTAGGCGAAGTGCCCGAAGTGGACGCCCGTTACGAGATTCCCTACATCGCCCGCGAACACCCGTCGTATTACACCGGGTACGAAATCAGCCTAATCATGGAGTCCATTCGTGATCCCGAACACGCCCGACAGGTGCTGGCTCGGATTGTAGCGATTCCCCGATGGATTCGTTGGGTAATTTCCTTGTTCGGTGGCGTATGCGGGGCGGCCGTGTCCGCTTTGAACGCGTTTCTTTCCTTGATTGCCTTTACCGTGTTGATGGCGATTGTGTTGCTGTTCACCTACTCTTTCGCCAGTCGTATCGGTTCGGGACGTTTCTATGATCCGACCGGGTACAAGGTGATTTGGTTGGGGTCTTTTATGCCCATTGGTTTGTTGTCCGCCATTATCGTGGCGCGCGCTCTGGTGGGACAACCCTGGCTGGCTGTTATTGCATTTGTCGTCACCACGCTTTGCGGTATCTTGTGGACCACTTGGATTCAAAAGTTCCAGGTTCGCCGTCTGCTGTCCTCTGAAATTCCTGACGAGCCTGCCGACGAGTAATTTTGTCGACTGATACGGAGCGCTTTCCTCGAACTGAGGTCGGGGGTGTAGCGGCTAAAACGGGACGACAGTCACAGTAACTTTAGTGATTATCCAAGCCAGGAACCATACTGAGCCCCAAGCTATCGACAGGAACGACAGCCCGAACGCGGCCCGTAGCAGCCCATCGCCGGGAAGATGCTCGGAGGAAAGCGTACGCACCCGCAGCATCCCGCCAGACAGCACCGCCACGACTACGGCGGCTATTGAAAAAAACACTGGTACCAGGAAACTGGCTAGGGCAATCACAAACAGTGTGATGACGACGCCGGGGATTTTTTGTGTCGAATCCCTGTACCCGGTTCGGGAAAAAACCTCTCGCGGGTCGACCTTTTCCAGGCCGGGAAAATCCGAAACATAGGCATCGCTCACCCGTTTAGCCTAACGCAACAGGCGTTTTTTTGCGCGCCCGGGGCCGTACTAGGATGAGAGGGACAAAATCCGGGAGTCTGCAAGGAAGGACGAAAAATGTCAGAAACGAAAACCGGCAATTTCAAGTGGAAATTGCATGGGGACGGCAAGCGCATCACGACCGGTGAGGTCGTTCAGCCCAATGAGCGTTTGACCTGGCCGCGAACCATAGGCATCGGGGCTCAGCACATTGTTGCTATGTTCGGCGCGACCTTCCTGGTTCCGTTGCTGACCGGGTTTTCTCCCGCAACCACACTGTTCTTTACGGGTGTGGGAACCATCCTGTTCATCCTCATCACCTCAGGGCGTCTGCCTTCGTATTTGGGTTCGTCCTTTGCGTTGATTGCTCCTATCGGTGCGGTAACCGGTTACGTTTCCGGCGGCGGGGCACCTATTGACTCCGGCAAGATGGCTCTGGCACAAGGCGGGGTGATTTCCGCTGGTGCCCTGCTGCTGTTGGTCGGGGTGTTGGTTCATTTCGCGGGTGCGACTTGGATTGACCGGATTATGCCGCCGATCGTGACGGGTGCCATCGTGTCTTTGATTGGTTTCAACCTAGCTCCTTCGGCTTGGAACAACGTGAAACAGGCTCCGGTGACGGCCACTGTGACCATTCTGTCCGTCCTGCTGATTACCGTTCTGTTCAAAGGCATCATTGGGCGGTTGTCGATTCTCATCGGGGTACTCATCGGATATGCGACGGCAGTGATTCGTCACGAAGTGAACTTTGAAGCTATCAGCAAGGCCGACTGGGTGGGCCTGCCGACTTTCCACGCCCCGGCGTTTAGCCCCGCCTTGCTGGGCTTGTTCCTTCCGGTAGTGCTGGTACTCATCGCCGAAAACGTGGGACACGTAAAGTCTGTGTCCGCCATGACCGGTCAGAACCTCGACGACCTGACGGGGCGGGCTTTGATTGCGGACGGTTTGTCCACCATGATTGCCGGCAGCGGCGGCGGTTCCGGTACGACCACCTACGCGGAAAACATCGGCGTTATGGCCGCGACTCGGGTCTATTCCACCGTGGCTTATATCGTTGCTGCTATCGGGGCTTTGGCCCTGTCTTTGCTGCCCAAGTTTGGTGAGATTATCGCCACCATTCCGCCGGGGGTTCTGGGCGGAGCCGCGACGATTCTGTACGGCATGATTGGGATGCTGGGGGTGCGTATCTGGGTTCAGAACCAGGTAGATTTCGCTGACCCGGTGAACCTGAATACGGCCGCGGTGGCGATGGTGATGGCTATCGCGAACTACACCTTGGTCATTGGTGACGTAAAGTTCGAGGGTATCGCGATGGGTTCTTTCGGTGCCATCATCATGTATCACGTCATGCGGGCGATTTCTAACGTTCGTGGCACCAAGCTGGAGCAAGCCTCCCCGGCTTCCGCCCCGGCTGGAACGGAATTGCATTCGGAGGCCTACTCGAAGCGTCACGCGGATCAAGAACTGCGAGACGCGCAAGGAAGAAGCGATGCCCAGGATTGAAGCGAAGGACCTGATAGGCCAGGGTGAATCTCAGGAAATACGCGCCAAGCGGCGGCGTCACACTCTGGCGCGCCAAACCGTGATTTTTGGCTGGATAGTTCTGGCGATGGCGGCGGTTTTGGTGGTTTCCCTACCTTTTGCTATGGGTTTAGTGTCCCTGCCTTTCGGTAATTCTTTCGTTTTGTCCGAGGAGGCCAAGGCGAAAGTGCCGCCGTGCCCCCCGAAAGGAAAGCCGGTTTCCCTGCAAGGGGTGACGGTAAATATATTCAACGGTTCTTCCCAAAACGGTCTGGCTACGCAGACGGCACAGCGGCTGAAAGACTTTGGAGTCAAGGTCAATACGGTTGGTAACTCGCCGGATTCCTACGCCGGGGCAGCCCGGATTAATACCAGCAAGGCCAATGTGGCAAAAGCGTTTTCGTTGGCGCGGGCGCTGCCGGAAGCCGACGTCAGGATTGACTTGAATCGCGGCTCAGAGATTAACGTCTTGCTGGGCGAACAGTTCCAAGGTGCGCTCTCGAAAGATAACCTCAGCGATGGCAACTTGGGACACTATCCGCGGGCACCGAAAAACTGCCAGGAAGTCAACTGAATACACCTCGAAACTGGCGGCAAACGCCTCGGAATTCCTTAGGAAACTTCGGGAAAGGCCGTCAACCAGGCTTGGAGCGTAACGTTTTTGGTTATGCTTGAAACTAGGTTCACCGCGTAAAAACGTAAAGAATGCAGGTAAAACTAGCGAAAGGGGAACGGCGTGGGGTTGTTTTCTAAGGGTAGGCCTGTTACGAGCGGTCCAGTCCGTCCATATGTCAAAAGTTTTGCCGGGTGGGAAGCGCCGTCAACGTTTGCCACTGTCGAGGACTCGCTGGAGCTGCAAGACGATTTCGCGGCGCTGTTCGCCGGATACAACGTTGACGATATTCATGGCGCGGAGTTTGACGACTGGGCTTACCTGGTGCGTGACCGGAACAATCCTGATGATTACGCGGCCGTCTGCGTGTGGGTGCAAGGCCACTTCGTGGGCTATTTGGATCACGCTACCGCTGGCAAATACGTGGTGGAACTCAATGGCTTGGATTCCCAAGAACTCAATCTGGTGGTGCCTTGCCACCTGTGGGCTCAACGCACCAAGTCGCGGTTGGCAAACCGGGTGACCTTGAGTTTACCTCCCGTAGGCGGGGTAGGTCCGGTCAATATGTTCCCGAAAAAAGCTTTCACGATTTTACCCCCGGGGGAAGAAATCCCCTTGGAGGACTACGATGAACACATCGGTCCGCTCCATCCCTATATTTCTACTGGCAAGACGGTGCCGGTGGCTCTGTGGATACGGGAGGACGACGGTGGCTTGGGCGCCTATCTCGACAAGAAAACGTATATCGGACGAGTCCCCGCTCACGCCGCCGAGCTGATTGTGCCGCTGGTGCGGATAGCGGTGGCTCATAAACTAATCCCGATAGCTCGCGGTATGTTGACCGGTTCAAACATACGTAACGACCTGACCATTGTCACGGGGGACACCCGGACGGTCGGTTCTCACTGGAAACCCACCCACGACGGCGGAAAGTGAGTGCGGGAGGGTTTGCGGCGGCGCGAACCTGCCCAGTCGCGCTTTTGAACCCGTCCTGACTAGGAAAAATATTCTCTGTTTGTCAGGAACAAAGAGTTGTTTTTCTTTCAGGTTCCTTTTAGGATTTATTCAAGGAACTGGCAGAGTGGGCTCGGCGGGAAAACCGCCTCAGCACGAAAAACAGTCCCTGGAAACTTGTGACAATCCAAACTGAGAAGGAGACAGAGTTGAAGAAGCTAACTCGTATCGCGGCGGCAGCTGGGGCAGCATTTCTAGGGTTGGGTCTGAGCGCCAATGCGGCTCTGGCTCTTCCGGCTCCTGCGGGTCCCACTATTGACAATATTGGTGGCATTGAAGCCCCAAGTTCCCCGGGAGGAATCCCCGCCAATGGATATGGCCCTGATTATCACACGGCAATGGTGGGTTTGAGCCAGGCCGCTTTGCATCCGGGGATGACGCCTTTGGGCGCTAATGATTTCAACTGCAAGCCAGCCCCAGGCACGGAACCGGTCGTCTTAATTCCGGGTACCAGCAATGATGCTTTCGGAGCCTGGTCTTACATGTCTCCACGCTTGAAACAGGCAGGTTACTGCGTATTTACGTTTAACTACAACCCTGCGACCTCAAAGAACGCTAAGGGCGAAACCGTCATCAACGATTCAAAAGCCTTCAGCGGCGACATCAAGCAAAGCGCAGCGTTTATGGCCGGCTTTGTGGATCGGGTCTTGGCGGCTACCGGCGCCACAAAGGTTGACTTGGTGGGCCATTCCCAAGGCGGTGGAGCGCTGCCGCGGGCTTACATCAAGTGGTACGGCGGGGACCAGAAAGTCGACCAGCTCATTGGCCTGACCCCGAACAACCACGGCACGACCTTGGGAGGAATGCTGAACCTAGTTAACTGGCTGCGCCAGGAAATCCCGAGCCTTGACGACAAAGTGTTTCACAGTTCCAACCAGACCGGTTTAATGCAGCAGCTGGTTGGTTCGGGGTTCTTTAACCAGCTCAACGATGGTATTGAAGTTTACCCGAACATCGACTACACCGTGATTACCACCAAGTTAGACACGGTCGTCACCCCCTACACCAGCGAATTCCTGGAAGGCAGCAACGTAAATAACGTGGTGCTCCAAGACGTGTGCCCGGCGGATGCGCATCGACACCAAAACATGACCTATAGTGATGTGGCGCTGCAGCTGGTGCTGAAAGAGCTGCAAGAGGATCGTTTGTCCTGGCAGATTCCGGTGAAATGCCACCGCTACCAGCCTTACTTGAAGGCCTCTGATCTGTAATCTGGGGAGACCGAATATTTTTTGCCAACTCCCTGTCGGAGCCTTAACCTAGGGTTCCGGCAGGGAGATTTTTTGAGTGATGAGGGAGTGAGTAGATCCGTGGACGGCGTGGAAGCATCGGGACGCAACCAGAAGTCAGCTGAGGACAAGGGAAATAACTATCTCAGCGGTTACCTAGCAGCCTGGTTTAAAATCATCGCTACCGGGATGATTACCTTGGTTGCTTTTGAAGCAATCGCGGTGAACACAGCCATGCCTTTCATCGTGGACCGCCTAGACGGTAAAAATCTGTTCGCGCTGGCGGCCGGAATCTCCATGTCCACCCAGTTAATCACCACCGCCCTGGCCGGAGCTTGGGTCGATACCAGAGGCCCGAAACCGGTAATTTACACGGGTATCGTGGCTTTCACCGGCGGACTGCTGGTGGCGAGTTTCGCCCCCAACATCTGGTTTGTCGTGGTGGGACGCGCGATTCAGGGCTTGGGCGGAGGTTTGTTGATTGTGCCCCTCTACGTGATGGTGGGCTCCTACGTATTACCGCACAAGCAGCCGGCTTTTTTTGCGGTCTTTGCCATCGCCTGGGTGGTGCCTTCCCTGGTCGGCCCGCTGGTGGCGGGATTCCTGGTGGACTATGTGCATTGGCGTTTCGTTTTCGGAATTTGCCCAATCCTATTTCTGGTGTTTTTTCCGGTAGTGTGGCCAAAATTTCGCCAATTTCCTCCGCTGCATGACCCGGTGCCGTTTCGTCCCTCTCCCAGTCTGCTTTGGGGTTCCATCTTTAGCGGCATCTTGATTGGTGCCCTGCAAGTTATCTCCGGGGTGGAACGTGAAACGGTCTCTCCGCTGCTCATCATTTCCGCTCTCATCCTGACCCTGGCGCTGTTCTTTGCGGCTCGCCCCATTCTGCCTCCCGGCACTTTCCTAGCGGTGCGTGGCGTCCCCGCCACCGTGGCGATGCGCGGACTGTTGAACGGCACTTTCGTCACCGTAGACCTCTACCTGCCCCTGCTGCTGAAAGAAATTCACGGTTGGGGACCGACCATGGCCGGCCTGTCAATGACGGTTTCGTCAATGACCTGGGCATTTAGCTCATGGATTCAGGGCCGGATTGTGGATCCGGCGCACCGCCGCTGGCTGATTATCATCGGTCCCATCATCCAAATTTCGGGCACCCTGGTGGTGCTCCTGGCGGTCTTGCCCGGTTTCAGCCCCTGGTTTGTGCTGGTGGGATGGGCCATCGCCGGTTCGGGTCAAGGCCTGATTTTCCCGCTGGCCACTGTCCACGCCCTCTCCTTGACCCCGCCCCAGCGCCACGGCGAAGTCTCCGCAGCTCTGAACGTAGCCGACACCCTCGCCGCTGCCGCGCTGGTGGCGTACGGCGGAATCACCTACGCCATGACCCTCTTTCTGGGACCCTGGGCGTTCGCTGCCACGATTGGTTTGATGGTGGTGATGATGTTCGTCCAGTTCTGGGTCGGTACCAGGATTTTCGAGTTTCCATCACGCAAGTGAGGCGCTAAAGTTGGTTGTAAGGTTAGGTTTTTGTTGATTGAAAGGGTTTGCAAATGGAAGCATTTTTGGCTTTTGTCGGGGGTCTTTTTGGGATGTCGATTATCGCCCTCGTCATCTTAGTGTTGCTCATCGCGGGCGGGATGTTCTTTGTGGTGAAGCAACAGACGAACTACGTGATTGAGCGTTTTGGTAAGTTTCACAAGGTCGCTCTGCCCGGTCTGCGGGTAAAGATTCCGTTCGTGGATCAGATTGCGAAAAAAGTTCCACTGCGCATCATGCAGCTGGATTCCGTAGTGGAAACCAAAACGAAAGACAACGTGTTCGTCACGATTCCGGTTTCGGTGCAGTACCAGGTTCAAAACGTGGTTGATTCCTACTATCGCCTGGCCAATCCAGAACGTCAGATTCAGTCCTACGTTTACGACCGGGTGCGTACCTCCCTGGCCAAACTGGACTTGGATGAGGCGTTTTCTTCCAAGGACCAAATTGCCCAAGACGTCGAGACGACCTTGGCTACGGCTATGAACGCCTACGGTTTTGCGATTATTAATACTTTGGTCACTGACATTAACCCCGATCCGACCGTGCGGGCGTCCATGAACTCAATCAACGCCGCCCAGCGGGAGCGCGAGGCAGCAGTGAGCCTGGCTGAGGCCGAAAAAATCAAGATTGTGAAACAGGCTGAGGCCGACGCGGAATACAAGCGCCTGCAAGGTGAAGGTATCGCCGCTCAGCGCAAAGCTATCGTGGACGGTCTGGTCAGCCAGTATGAATCCCTGCGCGATGCCGGGATTGGTTCGGAAGCCCAAGAAATGCTGCTGTTGACCCAGTACTTCGATACGTTACAGGAAGTCGCGAAAGCCTCTAACACCCAGACGCTGATGCTGCCGTCCAACCCCGGCGGGGTCAATAACGCAATGGAGGAGCTGCGCAACTCGCTGTTCACCGCCACTCGTGCCGCTGATCAAAAGCAAACGGCGCAATAGTGACGCTGTAGTTTCTTGATTTTAGTGCTTTCGTATCGTCGGATACCTAAAGGGTGTTATTTATCCTGCTCGCTGAGCATGTAGAGAACCATTTTTGCAGGAGTC
Source organism: uncultured Mobiluncus sp. (assembly GCF_947254095.1). Taxonomy (GTDB): domain Bacteria; phylum Actinomycetota; class Actinomycetes; order Actinomycetales; family Actinomycetaceae; genus Mobiluncus. The sequence goes on from NZ_CAMYBV010000007.1 coordinate 43,111, forward strand.
AAAGCTTTAACTGCGTGTGGTAAGCGGGTAGAAAAGTGCACCATTCCGCCGGGAAGCAGTTTTACAGTTTTGCCGTCGGCGGTGATTTCAATTTCCCCTTCCAGGGTTTGCACGATCACCGGCATAGCAGCGGTGTGCTCTGATAGTTCTTCGCCGCTGTCGAAGGAAAATAGCACAACATTTACCCCTTCTGCACGCATCAGGGTTTTAGAAACAGTAGAGTTCGGGGAATACTCAATTCGTTCCGCAAGTTTATCTATATATCCTAGACCGGCAGTAACCAATTCTTCTTTTGAATCCATATATGAATCACCTCTGACCTTCATTACCATTACCGGGTTTACGAGCTATTATAGCAATTCCGGTTAGATTCTTACGGTAGTGCTTAAATGTGGCTCGCATTTCTAAAATTCTCGCCCGTAACTCTCGATCGCGTAGAACATTACTGAGTATCCGCAACACTCCCTTGAGACCTTCATCAGCTAGGTTACGCCGTGGCGACAGCAGAGCCATGGGTTCAAAACCAACCCATTCAATAACGAAACCAGCATTTTCCAGTACCTTGCGCCATTCATTTTCGGTGAGGGGACGAGCGTTCACGCGAATAGCTTGTGCAAGACGCTTACGTAATTGATCCGTTAGCTGCATGTCTATATCGTTAGGGGTTAACCCGAGTTCGTGAATCGCGTAGCATCCGCCTGGTTCTAGTATGCGGTATGCTTCTGAAACGATTTTTTCTTTGTTTTTCTCGCTTTGCATGGTGAGCATCGCCTCACCCACCACCACCTGGGCCGATTGCGACTCCAAACCGGTATCCTGGGCGTCTGCCTGTACCACTCTGCCGCCGCTGTCTGCAACGATGTTTCGCACCCGCTGGGCTGCGTCCGGGTCTTGATCTACCCCTGTATAGGACTCGACCGGCGCATCAATAATAATTTTGGCTGTTTTGCCTAATCCGGGCGCAAACTCTACAACTCTCTTTCCTGTTATATCAGCTGCTTGGAGCATCCGGTTGGTAAGTTTGAGTCCTCCGGGACGTAGTACCCGTTTTCCGGCACGTGCTAATACCCAATGTCCGGCTGCGATTTTAGTGGCACGGGTGCTTTGCGGAAGATTGCTGTCATCATTCATGTTCCCAGTCTATCAGAATAAGCTTAGGTAAGCCTTACCTATTTTAGATAGTCTGGGTGCTCGGACGCACAGGCGGCGTGTCTAGATCCATCCGAGTTCACGGGCTTTTCGGGCTGCGCCCGCCGGCGTGCCGAGACCTCTGCGGAAGTGGTCATCTGGGAAACCGCCAAGGTTTTTAGCGTCCGTGCTGTCTCTCCCAGTCCAAAAGCCATTGTTTAATCTCAATCCCGGGCCCGTATCCTCCCAGACCACGAGCCGCCACGACTCGGTGGCACGGTACGATGATTACCACTGGGTTGCTATGCATAGCCTGGCCTACAGCACGCGCCGCGCCAGGACTGCCAGCCTCCACCGCCAACTGAGAATAGGTGCGGGTTTGACCGTAGGAAATAGCGGCGCAGGTCTGCCAGATACGACGGCGAAACTCACTGCCGGACAGGTCGAGCGGAATCCTGAAGCTGCGGCGGGTGCCGGCAAAGTATTCCTCAAGCTGGCTTCTTGTCAGATTGCAAAGATTGCGAGCAGCAGTTGGCATCCCGGGAATAGGGCATTCAGTCGCGATGCGTCCGTTAAGTTCAGGCGCCTGATGTGCGGTATTTGTATGGAGACTATTGCCTGGAGCGTGCGTTTTAGTCGGATTTTCACCTAACACACACCGCGTCAACCCCTGCTCGCTGGCCGCCAGATACATCCAACCCAAGGGAGTGGACAGAGGACGGGAGTCCCAGTATTCACGGCGCTGCGGCATGCCCTCAGTCTACATTGTCCGCAGCACCCGTTTTCCGGCACGCGCTAGTACCCAATATCCGGCTGCGATTTTAGTGGCACGGGCGCTTTGTGGAAGATTGCAGTCATCATTCATGTTCCCAGTCTATCAGAATAAGATTAGGTAAGCCTTACCTATCCTAGGTAGTCTGGGTGCTCCGAGGCACAGGCGGCGTGTCTAGAGCCATCCGAGTTCACGGGCTTTTCGAGCTGCACCCGCCGAGGTGTCCGCGTGGGTTTTGCTAATCGCACTAGAGAGGTAGTTGCGTACCGTACCGGGTGAGAGGTGCACTCGAGCCGCGATTTCTTGGACTTTCAAGCCTTTTTCCGCGATTTTCAGGACTTCCATCTCGCGTTCTGTCAGCGGGTTATCGCCCTCGAAAAGGGATTCCGTGGCCAGTTTTTGGTCAACAGCCGTGCCTCCGGCGGCAATAGTTCGTACTGCGGCGGCGAGTTCTTCGGCGGGAGTTTCCTTGACCATAAAGCCTTTGGCACCGGCGCTCAAGGCGCGTTTCAAGTATCCGGGACGTCCAAAAGTCGTCAATATCAGCGTCTTGGTGTCGGCGGCAGTCTCGGTGATGGCTTTGGTGGCGGCGATTCCGTCAAGGTCGGGCATCTCGATGTCCACCACCGCAACCTGGGGGTGGTGGGTTTGGACGGCATCGAGGAGCTCGCGACCATTGCTGGCCTGGGCGACTACCTCAATGTCGCCTTCGAGTTCCAGCAGTGCCGCAATCGCTCCGCGCACTAGCGCTTGATCATCGGCCAGTACCACGCTAATCACAGCTTTACCTCCACTACGGTGCTGGTCTCAAGGGCGTTTTGCCGTTCGTTAGCGGCGCTTGCGGTGCCCGTGGTGCTTGCGGCGCTTGCGACCCCACGTTTCCCTACTATACTGAGGGTTCCCCCGACCTGTTCCACGCGAGCCTTGAGTCCCTCCAGGCCGTGTCCGGCAGCATCGGGGGGAATCCCCACTCCATTATCGGTGATAGTCAGGCTGCTCCGGTCTAACTTGATAGTGGCTCGGCGAGCCGCCGAGTGACGAATGATGTTGGTGGTGGCCTCCCTAATCACCCAAGCGAAAACTGCTTGGTTCACGGCGGGGATGGAGTCGAGGTCTTTCCAGGCGCTGCCCTCCCGCTGCAAGTCTATACTGGCACTCTCCAATGCTTGAGACGCGGCGGCGATTTCTTCTGACATACTCTGTACTTTGAGCCCCGCCACAGTTTGTCTAACCTCCTCGATTGATTCCCGCGCCAAGTGGGTAATCTCGCGCAGTTCCGCGTGGGCACGCCCAGGGTCGCGTTCCAGCAGTTTTCCGGCCAGTTCGGACTTGAGGGCAATGACCGTAAGGGTGTGACCCAGGACATCGTGTACGTCCCTGGCTACACGTTCGCGTTCTTCCAAAATCGCTCGTGTCCCAGCTTGGCGCTGGCTTTCAATACTGGAACCGATAAAGAAAGTTATTCCCGCCACGAACATAAACACGGCTGAGGTGGTGATGGCGAGGCCAAAGTATTCTTGACCATTCGGTACAAAACTGGGAATGAGGAAGGAGGTTAAAACCGTCAAGGCTCCGGCAATATAGCCAACCGTTTGTGGCAGGGTGAAAGGCGCGGCAGCAGCGATAAACGGCAGGAAAGCCAAGGAGTTCAGCGGTCCTAACACTGCCACCTGTAGCAATGTAGTCAGCACAAGTACCGCAAAGGCTACGGCGTCGCTCTTGCGTAGGCGGTGCCGACCGTCGAAGTAGCGGAAGTTACGCTCTCCCATGATTGGTTTGCGCCACGAGAGTGAAAAAGCAGCTACGTAAGCCAGAGCGAATGCGGTGGTCAATATCAGGGAAATTATCTTTTGCCCCAGGGGTAAGGTCAGTGCCTGACTAATCGGAAAGTACAGAAACCCCAGCCACACGTGGCTCATGATGATGCTTACGATAACGTAGGACTTTGAGGGCGGCATGCTGAAACCGTGGTCTTTCGCCGTGAAGTCGGAGGTGGATTGCGTGCTCATACGCGCCTCCGTGAACGTTTATAGCCCCATATTGCCAGGAGAGCAAAAATCAAGATCCACACTACAAAGTTCACGATGCCAATTCCTAGGTTTTCGGTGTATAGCTTTCCGTCCATCGTAATCTGATTTCCGTTAGTGGCGGCGTATCTTGCGAGGATTCCGTAACCGTAGCCTGGCATGAATTTCGCGAAATCCAGCAGCCATCCGCCCAGGGGCATAAACAGATTCGCGCCGAAACCAAATAGGGTGGTCAGACCCGAGGCGATAGAGACGGCCGTATCAGAATGCAGCAGCAGCCCGAAAGCCAGACCGTAGAGGGTGAAAGTGAGCGACCCACCCAGAATCACCAAGACAGAGATAACCCAAGCAGAGGGCTCCGCTTTGGCTTGAGTGAGACCACCCAACAGGAAGATGACCGCCACGGGCAAAGCCGCCAGCAGCGCTCCCAAGGCGATTTTGGTACCCAGGTACCTCCCGTTACTCAGGGGAGTCAGTGCGATTTGGCGTCCCCAGCCTTGGATCTTTTCCACGGAGGTGCCAGCGGCAAAACTGGCGGTGGAGATAATGGCTCCGTAGGCGGCGATATTGACCATAATGACCCAGGCCCAATTGGCAGTCGTGTCGGCGACCATTTCCTTGGCATAGGTCGCGGCGACTCCAAAAATCAGGTAAATCACTGCCGGAAGTCCGATGACGAACATGGGTACTTCGGGTGAGCGCAGGATTCGCTTTAAATCCAGAGCAAATATTTTCGTGTTCATGATGAGGTTTCCTTAGTTGCTGGTCAGGGTAAAGAAAGTGTCCTCCATAGAGGGAGGGACGATTTCCAAGTGGCTCACACCGGGTTGAGAAAGAATGAAACGTGCGAAATCATCCGATTTCTGTACCAAAAGGTACATTCTGTCGTCTTTGATTTCCACAGATTCTTGGGGCCAGTGTTCCTGTATCTGAGCGGCAAGCGCGTTGAGGTGCGAGGGGTCAACCTGGAAAGACACGTTGCGCGTTCGCTGGGCAGTAATTTCTGCCGGACTGGCATCCGCGATGATTTTTCCGTGATTCATCACCACGATGCGATCAGCATAGTCCGAGGCCTCCTGCAGGTAGTGGGTGGCAAAGATGATGGTCTTGCCGTTTTGCGCCTGACCGTGCATCACTTCCCAAAAGTCGCGGCGCGCGTTGGCGTCCATTCCCGCGGTCGGTTCGTCGAGTATCAATAAATCCGGGTTTGGTAACAGAGCTAGCGCGAATTTAATCCGCTGCTGTTCCCCGCCGGAGCATTTCCCAATCTTACGTTTGCGAATCGGCTCTAGGTTTGCCGCGCGTATCACCCGCTCCCGGTTTTCCGGGGTATCAACATCCCGGCCGTAAGCTGCGGCAATCCAGCGGACGACTTCGGAGACATACATGTCTTTGAGTAGGCCACCCGTTTGCAGGACGGCAGCAATCTGACCGCGGGAAATCGCGGTTTTCGGGCTTTCGCCCAAAACCCGCACCTGTCCGGAGGTCGGTGCGCCGAGCCCCAGAACCATATCCAGAGTGGTGGTTTTCCCCGCCCCGTTTGGCCCTAGTAGAGCCATAACTGTACCAGTCGGTACATTAAGTTCGATGCCATCCACTGCGTGGACTTTCCCGAAGTGCTTATGCAGATGAGTGAGCTGCAGGGCAGCCGTAGTGGTTGTGTTCATGTATCTAAGTCTTGCTCCCCGGCGTTTGGGCCGGTAGTGTGCGCAATCACAAAAATTAGATGACATCTGTCATGTTTTCCGGGCTTCGCGGGGGCCAGATTAGAATGACTCCATGACCAAGATGTGCGAAAACCGCGACGATTCGGCTAAAGGTGGCGCTGTGTCGGCTGATTCGCGCTGCCTGGTGGTGGTCGGAGGGGTGCAAGGTCTGCGTGCGCTGTGCGCTGACGACTGGGATTTTTCGGTCTACGAGTTGGTAATTTGTGGCGATTCGGGTCAAGACGTGGCGCGAACTTTGGGGATTGTCCCCGACGTCTATATCGGCGACTTTGATTCTTCGCCGCGTCCGACAGGTCAGGCTGAGTTCGCGGACGGGCGCGCTCGCTCCCCCGAGGCTTTGGCGGCAGTACCCGTCGACCCTCCCAGCGTCGCTGTTCCCCGCGATGGCGCGGAAGTGATAGTTCTCCCCGCGGCCAAGGAAATTACGGATTCTGAAGCGGCGGTCGATTTGGCGTATTCTCGCGGTTACCGGCACATTGATGTCATTGGCGGTTTGGGGGGACGCTTGGACCATACTTTGGGAAACCTCGGTATTTTGGCGAAATTCGCCCACACTCCCGCCCGGCTGCGCTGGATAGACGGCTACAACATGGTGTCCCTGGTAGGGCCGGGAACCCATATGGTGCCCCGCAACGACTACCACTATTTCGGCTTGATTCCTTTTGACGGCGATGTTCGCGGCCTCACCCTGACGGGGACGCGCTACCTGGTCGAGGACTTTACCCTGGTTCGCGGCTCAACGCGCGGGGTTTCCAACGAAATCACCGCACAGTGCGCCACCGTTTCTTTCACTAGCGGCAGACTGCTGATGGTCTCGTCACGAGACTTGCAGATTTCGGGTCAATAGTCTTTCCGGGCGGTTCTTCATGACAAGCGTGGTAGGGCGGGTCTCAGGTTTTCGCGAGCTGTTCGAGATTTTGCAACGCAATGTGAGGGATGCGGGAAAGTGGTGGCCGGCGCAAACGAAGTTTGAGATCCTGGTGGGCAGCGTGCTGACCCAAAACACGACCTGGACCAGCGTGGAAAAGTCCCTAGAGAACCTGCGGAAGGAAGGACTGCTTGACCCCTTGCGGCTGGCGGGGGTGGAATCGTGCGAACTCGAGACCCTCATTCGACCCAGCGGCTTCATGCGCGCGAAAGCGAGATACCTGAAAAACTTGACCGAATGGTACATAAAAACTGATGCCCGGGCTGGTGAGATTGACACCCCAACGCTGCGCAACTCCCTTTTGCAAGTCCCGGGAGTGGGTGAGGAAACGGCCGATGACATCCTACTTTATGCCTATGACCGCCCGGTTTTTATTTTCGATGCCTATGCGCGCCGATTGCTGGCGGCAGCTGGTTTGGGCGAGTTTCGGACCTATCGCCAAGCGCGTCAGGCCTGCGTTGCGGCGTGGCGGGCGGAGGGATTTACCGTGGAGGAACTGGCGGTATTTCACGGTTTAGTGGTGCAGGCCGGAAAGGATGCGCGCCGGGAGGGAAGTTGGGAAGGTATCCTGAGGGCATGATTAAAGGCGCGATTTTCGATTGTGACGGAACGCTACTCGATACCATGCCGCTGTGGCGGGAGGCAGCCGGAAAATACTTGACGACCTTGGGGATAGAGGTTGATAAGGATTTGGGCGCGCAATTTTTTGAGATGACGTTGCCCGAGTCGGCGCGCCTGGTACACCAGCGCTTCGGGTTGGGCGTAACGGTCAGTGAGGTCGTGAACGGTATCAAAGATGCGGTCTATACCGGCTATCTCGAGGAGGTGCAGCTCAAGCCCGGAGCCAGGGGTTTCCTAGAGGCACTGGCCGAAGCGGGGGTGCCGATGACGGTGGTGAGTTCCGGATCCGAGGGTCTGATCCGCCCAGCTTTCCGGCGTCTGGGGATTGAGGAGATGTTTACGCAGTATTTCGCCTCTTCGGAGACGGGAATGCACAAGCGCGAGCCGACTATGTTCTTGCAGGCGGCGGGGGCGATGGGCAGCGTGCCGGATGACGCTTGGGTATTTGAGGACGCGGTTTATGCGGTCCGGGTGGCCAACGCGGCCGGGTTCCACACGGTGGGAATCGCCGATGATGCCAGCCGGGGTGAGTCGGATGTTTTGGCGAGCGAGGCGGAGGCGTACTGGGAGGAATATCCCGGGGAAATCCCTGATTTTATGCAGTCCTAGGACAGCGGCAGATTTTTGAACGATCGTTACAGTTGTGTGGGGATTTCCGGCAAATTCCCGGCGGGCTGATTTGCGGTGTTTCCCTTCCTCTGGCGGCGTTTGGCGAGGAATTTTCGGGTCTTGTGGGCGATGAATATGAGTCCGATGATGATAATTATCAGGAAAAAGATAACCAGTATGGGGACGAAGATAGCTGTCAAGGACATTACCAAGGAAAAGCCTTCTTCTGCGCCGGACGCTACGGGGGCGGCCAGACCGCCGGTGGTGGTGTTAAGGACGGGGCGGCTGACCGTTTTGCCGCTGTGAACGGTCAGCGCTACGACTACGCCCAAGACTATGCCTATCCAGGGATTTTGCGCCATAAGGGCGGAGTGTTCTTCAAAGTCCTCAGCAGCGGTGGAGGCTGCGAATATTAGGCCGCCGGTGGCGGGGCGAATCACGGTGCTGATGGCATCATTGACGCTGTCCAGTGCGGGAACTTTGTCAATGAAAAAATCCGTGAAGCAGAGGATGGCTGCGATGGCGATAGCCCAAGGGGAGGCAATCCACGAGAGCTCGGCGGGTAGGGTGACGAAGTCGGTGAAACGTGCGACTAGAGCGACGATGAGGAAAGGGATGTAAGCGTTCAATCCCGCGGCTGCTGAGAGTCCCAGTCCTGTAAGCGTGGCAAGCATAGGCCAATTTTAACGTAATGTTTAGCAAGGTTTAGTTTTATGACTCAAGAAAAGGCCCTGTCTCTGTGAATCTGGCTGTTGCTGCTAGAATGTGGCATACTGTTGTAGTTTGAACCGCGGGCGTAGTTCATCGGTAGAACGACAGCTTCCCAAGCTGTAAAGGCGGGTTCGATTCCCGTCGCCCGCTCTGTTGAAGATGCCGAGCATTTGCTCGGCATCTTCAACATTTAGCGGACTGCGACGGGAATCGAACAGGTTCGCTCAGCGGCAGCGACGTAGTCGCGTGAGCCGCTGAGTAAAACGGTGGAGGCGTTAAAAAACGGCACTGGTGTGCCGTTTTAGCCGGAACGCCTTAAAAATCCTCCGTCGCCCGCTCTGGGCCATGGATATTGCCTTTGACAAGGACGAGTTTTTTCCGGCAGCGTGATTCGCAGTATGCGGCAGAACATCCGGAGAAACAGGCAGCCAAGGGGGAAATCCACGAAAATCTGATGGCAGGGTGCATTTCCGTTCTGGACGAAAAGCTGGCGGCGCTAGGGCAAACGCAGGAGGACTATCTTCCTTCGGAGATTGAAAAATTCAAGGATGCCACGGGCTATGAGGAATTTTTGGACTTTGATCCCGCCGAAATCAAGGCAGTGTTGGAGAACCCGGACAAGTCCCGCATTGAGAGATGCTGGCCTCTGCGGAAAAGGCAGAACGCGAGTACATGGCGGAGGCGACCGCCTATGTGCAGACGCCCGCCGACATTGCGGAGCGGGCATAGGCGGTACAGGAGCAGCCGCGGGGCGATACCTTTTCCATCTACCAACTGAAACCGGGGGACGCCACACGGGCTTACCGCTTTGAACCGCTGGATGCTATCCGAAACAACGGCCTTTCTGTGAAGCCGAAGAACTATGAACTGGTCTACACCGCTCCGCTGACGGAAAAGGATGATCTGGAAAGCATCTATACCCGCTTTAACATCGACCACCCGGCTGACTTCAAGGGGCACTCTCTGTCTGTGTCCGATATTGTGGTGCTGCATCAGGACGGGAAGGACACCGCCCATTACTGTGACCGCTTTGACTTTTCTCAGGTGCCGGAGTTTTTGCAGCCGGAACAGGCGGCAGAGGTCACGATTCCCACGCCGTATCAGATGGCGACGCAGGAGCGAATCTGTACACCCAGAGGCAGCTTTTGTGTGACCAATATGACGCGGGAACAGATGCAGGCGGCGGGATATGGGATTCACCATCAGTCTGACGATGGGAAATACCTCATCATGGGCAACGGCACACGAGCCTTTGCTGTGCGCGCACAGCAGCCGGAGCAGGACAATCCCCTCCGCACAGCGGAAATGACGTTGGAGGATGACTACGGCATGATTGACGGCATCATCAACAATGGCAGACGCGGCGAGGAATCGGAGAAGGCGCAGGAGCACACGGAGCGGACGAAGCCGGAGACGCTTTCCATCCGGGAGCGGTTGGAAAATGCCAAACGGGAGTGCACCGGGCATAAGGCCTCGGAGAGCAAGAAGCTCGGCCGTGATGTGCCGGAGCAGGTTTGTCTATGAGCCGGAGCAAGAAATGGAGGCTGGAATGGGCGTTCTTCCTTGGTGACAACGAAAGGCGGCAGTAAAACCATACCTGCCGCAAATGCATACACGGCTGCAAGCAGAGCTTCCGGCCGTGCGAAATCGCCTGTCCACATCACAGGTCAAAGCGCTCTAGTTCGGTGCAGATAAGGGTGCGAAAACGGCAGAATAAGCCCTTGTATCCGCAGTTTCAAAAAGTGCCTTTATGATTTCTCATGTGCCAGACTGGTTACTGGCACACGGAAAAAAGAATCGATTTCAAACACTTTCTGTTATACAAAATGGGAGTACAGCCTTTCGGTTCGTCCGGTTGGCTGTACTCCTGTTTTTATTAAGTTGCGTCATTGCTGGCAGGTATTTTGATAAATGAAACGCCAGCCATTTTCATGGGCTCCCATTCACCTTCTAAATCGTCTTGAGGCAGAGCCTCATATACAAATAGCCAGTTACGAATAAAATCATCTTCGTTCGAGGCTAAAGCTTTAGCGTGATCCTTGAGTTTATTCTTTGCTTTGCTGTCTTTATGAGCGGTGTAGTACAAAAAAGCAAAAAGCTTAAACAGACAGGAATCGCTTGAAATTGCTGCATCTGCGGTTATACCTTTTATCTTAAAATTATATTTTAGCGAAAAATAAATTGAAAAACAAATTGCCTCGTAATTCTGGGTATTATATCCGAGCTGAAATACCTTTTGTGAGAATGAAGCAATTTGCTTGCCTTCAACAGACAATGGCTCAAATACATTCCGTTCAAGAAGCGGAATTAGATACGGATACAATAAACTAAGATGGAAGATTGTTTTTATGCAGTAATCTCTTGCATTAGGAGTAAGTTCCTGTCCTGATAACACTTTTATAGCGTAATTCAATATGGCAGAATTACCCTTATTTTTTCGCATTAAATCGATTGACAAATCTAAATATGCGCGGGCACCAATAAAATCAAGTTTTCCATTACGTTGTATTATGGATGCAAAATTTATTTTCCGAACCCATTGTTCTACGGATGCTACGGGTAACTCCTGTATTTCTGTTTTTTTGAAGTTGAGTGTTAGATCGAATTGGCGAAGCTCACTGCCTAATTCAAGTAAGAATTTTTGCCCATCTTCCATGCTCTCAACATAGCATGTGTAGTCATCGATATTTCGTATGTAACGCCAGTCCTTGTCATATAGATTCTTATCAACAACTGTAAGAATAAGCTCTGATAAGAGATTTGATGCATGAGGACCAATCAAAAGGCCGTGTGTTTCACCATTCTTGCAATTCTGTGTATAGTGGTCGATTTGATTATACCATTTCTTTTTTTTCTACTTTTTTTCTTAGCAGTAGCTTTCCCAGCCAATGCCCAAGGAATAGAATGCGTATAGATACTTGGAAAGCAGGTTGAAATATCGGCTTTTACAACATACCTTTTCCCAATAAGCAAATCCGGCTCTGGCGTACCATCCGTTTTCCAATTTGAATAACTCATGGAAAAGAGCGCGCCTGAATTATTTCTCTTGCGGATATGAATACGACTAATCTTATAATCTTGACTTGCTGTTTGTTGCTTAAAGTGCAGTTTTAGATTATCCCAGTTATCTGAAAGGCAACGGCATAGCTTTTGATAAGCCATGGGGTTAGGGATACCCAATGGTCGAGGAACATTGATGTTGCGCACACTCTCATAATAGATATACTGTTTCCACTTATCAGAAAATGATGGGTTTTCATTGTGGCAATAATGATAGAAATCGACAGAGCTCAAAATAGGAGGAAGTTTATCGGCAAATAACCCATAAGCCAGCAATCGTTCATACAATTCATCCGCTGATATATCATTCATCAAGTCGGCATAGCTTTTTGGCATTGCAGAAACCTCCTTTATATGTCTAGTATTTAATTATAGCACTATTCGTCAACGAATCTATTGCCAGATAGCAAGCGGAAGAAATTCTTGAGAAAATACTCAAAATTTTCCCCCTTCTTCGTTTTGCTCTAAGCAACGACTAGCCGCCATACCGACACGATTTACTGCAAGGTCAAGACAAAGCCGCCGATCACACCACCGTTAATGAAATTCAGTACGAACAAGGCGATCCCTCCATCCAGGAAGCCGCCGTCCGGCCCGATCTAGAGGCACATCCGATGAAGGTTAAGCGGCAGCGACGCAGTCGCATGAGTCGCTGAGTAAAACGGTGGAGGCGTTAAAAAACGGCACTGGTGTGCCGTTTTAGCCGGAACGCCCTAAAAAACCTCCGTCGCCCGCTCCACAAAACAAAAAACCTACCAGCACCGACCTTTTGCTGTAGTACCTGGAAAAAACCCGAAATATAGACACAATGTTACTTAAGCCCAATTTTGTTTAATTAAGCCATATCTATGCCGAGGGTGAACTGGAGGAGGCTACAACCTGTCGGGAATCCCGACAAGTTCATCGTGAGGGCATGAACTCGGTAGCATTGACCCCTGCGCGCATCTACACCCATATAGTCTCGATCCGGGGCTACCCAAAAAATGGCTACCCCTTGGACTGGACGTGAAAGTGTGCCCCCTCAACTGTCTAGAGGGGGCACACTGTTCGTTAGGGAAACATGCATAGCGAGCAACGAGTGGCTAGCTCACATTCGTGACCGCCAGTGATGTCGGCTGACCCGCAACCTCCGCAGTGGCAGTCTCGGTCATCGTAGAGAGGTCAATCATGTGCACTTTTCCAGCGAGAGGGTCAGAGACCCACACAGTGTTAGCGTTGGCGTAGTTGCCAGCAGCAACTCCGGGGGCAATGCCGCCGTGACCGCTGGGCTTTTCCCATTCACCGGTCACCTGCATGGTGTGTTCAAGGCTGCCGGTCTCATCAAAGACATAGAGCTTGCCGTTGGTTCCGAGTGTAATCACATGACCGTCAGGTGTGATAGCGAGATTCGAGATATTCACGCCCTCGTCCACCCCGACAGTCTTGGTGGTATTGTCACCAACGAAGACGAGCTTATCGCCAGCTTTACCGACCAATGTAGAAAAGTCCGCATTAGCTACAAAAGTACCCACGCGATCCTCGCCAAGGTCAGGAGTAGGAATGTTGACACCCTCGCCGTTCTTGATAACTAGTACAGAGTCAGCGCAACCGAAGGCGGCGTTGGTGCCGCGAGCAACTTCGCCGTGCATGCGCATACAGGTGAAGGTTTTCTCCACTTCAGTCTCTCCGTGGCGCAGTTCAATAGTGTCGGGCAATGCGGTGCCTTCCTGTGCTGTGGCGCTCACGAGGTAGTGACCTTCAGGCATGGGAACCACTACGCCGTGATGCGGCAAGTTGGCTTTGACACGAGTGAGACCATCAAGCTGCCCTGTCTCTAAATTCTTGGTGGTGACCAGGGAAGCGGCGCCATCATCATCAGCGAAAATCCCGGTCGCCCCGGCTTTCGGATTCGGCACCACGTGAACAGGCTTATTACCCTTAACAACCTCTTTCAGCAGTGCTGGCTTTCCAGTATAGAAGTGGAAGTGATCGCCGTGCTCCTGCTTCCATGCACCCGCATCGATGATGGATGATTCGTTGTCGTGTTGACGGTTAGCCACTACGTGACGGCCGTCATGTGCCGTTGTCAACGATGGGCGTGAGGTGAGCTCAAAATCCGTAACTTTCTTAAGGTTCTCATCAAAGATGCTTACCCCGCTCTCAGTTGCCACGATAACGCGTGGCATTGCTTCCGAGGTTTCTGTTCCTGTGGAACTCACGCCGTGGTCGTCGTGTTTTTGACCTTTAGGGTCGTAATCGTCGGATTGGGTTCCGCAGCCAGCCAGGGCCACAGTCATTACTGACGCAATTGCAACAATCTTCATTAGTTTCATAAGGGCTACTATAAATGAAAACGATAATCATTATCAACTAATGTGTATACTGTTTCCTTGAAACCGGGTTAGAACTCGTGTTACTCCTGGTCACACTGGTGTTCGAGTTAGAATACCTTGATAGATTGTGAGCTAGGCTGCTCTGTGAGAGGGGGTGTGGTGAGGACCTACGAGTCGGGTGCTGCGTTGGCGGCTGAGATTGCTAAGCGCGGTGGTTTATTTATCCGTGAGTTTGCTGAAGTACCAGAGGAAGGTTGGGATCAGCTGGTTGATGGGGTGGATCGCACGCCCCGTCAGATGATTGCTTATCAGCTCGGTTGGATGGAACTGTTGCTGAGCTGGGAGCGTGAGGAACAGGCTGGCGCTACGGTGGTAACTCCAGCGCCGGGATTTAAATGGAATCAGCTGGGAGGTCTGTATGAGTCGTTTTATCAGACTTGGGGAACTATCGCCGTTGATGATCTGATTGATCGATTTGGAGTCCTGCTGGGTGAAGTAGTTCAACTGGTTAACGGTCTGAGCGAAGCGGAGTTGTTCGAGTCAGGGAAGCGGGCGTGGGCGTCCTCTACCCCGTCGGCGTGGCCGGTGTGGAAGTGGATACATATCAACACAGTCGCGCCGTTTACTACGTTTCGCACCAAAATCAGGAAGTGGAAGAAACTATCTGGTTGTTAGTAATGAGCCGCGCCAATGGTCGATGAGCCAGCGGTCGTGACTGGCGATAATCAATGTTCCTTTCCACCTACTCAGCGCATCTTCCAAGGCCTGCATACTGTCGAGGTCGAGGAAATTGGTCGGCTCATCGATGAGGAGGATGGCAGGGGCTGAGGCCAAGGCTAGGGCGATTTGTGCGCGGCGCTGGTTGCCTGCAGACAGTTCGGGGATAGGGGTTGCCCACATTGCGGGGTGCAAGATTCCTTTCCCGGCTTCGCCAATTCCCCCTCTCCAGACTTCGGTGGTGAATCCAAAATCACGGACTCTCGGTAAATGTTGGGGCACCAAGCTAACCGATTTGTCGCGTGTGATGGTTCCGCTTGCCGAGGCGTCAGCAGGGGGCTGCCCAGAGTTTATCCAGTTCAAGAGTGTGGATTTCCCCGACCCGTTGGTGCCGGTGACCAGCAGGTGTTCGCCATAAACGACATCGAAACTGAGTGGCGCGAGACGCTGTTCCACGCTTGCAAGCCTTACAGATACCGCCACCCCGGCGCGCTTGGCAGGCTGGGCAAACGCGAAGGACAATTCATAGTTACGAGGTTTGCGCACTTCTCGCGTCGCTAAGGTGTCTAAGCGCTGGTCGTCGTTTCGTATCCGACGTGTGGCGGTCGCGGCGGCACGGTCGGCAAAAAACTTCTTCGCTTTGCCTTGAGCGCTGGCGAGCCGCACACCTCCACGAGAGATTTTTCCCGCCGCCTGCCGATGTCTTTGCACCTTACGCGCTTCGGCTTGCTGGGCAGCGTGTAGTTCCACGTATTTGGCGCGGGCACGGGCTTTTTCAGCCAGATAGTCGGAGTAAGCCCCCGCGCAACGGTAAAGACCTGCGGTTTCGCCCGCCCCTTCGGCCTTTGCCAAAGCATTGAACACCTCCACGTCCATATCGTAAATCACTGTGGCGGTGTCCTCGATGAAGGCCCGATCATGGCTGGCCATCAGTACCGGACCACCCCAGCTATTGACCGTTTGCGTCAGAAAACTGAGCGCCTGAGCATCGAGGTGGTTGGTAGGTTCATCCAAAATCAACACTGCCGGTTTCAAGATGAGGGTCGCCGCTAATTGCAGCCTGCCGCGCTGACCGGGAGACAACAGAGACAGCTCCCGGTTCCGCCCCGACCTTGTGAAAGACATTAAGTCGAGCCCTGCCAATACTTCGGCCACCCGAGCGTCGAGCGACCAAATATCAAAACCCGTCATCTGAGCCAGCAGCTGGTCATATTTTCGCTCCAACTCGCCAAGTGCGCCGCCCTCGCCGATTCGCGAAGTTACCTCCGCAAACTGGTCGGCTACGGCTCGAAGTGGATGCAACGCGGCGTCAAGGTAGTCGCTGACGCTACCATCAAACTGTTCGACGTTGGGAACCCCGAAGCGCTCCAATTCGGTTCCCTCGACTTTGCCCCGCTGTGCCGGTAGATCGCCCGAAGCGATACGCAGCAGCGTAGTCTTGCCGCACCCGTTGGGTCCGACCAGGCAGGCGCGCTCACCGTCGCTGACGTGCAAAGTGACATCATTGAGCACCGGGACAGTTGCATAGGAAAAAGAAATATTAACGAGGTTGATGACAGGCATAGTAATCTCCAGGACGCAAGAATTTAACGGGAAGCGTCTCAGTCGGGCTGAGCAGAGATTACTTGGTCATCGGAAGATATCTCCTCGATAGAAAGGGTGGGCGAAGGGCCAGCTCCAATTTTAGCTCACTGCTTTCACGCCAGCTACCGTTTTTTCTAGGTGCTGGCGTCCCTGTCACAAGGGCGGTTCTGTCGCGTTTGTTGTTACGGGCGCGACGGAGAAGGGTGGTCCACCGAGTTGGCCGGATATGCTCGGGGTGCTTTTGAGATGAAATGGGCGGTGGTAGTCCCGAAATCATCTGTGTTGATGCATTAAAATGTTTTATTGTAGCTGTGTGATTCTCTGAGGAACACGCAGGGCTCGCTGGCTTTTTGGGCTTTCAAATCCCCTCGAGGGTGAATCGTCACAGTTGTGAACAGATAAAAATAGAAAGATACGGCAATGACTTCTCCACAAAATCCCGGTTTCCCTCCAAACGACATCCCCAACGGGGTACCGCCGCAGACCCCCAACGGAGTCCCGCCACAGGTATCTGGGCCGGCGTCTTCCGCTTTCTCAAACCAGCCGGCGATGCCTCAGAACCAACCGGCGGCGCCAAATGGGTCGGCCTATCAGGCACCTTCGGGGTACGTGGCTGCGAATGGGCAGCTGGCAGCTGTCCCGGTGACTAAGTCGCGCCGAGGGCTGGTAATTGGTATTTTGGCTGTCTCGCTGGTTCTGGTGTTGGCGGTGGTCCTTTTTATCCTGTTGTTTACGGGGTTTCTTTCCTTGCCCGGTGGATCCAAGGCAGCGGGTGGATCTGCGAGCGCGTCTCCAGACAATGTTATTTCCGGGCTGACCCAATCCGAGAAAGAACCGCAACTCATAGACATGGGCAATGACCCCGGCAAAGATTACGCCTTTGTGGGGGACACACTGCTGGCTACGGACGGAGATGAGGTTTGGGCTTTCAGTCTCAAGTCCCAACAAGAGATCTGGCGCAGTAGTGACGTGATAGAGGAACTGAATTGTGACCCGGCATACAGTCCTTGGTTCGTCGACCGGGATGAATCGAGCTCCAACTTGGCACTGATGAGCTGCTCTTCCGAGACAACAACCCGCTATGCCGTGATTTCTGCCAAGGACGGCAAAGTTGTTACCAGTAAAGAACTGAATTCCGATGAAGTCAATTCTTTCATGGAGTTACTCAAGGATGGCAGTCTCGTGACCTGCGAGAACAACGAGCTTACCCGTTACGACGGGGTGGCCAGCGCCGACAAGAAACTGTGGAGCCAGCCGGTGGAGGACTGTGGGTACGGTGTTCGGGAATATGACTCCGGGTGGCTCAGAATGATATGGGAGAGCGACGACTGGGGGCAGCTGTTTAACCTGCAAGACGGTTCGCAGCCTCCATTTGCACAAACTTTCATCGATTCGATTGAGGACTTGGAGGAAGATTCCTATTCATTCACGCCGTTAGCAAAAGGCAACTTTGCCGCGGAATACTCCACAAAAACAGGTGGGGACACCCCTATGGGTCATGCTGTCGTAGTTGACGCACAGGGCCAGCCGCTTTCCCAGACTTATGACAACGCATTTTTCTCATTTGCAGACGATGAACGAGTAGTGCTGGTGGTTTCCCATGAGTTTGCAAACTACGACGAGTTGGAAGAGTCCACGCGCCTCGATCCTGCGACCGGTCAGGAACTGTGGACCAATGAGGATGCCGGAATCGGCTGTGCCTTAGGAGCGGATAAACAGTTCATTTGGGGGTGGGACTTCCCCTGCGGTGGTGGCGGAGCCCCGGAGGATCATAGTGGACTGTTGCTTGATACCAATACCGGCGAAACCGTGCCGATGGGAGGTCTGAGAGATGCCCAAGACATCTACCGCGCCGACAGCGGTTTTATCGTTGAGACTTACGATGACGAAGAGGAAAATGGGGGGGTAAAGCTCAAATCCTTTGCCTGGAAGGACGGAAAATTTGTGAAACTGTGGAGCCAGAAATACAAAGATATCCCTTATTTCATCGAATATCAGCATCGGATTTATGCCACTTCTTCGGGAGACGATTTCGGAATCGTGGGCTACCTCGGTTACGAATCGGGCAACTAAGCGCGAGCCACCCGGTGCGCCCTGAAAGCCAGTCCCCTGGGGGTGCTAGTTTTCGCTAGGCGTCTCGGGATCGGGGGAAGCCGCGGATTCTTTTGAAGCTTTCGGGTGGCGTTTGTCGAGGTAGTGTGCGGCACAGGAAGCGATGACGAGCAGGCTCAAAATATTCCACGCAAACGCGGCAAAGCCGGAAAGAGGCTCGTTTTCCTGAGATGTCAAAAATGCGATTCCGAGAAGCACGGCCAGCAACACGTCAACTACGTAAACCCATGGTCGGTTTACATTCACGGTTTGTTTCCCTGCCAGAACGCTCGCCACAATCAGTACTACGAAAGACAAGACCGCCCACCACCGAGGGATGACCGGCTCTCCCAAAACCTTAAAGAGAACAGCCGACGTGGCAATACCGAGAACGACAATAATTGCAAGCGTCGTGAACCGCGACACTTTACTATGCTGATTGGCTAATTCCTTCACAGGTGGCATTTTCCCATTTTGATTTCTATAGCTCAAGGGGGCGTGGTTCGGGGATCTGCGGGGACTGTCGCACAAGTGTGGTCGTGGCGGGTAACCTTTACTTGCGCTAAATTTACCTTTACTTATTGGGGAAAATGACGATAATAAGTAAAGGTAGAGGGGGTGCGTGCTGATGATTGCTTACGACGGCCTGATGCGCAGGCTCAACGCAAAGGGCCTCACCAAGACTGGGCTGGCTCACGAGCTGGGCATTTCTTCCCGAACGATAGCGAAAATTGGGCGAGGCGAACCGATTGCCGGACACGTGTTGGCCAGAATCGCGGTGTTCTTGGAGTGCAACCCGGAGGATTTGTGTCAAAGTCGCACGGACAATGTGCTGCTGCAAACCTTGCGCGATGAGAAAAACGTCCGCCTGTCTGGGGGGCTGTACCATGAGCTGCAAGTCCGCCTGACCTATAACTCAAATCATATTGAGGGTAGCCAACTCAGTGAGGACCAGACCCGACTCATTTTTGAGACAAACACGTTTGGTGCCGATTCAGGACTCCCGGTGGACGACATCATTGAGACGGCCAACCATTTTCGCGGCATCGACTTTGTCATTGACCGGGCAGAACAACCCTTGAACGAAGAAATCATTAAGGAGCTGCATCGCATACTGAAACAGGGCACCACGGAATCCTCCTTGGAATGGTTCGCCGTTGGGGACTACAAAAGACGCCCCAATATGGTGGGCGGGCGTGAGACTGCCAAACCGCAAGATGTCGCCAGCCAAATGAAACAGTTACTGTCACGTTACGAGTCCCTAAACAGGGTCGAATTCGATGACATAGTAGAGTTTCACTACCAGTTTGAGCTGATACACCCTTTCCAGGATGGGAACGGACGGGTGGGTCGTCTCATTGCCCTGAAAGAATGCCTACGTCACGAAATTGTCCCGTTCATTATCGAGGACTCAAAGAAACTGTTTTACTATCGTGGCCTTTCGCAGTGGGAAAACGAAAAAGGCTACCTACGGGAGACTTGCCTCGATGGGCAAGACACTTTTATCAAACTTATGTCCCAGTTCGGTATGCAACCCTAAACCCGCCCTAATCGGCGTCTGGTTCGACTTTGATTTTGTAAACCTGGCCGAGCTGAGCCGGGGAGGACATTTGAGGTTCGGTGCCGCTGATGGTGCCGTCAAACCAGACCGTGACGGTTTTTCCCGTGAGCCCCGTGGCATCTACGGTTTTCCCGTCTTTCGTGTAATCCAAGTTATCGACCGGCAAAGCAATCGGCTTGAGACTGTTCACGTCTAAATCAGGCTGGTTTTGTCCCTTCGTAAAAATCCAGGCATATTCCGGTGGCACCTGCACTACCTGCACCATGAGCCTATCCGTGTCGCTTTCCTTTACTTCAGCGCGGAAGTTGGCGACACCTTTGGGCATAAGTGTCGAGTTCATGGCGATGTCTTGGAAAAGAATCCAGCGTTCGCCCCTCTTTACATTCAAATAGCCGGGTTCCCAGGTTTGATATTCATATCCCGTCCCAAAGTTTGATTCATCGTCTGCGCTGGGGGTTTTCGTCACGTCGACACTGGTACGAATCGTGCCGTCAGCAGTTCCGCACGTCACCCCGCTGTTGACGTAGCCGGTTTCCCTATAAACGTCGCCCCGAACCTGGACCATCGGTGGCAAAGCGCCGGGGGTGTCCGCAGTGTTGGTAGGCGTACCTGTGGCTTTCGTAACCCCCGTGGCCGTCGTGACATCCCCACTGCCGGTGCATGCCCCCAGCAGACCCACGCTTAACAGCAAAATTACCGTGAAAATAAAGTGTTTCATGGGTGCTCCTTCCCGCCCCAAATTTTACCAAAAGTTCAACCCATACAATGCTCCAGCGTGAGTGTTTGGGGCGGCGTTGGCGTATAATCGCTGGAACGCGATTTCGAGCATTTGGAGGATTCAATGGAAAAAGCGCAGTTAGCGGCCATGGTTGATCACACTTTGTTAAAGCCGGAGACAACTCGAGCCCAAGTAGAAGCGCTGGTGGCGGAAGCCGTTGAGTTAGGGACTTATTCCGTCTGTGTTTCCCCCAGCCAGGTGCCGCTCCAGGTCCCTGAGTCTCTCAAACTGTGCGTGGTTTGCGGTTTTCCCTCCGGCGCTCATGCGACAACTACCAAGGCTGTCGAGGCTCGTGAAGCCGTGGCCGCAGGCGCAGATGAAGTTGACATGGTTGTCAATCTGTCGTGGGTGAAGGACGGGCGCTGGGACCGGGTGCGCTCCGACATCGCGGCGGTAAAGAAAGAAGTGCCCGCCCCGAAACTGTTGAAAGTCATTATCGAGTCCGCGGCACTGACTGATGAGGAAATCGTGAAGTGCTGCCAGGCTGCTCAAGCTGCCGGAGCTGACTATGTGAAAACCTCCACCGGATTCCACCCCGCCGGCGGGGCATCCACCCACGCGGTAGCATTGATGCGCCAAACCGTGTCAGACACGATGGGAGTGAAAGCCTCGGGAGGAATCCACACCGGAGCCGAAGCCCTCGCGATGGTAGAGGCCGGGGCCTCACGCTTGGGACTGTCGGGAACCCGCAAAGTCTTGGAGACGCTCTAACGCGACCATAGAACCTTTTGAAACCGCCCAGTCGAACCCGCGGACACGCGGCTCAGGGCGCGTCAAACCCTAAAACTTCTCTCAAATCCGTTTTGATGGCCGCCAAACGTTGGCGGGCCTGGGCTTTTGCCGTCACAAGGGTCTGGGTGGTGACTTCGGGTATCACCACTTGCAGGTAGCACTTTAACTTTGGTTCGGTTCCGGAGGGGCGCACCACCACGCGCGATCCGGAAGCCGTGCCAAAGAACAGCGCGTCCGTAGGCGGCAACTCCCGCAGATAATCCCACCCTGACGGCACGGAGGTGTGCAGCTCATCAGGCATCGAATTGGTTGACAAGTCATGGCTAAACACGATGGGTTCCCCACCGAAATCCGTCAAACCGCGAGCCCGCAGACGGCGCATTCCCTCACTAATCAAGCTCACATCCGCCACCCGGAATGTCAGCGGTGTGGTGACATAAAGCCCGTGAGCGAGATAAAGCTCATTGAGCTTATCGTCAATAGTTTGGCCCTGCGCCTTCAACATGGCGGCGATTTCGCACAGTTTCACCGTGGCGCTGATCCCGTCCTTGTCGCGCACGCTGTCAGGATCGCAGCAATTGCCGATGGCTTCCTCATATCCGAAAATCAGCCCCGGGGTGCGGGCAATCCACTTAAAACCTGTCAGGGACACCATCGGAGTGACTCCGGCGGCCGCGGCCACCCGGTCCAACAGTTCCCCCGAAACGAGAGAACGAGCCACCGTGGCTGACAAACCCCGGCGGCCTTGACACTGGTAATACCCCAGCAAAACCCCCGTTTCGTCCCCACTCAACTGGCGCCAACCCCCTGGTGAGTCCGGGTCAGGAATCGCCGCCGCGCAACGATCCGCGTCCGGGTCATTGGCGACAATCAAATCCGCGTGTTTTTCGCGAGCCAATGCCATAGCCATATCGAGGGCCCCGGCCTCTTCCGGGTTGGGGAACGGAATAGTCGGAAAATCCGGGTCGGGTTCACGCTGCGGGGCGACGGGAAACACCTCGCTAAATCCGGCTTGAGCTAGCACGGCTTCGCAAACATCAGCCCCGACCCCGTGCATCGAAGTCAGCACCAGCCGCAAATCCCGCGGGGAATCGGCGCTAACCAGGCTCGCCGTGCGCTGAATGTAGCTGGTAAACAAATCCTCGTCAATGAAACCCCACCCCGACTCGGCGCAGGGCACGTCACGTGCCGGCGGGGCAGCCTGAATCTGGGCAAAAATCCGCGAATCCCAAGGGGGCACGAGTTGTGCCCGACAACCCGAACCGGTGACGACCCGCCCTCCCAGGTACACCTTGTAACCGTTGTCTTTCGCGGGATTGTGCGAGGCCGTCACCATCACTCCGGCGTCAGCGTGATACTGGCCCATCGCGTAGGCCAGCAGGGGGGTGGGGCAAATATGGGGCATCAATAGGGCTTTTCCACCGGCTGCCGTAATCACTCCCGCCGTCGTGCGGGCGAAGTCGGCGGAACGATGTCGACCGTCGAAACCAATCACCACCAGGAAGTCGTCCCCGACGGCTGCTCGCAGGGCCGCGGCCAGCCCCCAAGTGGCGCGGCGAATCACCGCTGTGTTCATCCGGGCTGGTCCGGGACCCATTTCTCCGCGCAGACCGGCGGTGCCGAACGCGATTTCTGACTCGAAAGCCGCGGCAAGTTCAGCTTTTGCCGCGGGAGTATCCGTGTCGAGCAGGCGTTGCAGGGCTTCCCGGTCGCGGGGATCGGGGTCGTTTTCCAGCCAGTCCATATACATCTGCCGGTCCCCCTCCGAGCGAGCTTTTTCCATGTTATGTTCTGAAATCCAAGGATATCCCCGAAATGCAGAAATTAACTCGTGGTCCGTGTTCGCTAAAACCGGTCGAGGAACAGAATCCCTCCCCCGAAACGCCTCCGAAAACACCGGAATCTGGGTAAATTACTAGCCGATGAATCTGGCTGGTCTGGGCAGTTGACGCCGTTCATACTCGGTCGTTAGGGGCGTGTTCAGGAAAACTTGGCTGGAATCTTTGGGCCGGAATTTTGAGCCAAAGCCCCGGAAAGGAAAATCATGGTGGAACCCTTTGACGCTGTCGATGTGATTCGGACCAAACGCGATGGTCAGGAGCTATCTACCGCTCAGATTCAGTGGGTCATCGAGGCCTACACCCGCGACTGGGTTACCAGCGAACAGATGGCGGCCCTGGCGATGGCGGTGTTCCTCAAGGGCATGAACCAGCGCGAAATCTTCGACTGGACCCAAGCGATGATTGACTCCGGGCAACGCCTGGATTTTGGCTCCCTGCCGCGTCCCACCGCGGATAAACATTCCACCGGCGGGGTAGGGGACAAGATCACCCTACCGCTAGCGCCGCTGGTGGCGAGTTTCGGGGTGGCCGTACCGCAGCTTTCCGGGCGTGGCTTGGGACACACGGGCGGCACTTTGGACAAGCTGGAGGCTATTCCTGGCTGGCAGGCCGAGCTGAGCAATGAGCGGATTACCGAGATTCTGGCAACCGGCTGCGGGGCGGTCGTGTGTGCGGCCGGGGCGGGGCTGGCTCCCGCCGACCGGAAACTCTATGCGTTGCGGGACGTGACCAGCACAGTTGATTGTGTCCCGCTGATTGCCTCCTCGATTATGTCAAAGAAGATTGCGGAAGGCTCCGCCGCCCTGGTGTTGGATGTCAAGGTCGGTTCCGGGGCTTTCATGAAAGAGCTATCTCAAGCCCGCGAGCTGGCGCAAACCATGGTGGCTTTGGGTAAAGATGCCGGCACCCACACGGTGGCCCTGCTCACCGATATGTCCACTCCACTAGGCCGGGAAGTCGGCAATGCGGGGGAAGTCGCCGAAGCGGTGGAAGTCCTGGCAGGCGGGGGTCCCGCCGACGTGGTGGAGCTCACGGTCGCTTTGGCGCGAGAAATGTTGACGGCCGCGGGGCGGCCCGATGCCGATCCGGGCGCGGCTTTGGCTTCGGGTGCCGCGATGGACACCTGGCGGGAAATGATTCGGTCCCAGGGCGGGGACCCCGACGCACCTCTGGCTTCGGCTCGGGAACACTGCGAAGTAAAGGCGGAGCGCAGCGGTGTACTGAGCCGCCTGGACGCACTGGCTGTCGGGGTGGCTTCGTGGCGTACCGGTGCCGGGCGAGCCCGTCCGGGCGAGGCAGTGTCCTTGGGGGCGGGAATAACCCTGCACGCCAAACTGGGCGACCGGGTACAGGCAGGTCAAACCCTGTTTACCCTGCACGCAGATGAACCGCAGCGCTTCGAGCGGGCGCTGGCAGCGCTACAGGGCGGCTGGGAAATCTCGGACACCTTTGCCGGGGCAGGGCCCTTGATTATTGACCGGATTGCCTAGGGCGTTCCGTTAGTTTTAGAAAGTTCTGCCAGTTCAGAAGGCCGTCAGTGCGGCGGGTCTTTAGCACAGGGCGGCCGCGGTGGCCAGAGCCAGCGTGTTGGCGAACTTCGTTTCGCGTTGCTCCGGGGTCATGTCCTGAGAATGGTCTAGCAGACTATCCGAGACGGTCAGCACCGTCAGGGCCTCACGACCAAATTCGGCAGCAACTCCATAGAGAGCGGCGGTTTCCATCTCGAGGGCGAGGGTGCCGTAGGCGCGCAAGCGTTCCAGCAAACCCGGAACCTTGAAATAGAAATGATCCTCAGAGAACACAGTCCCGACATGGACCCGGTCGCGGTCAGCCTCGGGCAGTTCGTCAACCGCTTTCATGGCGGCCGAAAGCAAGGACCACGAAGCACACGGAGCAAAGGTAATCTCGGGAAAACGCGCCACGTTGATGTGAGAGTCAGTGTGGGCGCTCATCGCCACCACCGTGTCGCCGACCCCGGCTTGGGCAGAGATAGAACCGCAGGTACCCACCCGAATAATGCGCTTCACATCAAAAAACTTGAACAGTTCCGTGGCATAGATAGTCAGAGAGGGCTGACCCATTCCCGACCCCATCACCGACAGCGGTTTGCCCTGATAAGTGCCGGTGAAGCCCAGCATGGAACGCACGTCGGTGACCAATTTGGCGTCACTCATCAGGGTATGGGCGATTTTTTCGGCTCGTTTCGGGTCGCCTGGCATTAATACGGCGGGAGCGAAATCCCCGGGCTCGGCAGCGATATGAGGGGTAGACATGGAACCTCCTGGTTGGGAATCAATCTGCAGTCAAAATTTTAATAGCTCTACGCTCTCGTCAGGGCAGATTGAAACCGTTAGGGCGGCACCTATGGGTATTCCAGCCTGTAAGTGAGCTCACTTTCGACTCGGATACTGCGATAGGGTGGAATCGTGAGTGACACCGAAATACCCAAAAGTGAGACGAAAGATGAACCCGTAGTCTATGGTCATTGGCTACCTGAAGTCCCTCGCTGGAACTGGTGGAAACAATTTTGGACGCGATTTTGGGCGATTCCCCTGGCTCTCAGCGCCGCGGCAATAGTGGCTGGTTTGGTCATTCCCCAAATCGATAGGGCGGTGGGTCAGTCCCTACCTTTCCTGTTCGAGGGCGGTCCCGATGGGGCTCGTAGCGTGCTCACCACTATCAGCAGCGCCATGATTTCGGTCACTGGCCTGGTGTTTTCCGTCACTATGGTGATTTTGCAACTGGCGTCCAATCAGTTCACCCCGCGTATTCTGGAATCTTTCCTGGAAGAACGCATTACACAGACCACTCTCGGGGTTTTTGCTGGAACGTTCCTTTATGCGCTGACGGTGTTGCGCTGTGTACACAGTGAAACTGATACGGATGCCGGGTTCGTTCCCCAGATCGCCACCAGCTTGGCTTTCCTGTTGGTTATTGTCAGCGTGGGATTTTTCCTCGCTTTCATTCACCACATCACCACCTCTATCCGGGTCACAAACGTAATCCGAGATCTGTCGCGACGCACTATTGACACCATGGACTGCATGATTCCGGGAGGCTCAACGATCCAGCCTCGCCAGGGCGCTCGGGAATGGAACCCCCCGCGCGACGGTGCTGTCACCCCGATTGTGTTGGAGCAGGCTGACGACCGTCTCAGCGACATCGACTACCCCTACCTGGTGAAACTAGCTGAAACGCTTGACACCACCATTGAACTAACCACGCAAGTTGGTTCCTATCTCGGAGCTGGCACCCAGGTCGGCGTGGTTTATGCCGACGTTGATGAGGCTGTACTGACAAAAATCCAAAAAGGCCTGGTTCTCTCCCCGCAGCGTTCCCTGCGCCAAGACATCGGCTTTGGCATCCGCCAGCTTGTCGACATTGCCAGCCGGGCCCTGTCTCCGGGCATCAACGACCCCCTAACCGCGGTGGAAGCCATCAACGCCCTGCACACCATCTTGATAAGGGCGGTAACCCGACAGACTCCGGTACCTTATGTGACTGACGAAGCGGGTACGATCCGTCTGGTTTACCGTCCACAAACTGCCGATGAGCTGCTGGAACTGGCGGTCACTGAGATTGCGGTGTGGGGAGCGGGAGCGGTCATCGTTCCCGAGCAGCTGCGCCGTATGCTGGAAATCCTGCACGGCGTGGCACGTGAGGAATATCGGGACACCCTCAACCGGATGACGGAACTGGTCAATGAACTTGACGAAACTCCAGGTCATGCCCGCGCCACCAATCCGGCAGAGAAATAGCTACTTTTCGACCAACAGCTGTGGGTCGGGTAGGGTGGAATCATGACTGTGAAAATTGTTCCTAAACTGTTACTCCTCACTGGCGCTGCGGCGCTGACCTTGAGCTTGAGCGCCTGCTCGACCCAGGCCAAAGACCAGGCCGCCAGCCAGAGCCCGGCCGCGTCCAACTCCGCCACCCCCACTCCTGAAGAACCCAAGTCCACCCCTGCTGCCGTCGTCGAGGGCGACCGCCCCCAGGTGGTCGGTTCCGGAGCCGAGACCGCGGTAGGGTTCCCTCAGGATATGCCCGCCCCGGACCAAAACACGGCGTGGGTCGTCCAAGAGGGGACGGGCGCGGTGGTCAGTGAGACCGACACCGTCACCGCTAACTACGTGGGTCAAGTGTGGGGCCAAGGGGCTATCTTTGATTCTTCCTTTGCTCGTGGGGAAGCTGCATCTTTCAGCTTGCAGCATGTGATTGCCGGCTGGACTCAGGGGTTAGCCGGGCAAAAGGTCGGGGCGAAAGTTATCCTCGGGATTCCTTCTGAGATGGCTTATGGTCAGGAAGGCCGTCCGCCGGCGATTCCGCCAAACTCGCCTTTGGCTTTTTATGTGGAAATCGTTGACGCCCAACCCGCTTCTTAGAGGCGATAGCATGGTGCCATGCTGATTTCTGACCGTGATATTCGTGCTCTGGTAGCCCAAGGCAAAGTCGTGCTGGATCCCTGGGATCCTGACGCGGTACAGCCCGCCTCGGTGGACATTCGCCTGGACCGATACTTTCGCCTGTTCGATAACCACAAATACGGCTTAATCGATCCGTCGAAAGAGCAAACTGAGCTGACGCGCCTGGTGGATACCGGTGACAAACCGCTCATCTTGCACCCGGGCGAGTTCGTGTTGGGCTCCACCTTTGAACACGTGACCCTGCCCGATGACGTCGCGGCGCGCTTGGAAGGCAAATCCTCGCTGGGACGCTTGGGCCTCTTGACTCACTCGACCGCGGGATTCATCGACCCGGGCTTTACCGGGCATATCACCTTGGAACTGTCCAACACGGCGACCATGCCGATTGCCCTGTACCCGGGCATGAAAATCGGTCAGCTGTGTTTCTTCCAGATGTCCTCCCCGTCCGAGGCTCCCTACGGCTCCGGCGCGAAAGGCTCCCGCTACCAGGGTCAGCGCGGCCCTACCGCCTCGCGTTCTTACCTGAACTTCAGTCGGGTGGAGGTCCCGGAAGGGCGCGGGATTGTGGCTGTACCACACCCCGACCTGGGGCTGTGAACCGCTTTCTCCCGTCGCGGGCGCGGTGGACAAACGCCGCGAACGCGCTTGCACCCCGCGATCCAGACGTGCCACCCCCGGCAGCGCAGCCTCGGTAACGGCCCCCAGACCAGACTTAGGAAGGAAGAAAATCATGTTGTCACCGGCCAATCGCCACGATTCTCTGGATTTGCACGCCGCCGAGCCTTTTCACCTGCTGGCGGTCGCCGACGACGTGCAGCCCGAAGAAATCGACATTCTGGCCGGGCAAATCTGGACCGGGTGTTCTCGCCTGGGGCCGGGGCTTTTAGAGCTTGAGAAAGAGGCGTATCTGACCGGTCCTTGGGATTTGACGCCGGAGGCGATTGTGGGATTGGGGCTGCCCAGCCGCCTGAAGTTCGCGTATTTGGCGGGGGTTCCTGCTTTGCGCGGGAAACCGGTGCCGCAGTGGCTGCAGGACCGCGACCCCTTGTGGGACGCGTTTCGAGAAGGTGGCCCAGAAGGGTTGGAACTCGAAGTTTTGCAAGGGCTGCGGCGCATGGCGCGGCGTTTGGCTGGCGCCTTGCGGTTCTCGACCGGGCCCATCATCGTGCCGGATCCGGATTCCGCGGTGAGCTTGCGGGTCTTGTCTGAAATTTGGTTGGAGCCCGCGGCCTGCCTCCAGGTGGTGCAGCGAGCCTTGCCTATCGCGACCCTGCTGATGGGAAACGAAACCGAACAGACACAGCGCAGCTCGGGACCTAAAACACCTCAACTGACCACCCCCGAGGAGCGCGCCAACTATGACCCCGACGGCTTGCGCTCCCGCATCCAATCCGGAGTCAGCCCGGACGAGCGCGCGTGGCTACACGCGGAAGCGGAAGCCTACGACGAGGCTGCCATGTCCATGCCCATGATGGTCGACGCTTACGCCATCGCTGCTGACGTGACCCAAAAATCAGCTGTTCACGTGGTTGTGCAGGGGGAAACCGCTATCCCTCCGGCCTTGGGACACGCCGAAGATGGCTGCGTGAGCTACGCCATTTCCTGGATAGCCCCGGAAATCACCATCACTGAGGAAAGTAAACTGAAACGCGCAATGCGCTTGGACCGGCTGACCGTCATTGATGCCATAGAAGCCGTGGCCAGGGAGCTGGCCGAAGCGACTCACGGGGTCGTCATTGACCAGGACGATTTTGTCGTTTCCCTCTGAGTCCGAACCCGAACTTTGGCGCCCCTAGACGCGTTCGATGCCGGCTTCGCTGTGCTTGTTTATCCACCACTGACTGGCGGTACGCACGGTAAAACGCCTGATAATGGCTAACAAAACCCCGGAAAGAACCGCGAAAACGATGGCTTGAGCCAACCCGACCTCGATGTCGTCCTCCTTGGGAGGATTGGCTCCGGTGGCGATCCTCCATCCCAGCCTGACGATGTTGTCGCTGACCAGACCGGCCGCGGCCACAGCCGCCACATTCACAACTTTTTGTCCGATGTCCACGTTTTCTCCTTAAATCCTTGTCAGGTTTACGCCAAACAACAGCGTCCCCTCCATGTTATCGGGTCAGGCCTCGGTTCGGTCGAGAGTACCGCCGCGGGTTTTGCCGATGCGCTCGCGCGGGGCGAGCTATTCCCCCAGGGGATTTTTTGGCAGACGATATTCGTTGCCCAGCCGCAGCGAGGGTGCGATGAGGCCTTGTTCGCGTTTTTTCTCAAGCAGCGTCACCATTTCGTCACGCAGCGTCCACGGGTCGACCGAGTTGAGGTAAATCCGGGTGGAACCTTCAAAGCCTGCCAAGGTCGAGGTGCGTTGCTTTAAGAGGATGCGGAACCTCAGCGGGACATCGAGGTCAACAGGTCGGTGGTACCACTCCTCATTGGTGGGTACCGCGGGACCTACCGCACAGTGCAGCGCGTGCAACACGTCAGAAATCCCATCGACCTCTTCACGCGAGTATTCCCACGGCAGCAGCGCCGGTCCCAGCGGCCAGACCGCGATGGTCTGATAGCGGTGACCGAAGTCGGCGAACCCTACCGCGTAGTCGTTGCCCAGAATCATCATTTGCCGGTGACCCACATAGTGCAGGATTTGGCGGTAAATCGCCGGGTTTGCTGCCACCCGCGCCGCTTCGGCTTCAATCTGAACCCCGTATTCATCCACCGCCACCAGCTGTTTATGCAGGTGGTCGAATGAAGCTCCGGCCGGTTTCAACCAATTTTGGAAAGCGGTGACGTATTTCACGGCAGGATTCAAGTTGTACAAATCTTTCAGGGCGGCGATGGTGTAGCCGATGTAGGCACGGTGTTCCGCAACACTCAAGGTCCCGGCTGAAGCGTTTTGATCCGTCCGGGTCGCCCCGTCCACGTAGTGGCGCCGTGCCACGATAACGTCGTGTCCCCCCGCAAACAGGCCGTTGGCGTATTGCAGTAGGGCATCATCGGGAATAGTTTCCAGGTGGTCCTCACCGGAAGCCTCCAGGCGCATTTTCACCACGTGCAAAACGTGGTCATACCCCGCGGCAGAAGCCAGGTAGTCAGCCATGCGCCGATTCTGGGCCTCGGTGGGGTAGTGGTTGTGGTTTTCGTGCCAGTAGTCGTAGGAAACAATCTCAAAAAGGTTGGGAATCCGCCGAAACTCTGCCACCATGTCGTGCATGGAGGCGGCGGGTAGGCCTTCAATGATGTGGAACTTGGAGTCCACGCCTTTGACCAATCGGGATTTTTCCGGCGGGGTGTCGAAGTATCGGTCCGTGCAAAAGGCGCAGGTGTTGGTGAACTCGGAAGGAAGCAGCAGTCGTGGCCGGTCGAGCAGAACGCGCCGGTGGGAGTGGGGACGGTTCCCGCGGCCCGTCACCGTCCACACTTGGGTCCCGGTCAGGGGATTGCGCTGTTTGATGGTTCCGTCTGCCATCCGATCCATCGGGTCAGGATTCAGCAGGAGAGGGTTTCTATCCTTCATTCTGAACAGTATTCCTTTGGGGTTGACGCCCGGGCTTACATATTGAGCCAGGCTTTGGCTTGGCCGGACACATCTTCGAGTACGGCTTTAGCCTCGGCCGCCAGTTTTGACGGCACAAAAATATGGGTGTGATAGATACCTGAAAAAATGTTTGCCGGAATGGAACGGGAGGACAGTACTTGGGCAATCCCCGAGTTTAACCCCACCACGTCCAAAGATCCCGGCGCTGACAGGGTAATAATCGTGTAGGGGTCCGCAGTGCTGAGACCGGCGCGGGCGGCTTCTTCCAAAGTCACCCCGATAGTGATGCCTTCCGGTTCGCGAATCAACGCGACCGGCTCCACGTCGGGTGGTAGCTCGGTGACGCTGGCGAACACGTACTCCACCCCAATCCGGGGGTCAATCTGGGCCAGCATTTGTTCGTATGTGGCGTTCTCGCTCATAAAATCCTATTCAATCGTTTCTCGGGGGTCTTCCCCGGTGACGTGACCTTTTCATTCTAACCGTCCGGAGGTGCTCTTGCCCGAAGCCTCGGGAAATGTACGCCAGTTTCAGCGAAAAAGCGAAGTTATGCGTCCCCTGAGAATTTGTGCCAAACTGACTACTGGTTTTTAAAATATTTAACTAATCTCGGAGGTCCTGATGCTGTTTAAGCTGTGGCGAGAGCATATGCCGCGGCGTTGGGCCTTCCTGGTAATAGTGATTATTGCCCAGGTGGTGCAATGTTTAGCCAGCCTGTGGTTGCCGACTTTGAACGCGGACATCATCAACGACGGCATCGTGGGCGAAAACCTCGCCCTGATCTGGAAACTTGGCGGCATCATGCTGGTCGCGACCGTCATTCAGACCCTCGGGATGGTCGTCTCGGCGTATTTCAGCGGTCGAATTGCCATGTGGATTGGTCGCGATGTGCGCCAAAAGGTCTATGACCAGGTATTGACTTTCAGCTCGTCCCAAATGCACCGCTTCGGTTCCGCCTCGCTGATTACCCGTGCCACCAACGACATCAACCAGGTGCAAGGCGTGATTCTGATGACTTTCATCATCATGATTCAAGCCCCCATAATGGGCGTGGGCGCGGTCATCATGGCGGTGTCTCTAGACGCCCCGCTGTCCCTGCTGTTCCTGGTGGCGGTGCCGGTGCTGCTGGTCGTGGTGGGCATCTTGATGCACTTCATGTCGCCTTTGTTCAAAGTTCAGCAGGAACGTATCGACGCGGTAGCGGCGCGTATCCGCGAGGCGCTTTCCGGGGTGCGTATCGTGCGGGCTTTTGGCCGCAAAACGTTCATGAACGAACGTTTTGATACCGCTAATCGGGATCTGCGTGATGTCGCTTTGCGCCTGGGTAACCTGTTCGCGCTGATGATTCCCGCGGTACAGCTCATCGTGATGCTCTCCTCGATAGGGGTGATCTGGTTCGGGGCGGGCCGCTACTCTTCGGGTCAAATGGAAATCGGGGATATTGTCGCTTTCCTGACCTACCTGATGCAGCTGCTCGGAGCGGTCATGATGGCTTCGTTCATGTTCGTGATGGTGCCTCGTGCCGAGGTGTGTGCCAAACGTTTGACTGAAGTCATCTCGACCCCTCCCGAAATCAGCACGCCCCGCACTCCTGCGGCTTTCCCCGCAGAGCCGTTTACCTTAGCTTTCGAGGGAGTTTCGGTGGGTTTTGCGGGTGCCAGCCGGTCTTTGCTGCAGGACCTGAACTTCCGTATCGAGCCGGGCCAGAGCACCGCCATCATCGGCTCCACCGGCAGCGGCAAAACCTCCCTTTTGCGCCTGATGATGCGGTCCTTGGACCCTACCGCCGGACAGATCACGGTCAACGGAGTGGACTTGCGAGACCTCGACCTGCACCAGTGGCACCGCCACATCGCTTACGTTCCCCAAAACAGTTACCTGTTCTCGGGCACTATTGCCTCCACTGTTTCCGGTTTGGAGCCGACGCAAATCACGGATGAGGTACGTGAGAAGGTCTGGGTGGCGTTGCGTCGGGCACAAGCGGGGGACTTTGTGTCTGCCTTGGACGGCGGCTTGGACGCTGAGGTTAGTGCCGGGGGCAAGAATTTTTCCGGTGGGCAGCGTCAGCGGCTTTCGGTGGCACGAGCCCTGTTCCGGTGCTCTGCGCTGGTGTTTCTCGATGATCCGTTCTCGGCTCTGGATTTTGCTACCGAAGCGAGGCTGCGTGGCGAGCTCAAAAGTTTGGAGGGGCCGGTCAGCCTGATTTTTGTGGCGCAGCGTATCGCTTCGGTGCGCCACGCGGATCAAATCATCGTGTTGGATGAGGGTCGGATGGTGGGTCTGGGAACCCATGAGCAGCTGTCGGCTGACTGCGAAGCCTACCAAGAAATCGTGGAGTCCCAGCTGTCCTTGGAGGAGGTGCCATAATGCCTCCAAATCAGAGACGCTCTGTTCGGCGGGGCCCGCACGGGGCACCCAACCCGCACGATAAGCCCCGCAACGCCCGCGCGGCTTGGAAGCGGCTATTCGTTGAGCTCAAGCCTTTCCTGGGATTAATCGGGCTGGAATTCTTCATGATTCTGGCGGGAACCATCTCGATGAGCCTGGTTCCCGCAATTCTCGGTTTCGCCACGGATAACATTCTGGCCGGAAAAATGGACCGGCTGGTACAAAACCTTTTGGTGGCGTTGAGCCTCAGTGTGGTCGCCGCAATCTTGGGCTACCTGGGGCAACGTATCAACCGACTGGTGGTGCAGCGTTTGGGCTATCGGCTGCGAAACGCCGCCAACGATAAAGTCAACCGGCTGTCCGTGTCTTACCTGGAGTCTCACGACCGGGGTGACCTGGTGTCTCGCACCACTAACGATGTCGATAACATCACCCAGACCCTGCAGCAGGTTCTGGGGCGAGCCCTGGACTCGCTCATTTCCATTGTGGCGGTCACGGTGATGATGTTCGTGATTTCCCCGTGGCTAGCGTTGCTGACCCTGCTGATTTTGCCCATCGTCGGGGCGGGAGCCGGATTCATCATGAAAAAGTCCCAGCCCTACTTTAAGCAACAATGGGACCAAACCGGGGTGGTCTCGACCCTGGTCGAGGAATCCTTCTCCGGGCAACAAATCCTCACCTTGCACGGTTTGGCACCGACCTATTCCCAACGCTTCGCGGGGGAAAATGAGACGTTCACCCAAGCCAGTTTCAAAGCCCAGTTCATCTCCATGCTGATGCAGCCAATGCTGATATTGGTGTCTAATCTGTCCTTTGTTTTGGTTGCGGTAATCGGTGCCTGGTTTGTGCTGTCCGGCATGATGACCATCGGGGGAGTCCAGGCGTTTATCCAATATTCACGCAACTTTTCTATGCCGCTAGCCGCGGTCATGCAAATTTTGAACCTGATGCAAAGCGCACTGGCC
This sequence comes from uncultured Mobiluncus sp., assembly GCF_947254095.1. Taxonomy (GTDB): domain Bacteria; phylum Actinomycetota; class Actinomycetes; order Actinomycetales; family Actinomycetaceae; genus Mobiluncus. Next base: position 77,622 of record NZ_CAMYBV010000007.1, read on the forward strand.
AGCGCCGAGCGCCTGTTCGGATTCATTGACGAAACCGATTCCGAAATCGAAACCGACCGGGTGGCCCCGCTCATCTGCGGGCCCGACCCCGCTTCTGACCGGGACGAGGGGACAGCCGACTGTGGCGCGGCGCTACAGGACGGTCGCATCGTGTTCGACAACGTGACGTTCTCTTACGTGGCCGGCAAACCCGTCATCCGAGACCTGAACCTGACCGTAGAAAAGGGCCAATCCATCGCTATCGTGGGTCCCACCGGAGCGGGCAAAACCACCCTAGTGAACCTGTTGGAACGCTACGTTGACCCTGATAGCGGCACCATCACCCTGGGCGGTCTCGACATCCGTCGAATTCCGATTGAGCGGCTGCGGGCCGAAATCGGCATGGTGGCGCAAGACCCGTGGCTCATTGACGACACGATTCGCGCCAACATTGCTTTCGGCCAGCCCGCGCCCGACCCGACCGCGGTGCAACTGGCAGCGACTCAATCCGGACTGGACTCCCTGGTGAAAGCCCTGCCGGCTGGGTACGACACGTTGATTGACAACGATTCCACGGCACTGTCAGCTGGGGAAAAACAGCTCCTCACCATAGCGCGGGCGTTTTACGCCGACCGGTCTATCCTGATTCTGGACGAGGCGACTTCCGCGGTTGATACCCGCACTGAACTGCAGCTGGCCAAGGCGATGTCGCGGCTGGGCCGCGGCAAGACGACTTTCACCATCGCGCATCGGCTCTCCACGATTCGCGGCGCGGACATTATCCTGGTCATTGACGAGGGACGCCTGGTGGAATCTGGCAATCATGAACAATTGCTGGCCCAACGCGGCGCATACTACCAGCTGTATCACAGCCAGTTTAAGCAAGCGTGAGCGGTGCGACCCCGCGGGGACCCGCACTTCAGAAATCGCGCAATTTCACGAATCAGCGACCGGTATTAACCGCGGCACTGGAACTGCCCGGCGTCACGTCACGGGACTGAGCCACCAGTGATTCCGCTGGTGAGGCATAGTCCAAGCCAATCAAGGTGGCGTTATCGAAATAAAACGAGGTCACGGAGGCCAGGGCACACTCGCGTTTCCGCGGATCGTGAACTAAGGATTTTCCCTCCACAAAACGCCGCAGAGTCCAAATCGGCAACTGGTGGGAAACGACCAGCGATTCCCGGCCCGGGGGAGTCAGGGCTCTCGCGTGAGCGACCGCGCGAAACATGCGTTGGGCGATATCCCGGTAGTGTTCCCCCCAGGACGGCAGCCAGGGTGCCACATACAGCGGCCAGTATCGCGGGTGGGCCAAGGTCAGCGAGGAACGGTGAATCTTTTGCCCGCGCAGCTTGTTGCCCGCCTCGGTCAGACGCGAATCGGTGAAAACGGGCAGCTGGAAAATTTCGGCCGCGGGGGCGGCGCTTTCCCGCGCGCGCTGCAGCGGGGAGGACATAATCATGGCAATATCGCGGTTTTCCTCTGCCAGCCAGCGAGCCGTCAGCGCCGTCATTTCCCGGCCCCGCTCGGTCAGCCCAAAGCCGTCAAGCCGTTCGTACAGCACCCCTTCGGGATTATCGACTTCGCCGTGGCGCATCAGGTGGACGGTGGTCAGAGCCATGGTTCCTCACTTTTCAGGGTTGACGGTCAGCGGTTATCGGGTTTTGGGCAGCTATCGGCGCCAAGGAAACAGGAAATGCAATGCCCGCCCCAAGGCGCGCAAAATCCGGCGAATCACGTATCTCCAGAGAACCCGCAGGGTCCACAGGAAACCTATCGTGATGGCGGGCAGGTAGCGGCTGCGCACCTTGATGGCAATATCCAGGCGGCGGTGCGCGAAATCATAAACCGGCCAGTGCCGACGTTTGGCAATCCGGCGTAACTTCGGTTCAGGATTGACCACGCGGGGGTGTCCGACCAGGTTAAAGAGTTTTTCGTCGGACATGGAGTCGGAATAGGCATAGCACTGTTTCAGGTCATAGTCGTGTTCCCAAGACAGTTCCAGTACCGCTTTGGCTTTCATGGTGCCGTGCATCAGAGACTGCGGCATCTTTCCGGTGTAGCGTCCCCACTCATCGACTTCCACTACCGTGCCCAAAGCCCCGGTCAGGCCCAAGCGGTGCGCCATAGATTGGGCGATTTCTCGGGGGGTGGCGGAAACCAGCCAGACATCGTGCCCGGCATCGAGGTGCTTTTGGATAATGTCCAAGGCTCCTGGAAAAAGCCGTTCCTGCAGGAAACGGTCGTAGAGTTCCTCGCCGACCAGTACCAAATCCGATTCCAGTTTGCCTTCGATAATCTGCAGGGACCGTTTTTTCACCTGCTCGACGCGGTGGATGTTTTCCCCGAAAATGACATAAAGTAAGGCCTGGCGAGCCGCAAACACAAAAAAATCCAGCCCGAAGTAGCCGCGGGAGTATAAGTCCCGGGCCAGGTACCAGGTCGAGGCGCCGCGAATCAAGGTGCCGTCGACATCAAAAAAAGCTGCGATTTTCGCCACGAATCAATCTTACTGAAGTGTTGATGAGACGCCCAGAAAAACGTGCGCGGGCCCGGAGTAAAATCCGAGCCCGCCGACGTCTACTTCTTGTTACGACGCTGATGACGCGTCTTACGAAGCAACTTGCGGTGCTTCTTTTTCGCCATCCGCTTGCGACGCTTCTTAATAACGGAACCCACGCCGACCTCCTAAAATAACTGCTGCCGCCTGTCGCGCAGCAAATAACCCCACAAGTTTACCTTTTTCAGACACCCTAGCCAAAACGAAAGAGCCCAGACTCGCGGTGACGTCACAAACTATTGCGCGACAGCTTCGTCCTCGTTGCCAACCATCCAGTTTTCCAGGTTTGACGCGGAAAGCTCTTCGACCGCCTTCAACGGCACCCGAAACGAACGCTTGACACGAACGGCGGGAAGGTCGCCAGCATGAACCATGCGATAAACAGTCATCTTTGAGACCCTCAACAAATCCGCAACTTCCGCTACGGTGAGGAACCGTGGTGCCTGGTTCTGAGTCATTCCCGTCATCCTAAAATTACCTAGACGCGTTACTGGAGCCACTTTAGTCCCACACTTAACACGCGTTACATACAAAAATATAGCGGCAATTTGCCTAAAAGTGTTAGTTCTCAGCTCACAATTTTCTCTAAACCCAGGAATTTCCTCGAAATTACTCATTTTTGAGGGGCTACTATTCCGGTTTTACTCTGCCAGAGGGTAACGTTGTAACCGAGTTTTCCTCACGTGGATTCCGTCAGGACTCCACCGGGGCAGCGAAAGCTCCGCCAGAAAACCAGCCGGAAAATCTCTGTCGGGAAAAAGGAACGGGCGAACTTGAAGTTTTTTGCGAACCTGCGCGAGAAAAGCGGGAAGTGGTTTGATGATCTCGCCCGCCGCGCCCCCGCTCGCCTGACTCTGGCGGTGTTCCTCTCCATCATCGCCATCCACACCGCTATCCTGTGCTTGCCGATTTCCACCCGCGATCCGAGTCACGCCCGCTTCGTCGACGCGCTGTTTACCAGTACTTCAGCAGTGTGTGTGACCGGTTTGACCGTGGTACCTTCCGACACCTACTGGTCGCCGTTTGGGCTGGTGGTCATCATGCTCGGCGTAGAAATCGGGGGACTCGGGGTCATGACCCTAGCCTCTATGCTGTCCCTGGCTGTTTCGCGCCACATTGGCTTGACCGCCCGCATCCTGGCTGCGGGGGAAAAGAAATCCTCTCTCGGGGAAGTCGGTTCGCTGGGGAAAATGGCTCTCTTGGTGTCGGTTTCGGTTGAATCGGTCATTGCCCTGATGCTTTTTCCCGAGTTCATCCGGCAAGACTACGGTGTCGGCATGTCGGCCTGGTATGCGGTATTCATGGCGGTCAGCGTGTTCAACAACGCCGGCTTCGTCATAGTGCCGGGCGGGGTGGAACAGTTCGTCTCCGACTTCGGCATCATCGGCCCGATGTGTCTGGGGGTTTTCATCGGTGCCATTGGTTTCCCGGTTTCCTTGGACCTAGCCCGCAACTGGCGGCGGCCAAAACACTTGAGTTTGCACTCGAAACTGACCGTCACCACCTACCTGGCACTGTCCGTGGTTGGCGGCGGAATCACCGCGGCTATCGAGTGGAACAATCCGCGAACTATGGGAGCCCTGGACCTGCCGGGTAAATTCCTGGCGGCTTTGCTGGGCGCGTTCAACGCGAGGTCACTAGGGATTTCCACGGTTGATGTGGGTTCGATGCACGAGGCGACCTGGTTCGTTTCTTCCATCATGATGTTTATCGGTGGTGGCTCGGCTTCCACCGCCGGGGGTATCAAGGTCACGACTTTCGCGGTAATGGTTCTGGCGATTTTGGCCGAGGTGCGCGGCAATCGTGACATCGAGGCGTTCGGGAGGCGTATTGGTCCCTCCACGGTGCGTCTGGCAGTGGCGGTTGTCGCCATGAGTTCCCTGGTCATAGGCTTGTCTACCGCCATTCTGATGCTGATAACCGACCTGCCGTTATCGAAAGCCCTGTTCGAAGTCAACAGTGCGTTCGGTACCGTCGGTCTGTCCACCGGCATCACCGGTTCCTTGCCGGATTCAGGGAAAATTTTGCTCTCCCTGCTGATGTTTACCGGCCGGGTGGGTTCCATGACTTTCGGAGCCGCCCTCGCCATGCGTAACCGCCGTCGGGTGATACGGTTTCCCGAAGAGGCCCCCAGTATTGGATAGGACATAGCGAGAATTCAACGATGGCAGTAACGAATTGGGCGTTCCCTAACCTGGAGGCGAAGCCGGGGGCGTGGCGCCGATACTGGGTGGTGCTGGTGGCTTTTCCCAATCTGTACCGGGAAATTTTCGCGGGTTCGACCCTGGAATCGTTCTGTTTGGGAATGGCAGACGACCCTCTGCACCGCAAACTGCTTGACTCCTATATGCGGGCGCGGGCGCGCAAGGAAAAGCACGCCCTCAAGGCGCTGCAAAACGGCACTGATGTGCGCGACATTCCCGGTGCCGACAGAGCGATTCAAGTGTTTAAAGCCCGGTTCGATGAGCTCAGTCAGGAAAATGCTCAGGGTCTTTCCGAGCAACAGCTTCCCCTGTTGGTGGAGCGGCTTTCCTCGGCTGTGTGTGACTACACTTTTTGTGAGGATATGCAGCCGCGGATTGCGGATCGGGTCATCGGTCCCAGTGGCCGAAATATCGCGGATGCCCTAGCCCAGCAGTGGCTGGAGTTTCCCCTGTTAAAGTACCTCAAGCAGCGTTTTCATCCGCGGGCGCATCATCTGCGGTTTGATTCTTTGGATGCCGTGACGCTGCGCCAGCCCTCCGACCCCAGCGCTGTGCAGCGCCCTTCCGGGCAGCTACCGCGCTACGGGGCGCCTCACGGGGGAACGAATCCCCACACTTTCCCCTTTGTGACGAGTTTCATCGGTCCGGTTCCTCCCATCCCCGATCCGACTTCCGGCTTGCACTTCCCACAAGCGCCGTTGCTCCAGTTCGCCTGTACGCGCGACCTGTTTGACCCGGTGTGGGCAGCCAGTCCGGAACAGGCGCGTGAGATTCCGTTCCACTTTGATCAGATTCCGCCCCTCAGCTTTAACCGTGTCTATCAAGTGAATACTCTGGAAAACTGGCGTGAGCTGGTCAGGCGCTATCCGCTGGAGTTCACCAACCTGGAAGTGCGCCAGGAGTTCCAACGCTTGAGCGGCAAAGACGCGGTGTTTCTGGGGGTCGATTGGGAGCGGGTTCGCCAGGACTACGACGTGGTGTTTTTCGGGTTCGCGGCGGTTTTGGACTGCGCCGACGTGGGCGTAGACATCGAGGCGAGTGAGTTAGGTGAGCTGGCGCAATCGTGTGCAGGGGCACGCCTCACCGCGGTCATGTATCGGGTGGTGCCCGGTTCGACCTATTGGTTGAACCTCTAAAGTTCCCCTAGGGACGGTTCGCGAAATCTTCGAGCAGTTTTCCGTCGCCCGACACGATAATCAGGTCGTTGGCTGCCACTACGGTGTCCGGCCCGGCGTATTCAAAGTGCTGTCCAGGCGAGATTACACCCAGGATATTGACCCCGTAGCGGCGGCGCACATCGGATTCCAGCAGGGTAAATCCTTGGATCTCTGCCGGCGGGCGCATCTTAACAATCGAGAACCCTTCCCGATCCATCTCTACGTAGTCCAGCATCCTGCCGTCAACCAGGTGCGCGGTACGCCGTCCAGCATCAAATTCGGGGTAAATGACATGGTGGGCGCCGATACGACGCAGGATTTTGCCCTGTTCGCGGCTGATGGCTTTGGCCCAGATTTGCTCCATCCCCAAATCGACTAAGTTGGCGGTAATCAGCACCGACGCTTCCAGAGCGCCGACCCCCACCACGGTGGACGAAAAATCTTTGGCACCCAGCTGTTCCATCGCGTCCAGGCGGGTCGCGTCCGCTTCCACTACGGGAAAGAGCGGGGAAAACCGCTCGACTTGCGCCGGGTCGCTTTCGACCGCCAGAATTTCGCGGTCCAGTGAATTCAGCGTCATCGCCACCGCGGACCCGAAACGGCCCAAGCCGATTACCAATGTTCCCGAGGACTTTTCCTTTTCAGCCACCCTCAAAGTTTACCTGTTTCATGCCTTCCAGTTGGCTTTCTGGCTGGATTGTGGCGGTTTCGAGGGATTTTTGACATCGCGCGGCAGTGGCGGGGAATCACCCCGAAACAATCATTTGTCCTGACAAAGTCCCCCTTTTGAACATTGATTGCCTGCTCAAACCCCCTTTGGTCAGAAAAATCCGTAAAGAACCTAATGAAGTCCAAAACCGGCCGATAGTTACGGTTGTCACCAAGGTCATCGGCAACGGTGTCTTGGAGTCAGAGACTATGACGATCCAAGGATGGGATGAAAATGAGCGAGCAACTTAGCGGGACAGACAAGCTGCAGACACCTCAGATGTTTGCGGTGGCTGTGGCCTCCACGGCTGGCCGCAGCGCCTACGATAACGTTCCTGTTTTCCCCAAGGTTGTCGCTCCCAGCAACGTGAATCGGGCGGATGGCGACGCGCGGGCTTTCAAGTCTGGCACGCTGGCTGACGCGGTAAACAAGCTGGTAGGTCGTCCCTCCTTCAACGTTCCCGCTTCGGGAATCGTGGGGATTCTCAGTTCCCGCACGGTGGCTAACCAGGGCTTTGCCGCCTAGTTTGCGGGGTTTGGACAACATTCTTTTTTCTTCATGATGTTCTCCTTTGGGGCAAGGCGTCCGGAGTTTTTCCGGGCGCTTTGCCCTTTCTGGATTTGAGTTCACAAGGGCGTTTCATCGTTTTTCGTTTCGGCCTGCGTTTTGCGGGAATAAAACCACCCTTTCAGAAGTTGAGTTAGATAGACTCAAGTTCTACAGTTTCGGGTAGACAAGGAAAATCACCTGAGCTAAACTTGAGTCGTTAGAACTCAAGATTCCTATTCTTGGGTTTGAAATGTAAAGAATACGAACACACAACGAAAAAGGGGAGAAACACAATGGCAAAAGCAGTAGGCATCGACTTGGGAACCACAAACTCGGCTCTGGCCGTTTTGGAAGGTGGTGAACCCACGATTATCGCCAACGCAGAAGGGATGCGCACCACGCCTTCCGTGGTGGCGTTCTCAAAGACGGGCGAAGTCCTGGTGGGAGAGGTCGCCAAGCGTCAGGCGGTCACGAACGTAGACCGCACTATATCTTCGGTGAAGCGTCACATGGGCACCGACTGGAAGGTCGCCATCGACGACAAGGAATACACTCCGCAGGAAATCTCGGCTCGTATCTTGGGCAAACTCAAGCAGGACGCCGAAGCCTACCTGGGTGAAAGCGTGGATTCCGCGGTCATCACCGTTCCGGCATACTTCAATGACTCTCAGCGCACCGCGACCCAGGAAGCTGGCCAGATTGCAGGCTTAAAGGTGCTGCGTATCATCAACGAACCGACCGCCGCAGCGCTGGCTTACGGTCTGGAAAAGGGCAAGGAGGACGAACTAATCCTGGTATTCGACCTGGGCGGCGGCACTTTCGATGTGTCCCTGCTGGAGGTCGGCAAGGACGACGACGGTTTTTCCACCATTCAGGTGCGCGCCACCAACGGCGATAACAAACTGGGTGGCGACGACTGGGATCAGCGCATCGTCGACTGGTTGGTTGACCAGGTTAAGACCAAGGACGGCGTGGATTTGTCCAAGGATAAAATCGCGTTGCAGCGTCTGCGTGACGCTGCTGAGCAGGCCAAGAAAGAACTGTCCAGCGCGATGAGCACGAATATTAACCTGCAGTACCTGTCTATGAGCGAAAACGGCCCGATTCACCTAGACGAAAAACTCACGCGAGCCAAGTTTGAGGAAATGACGGAAGACCTGCTCAATCGTTGCAAGACTCCGTTTAACGCGGTCATCAAAGACGCCGGCATTAAGCTCAGCGAAATCGACCACGTGGTGATGGTTGGCGGATCCACCCGGATGCCTGCCGTAACCGAGCTGGTCAAGGAGCTGACCGGGGGGCGTGAGCCGAATAAGGGCGTGAACCCCGACGAGGTCGTGGCGGTGGGAGCCGCTCTCCAGGCGGGCGTGATTGAAGGTGACCGCAAGGACGTCCTGCTCATCGACGTGACCCCCTTGAGCTTGGGTATCGAAACCAAGGGCGGCATTATGACCCCGCTGATTGAGCGCAACACGGCTATTCCGACCAAGCACTCCGAGGTCTTTTCGACCGCCGAGGACAATCAGCCTTCCGTGCTGATTCAGGTCTACCAAGGGGAACGTCAGTTCGCTCGCGACAACAAGCCGCTGGGCACTTTCGAACTGACCGGAATCGCTCCTGCGCCACGCGGACTGCCGCAAATCGAAGTCACTTTTGACATCGACGCTAACGGTATCGTGCACGTTTCGGCAAAGGACCGCGGCACTGGTCAGGAGCAGTCCATGACCATCACCGGCGGATCTTCCCTTCCGAAGGACGAAATTGACCGCATGATTAAGGAAGCCGAGGCGCACTCTGCGGAAGACAAGCAGCGTCGTGACGAAGCTGAGGTGCGTAATGGTGCTGAACAGGCCGTTTACCGTATCGAGAAACTACTGAAGGACAACGCTGAAAAGCTGCCTGAGGACGTGGTGGCTCCGGTGAAGGAATCTTTGGAACACCTTAAGAAGGCCAACGAAGGTGAAGACATCGAAGCTATCAAGACGGCGATGAGCGAACTGGAGGAAAAGGCCCAAGCCATTGGACAGGCTCTGTACGCCCACGCGCAGGAAAACGAGTCGGCGCCGGCGGACGGTGCTGCTGCGGAACCCAACACCGCCTCCACCGATGATGACGACGTTATCGACGCCGAAGTCATTGATGAAGACGATGAGGGTGATAACAAGTGAGCGAGGACAAACTCAGTCAAGAGGCCCGCAAGGCGTACGCCGAAGCTCAGAAAGAATTCGATGAAGCCGCTGCTCATGAAGCCGAAAAGGCCAGCGCGGCACAGAATTCCGCAGAGACCGAGGTCAAAGCCAAGTCTGGCTCCAAGAACGGCAAAAATGCCGACTCCGCGGCGGAGCATTCCTCACACAGCCATGTTTCCCCCGGTGACTCTGCTGGTCACGAAAACGGGGGCGCGGCTCAGGCGGGTGGACAGCCCGCCGCGGATGAAGCGGATGAGCTGACCGGCGAGTTGGCTCATGCCCAAGAGGACCGTATCGCGACGCTAAACCAAGACCTCGATCGCGCCAAGGATGACTTGGCGCGGGCGCGGGCGGATTTGTATAACCTCCAACAGGAGTACAGCAACTACGCCAAACGCACCAAGGCGGAAATCCCCCAGCAGCAAGAAGCGGGGGTCGCCTCGGTGGTTGATGCCCTGATGGGAGTGTTGGACGACATTGATTTGGCTCGTCAGCACGGAGACTTGGAGGGTCCGTTTGGCGCGGTGGCTACCAAATTGGAGTCCACTTTGCAGACGCGGTTTAAAGTCAAGCGTTACGGAAAGGTCGGCGACACCTTCGATCCGAATCTGCACCAGGCCATTCAAATGGCTCCGGGTGCAGATGACGGTGGCGAACATATCATCGACGCGGTGGCGCAGCCGGGCTACCTGATGGGAGAACGGGTTCTGCGCGCTGCCATGGTGGTGGTGGGAGTTGAGAAAAGTCCCTCTGCCGACCAAACTTCAGAGGCATGAATCGTGAATCAAGAAATGGAAAGGGGGTAAGCGATGGGCACCAATGATTGGATTGATAAGGATTATTACGCCGTCCTGGGAGTCTCAAAGGACGTGACGGATAAAGACCTGAAAAAGGCCTATCGCAAGTTAGCGCGTCAGTATCACCCGGACCAGAATCCCGGCGATAAAGCGGCTGAGGAAAAGTTTAAAGAGATTGGCGAGGCTTACTCGGTTCTCTCCGATTCCGAACAGCGTCAGAAGTACGATGCCTTGCGAGCGATGGTCTCTGGCGGTCCTCGGTTTCAGGCTGGGGGGTCCCGCCACGGTTCTGCCTCCGATTTTGAGGACGTGTTTTCGGCAATGTTCTCTGGCGGTTACGGCGCTGGTGGTAGCACTTACGGTGGTGCCGGTCCGGATTTGAGCGACATCCTCAACACTTTTACCCGCTATGCGGATAGTGCGGATGGAGCTGGTCCGGGTGCATCTTACGCCGGATTTGGACCAGGCTTTTCGGGTCGTTTTCCGGGAGGAGCCCGACCCACGGCTGACCCAGGTTACGGTGCCGGAGCATCCACCGCGGGGGCGCGCAAGTTCGCGTTCCGTGCCCAAGACGGTGCTGACCTCACGGCTTCCACGAAACTGACCTTTAAACAGGCGTATAACGGCGCCACCATTCGGCTCAAGCTGCACGGTGAAGTCATTAGCGTGCGGATTCCTCCGGGGGTTCGGGACGGGCAAAAGATTCGCCTGAAGGGTAAGGGTAAGCCAGGCATAAACGGTGGCGAACCGGGCAACCTGGTGGTGACCTGCAGTGTTTCTCCGCACCCCTTCCTGCAGTTGGATGGGAAGGATTTGCTGTTCACTCTGCCCATTACTTTTGCGGAAGCCGTCAACGGGGCACTTATTGAAGTACCGCTGCCGGATGGTTCGACCGTGAAAGTTAATGTACCGAGCGGTACACAATCTGGTGAGGAGATTCGGATTCCCGGATACGGCTTGCACACCAAGAAAGGACGCGGGAACTTGCGCTTAACCGTGCAGGTAGCCGTCCCGCAGAAGCTCTCGCGGGCTGCCAAGAAAGCCGTTGATGATTTCGCGGCGGCAACCAGCAGCGCTAATCCGCGCGCCGAGTTAGATCGGAAGGTTGCGCTTTAGGAGATGTCATGAGCCTAATCGATGAGATGAATGCGGCCCTGGCGCTGTTGTGTTCCAACAATCGGCGGCTGGTGGAGACCATTCTGACCAAAGAATTCGGAGGGGCTCACGGCACTGCCGGGCTCAGCGAGGTCGAAGCCCAACAGGTGTGGGTGAAGCCCCGGTTTCGGGTATCTCAGGCCGCCGAAATGATGAGCATCCACCCCCAGACCCTGCGTCAATATGATCGGCTGGGTCTGGTGGTGCCGCGACGCACCGGTGGGGGTGGACGGCGCTATTCGCTGCGGGATTTGGCGCGACTACACCAGGTTCAGAGTTTGTCCCAGGGAGAGGGCGTGAACTTAGAGGGCATTCGGCGCATCATGGATTTGCAGCGCCGCGTGGATGAACTCGAAGCAGAAAACGCGGCGCTCTCCCTGGCGGCAAACCGGCAAAATCGGGTCTTTGCCGCCTCCTCCAGCGGTGAAGTTACGAAACTTAATCGCGGGCAGCGACCCGAAAAGACACAATCAATAGGCTTCCCCCTTGGGGCATCTTCTCAGTCGAGCGCCCTGGTGGTGTGGGGTCAATAGGGTGTGGGGGTGAATGGTGTTGCTTGGTGGGCCCACACTTTCGGTTAAATACCGCGGGGACGCCGGTATTCCCAGCGTCCCCCGGAAAAATCCGCTTAATCAGGGATTACGAAGCCATCATTCGATGTCTTACTTGCCGCCCAGCTTGTCGTCAGCGGCATCGCGGGCAGCGTCAATCTTGTCCGCGAACTTGCCGCCGGTCACCTTATTGGCAGCGCCGGCAACGTCGTCCAAAATCTTGTCGGTCTTGTCCTCGGAAGTCACCGCGTCCTTGGCGGAGTCCACCGCGTCTTTGGCCTTATCGCCCAAATCCTTGGCGGCGTCCTTGGTCTTATCGCCCAAATCCTTGGCAGCATCCTTGGCCTTTTCGCCCAAGTCCTTAGCTTTACCAGCCAAATCTTCCAAACCCATGAAAACTCCTTCGTACTCGAAAATTGAAATTGGTAATTCTTTTCTATCAGACTTCACCGCACCGCGGAGGGGAATTAACCAAATTATGCAGAGAGTGAAAACCCAGATTTTACTTATCTATCGCGGAATGCGCCGCCCGTAAATACTGTTTATTTAAGTGCCGAAAGGCGAAAGGGAATGATAATTATGGACCAAAAATTTACGACCAAGTCTCAGGAGGCTCTGGCAACGGCGTTGCGCACCGCAGGGGCGGCTGGCAATGCCATGCTGGAACCGATACACCTGTTGTCTGCGTTACTGGAGGACCGCGAGGGGATTGCTTTCGAGGTCCTCCGCAGCGTGGCTGATGCCGACGCTATCGGTCGGGAAGCGCGCCGTGAACTTGCGTCTTTGCCGGGAGCAACCGGCGAATCCGTGGCGGAGCCCCAGCCCTCCCAGGCCATGTTGAAGGTCATCAGTACGGCTGGCGCGAAAGCCGAGGAGCGGGGCGACGAGTACGTTTCTACCGAACACTTGCTGTTGGGGTTGGCTGACAACGAAGGCAAAGCCGGCAAGATTCTGCGCGACGCGGGAGCGAGCGACAAAAAGCTGCGCCAAGCCATTGAAAAGGTTCGTGGAGACACCAAAGTGACTTCCCCGAATCCTGAAGCCACGTTTAAAGCGCTGGAAAAATACGGTGACGACCTGACTCAGCGGGCGATGGACGGCAAACTTGACCCGGTCATTGGGCGTGACGCCGAAATTCGGCGCGTTATCCAGGTACTGAGTCGGCGCACTAAGAACAACCCGGTGCTCATCGGGGAACCCGGCGTGGGCAAAACCGCTGTGGTGGAAGGCCTAGCGCAGCGTATCGTGGCGGGAGACGTGCCGGATTCCTTGAAGCACAAGCACCTCATCGCCCTCGATTTGGCGGCGATGGTGGCGGGCGCGCAATACCGCGGCCAGTTTGAGGAACGCCTTAAGGCGGTGTTGGAGGAAATCAAGAACGCCGAGGGTGAAGTGGTGACTTTTATTGACGAGCTTCACACCGTGGTCGGGGCGGGAGCCAGCGGAGGGTCGATGGACGCCTCGAATATGCTGAAACCCATGTTGGCGCGCGGCGAGTTGCGCTTGGTGGGGGCCACAACTTTGGACGAATACCGCGAACATATCGAAAAGGATCCGGCTTTGGAACGCCGGTTCCAAACCGTGTTCGTGGGTGAGCCCAGCGTGGAGGACACCGTCGCGATTTTGCGCGGCATTGCCCCGAAGTATGAGGCCCATCACAAGGTGACTATCTCGGACGGGGCTTTGGTGGCGGCAGCGCAACTCTCCAATCGCTATATTTCTGGGCGTCAGCTGCCCGATAAGGCTATCGACTTGATTGACGAGGCAGCTTCTCGGCTGCGGATGGAACTGGATTCCTCTCCAGAGGAAATCGATTCTCTGCGCCGCGAAGTCGAGCGGGTCAATATGGAGCTGTCCTATCTGAACGCCTCCGACCCGGATCGCTCCGATCCGGCGACCGAGGGGCGGGTGGCTCAGTTGCAGGCCAGCCTGGACGAAAAGCAGGCTCATCTGGACCGTCTGAACCGGCGGTGGGAAGCCGAAAAGGCCGGTCATAACCGGGTCGGCGAACTGCGCGTGAAGTTGGACGAACTGAATACGGCTTTGGAACAAGCTATGCGTGAGGGCCGTTGGGAGGACGCGGGACGTCTGCAAAATGGCGAAATTCCAGCGATTCAAGCCCAGATCGCGGCCGCGGAAGGCGACTCGGCGAGCGAGGGCTCGGCGGGGCAATCGTCTGCAGCTTCCGCAGATTCTGGAACGGACAGTACAAAATCGGGTTCTGTTGGCGTCAGCGAGGCCGAGGACGGTCCTATGATTGCCGAGAAAGTCGATGCTGCTGAAATCGCGGAAGTGGTCTCCGCTTGGACCGGAATTCCGGTCGGCAAGCTGCTCCAGGGAGAATCCGAAAAGCTGTTGCATATGGAGGAATACCTGGGACAGCGTCTCATCGGGCAAAAGGCCGCGGTGAGGGCGGTGGCGAACGCGGTGCGCCGGGCGCGCGCCGGCGTGTCTGATCCGAATCGTCCCACGGGTTCTTTCCTGTTCCTCGGCCCCACCGGTGTGGGCAAGACCGAGCTGGCTAAGGCTCTGGCCGAGTTCCTGTTTGACGACGAAAAGGCTTTGACCCGCATTGATATGAGTGAATACGGTGAGAAGCATTCGGTCGCACGCCTGATTGGAGCCCCTCCGGGCTATGTCGGTTACGAGGAAGGTGGCCAACTGACCGAAGCCGTGCGGCGGCGTCCCTACGGGGTGGTGCTGCTCGATGAGGTCGAAAAGGCACACCCGGATGTGTACGACATTTTGCTGCAGGTCTTGGACGACGGCCGTTTGACTGACGGCCAGGGCCGCACGGTCGATTTCCGAAACGTAATCCTGGTGCTGACCTCGAATCTGGGGTCCCAGTTCCTGATTGACCGCGCGGCCGACCCCGCTGAGGCGCACCGCCAAGTCTTGGACTTGGTGCGTGCCGCCTTCAAGCCGGAGTTCCTCAACCGTCTGGACGAAACCATCATGTTTGAGTCTCTGTCTACCGAGGATCTGGAACAGATTGTTGACATTCAGATTCACCAGCTGACCACGCGCTTGGCGGAAACGCAGCTGACCCTCGAAGTCACCGAGGCCGCGCGTTCCTGGCTGGCGGTCACCGGCTATGACCCGACTTACGGAGCGCGCCCGCTACGCCGCCTCATACAGCGTGAAATCGGCGACCAGCTGGCTGAAAAGCTGCTGGCTGGCGACATCACACCTGGTTCGACGGTGGTCGTGGATATGCCTGACTTCAGTCCTACTGATCTAATAAAATCTGGGGACCTGAGCGAATTGACAGGACCAATGTCAGATCAGTATCGGCTGGAGTTGCGGGTGAAAAACCCCCAATAATTCCATAAATTACCTGTTCAAGGCGGTACGGAAGCGTTTTCGTGCCGCCTTGACGTGTTTTTTCCCAAAGAAGGCGTCTCAAAATGTGGAAGTTTACCGAGTGGTAAGTTACGATTGAGTGTGTGTTCCCTGGTGTTTTGCTGGGAATAGCTCTTTTAAGTGTTGGTTTCCAGCGGGAGAGGTTATGGTTGCGGAAAAACGGGAGCGCGGCCCCTATCAATCGGGCTTAGCGAGGCGGGAAGCAATCCTGGACGCGGCTGTTGATTTACTCGCTGAAGTCGGCTACCACGGTATGTCTCTGCGTGACGTCGCCCGTCACGTGGGAATCTCACATCCGGGGGTCATCTATCACTTCCCCTCCAAAGAAGTCCTGTTAATGAGCGTGGTACAGCGCTACGAAACACAGCTAGGTTTTGACCTGGATAGCCTAGAGAGGCTGGACGCGCTGCCGGTGTTGGATACCCTTTTAGAGGTCACCTCACGGCTGAACGAAAATCCCATGATTATCGAAGTGGAATGCATGATGATGGTAGAGGCCTCATCTGAGACTCACCCCGCGCACGATCACTATATGCGCCGCTCCGAACGTTTGCTCACCATGTTAAAGCGGGTTTGGTCTCGCCTGCAGCAGGATGGAAAAGTCGCCGCCACCGAGGATCCGACTCATTTAGCTGAAATCCAGGCCGCCGTCTATAACGGAATCATGATTCACTGGCTTTATGACCGGGAATTCAACGCTGCCTCGGAACTGGCGCATTATTTCCTCTCGATGTTCCTGCCCGAGTATCGCGAGGAACTGTTGCTGCACTACCGGGAGTCCGGCTGGATTCAATAATTTGTACCGATTGGTTTAAAACTGATGAGTTTAGCATTCGGCTCCCTCGAGGCGGCGCACCTACCGGCACGCCGGGGCTTTGACTTTCCCTATGCCCTAGCGATTTTGTCGCGTCAATCCAACGGTAATGTCTACGTGTGGACGACCGCTTCCGACCCCGGGGACCTCAACCAATCTTTTCCTTGGATGTCGGTCACCAAGTTCTTGGTGGCTGTTGGATTTTGGCGCCAATCCCTAGCCACGCCCGCGCTGTCTCTCCATACCTCGGTCGGCTCCCCGGCGGCTTCGGGAGTCAAGCTGGTGGACTTGCTTTCACACTGTTCCGGTCTGCCTTTCGACGCTCCGGTGACCTCACCTGACCAGTCTCGCCTGGGGGTAAAGTTCGGAATAGCCCGCCCTGATGCGCGTGCGATTGCGCCGTTTACTAAGCGAATCTACTCGAACTACAACTTCGAGTTAGCTGGGGCGATAGCGGAAAAGGTCGTGGGCAAACCGTGGACGGAATGGGTGCGAGAAACGGTCTTGGAACCCCTTGGAATGAACGGTACAGTTTTGTCGCATTCCCCGGCGTGGGGCGCGGTGGGTCCGGTGAGCGACTTGGCGCGCTTGGCGGGGGAGCTGCTAAGCCCCGAAACCGGGGTTCTCGGCTTTACCGAGCGCGACCTCGATGGATTCTGTGCCCCGCAG
This sequence comes from uncultured Mobiluncus sp., assembly GCF_947254095.1. Lineage (GTDB taxonomy): Bacteria > Actinomycetota > Actinomycetes > Actinomycetales > Actinomycetaceae > Mobiluncus. The sequence continues at coordinate 94,318 of NZ_CAMYBV010000007.1, forward strand.
CATCCCGGGCTGCGCGGACTACTGCCGGGATACGGACCGCAAAAAGACAACCTCTGGGCAACCGGGGTGGAACTGCACGGCGTAAAGTCGCCCCACTATCTGCCGGCGTCCTTTCCCCCGGAAGTCATCGGGCACTTCGGCCAGTCCGGGTCGTTCATCTGGGTGGATCGCGCGGCCGGGACAGCCGGGGCATTCCTGGGCGCGCAAAAGTTTGGTCCCGTCCACAAGGCACTGTGGCCCGACCTTAACGCTCAGATTCGTGAGCTTGCTCTCTTGGCGCAGCAGTGACGTGCGGGCTTTTCGGGTTGCGTCCTGGCGGGTTACGAGCTTGCGAGGCTGGTCAGGCGCGGCGGATAGGTGCGCCGCCAAGCCCAGATACTGATGGCGGCCGCGTGGCCCACATTCAGTGACCGAGTGGAACCATACTGCGTAATCTGTACTAATCGTTCCAATACGTTTTGCATATCTGGGGTCAGACCCTGCGATTCTTCGCCGAAAACCATCAGGGTGCGCGGGGGCAGCGTGACGGTTTCTAGCGGTTCGGCGTCGGGGAAATTATCCATCCCCACTATCGTGAGTTCCTGCTCGGTGGCGTATGCCACCAGGTCCCGTACCTCCGGGTGGTAGTGCAGGTGCAGGTAACGGTCGGTAACCATCGCTCCGCGCCGATTGAAACGCCGCCTGCCCACGATATGTACGTGGCGCACTCCCAGACCGTTCGCGGTTCGGATGATGGAACCGGTGTTGAAATCGTGACCGACGTTTTCAATCGCGATTTCCAACGCGGGTTCCCCCGGTCCAGACTGTAACAATCGGTCCAAATCTTCGCTGATCGCCTCCAGTCTCCAATAGCGGTAACGGTCAGGCACATTGCGAGTATCGCCGACCCGCAGTAACTCAGGGTCGTATTGGGAGCCAACCGGCACGGGTCGATCAGCCGGCCAAGGTCCCACCCCCACCGTTCCAGGCGCTAAATCTACCGAATCTGCGGGACTATCCGCCGATATATTGCTTTCATCCACGCTTTACACTTTATGCTTAAAGCGTGAAAAAGAATGATCCGCAGCTAACAAAACTCGCTGAACTTGTGAAAACCCTCTCCGTGGTCCACGGGAAAGTTACCCTGGCATCAGGCAAAGAATCTGACTTTTATGTCGATATGCGCCGCGCTACCCTGCACCATGAGGCTGCCCCGCTGATTGGTCATGTCATGCTGGATTTGCTGGAAGAAAATGGGTTCCCTGTTTCGGAAATCGACGCCGTGGGCGGGTTGACGATGGGCGCCGACCCGGTCGCCACGGCGATGCTGCACGCGGCGGCGGCCCGAGGCTTGAGCCTCGATGCTTTCGTGGTGCGTAAAGAAGCGAAAGACCACGGCATGAAACGTCAGATTGAGGGCCCAGAGGTGGCGGGTAAGCGTGTCGTCGTCCTGGAGGACACCTCGACCACCGGCGGTTCCCCCCTGCAAGCTGCCCAAGCTCTGAAAGCCGCGGGCGCTGAAATCGTTGCTGTCGCCGTGGTAGTCGACCGCGCCACCGGGGCGAAAGAAAAAATCGAATCTGCCGGTTATCCCTATTTTGCAGCGCTGGGTCTAGCGGACTTGGGACTGGCGTAACCTTCCTTAGCGCCAACCCGCCTCGCCCGCCGTGCCGCCGACACCCCTTGTGACGGGGCAGATGACTTTTGCCGTCCAGCCTTTGCTAGCTAAAACCGGGCTGGGAAATCCGCGAAAGACGCGAAAACTGCGCCCAAAAATGAAAGAATGGGACACGTCATCAGACAAACCGACGCTATATAAAAGGAGATAATTGTGGCTCTTGCAACCCCCGAAGTTTATAAGGAAATGCTCAAGCGCGCCAAGGAAAACAAGTTTGCCTACCCGGCTATCAACGTGACTTCCTCCCAGACGCTGACCGCTGCCCTGCGTGGTTTCGCGGAAGCCGAATCTGACGGCATCATTCAGGTGTCCGTGGGCGGTGCGGAATACTGGTCTGGCTCAACGATTAAGGATCGCGTGGCGGGTTCGCTGGCTATGGCGGCTTACGTTCGTGAAGTTGCTCAGAATTACCCGGTTAACGTGGCTATCCACACCGATCACTGCACCGAGGACAAGCTGGCCTCCTGGACCGAAGCGCTCATCGACCTGGAAATCGAGGAAGTGAAGGCCGGCCGCTTGCCGTTCTATCAGTCTCACATGTTTGACGGTTCTTCCATTCCTCTGGCAAAGAACCTCGAAGTTGCCAAGCGCCTGCTGCCTAAGGCAGCCGCGGCCAAGACCATCCTGGAGGTCGAAATCGGCGTCGTCGGCGGTGAGGAAGACGGCGTTGTTGGGGAAATCAACGAAAAGCTCTACACCACCACCGAGGACGGTATTAAGACTGTCGAAGCGCTGGGCTTGGGCGAAAACGGCCAGTACCTGACCGCTTTGACCTTCGGCAACGTCCACGGCGTGTACAAGCCAGGCCATGTCAAGCTGCGTCCCGAACTCTTGGGCACCATTCAGGAGGAAGTCGGCGCGCACTTCAACGCCGGCAACCGCCCGTTCGACCTGGTGATGCACGGCGGCTCCGGCTCCACGGCCGAGGAAATCGCCACCGCTGTGGCCAATGGCGTCATCAAGATGAACGTTGACACCGATACCCAGTATGCGTTCACTCGTCCGGTCGTGGACTTCATGATGAAGAACTACGAGGGCGTGCTGAAGGTTGACGGCGAAGTAGGCATTAAGAAGCAGTACGACCCGCGTGCTTGGGGCAAGGCGGCAGAAGCCGGGATGGCCGCGCGCGTCGTCGAGGCTTGCGAACGTCTGGGGTCTGTTGGCAAAAAGATGAAGTAACCCGCATCTGTCTTACGGAGGGGAGCCCGCCCGGGTTCCCCTCCGTTTTTTTAGTTTGCGTTCCGTTTGGGTTCGGGGTTCAGCGCCCGGGAAAATAGGCGGGAGTCGAACAGGGCGCGCATGAGCCAGCGGGGAGCCAGGCGCGCGCCCGCCATCGCGATTTTGTACCGAACGGTCGGGGTGACCAGGACGCGGCGGTGGCGAGCTGCTTCGATGGCGGCTCTGACGACTGTTTCGGGGTCGACAAAGCCGTACTCGGGCCAGACCGAGGCGTTCATCTGGGCTGATTGGTGGAACTCGGTTTTCATCAGTCCCGGTGCCACGGCGGTGACGGATACGCCGGTGCCGCGCAGCTCGGTAGAAACAGCCTCGCTAAAGAACCGCACCCAGGTTTTCATCGCTGCGTAGGTGCCCATAGCGGTGTAGGCGGTGGCGGAGGAAACGTTGATGATGACCCCGCCGCCCGAGGCTTTCCCCAGTGCGGGCTGGCCGGTCAACTTTTGTAACAACCGTTCCACTTTGCCAGGTGCGCGGCGATGGGTACGCGACCCCATCGCTTGTGCTCCCTCAAACGTCAGCCGGCACAAGGCCCGCACCATCACCTCTAGGGCTGCGTCCTCGCGGTCCCACTTTCCGCCCACAAAAGTTTGCCCCAAACCGAAACCCGCGTTGTTGACCAGCACCGCGACCGGGCGGGAGTCGTCGCGCAGGCGGCGAATGACCGCGTACTGACCGGCCTTGGTGGACAAATCTGCGACCAAAACTTCCGTTTCAACACCTAAAGTGGTGTGAATCCGCTGCGCTAAAGCCTCCAAACGGTCTTGACGCCTGGCGACCAACACGACGTTGAGCGGCTCGGCAGCCAATTGCCAGGCAAACTCCTCACCTAAACCGCTGGAAGCCCCTGTAATCAGCGCCCATTTCGCCACAAAAATCACCCAATCATTGCAATAAATTCTTCTATTGCATAACCTTATAAGTGAACGTTTGAGTTGCCAAAGCCGGCGCGTCCGGTAGTCATTGCCGGTGTGTTCCGGCGTTTGGGTTCTGTCGCCACTTCAGAATCTGGGGACCGAAGAAAATTGAGGGGAACACATTGAAAAGCCAAACAGCTGACAAACTCGAAGCGATGATGGACGCGACTTTCGGCACGAAAGAGGACCGGGAAAAGGAAATCAATCCGGTTAAAAAACCCATCAAATACTGGCTGACCGACATGGACGGCGTGCTGGTGCATGAAACCAAGGCGATTCCAGGGGCGGCAGAGTTCCTGCAAGCCCTGCGGGACAAGGGCCGGGAATACCTGGTTTTGACCAACAACTCCATCTTTACGCCTCGCGACCTCTCCGCACGTCTGGCGGCTTCCGGCCTGGAGGTCCCCGAGGAACGCATCTGGACTTCCGCGCTGGCCACCGCGTCTTTCCTGAAAACCCAGTCCCCGAAATCCAGCGCTTATGTGGTGGGCGAAGCCGGTTTGACCACCGCCCTGTACCAGGCGGGCTATATCATGACTTCCACAGATCCGGAATACGTGGTGTTGGGCGAGACGCGCTCGTATTCTTTCGACCAGATTGCCACGGCGGTGCAGCTCATCAGTAAGGGCGCCAAGTTTATCGCCACGAATCCTGACATGACCGGCCCCACCAAGGACGGCCCCATTCCTGCCACCGGCGCTATCGCTGCCATGATTACGGCCGCTACCGGCAAGAATCCGTACTTTATCGGCAAACCCAACCCGGTCATGTTTCGCACGGGATTAAACAAGATTGGTGCCCACTCCGAGGAAACTGCCATGATTGGCGACCGGATGGATACGGATATGCTGGCGGGGGTAGAGTCCGGTCTGCATACGTTCCTGGTGTTGACCGGTTCCACGCATCGTGAACACATCACGGATTTTTCATATCGGCCTAACGAAGTCGTGGACTCGATTGTCGACATCATCCCGCGAGTGTAACCTCGCGGGGCGAGTCTTTCACGATTGATAGTTGGTGCGCGTTAAGCTCTCGCAAAGGCTGCCCGAAATCAGTCATCTTTGCCCAGGGAAAATGGGAATTCGGTAGACTGGAAACGCTGGTTCTTAGGGAGGTAACGGTGCGTATAGCGACTTGGAACGTGAACTCGATTCGCACTCGCTTGAATCGAGTGACGGCGTTCCTGCAACGCGAACACATCGACGTTCTGGCGATGCAAGAAATCAAGTGCCGCAACGATCAGTTCCCTACTGCCGCTTTTGAAACCGCAGGTTACCAAGTATTTGTTAACGGTTTGAATCAGTGGAACGGGGTAGCGGTGGCGGTGCGCCAAGGGATTAGCGCTCACCTGCTGGGTACTGAGTTTTACGGCGCTATCGCCCAACCGTACTTTTCTGTCCCGCCCAAACCGCCCCAGCTGGAACCACGAGTGTTGGGGGTACGTGTGGCCGGGGTGGAGTGCTGGTCGCTCTATGTTCCCAATGGGCGCGAAGTCGGCCACCCTCACTACCAATACAAATTAAAATGGCTCGATTCCCTGCGTTCCCACGTGATTCGCACTCTGGACACAGATCCGGAGAGTTTGGGTCTATACCTGGGGGACTTCAACGTGGCTCCCCGTGACGAGGACGTGTGGGACATGGCGGACTTTGCCGAGGCGACCCATGTCTCCGAACCGGAGCGGCAAGTGTTTGCCAAGCTCCTGGACCCCGACACGGTCGCCGATGCCGTTACCCTCCACGATGACCTCATCGCGGGTTTGCCCGGAAATCTGACCGAAATTACTCGAAAGTTCGCTCCCGGCTGGACCTACTGGGATTATCAACGTGCCCGCTGGCGGCGTAACCAAGGCATGAAAATCGACTTCGCCTTGGCTACTCCACGCCTGGTTTCGCGTGTGGCCGGCGCGTTTATTGATACTGCGGAACGTGACGGGGAACAGCCCTCCGACCACGCTCCGGTGGTCGTGGATTTTGAATAAATCCTGGTCAGTCTCAAAACGACTCCACTTTTTCCTAAGATTTCTCCCCGCAGTGCCGATGTAAAACATGTAGTGTGAGAAGTAGTTAAGTTTTAAAGAAAAAAGGGGGGCGGGAACGATGAGCATCTTGCGTCGTTTGACTGTCGCGGGCACCGCGTTGGCTTTGACCCTGTTGGGGCTGGTTTTTCCAACTATGGCGGTGGCGCAGGAACGTGCCGCGTTCCCCGGTGCTATTGACCTGCCGACTTGGATTATCGGGGGACGCGAACCGATTGAATCCAATGCTTCTCCGCAGGATAACTGGGTGGTGACCGGGAAAGTCGTTACCTATCTCTCGGGGGAACGCGCTGGCGCGACTGATGATCAGGGTGAGGAGCCCGTTGCTGGTATCTATGTATTTGCCCGCTACCAGGCCAATAATGGGGCGTGGTCGCCGATTTTCAAAGCTACCACCACCTCAAGCCCAACCAAGTCGAAAACTGGGCGGCTCTCGAACTATGCCATCAAAATGCGCGACTTCGTTGATTACAACGGGGAACTGGGACAATTCCGCCCCGGCGAAGGCAAGGCACAGCGTCTCCAGGTGTGGATTAACCCCGAACAGGTTCGTGGATACCGCCTGACTTTCTCGGAACGAACCGGCGGGGTCATCCAAGGTTACTCCACCAGGAAAGATTTCAACTGGACTGCCAGCCAGATGATGCAGTGGGGTTTCCTTTCTGTAGGCCAGAACTCTACCCAGGTATCCCAGGTGAATATCGGTCTCATTAAAGTCGCGGAGTCGCAAGGGGAACTAGGGCTCGACGGGGTAAAGATTGAGCCCTCTTTATCTCAAGCAGGAACCGGAAAAAAGGTTTTGAAAGGCTATGTGCGTTGGGAAAACCAAACCCTTAACAGGGGCGGCGGCAATGCTTACGTGGGGCGAGCGAACATCGCAGATTATCCGGCGAATACCCCGGTCGAAGGCTATGTGGTGGTCGCGGCAGTGAAAAATAAAGACAACAGTGTCGAGGCTCGCTGCACCACTACCACGAACCTATCGAGTGATGACGGTAGATCCCCTAACTGGAAGATTTACTTTAACAACGATGTTGATGTTAATAAAATGAAGTTCCAGGTGTTCAAAGGCACCTGCAACGCGAGTAAAGTCGAACTCAAACCGTTGCCCAAGCGGATGGCCTACTGGAGTCCGTTCCCCACCACGGTTGATAGCTGGGGAACTACGCTTAACGGTATCTCCGGCAGCGCCAACCAGGGTTGGACCGGCACCCGCTGGGAGGACAAGGTTCGGGTACTGTTGCGGCCGCTGCAAATGCAGCTGCTGCCCCACGGGAAAAGTTTGAGAAAGGATTCGGGTACCCAATCCTTCTATGGGGATACAGTCAAAGTGGATTACAGCCGATTGCCGCTGAACACCCCGCTGGTGGCGCGCTTGTACAATGGAAATCTGACCGATAGTGGCTCCGGGAAACCGGAGCAGTACGTTTCGTTTACCGCCGATGATATTGATGGGTCGATTGAATTTCCCGAGCCACTGACTGGCGACACCTTTAAGGAATACTGGGTCGATGTCGTTCCTGAAAAAATCGCCGCCACTGGTAGCCCTGAGCTGCAGGTGTTGGCTTCGCAAAGTTTCCTGTACAAACCGATTCAGCTTGCAATCAGTCCTGGAGTGGTAAACGAAAATGGAAACTTTAAAATCACTCAGACGGCTCCGGATGAGAACAAAGGGGTCAAGCTCACCGAGTGCCAGGCGGTTTCAAATACTGATACCACGGCCGCCACAGATGCCCTGCCCTATAACCTGACGCGGGATACTTCTACGAGCAGTAACGGCTGCACGCTTAGCGGTACACCGGAAAAATCCGGGACTCACTCGCTGTGGGTCAAATTCACCTTCAACGGCACAGATAACAAATCGCACACCATCGTGCAGTATCTGCCTTGGACAGTCGAGCCGCGTCTAAAACCGCAGATAGAACCGGAGACCCCGGATTCTGAGGTGAGCCAGTACTCCCCGCTGGAAAAGTTCCCCGCCGTTGGGGTGCCCTATTCCGGTTTGGTTTCGCCCTTCCCGGATTGGCAAGGCCGGCACTTCACCTATCAGGTGTTCGACACTGACCCGGGGAGCGGCGGCACCCCGCTCGTGCCCGACAAGAACGGGATGGTAAGTCTGGGCGAGAGCGGCTTGAAGTTCAACACGGCGACCGGCCAAGTCACCGGCACCACCCAAGAGCACGAATCTGCCGTTTTCTGGGTGAAAGCCACCGACGAGGACGGTGGGGTCACCCCCGCCATGAAGTATGAAATTCACCCCGGCTCGCCCTTGATTTTGCAGCGTGCCCAGCTGCCCACCGGCACTGGTGGCAGTGTCTACCAGAACGCGAACGGAACCCCCATTGTGATTTGGGTTTCCGGTGGGGAACCCACGGCCAATAAATTGAAGGTCAGTGGTGGTCCTGAGCTGTCCCGCAATACCTACGCTAATGCCGAAATTCTGGGGGTGTATGACGGCGACAATCCCAATAATTCAGTCAATGCAACCAACATTGGCGGGGTGAAATGTGAGATCCAGAATAATACTTTCGGCGGCGGGAAATTTATTCTCTGTTCCGGCACCCCGAGCGTGTCCAAGGCTACGACCTATTACCTGCAGGTGAAATACACCGACAAAAATGGCCGCACCTTGAACGGCGCCAAATACACCCTGCCCCAAGTGAAAGCCCTGACCACCCTGAACGGGTCGGAGGGCTGGATAAAGATGACTTTGCTGCCAAAAATCACGGCGGACACCAACCCCGCCTCTGGCGTAACCAGCACGAAACTGCCCGATGGTACGAAAGGTACCGATTACGGGACTCGGAACGTAAAGTCCTATCTGTCGGGCGGCACCGGGAAGTTCGCGAATTACACTTTCAGCGCTGCCGGTTTGCCGGCCGGTTTGACCATGGACGCCGATGGTGTAATCACTGGCACGCCTTTGGAAACCACCAAGCAAGAAGGGGTGAGTGTCAAGGTTTACCTGCGGGGCAAGGACGGCACCGCGGCGGAACGCTCCTCGACTTCCGTCACTTTCCATCTGTGCATCAAAACTGACCTGAAGGCGACAACAGAAACCCTGTCCGCGACTGCTCAAGGCGGAACGACCTACACTTCCGGCAAGCCGCTGCTGGACGTGAGTTCTGATGCTGGCATTACCGGTGGGGTTTCGCCCTACAGTTACAAACTGCAATACAAGGACGGTAATGGTTCATGGCAGAATGCCACCACTTCCGGGGGCCGCTACCAGGTTCCCAATGCGGACACAAACCATAACCCCTCCGGCCTGTTGTTGGATAGCAACGGCAAACTGGTGGGGGCAACTATGGGCACCGCCGGCTTCCCCCAGCTGCGGGTGGTGGTGACCGATTCTGACCCGGTTTCTTGCCCACGGGGATGTTCGGTGAATGTCGGCTTGAACCTGAAACGGGACGATGACCGGCGTCCGAGTGTGGCCGAGGATGCTTCCATCACGGCGAACGTAGGGGAAAAAGTCACCGGGTTCTTGCCGGTAAACGACCCCTCGGGCACGCCCACGAAATTTGAAATAACCAACCCGTTGAATCTGCCAGAAGTCACCCTCAAGGTTAACGAAACCACCGGGGAGTACACTCTGGTAGCCACCAATCAGGCTGAGGCGGGCAATAAGGGCTCCGTCACCCTGAAAGTCACCGGTGCTAACGGAATGGTAGGCACTGTAACTTTGCGGGTTCACGTGGTGGACCAGCGCACCCCTAAGACGAATAATAATGTCGCCATCAGCCTGGAACAGGGCATTCCGGTTTCCTCCAGTCCTGCCCCGACGAAAGTGACCGGGGCGGTTGACGCGGAGAATTCCCCCGAAATCGAGTGCTTTGTGCCCGCAAACTACACCTCGGCTAACTGCCCCAATGCGCCACAAAAGCTGCCCGGACTGGCCGGGGTCACCCTGAAACCGGACGGGACGCTCACCGGCACCCCGGTTAAGGGTGACGTCGGGGAACACCAGGTTCCCTTGAAAGCGTTGGGTGTGAATGGAAAATGGTCGGCTGAGTTTAGCG
>NZ_CAMYBV010000008.1 GCF_947254095.1 uncultured Mobiluncus sp.
CAGCCGGCAACACACCGTCCTGGTAGCCTTGCGCCAGACTTCCTGTCCGACAAACCCCTCAATCGGAAAGCAGACAAGAAACTTTAGGAAAATTCATTCCAGTACTTAATTTTACTGCAATTGTTCGCACAATCAAGGGAAATTCCCGATTTAGCTGACATTTTCGTTTCAATAGGGTAATAACCGACCGGCACAGTTCACCGCGGACTGAGGCTAAGCTGCGCTGAGCAGCGTCAAAACTCCGCGGGGAGCAGATATCGCCTGGGACAACACCGCGTTGGAAGATTGGCTCAGGATTCGGCCTCGCATATAGTTCATGGTTTCTACCGCCATGTCCGCATCCTGCATGCGACCGTGGGCAGAAGACAAGTTTTCCACCGAGACATTCAGATAGTCTATGGTGGATTCAAAACGGTTTTGTACCGCTCCCAGGCTCGCTCGCGCCCCAGAGATGACCTCGATTTGGTCGTCAATGTTCGTGATGGCTTCCCGGAAAGCATTAGCGCCGGCGTCCTGAGGGATCTGACCCAGTTGGGCACGGGCGATGTCCACCACGTCCACGAAAGTAATCGCGATGGTGTCAAATTCCGTCGCTCCCGCTCCAATCTGGAAGCGCAGGGCGTCGGCTGGCTCGGTGTAGCGGCCTCCCAAAATTTTCCGGCCCATCGCTTCGGTTGCCTGGCCGATACGCCCGATTTCTTGGCGCAGCGCATCCATCTCCCCAGCTATAGAGAGACTGTTTGCATTGGTATTAGTAGCATTGGCGCCCTGCACCGCGAGGACTCGCATCCGTTGCAACAAACTGTGCACGGTTCCCAATACCCCATCGGCCGTTTGCACCAGCGAGATACCGTCCTGAGCATTACGGACCGCCTGTTTGGTGCCCAACACCTGGGATTTAATACTTTCAGCCACCCCGAGTCCAGCCGCGTCGTCAGCCGCCGTATTAATCCGGCGTCCCGTCGAGAGTCGCTGCAGGGATTGGTTCAGGATCTGCTGGGCCGAAGTCACATTCCGGTAAGCGTTTAGAGCCATGGTGTTGGTTTGGATTGATTGGGCGGCTCCCGCTCGCACATTTTTGGAACTGGAGGGTGGCGGGGAGGAAAACTTTGACAAACCCACAGCTTCCCCAGAAATCCGGCTTCGTGGCATCGAACTGCCTCGAGGGCTCGACGCGGAGCCAGCTGCATAGCTGGTGCGAATCGGCGCCGCGTCGCCATCGCTGGACACGAAACTGTTCACGGCATAAGCCAGGTGAGAGGGCATACCGGAAGTATCAATCGAGGACTCATAGCTGGGTTCTGAGCCGGGCAGGGGCAGTTCGGAGGCACCAGACTGATCAAAAGAATCGGTGTCGGGCGCAGAAAAACCCGCCGCTGACATGCCTGGCGACATGGCGACGGAGTATCCATCCACAGTTAACGTGGTCATCGCTCCCACCATCCTTGGGGTCATTTCTGAAAGGCCGGACACCGGGTGCCAACCCATCACCGAGGAACATTCCTTGCCCTCGCGCGGGGCGGATTTTCGGTTTTCCCGAAATCACACCGCAAAATTTAGTGTAAGGGGTGGTGAGGGAAATGTGAATAGTCCAGTTTGGCTTGTGCAAATGACCGGACAAATGCCGCCCGCCCGGCGTCAGCCGTTGATATGCCCGTCGTCAAAGCCGATGTTAACGTGGCTGGCGTCACAAAACGGGGTGTTCTTGGAGTCATCACAGCGGCAGAGCACGTAGCGATTTTGCACCGGGTAAGTTTGCCCGTTCGCGTCCGTCAGCGGGATTGCGCCCTGGACGTAGATTCCGGCGGAGCACTCATTTTGAGGGTCTTGGGTGACGACGACCAACGGCTCTAAGTCCGGTTCCTGCACGGCGCCCTGCGGGTCCAGGCGCGTCAAACGACCGGCCGGGCATTCGTCAATCACCTTGGTGGCTGCCGCCACCTGAGCCGGAGTCTGCGCCGCGGCGACCTGCGTCCACGCGTCCCCGGCGGGGCCGTGACAAAACCGAGCGTAAGCGCAGCGTCCGTCGTCGCCCATCCGCAGCTGGGGACCTTCCACAATGTCAATACGTTCGGTATAGGGCTGGTGATTGGCCGTTTCCGTCCCCACAAAGTCCGCCTGATGATGCGAACCGTCACAAAACGGCTTGTCATGCGACAGTCCGCAGCGGCACAGGGCATAAGTTTCGTCCTGAGGCAGGACCCGTCCCGGATCCCAGGTGTAACCCGGCCCCTCGGGGTGAATCCGCGCCTCTCGCAGCGGCACTCCGCCGGTCACCAGGTACGGCCCGCCCGCGCTGACCTTGATTCCCATTCCTTTCGCTGACTGAGACATCGCAAACTCCTCGCTGAGACTTGACCATGAAAAGGTCAATAAAGCTTATAGAATCTGTATAAAACTGTACTCGCAATAGCCGCCTGGCGCGAGGGATAGACCGGATAGCCCCACTCGCACCAGACCGGGAGGACCCGCGGGAGGCAGAGACGGGCGCCCGCGCCTGAAAAAAGGCTGAAATAAAACCGAGTTTTCCTTGAATTTGCAATAATTTTACCCCTTACCAGACGGTAATTTTTCCCACTACCGGTGAGCGTTGGCAAAGGTCAAGGCAACACGCCGAGTTCAATTGTCCTGACAATTCCCTGAAATGGTGATTTCCTGCGCAAATGCTCCGTAATATTTCTAATACGGCGACGAAAACTGCCGAATATGTCAGGTGTAAGTCACCAAGGCGTAAAGCCGAACAATACTTGGAGTCGTAGATGCAGCTGAATGGATTGGGCAATTACCAGGCGAACAACCTGATTACCCCGTGGAATAATGCCGCGACCTCCAAAGAACTCGCCACCACCAACCAAGGCGCCTCCGGTCTGAGCGCCGGTCTGAACGCCCTGCGGGGAGCGGCGCGTACCGCCCCGGTTGCACCCACAACCACCCAGGTCAACACCAGTTCCGCCCAGGTTGACGGTTTCGGCGACGAAGTCCAAGTTTCCCCCACTTCCAACACTCGCGCGGAAGTCGCCACCGAAAACTTTAAATCCCAGACCGCCCAAGCCGCAGTCACCACTGCCAACGCGGTCAACGCATCCTTGGGCAAAACCGATGAAATCCTGGCCGGCATGAAAACCATCGTGTCGAAACTGTCCAACCAATCCCTGACCGGCACCCGGCGCGCCGAACTGACCGAAGCCTTCGGAACCTTGGCCCACCGCCTGGACAGCCTGGTCGACGACGAATCTTTCGCCGGTCACAAGACGCTGGACGGCCGGTTCCGCGCCACCTTCACCGTCGGCGATTCCACCCGCGTCACCATTGACGCCACCCTGCCCAACGGCAAAGGTTTCAACACCGAAGGCTTGGGACTCCAAGGTTTCGCCGGTCTGCTGGCCACACCGAACGCCACCCGCGACGCCAACCCGGCAGTCTCGCAGGGCTTAGACATCGCCCAAGGCGCGGTCGCCCAGGTCCGCACCGGTTTGAGCGATGCGACCGCCTCGACCGTAGACGCGATGAACTCCAGCTCCAAGCTGTTGGGCGCCGCCATCGGCGGCACCCCCGCCCTGGCTCAGAACCTGGTCGCCAACACGATGGCGCAACTGGCTCAATCCGGCGCCGCCGCTTTCACCGCCCAAGCGAACACGGCGACGTCTTCCGCTCTGCGGTTACTGTCCTAACCTGGCCACGGCCCCCGATTCTGGCGGGGATTATTTTCCCCTGCGTTCCACTCGTTGCTGGTGTCCTCTCATCGTTGCTATCGCGCTGGCCGCTCACACTGCACAAGGTGTTTCCGTCACCCTCTCCGGGAACGGAGCTATGCGGAGGTGCCGCGCGGCGGTTTAGATTCGCAGCGGCAACAGCTCCCCCAGGTCCGCACGGTTCCCCGAAGCCGCCACCAACCCTTGTGAAATGGCAGTTGACCAGGATAAACCCCCGACCGCCAACGCCAGCCACACCTCGGCAGGCATCTCAATAACCGCCGGCGGAGTCCCGCGCCGATGCGTCGTCCCCGGCAGAATCTGCACCGCCCCGAACGGCGGAACCCGCACCTCCACCGCCTGACCCGGCGCTCGTGCCTCTAACAGCTGCAGGGCAAACCGGACCGCGGTCGCCACCGTGGCCCGGGGCACTGACGCACTCAACTCGGGCAAATGTCCTATCAAATCCGGGGGCCACGGCGAGAGTGCAGGCTCGCCAGAACCGACCTCGGGAATGTCGCAAACCCTGGAAATCCAAGCGAAAACCGCGGTCCGACCGACCGTGTCAGAAATCTTCTTTGCCACGAATATAAAATCTTTCTATTCCCAGGTTGCTTTCAGGATGTTATCATTGATTCAACAGCTTGGTGACTAGGCAGGTCACCAAAAACAAACTTATATGTCCCAGGATTACCGGAACGACGATACACGCTAAGGAAGGCCATCATGGTTGTTCAACTGACCACCAATACCAATGCCAGCCTGCTGGCGATGCAGCAGGCAGCTCAGAGCGCCGCGGCTCAGAAAGCCGAGTCCCTCCATCAAGCCGCCGCGCCCAGCCGCGTGGATTCCTTGGACTTGCGGGCTAACCCGCTGGCGGCCAAAGTCGGCCAGACCCACCAGACACTGAACGCCGCCCAGCGCGGGGTGGAAGTTTTGCGTGTCGCCAATGAAAACCTGGATACCGCCGCGAAACACCTCGAGTGGATTCACAGCGTAGTTGCCGCTGGTAAATCCGACCCCTCCGCCCGCTTGGCGCTGGCTGACGGACTGGCGAGACTGGATCAGACCCTGCACGGGGCTCGCTACCAGGGCGAAACCGTCTTGGACGGCACCGACTTTTCCATCGCCCCCGGCGCGCACGGCGCGGGCGTGACCGTGTCGGTCGGCTCCCCGGATTTGCGCGACCTGGCCTCCCTGCTGGCCACCGGCGGACGCGGAATCGCGGCCATCAACCTGGACGACAAGGACACCTCGATGAAATCCGTGGAACGCGCTGATTTGCTGGTGTCCCACGCCAAGATTCAAATCGCGGCTCAGACCTTCGCGCTGGGCGGGCTGTTCAACTCCCTGACCGGCAATCTGGACGAACTGGGCGGATCGGCGATGACTCCCGACCAGGCTGGCGCGACCGCGGGGAACGCGATGTCCGCTATTGCCGCGGCACCGAAAGCCGCGACCGCGGCCCACAGCATCAGCACCGCTGCCGCTGAAAACTTGTTGATGAACTAAGACCCGAGAGACGCGTAGGGCCGGTCCTTTTGCAGGGCCGGCCTTTTCGCTGCCCGAGCTGCGCTGGCTCAAGTGCGGGTCAAGTGCGGGTCAAGTATTTCCTTTTACGGGGCTGAATCCAAGCCATCTCGAATCCGGCTCAAGCCTGACTATTTGTTGCCCACGCTGAGACAGCTCGAGTCCGGCTCTTTTGCTGAACTGGCCTTTCGCGGGGGCCGGCCGAAACGCGACGAGCCACCGAACCGGGCTTGTGACAACCCGACCTTATGCGAACCGACAGTGAACTAAACCTGGCCGGCAGCAGCGGAAGGCTCGCCCACCAAGAACGCCGGCGCTTGCCAACCGGCCTGACGAAACGCGGCAGTCACAGCACGAGCAACCCGATCCACGTCATCCAGGTCAACCAGCGCGATAGCGCAGCCGCCGAAACCTCCGCCCGTCATGCGCGCCCCCAACGCTCCGGCCTGCATCGCCGCCTGCACCGCCAAGTCCAACTCCGGACAGCTGACCTCATAATCGACGCGCAGAGACTCGTGAGACTCGCTCATCATCCGGCCCAGTTTGTGCCAATCCACCGTGGGACGCATCAACTCGTAAGCAAAGTTGCGGGTCCGCACGATTTCGGTGAGCACATGGCGAGCCCGGCGAAACACCTCCGCCGCCGCCTCGCCCTCGCCCAGACGCTTGGACAAACGCGGCAAAATCGTGGCAATATCAGGGTTTTCCAGCGGTCGGTCGAAATCAGAGGGCTGCAGCACCCCCGCCAGTTCACCTAGGAACTCCACGCCCATCGCCGCGGCCGCAATCTCGCATGTCTGGCGGCGGGCCGCGTATTGGCCGTCAGCCAAATCGTGACGCGCCCGCGTATCGATGACCAGCAGTTCCATTCCCGCTTGGGCCAGTGCAAACGGGAAATCAATCGTCTCAAAAGTCCGACAATCCAGCAGGAACACCTGGTTGGGGTGGCTCAGCAGCGCCGCCGCCTGATCCAGCCCGCCGGTGGGCGCCCCGACATAGAAATTTTCCGCCCGCCGACCCGCGTCAACCAGCTGGTGGCGGCCCGGAATCGAATCAGCCAAGCCGAAACCGCACAGCGCGTCAACCCCGACCGCGACGGCACATTCCAGCGCCGCCGACGAGGACAACCCCGACCCCAACGGTACGCAAGAATCCACCGCAATATCGAAACCGGTCGCCGCCCCCGGGCGTTCCAACACGTCCTCCAGACTCAAAATCGTGCCGCCCACATAAGCCGCCGGACCACGCACCAGGCGCGAACCGTCCTCGGGAATCGCATCGGTCAAACCGCGGGAAAACTCGTCCAAGTCCAGTTCCAGAGCCTCGCTGTCCGGGTCAAACTGGGCCGAAATGAGGCGCAACCGGCGGTCCGGGCGCGGGCGCATCGCGGCATAAGTCGCGTGAGGCAGGGCCATCGGCAGCGCGACTCCGCCGTTGTAATCCGTGTGTTCCCCGATGACATTGACCCGCCCCGGCGCGCGAAACACGCCGGCCGGCTCGGCGCCAAACGTTTTCCAAAACAAGCCGGCGGCGCAGGTCCGACCCTGTTCTAACGTGTAGGGGTTCATGAATAGCGGCTGGGATTGGTCCGGGGTGGCCGGGGCGTTGCCCGGATTGGCGGGGGCAACGGGGGTGGCGGGGGTGACGGGGGTGGCGTCGCTCATGTTTTGCCTCGTTTCGTGGTGTGGATTTATGGATTAAGTTCAGAAGGGCGGTTGACTTGGTTTACCGGTCGGGGCGATGTGCGGGGGTCTAGTGGAAAGTCGTGGGGTAATCCAGGCCTGCAAAAGCGTCCAGCTCCACACATTCGTGAGCCGCCTGGCGGGCGCGAGTGGCAATCCGTTCCGGGGTCGTGTCGGAAATCCAAGCGCCCATTCCCGACTCGGAACCCGCCAGGTATTTCAGTTTGCCCGGCGCGCGCAAGAAAGAGAAAAACTCGCAGTGCAAGCCCAGTTGGCCGCGACCGTCCGCGGGCGACACCGGCGCTTGATGCCACGCCGAAATATAGTTGACCGGCAGATATGGCCCCGGCTGCGCGTCGCCGCCACGGGCCAGCTCGCGATGAAAATGGTTCGCCACAATCATCATCTTTAGATAAATATCGGCCAGCGACTCACGCTGAGCCGCGTCCAGAGCCGCGAAATCCGGCACGATTCGCCGCGGCACCAAGTGAAACTCGATGGGCCAACGCGCCGCAACCGGAACATAGAGCACCCAGTGGGCGTTTTGTGCGACCAGGCGCGTGCCCGCCCGGACTTCTGCATCCCGCACCGAGGCGATGAGGTTCACCTCGGGGTCGCCGGTTTTATCCGCCAGGGCGCGAGCCTGGCGCAACATCGCCGCGGTCTTCGGCGTCAAGTATGGATAAGCATAGATTTGCCCGTGCGGGTGAGACAGGGTTACCCCGATGTCCTCGCCGTGATTTTCAAACACGAAAACCTGTTTTATCTGGGGTAACGCTGAGAGCGCGGCGGTGCGGTCCGCCCAGGCCTCAATGACCGTTCGCATTCGGTGCGGTCCCATCGAAACCAGGTTCGTGTGCAAATCCGGGCCGAAACACACGACTTCGCAACGCCCGTTGGCGGGACGCTCGCGAAACAAGTCCTGGCCATCCGGATGGGTTTCGGAGTTGTTTGCGCCGGGAACTTCCAGCAGCGAGGGGAAACGGTTTTCAAAAACCACCACGTCATAGTCGGTGTCCGGGATTTCGCCGTCTTGGTAGGTCGCACCCGGACGCGCCGGCCCGAGTGGGTTAGCATCGGCGGGCGGCAGGAAAGTGCGGTTCATGCGGTGAGCCGCCATCGGAATCCAATCCCCCGTCAACGGGTCGCGGCGCATAATCGGGCCCGACACCGCCGTTCCATCCGCCGACTCAAACCGAGGCGGGAGCGGACGCGGATCATCACTGCGGCGAGTGGCCCGCCCGGAAACATAGGGCTCAGAATCGTCAAAATAGAACAAATCGCGGCCATCAGCCAGTTTTATCGCGGTTTTGCGTACCAGGTGTTCCATCACGTACCCCTTTCGGGTTAATTCTAAGCGGAATGCGCGGCCAAAGTGGGGGGATGTGCCAATATCTGGGTCAGTCGGGGCAAACCGTGGAGTGTCAGTACGTGCGGCGGAAGGAGGATTGACGGATTGGCTAAGCGGCGGAGAGGACCGCGGGCGGCACGGGGCGACTAAACTGGTTTCATGGATAACATCTATGCTCACGGAATCGCGCGCGTAGCCAGCGCGACTTTTACCATCCAGCTGGGAGACCCCCACGCCAATGCCCGCCAAATCGTCGAATTGGCTCGGGCTGCCGCCGCCCAACACGCCGCCCTGGTAGTGTTCCCCCAAGACTGCCTGACCGGCGTCACCCTCGGGGATTGGGGAGCGAACACCGCGGTCGCCAACGCCACCGTTTCGGCACTACAGTGGATTGCAACCCAGACCGCGGATTTGTCGATTGTGACCATCGTGGGGGCGCGCCTCGGCGGGGTGTCGCGAGCCGTGTCAATCTGGGGCGGAGAGGCTCACGATGACTTGGACCAGAGCTGGGGATTTTCGGCCACGAACCTGCCGGGCCTGCATATTTTGCCGGTCGTCGGCTCGCTGAACCGGCTGGCCGTAGCCGACAATCCGGCTCCGGTGAGCTTTTATACCCGCAATTCTTTCGGCGCGGCCATGTCAGGTAATTCCTTGCCGACCGCCACCGTCATCGCCCACCTGGCCGCACCGGCGCACACGGTCGGCTCCACCCGTCACCTGCACCGCGCGGCTCGCACCCTCTCTCGTGACCTGCATCTGGCAGTCGTGCAAACGATTGGCTCCCACGGCGAGTCCTCCACCGACGGGGCTTACAGCGCCAGCGGATTTATAGCCGCCGATGGTCAGGTCCTAGCTGCGGAAACGCACCTGAGCAGTGCCGGTTTGACCCTGGTCGATATCGTGCTGCCGGAACTGGCACGGGCGGTGCGCTACACCGGCCCGGGCTATACCGAGCTGACCGGATACGGAAACTTCGAGGTGGCGCTGGATTTGGACACCGAGATTCCCCTGCTGGAGCCGCCCGCGCAGCGTCCCCTGGTCCCCGTGACGGACCGGCGCTACCGGGCTGACCTGCGCGAAGCCTTCGATATACAGCGCGACGCCCTGGTGCGGCGCTTGGAGGCGCTGGGGGATTCGAACATTGTCTTGGGGATTTCCGGCGGCCTGGACTCTACGCTGGCTCTGCTGGTCGCCACGGCAGCTAAAGCCACGCGCGACAGCGCGACAGCGCATGAGTCGGCGCGGCAAACGGCGGAGCCGAACCGCGAAAGCAACGATTTGCTTTCGCCGGCGGAGCACCTTGAAAACACCCGCGACAGCGCTTTAGCGCATGAGTCCGCGCGGCAGATGGCGGAGCCGAACCGCGAAAGCAACGATTGCGGGCCGGAAATCCTCACCTTTACCATGCCCGGCTTTGCCACCTCGGAACGCACGAAAGGCAACGCCCAAAAACTGGCCGACGCCATCGGGGTGGGCTGCGAACTTATCGACATTCGGCCTTCTGCGACCGAGATGTTGAAAACGATGGGGCACCCCGCCGGACACGGCGAGGCGGTCTATGACGTCACGTTTGAGAACGTACAAGCCGGGCTGCGCAGTGATTACCTGTTCCGGCTGGCCAATCAGCGCCACGGATTCGTGCTGGGGACCGGGGATTTGTCCGAAAGTGCGCTGGGGTGGACGACTTATGGTGTCGGGGACCACATGAGCCACTATTCGGTGAACTGCGGCGTGCCCAAGTCGATGATGCCCGATCTGATTCGCGAGGCGGCCGAGGTGCTCATCGAGCGCGAGTTGGTCGCCGACCCCGCGGGCTTGCTGGACACGGTGGAATCCATCATCGCCACCGATGTCACCCCGGAGCTGATTCCGGATCACGAGAGCGGCGGGACGGCTCAACACCAGACCACCGAGGGGTCAATCGGGCCGTACCTGTTGCACGATTTCTTCCTGTACCACACGTTGCGCGGGGCCGGACCGGACCTGGTCGGGTTCCTGGCGCTGGCGGCGTTTACCAAACCCGAGGGGTGTACGTGTCAGGACACCGCGGATAAGTGTCAGGACGCCGGGGACACGAAAGACTCCACAGACTGGTCAAACAAGGGCCGCTACTTTACCCGCGAGGAAGTGCTGAAATGGCTGGAAGTGTTTTACCGCCGCTTCCTGACCCAGCAATACAAGCGCTCTACCTCGGTCGATGGGCCGGTCATCTGGGAGGGCATGACGCTGTCACCCCGCGCTGGATTCAACTTCCCCTCCGATTTGAACGCTGCCTGCGTAGACGCGGTACTGGCGAAACTCGATGGGTTACACTAGGCAGCCACTATCTAGCGATGGCGCAGGTAAAAGCGGACAGCGCGATAAATCAGCGGACGCAGCGGCAAGTCGAACTCACCCAATTTCTCAATGACCAGCGGTGAAAAGTGAGACTTAAACTTCATCAAACCGTCGTCAAGCGTCCCTGAAACCCCGCCGATGGAGCAGTAGCGCGCCCCGCGCTCGAAAGCATCACTCATGGATTTGATGTAGATAAGGTCCTGCGCAGTGATTTTAGAATAGTGGCGGTTCATGCCGGCGTAGAGCATCTCAAAACCAGTACCGTAAAGCACCGAAAGACACCCCGCCAGGGGAACAGGGGATTTGTCCACGTGCGAGCGCTCGGTGACGAACTCCAGGTTTTTGCGACTAGAGGCGATCTGCTGGGTGTATTCGCGACGCTTCTGGGTTGCGTTATCGGCCAAAGATTTCAAAGATTCCTCCGCCTTGGATATCTTCGCGCGGTAATTGTCGGCTGCCTCGTCCAAATCGAGGTAGGCCATCCACAGCGAAGCCCTCTGGCCATAAATGCGCATCAAGCTCTCGAAGTATTCCCCCGAACGCAGGTGAATTCCCTTGTCCTGCTCGGTGTGAGAAATCACGTCGAGGAAATCTGGAAGCGCCTCCGGGCCAACCTGGCGCACCTGCACAAAGCGAGACTCGGCATCTTTGACGAAACGCCGGGTGCGCTTGGGCACCACCTCCAAAAGCGTCTTACCCTCCGGCGGACACATCGTGGCCGTGGTGTAGCGCGGCTGCAGGGTTTCGTGCATGACCTTCGGGAATCCCTGGTGGCGGAAGCCCTGGTCCTCGAAGCGCGCAAGTACCTGCAAAGCCCCAGGGTTGCGGGCGGAAGGGTCGTCGCTCATTTCTTCCAGGGGTTTGGCTTGCAAGGCTACGGGAGGGTCAACCTTGATAAAAGCAGCTTTTGCGCGTTTCGCGGAGCGGCGCAGCTCCCGGAGGTAGACCTGAAGCAGGTCAGGGGCACCAGGCTCCGGTTGGCCGTAGTCCATAATCGGGCCGTGCGGCAGATACCACATGGTGTAGCCGAGTTTTAGCGGGCGAATCAACACCAGTCCCGCAACAAGTATCCGACCGGAGGTGTCTCGCAGGGCCGTCAGACGGTGGCCCCAGGTGTTTTTCACCTTGGCCCAATCTGCAGACTGCAGTAGGTTGCAGTTCGGCTGGGCGGTGACGAAAGCGTCGTATTCCGCCGGATCGACGTGGTTATCAAAGACAAACTGTTCTGAGGCACTCACAAGTCTAAGTTTAGCCGTTATGCCAAATTTCGCTATAAAGTACGTATTAGTAACGGCTTAGTTGTCGTCAGTCGCAAGGTTCTGTGCGACGTCAAGGAGCGAAGGCGGGGTTACTCAGCAGGAGACTAGGGGGTGTGCTTCCCCTCCATCGGAGAGGAAGCGAGGGGGGTCCGTGCCCCCTCGGTCTCCCGCGAGAATCCCGCGAGCGACGATGATGCCGCTAAAAATCCTTGAAGGACTAGATAACCCCGTGAGCCAGCATGGCGTCAGCAACGCGGCGGAAACCGGTGATGTTCGCACCGTAAACGTAGTCGCCGGGCTTGCCGTAATCCTCCGCGGTCGCCAAGCAGTCGGTGTGAATGTCGCGCATCATGGCTTCCAAACGTTCCTCGGCATACTCAAAAGACCAGTGAGAACGCGAGGCGTTCTGTTCCATCTCGAAGGCGGAAGTCCCCACGCCACCGGCGTTAGCGGCCTTGCCCGGAGCGTAGGAAACGCCGGGCGCAGCCTGGAAGATGTCAATGGCCTCGGGAGTCGAGGGCATATTCGCGCCCTCCACCACATACTTGCAGCCGTTCTTAACCAAGGTCCGAGCGTCGTTTTCATCGATTTCGTTTTGAGTCGCGGCAGGCAGAGCCACATCCACGGGAATGGCCCAAACCCGACCGGAATCGTGGAACTCCGCACTGGGACGCTGCGCGGCATAATCAGAAACCCGACCGCGGCGCTGTTCCTTAATCTCTTTGAGCAAATCCAGGTCGATGCCTTCCCTGTCATACACCCAGCCGTTGGAATCCGAACAGGTCACCGGCTTAGCACCGAGCTGCTGGGCTTTTTCGATGGCGTAGATTGCCACGTTGCCCGAACCGGAAACCGCGCAGGTCCGGCCTTCCAGGGATTCGCCCCGATCCTCGGCCATGAAGCGGGCGAACATGACCTGGCCGTAGCCGGTGGCTTCGGTACGGACCAGAGAACCGCCCCAGCCCAAACCTTTTCCGGTCAATACGCCGGCCTCGTGCACGCCGGTCAGACGCTTGTACTGACCGAACAGGTAGCCAATCTCGCGGCCTCCCACACCGATGTCACCTGCAGGGACGTCGGTCTTATCGCCGATGTGACGGTAGAGCTCGGTCATGAAGGACTGGCAGAACAGCATGACTTCGTTATCTGACTTGCCGTGCGGGTCGAAGTCTGAACCGCCCTTGCCGCCGCCGATGCCCTGGTTCGTCAAGGCGTTCTTAAAGATTTGCTCGAACCCCAGGAACTTGATGATGTTGCGGTTCACCGACTTGTGGAAACGCAAGCCGCCCTTGTACGGGCCGAGCGCACTGTTGAACTCCACGCGATAGCCGCGGTTAACCTGGACATCGCCGTGGTCATCAACCCAGGGAACGCGGAAAATAATCTGGCGTTCCGGCTCGGTCAGACGCTCCAACAGGCCGTAATCAGCGTATTCGGGGTGCCGTTCGATAATCGGATCCAGCGAGATGAGTACCTCGGTCAAGGCCTGGAGGAACTCCGGTTCGCCGGGGTTACGATGATCAGTTTCTTGTAATACTTTTTCTAGTTTAGGATGCATGAGTTTACGCTCCTTTGGTTTAAATAATTTTGTTGCGCCAAATATACCACCTGTCTCACTTGACAAAAGAATCGTTCCGCATCTTGGACGGGTTCCGCGACGTTCCGGGGCTGGCCGCACCACCGCCCTTGTGAACGCCACAATGACCCAAAAAAGTGACCGGGAAACCTGGTGAGGTTCCCCGGTCATGAAGATGAAGACAGAATCAGATGGACAGCGACACCAAGTTCGTGGCTGCTTTGAACACATCGAGAGTCGGTTCGCCCGGATGCCACCCACAAGAGGTCAAGCCGCCGGACTGCAGGGCGTCGAGCTGACGCACCAGCTCCTCAGCGTTACGCCCGACCGAACCGTCGTCGACCGAGACGAAACGCACCCGATTATCGGGGTCGACCAGGAACGACGCGCGGTCACACACGCCCTCGCGATTCAACACCCCGACCGCTTTCACAAAGTCATAAGTCAGGTCGCTGGCCAGCGGGAACGGCACGTTTTTCAGCAGCTCGTCCTTGGAGCGCCAAGCCAGGTGGACGTACTCGGAGTCAGTGTTCACCGCCACCACGTCACAGTGGCGTTCCTGCAGGTCTTCGTACACTCCGGCGATTCCGGCCAGCTCGGTGGGGCAGACAAAAGTGAAGTCCTTGGGCCACATGATAAACAGGCGCCACTGACCCTCCGGCACGTCAGCGGAGCGCACCCGAGTGAAGTAGTCTTCTTCCTTGTTCACGGGCAGCTCAGAGAGTACACCGCCCACTACGGCCTGAAAGTCGTACTCCGGAAACTCATCACCAATAGTCAAAATCGCCATCGTTTATCTCTCCTCTGGGCTTAGAGTCAGCACGAACCGCTGACTTGGTAATTGTATGTGAAAGCCGTACCATATGCAGGCTTATGCGGTCATAGCCCCTCGGCGCGGCTCAGTCAAACAGATTGGGCAAGACCTGGGCGCTGGCGTCGACCAGTTCCCTGACCGAGAAACGCACTTCGCCCTGCGAAAGGGTCATCGACAGGTCGGACCCGCCACTTTCGCCAATCTGCCACACGCCGACACCGGCCGCCTCGGCCCAGTGGCACACCGCGTCTATCTGATCCTCGCGAACACAAGCCACGGCTCGCGCCTGAGTTTCGCTGAACAGTAGCGCGGTGGCGCCCAGCCCGGTTTCGGCCTCCAGCCGGCGCAAATCCAGGCGCGCCCCGGTTTCGAAACGGCACGCCATATCCACCAGGGCTTGCGCTAAACCGCCGTTCGAGAGGTCGTGCGCCCCCAGGTGAGACCCACGTTTCGCGCCGGCAATCAGAATCTCTCCCAAGGCCTGTTCCGCGGCAAAATCCACCACCGGCGGCTGCCCCCCGAAATGACCGTGGAACCGGGCCCACGCCGAACCGTCCAGCTCCGCGGCCGTTTTGGCGCCAAACAGCAGAATCGGCTGCCCCTGGCCCACAAAACCAGCGGGCACCACCCGCGTCACCGAGTCCATCAGACCCAGCATCCCCACCACCGGGGTCGGGTTGATGGAAGAATCCGGCTGGCTCATCGTGTCTCCTGACGAGTTGTAGAGCGACACGTTACCGCCGGTCACCGGCACTTTCAGGGTGACGCAGCCGTCCGCGAGGCCCGTCATCGCCGTCACCAGCTGCCACATCGCGTCCGGATCCTCGGGATTCCCAAAGTTCAGGCAGTCCGTAATCGCCACCGGACGCGCCCCGACCACGCAGACGTTGCGGTAAGCCTCCGCCAGCGCCTGCTGCGCCCCGACGTAAGGATCGAGTTTCGTGTACCACCCGTTCGCGTCCGTCGACAGCGCCACCCCGCGCCCGGTCTCTTCGACCACGCGAATGACCCCGGCATCATCAGGCTGGGACAGGGCGGTGTTGCCGCGCACGTAACGGTCATATTGGTCGGTCACCCAAGACTTTGCTGCCGCGTTCGGGCTGGTCACGCACACGTCAAGGATTTCTTGGCGCAGTTTCGCCACGTCGGTGTCCCCCGGCATTGCCAGTTCGTCACGCGCCATCGCTTCCAGCACCGTGTTTGCGTTCAAGGCGTCTTGCCAAGCCGGTTTCGCATAAGGCCGGTCATACACGGGCGAATCAATGGCGACAGTTTTCGGGTCCACGTCCACGATGCGTTGGCCGTGATGGTCCACGGTCAAGCGTCCGTCCCCGGTCACCGTGCCAATCACGGCGTATTCCACGTCCCACTTGCGGACAATGTCCTCAAACTCGCTGAGGTGGCTCTGGGAGACGATGGCCATCATGCGTTCCTGGGATTCGCTCATGAGGATTTCCCCAGCGGTCAGAGTCGGGTCGCGCAACAGGACTTTCTCTAGGTCCACATGCATTCCCGAGTCTCCGTTGGCGGCCAGTTCCGAGGTCGCGCAGGAAATCCCCGCTGCGCCGAGGTCTTGAATCGCCTCCACCACGCCGGCTTCAAACAGATCTAAACAGCATTCAATCAGGACTTTTTCCATGAACGGGTCGCCGACCTGGACACTGGGACGCTTCGTGGGCATTCCGTCCTCGAAAGACTCGGACGCGAGGATGGAGGCTCCGCCGATGCCGTCCCCGCCAGTACGCGCCCCGAACAGCACTACGTGGTTACCCACGCCGGTCGCGTTCGCCAGGTGAATGTCCTGGTGACGCAGCACCCCCACGCACAAGGCGTTGACCAGCGGGTTTCCTTGGTAGCTGGGGTCGAACTCGGTTTCGCCGCCGATGTTGGGCAGTCCCAGGCAGTTGCCGTAGCCGCCCACGCCCGCGACCACGCCGTGCACCACGCGAGCCGTGTCGGGGTGGTCTACTGACCCGAAACGCAGCTGGTCCATGACCGCCACCGGGCGCGCGCCCATCGCCATGATGTCACGCACGATACCGCCCACCCCGGTGGCAGCGCCCTGATACGGCTCCACAAAAGAGGGGTGGTTGTGTGACTCGACCTTGAACGTCACCGCGTAGTCGTCCCCGATGTCGACCACCCCCGCGTTTTGGCCCATGCCGACCAGCAGGTGTTTCTTCATTTCCGCGGTGGTCTTCGCGCCGAACTGTTCTTTCAGGTGCTTTTTTGAGGATTTATACGAGCAGTGCTCGGACCACATGACGGAATACATCGCCAGTTCCGCCGCGGTGGGTCGGCGTCCCAGAATCTCTTTGATATGCGCGTATTCCCCGTCTTTCAGCCCTAAAGCCCGGTAATCTTGCGGCTCGTCGGGGGTCTGTTGGGCATTTTCAACAGTGTCATAAGTCGTCATGAGTGGTTTCCTTTATTAGTTGATTAGGGTTTGGCGGTGCGGTTTTCTAAGGATCCTCACACCGCGCCTTCGCTTAGACCAGCACTGAGCTAATGGCGGAAGTAAAGAACTTGAGACCGTCAGTGCCGGTCCGATTATCCTGGCCGGGAGTGGAGCCGAAACCCGGCTCCACCGCGTGCTCCGGGTGCGGCATCAAGCCGACCACGTTACCTTGTGCATTCGTAATTCCGGCGATGTCGTTCAACGAACCGTTGGGGTTGCCCAACGGACCGGCGTAGCGGAACACGACCTGGCCTTCGCCCTCGAGACGCTCCACAGTGTGCGGGTCAGCGCGGAAATTGCCCTCCCCGTTTTTCAGAGGAATAAGGATTTCTTCGCCCGCGCTAAAAGCGCTGGTCCAAGCCGTGTGATTGTTTTCGACTCGCAGCACCTGGTCGCGGCAGATGAACTTTTTATGCTCGTTACGCATCAGGGCTCCATCCAGCAGGTGCGCTTCAGTCAGCACCTGAAACCCGTTGCAAATCCCCAACACCGGCATACCCCGACCGGCGGCCTCGACGACTGACTCCATCACCGGGGCAAAACGCGCAATCGCGCCGCACCGCAAATAGTCCCCGTACGAAAACCCGCCCGCCAAGACGATGGCGTCAACCCCGTGCAAGTCCGCGTCCTGGTGCCACAACCGAACCGGCGTGGCTCCAGCCAAACGCACCGCCCGGCGCGCGTCCTGGTCGTCGAGGGTCCCCGGGAACGTCACGACCCCAACTTTTGCGCTCATGCTTGCGCCTCCGTGACGGCTTTGACAGCCACAACGTCCTCGATAATCGGGTTGGACAGCAGGGTTTGCGCAGCCTGGCGAGCCGCTTCAAGGTCCGCTTCGGTTACGTCACCGGCGGTGTCCAAGGTGAAGCGTTTGCCCTGGCGCACGTCCACAAAGTTGTCGATTCCCAGTCGCGCCAGCGAGCCTTTAATGGCTTTGCCCTGCGGGTCGAGAATCTCTGGTTTCACCATAACCTCAACAACGATTTTTCCCATTTTTCTTCCTTTTTTCCGTGGATAGGGAGCTTTCCGGGGTTCCGGCAAGCGTTTCAGAGTTTTAGATAAGGGGCTGGCCGGTCAGAATCCGGTAAGCCTCCAGGTAACGTTCGCTGGTGCGCTGGACCACCTCGGGAGGCAGAGCCGGAGGCTTGGCGTCGCCGTGACGGTCCCACCCGGACTGGGGACCTGTCAACCAGTCCCGCACATACTGCTTGTCGAAACTGGGAGTGACCTGGCCTTCCACCCAGGCATCCGCGGGCCAGAAGCGGGAGGAGTCCGGGGTGATGACTTCGTCGCCCAGCACGAAAGACGCGGCGGCGTCATCGAGGGTGTCGCCGTGGACGTAGTGTCCGGGCAGCGCCCCGAATTCAAACTTCGTGTCAGCCAGGATAATCCCACGTTCAGCCGCGATTTCTGCGGCTTTGCGGTAAATCTGCAGGGTCAGGTCCGTCAGGTTCTTTGCTACCGCCCGGCCATGCAGCTGGGCAATGCGGGAGGCGGAAACATTTTCATCGTGTTCGCCCAGTTCAGCCTTGATAGCAGGAGTAAAAATCGGTTCGGACAGTTTCGAGGCCTCGCGCAGTCCCGGCGGCAGGGCAATGCCACACACCGCGCCCGATTGCTGATATTCAGCCAACCCCGAACCGGTCAGGTAGCCGCGAGCCACACATTCGACCGGATACATTTCCAACCGTCGGGTAATCATCGCCCGCCCCGCGACCTCCGCCGGCACGTCAACCCCGAGGTAATGGGTGTTGACCAGGCCGTTAAGCTGGTTAAACCACCAGCGAGACAGTTGGGTCAGCACCGCGCCCTTACCGGGAATCGGGGTGTCGAGGATAAAGTCGTAAGCCGAAATCCGGTCGGTCGCCACCAACATCAAACGGTCTGCGGTGGAAATTCCGGCGGCGTCTTCGGGAATAAAGATTTCCCGAACTTTGCCTGCCGCTGCCTTTTTCCACCCGGGAATGTCTGGAATCTCAGTCACTGGGTGCTCGAGAACGTCACTGGGAACATAATCTGGAGCTACAAAATCAGCCATGCGTTCATTCTTTCACACAAGCGCCAGCCCCCTCAAACCATTGTGCTTGGCCTCGTCTGACCCAGATTTTGCCGCAAGTCCTGGCGGCGCCAGTATGCCCGCGAGGTTTGGCGGCGTTCGGGGGGATACTTGTCGGGTTGCGGATATAAGGTGGGATTTGGGTCGTAGCTGCCAATAATGGCAGCTACTGCCCAAATCCCACCTTTAAAACACGCACACCCCGAAACCTAGGAAGGTTTTACGCCCAAACAGCGCTGAAATCAGGTTATAGACACCGGAAGGCAGGTTGGTAGCGCAGCCTGAAGTGGATGGTCCCACCATTAGTGACGCTATTTCAGCCCCGGCAGGGAGCTGGGCGTACCCCTGCGGAATGTGATAGCGTCCGCGGGAATTTAGCCAGGCGGGGCGGGGAGCGTGGGGGGCGACTCAGCGAGAGGCTGGGGGGTGAGCGTTTTGCGACAATAGTCGCGCAAAACGCGAGGGGGCACTCCCCCTTCCGCCTCTCGCGAGCGCCCCCGAGCGACGACCCCGCTACAGCCCAGCCTCCAAAAACCGGATAAGTCGCCCCGAAAATCCGGGGATAACTCCCCGCGAAAACCAGGGATAGCTGCCTAGGTTGTAAATAACTAGGGGGATTTGGGCAGTAGCTGCCAATAATGGCAGCTACTGCCCAAATCCCACCTTTAAACCACGCACACCCCGATACCCCGGTAACAAACAGCCCCTAAATTCCTCGGATAACCCGCAATAAAACCTGTTTAAACCTTTCGGTGTGCCATATATGGCACACCGAGGCAAATTGATAGGATTAACGCCGGGGCAAACCCCGGACAACGCCGCTAGTTAAAGCACATGACGCCGAAGCGGCCCTTGCCGTAGCCCTCGATGTCGAGGATGGAATCGCGACGCTCCACATATGAGGTGACCATCTTGTACTCGTTGGCGGGCAATTCCTCGCCGGGGGTGTACATCAAACCGATGGTGACGTGCGGAGCATCGTCTTTGTTTAACAGGCCAGAGAAAATGTTGAGGATTTCGTAGACGTTCTCAATGTAGCTGTCAGCCAGGGTGCCGTTGTTGATTTCATCTTGCGCCCCGGCAGCGGGAATGAGCTGCAGGGCGGCGCCGGCATAAGCGCACAAATCGAGATCCATAATGCAGGCGGCGCACACTTTATCCATAGCGTCGTTAAAGAACGCCACACAGCAACCGAACTCCTCGTCCGGCTTGAGGATTTCGTAGTCCGGCGAAACCTCAACGGTCCTGCCCAACAACATTTCAAACAGGTCGCGAATCTCTTTCGCAGTAGGCAAAGGGGTGGCACTCATCGGTTGAACGCTCCTAAAATCGACTTGAATGTGGCGGCATCGAAAGGTTTTTGAATCAGGAAGTTCGCACCCGCCTGTTGCGCGATTTCCCGCATCTGAGGAGAACCCTCGGAAGTCACAAAGCCGACCGGAATCTTTGACCCCGTCGCCCGCAACTGCTGCAGCATCTCAATACCCAGCATATTCGGCATATTCCAGTCGGAAAGTACCAGGTCAGGCGACTCTGACAGAGCCAACTGCAAAGCTTGGGCACCATCTTCGGCTTCCATAACTTCCCAGTCAAATCCCGCTTGGCGCAGGGTACGCACCACGATCTGTCGCATCACTCGCGAATCGTCCGCAACTATAATACGCATCGATTACCTCCGTGTTCACCCTTGTGCCGCATCCTGCGAGGCACCAAGGTCACATACTGAGATTACCAGGAATTTGCCTTTCCAGTTGAGGTTTACGCTAACTAAAGGCGATTCTGGCAGTGTCGGTTTTTCCTTTCCGACTTCTGGAATAATCAGGTTTCCGGAATCTTCCACAATGGATTTCATGTTTCCGCCAATAACGTTGACGATTTCCCCGAATGCGTCCTGTTGATCTTCCTCAGTCACCTCATCAGTTTCACCCAGGCTGTACATGGCTTTGGTCAGGTCTTTTGCCGTGGAATCTTCCATCTCTAGCATGACGCGCAGCTGCTTATCGCCTTGGGAATCTACCCAGGCATAAACCGGATTCTGAAAGGGCTCGATTTCATCAGGCCACTCCATCACGGTGCCTTCGTGTTTATCAATCAAGGCATAGAAAACATCGTTAGCGATGTTCAGCACCGCTTCCCGAATTTCCTGATCCATCTTTACTCTCCTTGTGTTCCTTGCTCGCAACGGGCCCCGGGGTTTTCGGTTTCACCAGCCGTCCCGCGGGGCTGAGGCGGTTCCTCAAGTTCCCAAGCCCAACAGCATGAGCTTTTCGTTGACCGCTTCGGGGGTGAAAGGCTTGATGAGGTACTCGTGCGCCCCAGCCGCTAAAGCGCGCACAATCTGAGAGTGCTCCGACTCGGTGGTCACCATCATCAGGGTGATATTGCGCAGTTCCTTTTCCGCGCGGATATTCACCACCAGTTCCAACCCGTTCATCACCGGCATATTCCAGTCGATTGTCGCCAAGTCGACGCGTCCCGTGGCGGGGTCATGCAAGACTTCCATGGCCTGTTCGCCATCGGCGGCTTCGAGGATTTCAAACCCCTCCCGGCGCAGGATACCGCCAATAATTTTGCGCATAGCACGGGAGTCGTCAACGATTAATGCTTTCATTTCCCGGCCCCTTTCAATTTATATACCGCACCTTTTGTCAACGTCATGCGCTCCCATACGGGATCCATCCCCATAGTGGTTTCCGCCGCCCCCAAGAACAGGTACCCGCCGGGCGCCATAGATTTCGCCACGCGACGCAAGACCTCACGCTTCGTGTTGATATCGAAGTAAATCAAAACATTGCGAATAAACACGATATGGAAAGGTCCGCCTTTTGGCGGGGTCGACAACAGATTGTGTTCCAGGAAGTTAATGCGCGACCGCAGCGACGGGCTGATGACCCAGTTGGCGCCCTCGCGGGAAAAATAGCGCACCAGCATGGGTGCCGGCAGACCGCGGTTCACTTCCAGCTGGGTATAGAAACCCTGTCTGGCCTTGGCTAGCACTGCCCGAGAAATGTCGGTGGCGACGATGGAAAAATTCGGAGCCTGCGCCATTTCCAACAGGCTCATGGCAATGGAATAGGGTTCCTGACCGGTGGAGCAGGCCGCGGACCAAATCGAGAGATTGCGATGACCGGCCTCAGCCAGGCTGGGAACTACTGATTCTGTCAAACCCTTAAACGGGGTGACATCACGGAAAAACGAGGTTTCGTTGGTGGTCAGCGCCTCGGCGATGTCTTGCAGGTCACCAGCCCGGTGGGTGGCGATAACCTGTTGAATCCACTTGTCCACCGCGGCAGGGCCGGTGAATCCGGCTTCGCGCGCCAAAGGAATCAGCCTGGATTCAACCAGGTATTCCTTTCCGGCGGGAAGTTGGATAGCACTGCGTTGCTTGACCAATCCCGCCACATAGTCAAATGTTTGGCGGGTCAGGCTCATCGTCTGGCCTCCGGAGCATAAGTTTGGACGTGACGCTGAATCTGGGTCGAGATTTCATCTAAGGGGCGAATCTCGTCAGCAAAGCCGGCATTGGCCACCGCTCCCGGCATCCCCCACACCACGGAAGTGTTTTCGTCCTGTACCAGGGTGCGCCCCCCGGCCTCCAAAACCTTGCCGCAGCCGTTCTTGCCGTCTTGACCCATGCCGGTCAGCACGACCGCCAACATATCCCCGCCATAGAGATTCACCGCGGATTCAAACATGACGTCCACGGAAGGGCGGCAAAAGTTCACCGGCTGGGTCTGGGTCAATTTCACGCGCGGAGCCCCGGCGTTACCGGCAAAAGTCATGTGGAAGTTGCCCGGCGCCAGATAAATATGGCCAGGCGCCAGCATCATGCCTTCCGACGCCTCCTGAACAGTCGCGGAGGTCAGTTTGTCCAAACGAGCCGCCAACTGGGTGGTGAACACCGGGGGCATATGCTGAGTGATGACCATCGGTATCGGCAGGGGACGGCTCAGACCGGAAATGACCTTGGTCAACGCCTCGGGGCCGCCAGTGGAAGAACCGAGGATGACGATACGAATCGGCTTGTCGGGCATCCCGGTGCGGTCGTGCAGTTTGAGCGGGCCGGCAAACATGGACGGTACAGACGAAATATTGGCGCGCGCCTCGGGGGACAAATTGGCAGACACCGCCCCCAACGCCCGAACTTTGCTGGGCAGCAAGCCCAAGATGATAGGAACCAGCTGTTCACGAACACTTTGGATAGATTGCTGGACGGAACCCTGGTTAGCCGGTTTCGTCACGTAGTCCGTAGCGCCAGCGGACAGAGCCTCCAAAGTCGCGGTCGCGCCGCGCTGGGTCAAGGTAGAGAACATGATGATGGGGTCTTTGCAGCCCAATTTGCGCAATTCGCGCACCGCCTCGATACCGTTCATCTCAGGCATTTCGATGTCCATGGTGATGGCATCAGGCTTCAGCTGCTTCCACTTCATCAGCGACAGTTTGCCGTTCGGGGCCGTGCCCACGACTTCCAAGTTAGGGTCGGCGTTGAGCGCGTCAGTTACGATTTTGCGCACCACAACGGAATCGTCCACCACGAGGACTTTAATGCCAGCCATCTTCTCTCCCTCAGCTGCGAGTTCTACCTTGTTAAGGCTAACTGGTTTTACGGTTCTTCGCCCGGCAACGGACGGTGGTTTTTTGCGGCGCTCCAGACCCGAACCACGCGTTACTTTACATACAGTTTACCGGAAAAGCCGCCCCGAAAAACGCGGTTGCGCCCCGACCTTGTGCGGACAAATCGGAGGGAGCCACCGCAGTGACCCCCTCCGACTTTGCAATCTCTAAACTACGGCTCGACTTCACGCTCCTCGGGCTTCGGCGTCGATAGCGACCACGCGCTCGACGTCGAGAACCAGCAGCAAGTCGTCGCTCAACTTGTACGCACCCAAGATGAGTTCGCGCATGTCCTGACCCAGCGTGTCCGGCGGGGCCTCGAAATCGGACTCGTCGACCTCGCGAACATCACCAATCGAATCCACCATCAGCGACAGCGTCTCGCCGTCCAGCACCACCACAACCATCATGGCTTCGCGGGGGTCCTCACGAGGCGGCAGGTGCAGCTGATTACGCAGGTCAATCAGGGTCGCGATTTGTCCGCGCAGGTTCACAAGGCCGGTGATGGCGGTCGGCGACAGCGGCACGTTCGTGATGTCCTCACCGTGCAGAATCTCGGTGACCTGGTTGACTTCAATACCGTAAAGTGCTCCGTCCAAACGGAAAGTTACGTACTGCGTCATCGCTCATCACGCCCCCACCATGTCCAGGCGAGAGTTCATCTCGAGTTCCGCGTTGAAGTCTTCGATTTCGTCGAAGAACGTCGGGTCGGCGGCACGGACAGCCTGTTCGACGTCCAGCAGCTCGGTGACCCGATCCTTCAGCACCGCAGAACCCAGCAAGCCGTGGTCTTCGATGTTGGAGTGCTTGCGCTTGTCGTCGGCCACGATGTCCAGAATCTCGCGGACCACCATCGCCACGGAACGCTCGCCTCGACGATACACCACGACCTGCAGATCCTTGGGCTCCTCGTAGTCCATGACCCCGAGCAAACGATCCAGACGGACGATAGGCAGAATCTGACCCCGGTATTGGATAACTTCGCGGCCACCCACGCGTTCCACCGCCTCGACGCTGATGTGCTCCAAGCGGGTAACGGCGGCCAACGGAATCGCCACGCGACGCCCGTCGCCAATCCCGACCACCAGCGCTTGACCGGTCATCTCGGAGCTGCGAGCCTGCGCGGCTTCCGCGTCCATCTGCGCCTTTTGCGCCGCCTGGTTAGTCGCGCCAGTCAGCGACTTGCGCGCCACCGCGCCGATATCCAGAATCAGCGCCACTCGGCCATCGCCCAGCAGGGTCGCCCCGGCGTACAGACCAATGGACTTGAGCTTGGAAGACAGTGGCTTGACCACGATTTCTTCGTTGTTGATGACCTTGTCAACCACCAGGCCGAAACGCTGGTCGTCGTTTTGCAGCACGGCGATGACACCGTTGGCTTCGGAGCCGCGGTCGTTGGATTCCTCGGGGTGCAGCACATGGCTCAAACGAATCAGCGGGAGCAGCATGCCGCGCAACCGGTAAACCGGTGAGGAGTTCACGTACTCCATCGAAGTCTCCTTGCGAGACGAATCCAAAACGACCAACTCAAGCAGGGACACCTGTGGAATGGCGTAGAGCTCGCCGTGAGACTCGACCGTCAAGGACGGCTGAATCGCCAAGGTCAGCGGAATGCGCATCCGCCAAGTCGAGCCCTTGCCGAGTTCAGACTCGACGTCAACCGTACCGCCGATGGCCTCAACAGATGTCTTAACCACGTCGGTGCCGACCCCGCGGCCGGAAATGTTCGAGACTTTCTTTGCGGTCGAGAATCCTGGCAGGAACAGCAGGTTAAAGATTTCCTTGTCGCTCATCTCGCCGAGCTGCTGCTGGGTGACCAAGCCCTTGTCCAGAGCCTTGTTGGCGACCACAACCGGGTCGATGCCCGCGCCGTCATCGATAATGTCGACCACAACTTGACCACCGGCGTGGTAAGCCTTTAAGGTCACCGTGCCCTTCGGGTCTTTCCCGGCAGCCTGGCGAACCTCGGGCAGTTCCACCCCGTGGTCAACCGCGTTACGCACCATGTGCGTCAGCGGATCCTTGATGGCTTCCAGCAGGGAACGATCCAGTTCGGTGTCCCCGCCAATCATGACCAACTGCACGTTCTTATCAGTCTGTTTCGCCAGGTCACGCACCACGCGCGGCATCTTGGACCAGAGGTGTTCGATGGGCTGCATGCGGGTCTTCATAATGCCCTCTTGCAGCTCGGTAGCCACGATAGACAGACGCTGGGACGACTGCACCAGGTTCATGTCGGTCATCGAGTCGGTCAGGCGCACAATCTGGTTACGCACCAACACCAACTCGGACACTTCGCGCATCAGCACGTCCAGCAGGTCGACGTCCACGCGAATGGAAGAATCCGCGGCTGAACGCGCCGAACCGTGTTCCGCCGGTTTGGCTTCTTCCTTCTTAGAGGCCCGCGGAGCTGACTGCGGGGCGGGGGGTGCCGGAGGTTCCGGTTCCGGTTTCGCAGCCGGGGCAGCAGGAGCGGCCGGGGCTGGCGGGGCGGCGTCCTCACCCAGGTTCACGTTACCGTTCTCATCAGCGACATTGGTCAAGAACGGAATCTCCGCCGGGGGCTCCTCGGCGGCGGCTGGCGGGGTGACCAGGTCCTCGCCCAAGTTCACGTTGCCGTTCTCATCAGCAACGTTGGTCAAGAACGGAATCTCAGCCGATGCCTCAGCAGCCGGGGCAGCAGCCTCAACCGGAGCCGGTTCATCCGCTACACCGTCAGCGGCCGGCACCGCAGCACCGGGCTGTTTGCCTTGAATAGCTTCAATCTGAGCGATGACGGAATCGATGTCCACATCGCCCTCTTGACCGGTTTCTTCCACCGAACCCATAATGTTGCGGATACGGTCTACCATCAACAGCAGTACGTCAGCGGTCTCTTGATCCATCTCACGTACACCGTCACGCAGCTCGGAGAGCAAGTTTTCACCGCGGTGTGCCAACTTCTCGAGCCGGTTGAACGCCAGGAATCCTGACGTGCCTTTAATCGTGTGAATAGTCCGGAAAATCGAAGACAGGAGTTCTTTTGAACCCGGTTCGGATTCCAAAGACACCATGTCTTGTTCAAGTTGATCGAGGTTCTCATAGGACTCGACCAGGAATTCGCGGACAATTTCATCCATTTCGCCCATAAAGCGACCTCCCAAATAAGTGGTGCCTACGGCACCGTCTACGCACCAGTTTCGGGCATTTTTCTGAGTTTTTTAGCGAATTCAGTAAATTTTCAGGGATATTTCTTGATTTCAAGAGCGCTTTTGGACGGTTCGCTCAGCTTTATGGGGTTTTGTCCAGCTCAGGAGGCTGGTTCGCGGTGATCAATTCGTCTGTGGGGGGCGAGGTTTCGGAACCGGTTTAGCGGCGGGTTTTGTCTGCGATGCTGGTGAATTCGGGGAGGATTTGGGTGCCTGGGACTGTGCGGAGGCAGCGCCCGGCAGGGCTGAAGACCCTTTCATCAACCGGCGCAAGTCCAAGGGCTGGCCGGATTTGGGCTTAATGGACTGCAGGGACTGCAGGGCTGCGGCAGCTTCGGTATCCGACATGGCGGCCTGGTTTTCCTCAGAAACTGCCTGCAGCAGCTCGGCACGGTTGACTGGGACAGAACGCGGGGCATCCACGCCCAAGCGCACCGAATCGCGGTGAACTTCCACGACGGTAACCACGATGCCGTCACCGATGACAATCTTTTCGCCTATGCGCCTAGATAAAACCAACACGGGACTACTCTACATGAGATAAACCCGCAA
Organism: uncultured Mobiluncus sp.; assembly: GCF_947254095.1. Lineage (GTDB taxonomy): Bacteria > Actinomycetota > Actinomycetes > Actinomycetales > Actinomycetaceae > Mobiluncus. The sequence goes on from NZ_CAMYBV010000008.1 coordinate 27,110, forward strand.
ACTCACGATTTTGCACACAAACCGCGAAAAACCACCCCGATACCCTCGCCATGAACCCCTATGTCCGGCCAGTCTTGCACGAATGACCGATTTCACTTTGTCTAGGCGCAACCGTCTGCAACTAAAATCGCCATAACCTGCAAGTTTAGAAAACCGGGAGTTGGTGATGACCCAGAATCTAGGTTGAAATCGGTCGTTAGTGCAACTATTCCAGATACCCCGGAAGGTTTCACACCTAAACATGGCAGAAATCCGGAGCATAGACACCGGATTTCAGGCGCGAGAACCCCGAGGCTACTTGCTGGGTTGCGCATATAAGGTGGGATTTGGGTCGTAGCTGCCATTATTGGCAGCTACTGCCCTATTCTCCCCTTATAATCCCCACACGCCCGATACCCCGGAAAGTTTCACGCCTGCATAGCACTGAATTCAGGTTATAGACACCGGAATTTTGGCAGGTTGGTAGCGCAGCCTGAAGTGGATGGTCCCACCATTAGTGACGCTATTTCAGCCCCGGCAGGGAGCTGGGCGTACCCCTGCGGAATGTGATAGCGTCCGCGGGAATTTAGCCAGGCGGGGCGGGGAGCGTGGGGGGCGACTCAGCGAGAGGCTGGGGGGTGAGCGTTTTGCGACAATAGTCGCGCAAAACGCGAGGGGGCACTCCCCCTTCCGCCTCTCGCGAGCGCCCCCGAGCGAACGCCCCACGTCCAAAACAACAAACAGCCTCCAAATTCCCCGGATAACCCGCAATAAAACCAATTTAAATGGCTCGGTGTGCCATATATGGCACACCGAGCCAAATTAATAGGATTAACGCCCGTGCTTTACCGGGATTGTCTCAGGGTTTGAGATCTTGGCACTGCCAAACCAAGAAAGGCTGCAGCCTGTTCACCAAGCGAGGGGATTCTTGGCAACTACGCCAAATTGAGACGGTGCGAGCCGGTTTATTGGCGGAAAATCAGTGGACGCCGGCGAAAATGTCTTCCAGCAGCATCTTCCAGGCTTCCCCGCGGGCGGGAACCCCGTCCAACATACCGATGGGAATGCCCACTTCAAACAGGGCTCCGGGATGTTCAGATTCCCAAATGCGCTGAACCGCCAGGGCATCGGGACGTATCGCGTCGGGCAGGCCGCGAATCCAGCTCTCGATTTTGTCTGCCGGGCTGCGCGCATCGACTACCGCCCAGGTTTGATCGACATAGATAACCGAGATGAGTTTCGCCATGGTGCGCCGGTGGGCTTCAATGAGCGAATCCACCAGAGCCAGCACGCAGGTTTGCCCCGGATGGGCCTCTATCAGGGACTTCAGTTCTTCTCCGGAGCGAGCCCGCAAAGCCTCGCCGGGAAGAGTGGTCTTTGGTCCACCCAGCACGCAGTAGGCGTCCTCGCCCAGCCGACCCGCCAGGCGCTGCGCGGTTTCCACAATCGACAGGGAAATCGGTGAGGAGCCGACCACCACAATCGTGGAACCGGGCTTTTCCAGCAGAGGCACCGGTTCGGGCAAAGCCCCCAGTACATCATCCAGCGCCATCTCGCTGGTGTCTACGGTGCCGTTGGCGACGGATTCGGCCAGGTTTTCCCCGCCCGGCACCCCGGCAAACAAATCCACGGGAAATCCCAGTTCGCTCAGCGCCGCCGCCGGCAGTTTCGGACCGGCAGTAACGCGCGGAGCGGGGATAATGACACGACCGGCACTCGCGCCGGGCGCCGCCGCCCCTTGCAGACGCGCATCAAAAGCCCCGCCGGCCGGTCGAGAGACAGCCCCCAACGCGCCTGCCATACCGGCAATTTCACCCGCCGCGGGAGCCGGAACACTGGGCTCAGGCTGAGATTCTCTAATCAGCGAAGTGGCATCCCCGATTCCCATCTGAGCCATTTGGGCTTCCAGCTGGGCTTGGGCGGCGTCAGTGTTGGAGCTGAGCTGCGAGCGGGCCTCGTCAAGCAGGTGTTCCAGACCGGGGTCTTTCTTAGCGGAGGAAGTACCGCCATCATCTCGGGCATTGTCTTTACGGGCAGGCGGCTCGGCAGAAGCGCCGGATTCACGAGCGGTGGGGGGAGCCTGCTTTTTCCGTCCTAAGCCGGCGTCGTCAGCTTGCTCCGAGAGGGTCTTGTGGGTGGACTTGGGCCTGGCAGCAGCGGCACCGGTAGCGTTGCGGAAGCTCTCCGGAGGCTCGCCGACCCCCTCGACTTCCACCAAGACTTCATAGTGTTCCTTGGCGAACATCCCGGCCAGGCCGCCCTTACGGACTTTTTCGGCTTTGAGCACGGTGACTCGTCGACCCATACGTTTTACTTGGCCGATGAGGACGTCAAGGCGATCGCCTTCAACCAGATATCGCGTGGCTGCCACTTATCGTTCCCATCGTCTCGATCATCACTTTCGCGCCCGATACTTCAGTGTAGGACAGTACCGGCAAGCGCGCTATACCCAGGTTAACAAGTTTTCGCAGCGCTGGGCGTAAGACAGGCGCGCAAACTAAAACAACAGAAAATCCGGTTTGCTCCGCCTGCTCGGTGACTTCGCGGGTCTGGTTCAGGAATGTCTCCATTCGGTCCGGATCCAAAGCCAATTGCGAACCTTCATCGCCGGGACGCACGCTCTCTAGCAGGGACTGTTCAAAAATCGGATCCAGGGTAATCACCCGCAGTACCCCGTCCATCACGTACTTTGCCACAATCGAGGGACCCAGCTCCGCCCGAGCCGCCTCGATGAGCTGCTCAGGTTCAGTGGTTTGCTTGCCTTTCACGGAAAGCGCCTCAAAAATCCGCGGCAGGTCCAGGATGGGAACCTGTTCTTCCAGCAAGCCTTGCAGCACGACTTGGACTTCACCCAAAGACAGCATCGCCGGGATCAGTTCCTCCACCGCGCTCGGGTTCGTCTGGCGCACCCCGTCGACCAAGATCCGCACGTCTTCACGAGACAGGAGCCGCGCCGCGTTCTCGCTGACCAGCGCCCCCAGGTGGGTAATCAGCACAGAGACACGATCCACTACGGTCGCTCCGCCCAGTTCGGCGTTGTAGCGCAGCTCGACCGGGATCCATTTGCCGGTCAGGCCGAACACGGGTTCGTTCGTGATTTCCCCAGGCAGGTCATCCAGCATATCGCCCAAGGCCAGAACCTTGCCAGGCGGGGCGATGCCGCGGCCGACTTCCACCCCGGACATCCTGATGACGTAGGTGGACACCGGCAGGTCCACGGAATCGCGGGTACGCACCGGCGGCAGGACAAAGCCCGATTCGAGCGCCACTTTGCGTCGCAAGCCGCGCACTCGCGCCAGCAGGTCGGTGTCGGTGTTCGCTCCCACCAGGTCGATGAGGTCAGGAGCCAGGAGGATTTCGAGGGCGGGGACTCGCATCTGTTCAATGAGCTGTTCAGGGGTTTCGCCCGCGGGTTTGGAGTCGTCGTCCTCGACTACGACTTCTTCCTCAGCCTCGACTTGCTTGAGCTTCGCCATGGAGCGCCACCCGGCGTACAGCAGCATGGCGCCGATAATAAAGAATGGGGCCTTCGGCATGGCCGGAATAATCCCCATAAAGACGCAGGCCACCCCGGCGATGAACAGCGCGGCAAAGGACTGGGTCAGTTGGCGCGAGAAATCCCCGCCGATACCGCCCTCGGGAGAATCCTTGGAACGGGTAACGATGACACCGGTAGCCAAGCTCATCAGCAGGGACGGAATCTGGGAGACCAGACCGTCACCGACCGTCAGCTGGGAATATGTCGAGATTGAGTCGGTAACCGGCATACCTTCCACGACCATGCCGATGATGAAGCCGGCGATGAGGTTGACGATGGTGATAACGATACCGGCGATAGCATCGCCTTTGACGAACTTGGAACCACCGTCCATAGCGCCGTAAAAGTCAGCTTCGGAGGCGATTTCGGCGCGCCTGGCACGAGCGGTTTCTTCATCGATGAGCCCGGAGTTCAAGTCGGCATCAATAGCCATCTGTTTACCGGGCATAGCGTCCAACGTGAAACGCGCCCCGACTTCAGCTACACGTCCCGCGCCGTTGGTAATGACCACGAAGTTGATGATGACCAGGATTACGAACACCACCATGCCGACGACGAAGTTGCCGCCCACCACGAAAGTGCCGAACGCCTCGATGACTTTGCCGGCTTTCGCGGAGCCGCCCCCGGAGCCGGGAGTCAAAATCAGACGGGTCGAAGCGATATTCAAACTCAGCCGGAACAGGGTCAATACCAAAACCAGGGTGGGGAACACCGAAAAGTTCAACGGCTTAGAAACGAACATGGTGGTGAGCAGGGAAATCATGGACAGCATGATGGACAAGGTGAGGAAAACGTCCATCATCCACGGCTGCAGCGGGAAAACGAGCAGCATGACGATGCCGACAATCCCCACGGGAACTATCAGCTTCGATATTGTGGCGGCATCAAATTTGCCCTTCACGTGCCGGTCTCCTCACGGCCATGGACTCCATTCCTGCTTCATCCTACCGTCAGCTCATCGACAAACGGGTCTTTTACATTAGCTTTTCGAAGTTTTTTGGGGCCACAACACGTCGTCAGGATTCTTTCTCGAACAGGTAAGACGGCATCTTGTGAACTCCGCCGCGGGTCCCGCGCTTCTTCAAAATCAACACGAACGCGAGGACCTGGGCGACCGCGGTGTACAGCTCCTCGGGAATCGCCGCACCGACCTCGACCGTGGAATACAAAGTACGCGCCAGCGAAACGTCCTCTACCTGGGGAATCTTTGAATCCTGGGCGACTTCACGAATTCGCGAAGCCACATGATCCACCCCTTTCGCCAGGACTTTCGGGGCGCCTTGACCCGCTTCGTACTTCAGGGCGACCGCGTAGTGGGTCGGGTTTACCACCACTACGTCAGCGTTCGCGGCGTCGGCGATCATCCGGTTGCGGCTCATGGCGATGGCACGAGAGCGGCGCTGCGACTTAATCATCGGGTCGCCTTCGTCCTGCTTGTATTCCTCCTTGATTTCCTGCTTGGACATCTTGGTCTGTTTCTGGTTCTTTTTAAAGATAAACAGCGCGTCCAGGACGGAAACCACGATACCGGCAATAACCGAAGCCCAGATGAGTAGCCACATCTTGCCCTGACCGTAGGCAATCAAATCCCACAGCGAAATGTGCCCAGCCGCGCCCATTATCTCGGTGACCCCGGAAATGACCACGTACAGCACAATGCCCACGGCAATGGTCTTTAACAGGGCCTTCAAACCATTCCACAGCGGTTGGATGCCAACCACTTTCTTAATGCCCTTGACCACATTCAGGTTCTGAAGTTTGGGCTTCAAGTGTTTGGCGGAGGGGAACACACCTTTGCCTTGGATAATGTTCACCATCACCGCGATGAGCAAAATGGACAGCATGAATGGCAGCAGCGTCCACAAAATCGTCCCCAGCGAACTTCCCAGGTAACCGATTAGTTCGGGCTGGCTAGGGATTTTTGACAATGTAACCGCGTTAATTGCCTGGTAACGAGCGTTTTGGAAAGCCGTATCAATCATGGACGGGAGCAGGGCTGCCCCGGCCGCCAAGGAAATCCACCCGGTCAGGTCCTGGGATTTTTGCAGGCCACCTTCCTCACGAACCTTTTTCAGTTTTCTCGGGGTGGCCTTCTCAGTCTTTTCGCCGGAATCGCTCACTGGAACACCCCCTGGAGACTCACCATGACCTTATCCAACAGTTTGTCCACAACCTGGGGAATGACCACCATAATCAGAGGAGCAGTAAACGCGGTCATCATAATCTTCAGCGGGAAGCCCAACGTAAAGGCGTTCATGGCCGGTGCCACCTTGGTCAGCAGACCCAGCCCCATATCGGTGAGGAACAGTACCAGCAACAGCGGACCGGCAATCTCTATGGACGCCACCATCAGCTCGCCGAAACGAAAAACCAGACGGTCAGCATAGTTGGCCATGTCAAACACCGCCCCCACCGGCATGGCGGTAAAGGAACGTGCCAGCCCCATTATCAGCAGCTGGTAGCCGTTCGTGGCGAAGAGCATCGCCATCGCCGACAGTTCATAGACCCGCCCGAATGTCGCCTGGGTGTTCATGGTCAGCGGGTCGAAAGTTTGGGCCATAGAGAAGCCGCCTTCAAAGTCGATTAACGAACCGGCCATCTGCAGTGCCGCAATGATGATGCGCACCATCACCGCCATCGCGAATCCAATCAAGGCTTGAATCAGCAGCTCAAAAAGGAACACATCCGACTGCGCTACCGGTCCCACCCGACCCATGCAGGCGAACCCCAAAGCCGCTCCCAGCATGGCTTTGATCCGGCCGGAGATGGCGCGGTTATTGAAAGGCGGACACAGCGCCAGGAAAACGGTGGCACGCACGGTAGCTAGGGCAAAAGCCGTAAATAAAGCGAGATTGATGGTCATAGCCCCACCCCGCCTTAAGAATTCAGCAGGGCTGGAATCCGCGCCATCATGTCCTCGGTGGTGGTGACCAGGGTTTGCAGCATCCAGTAGCCCGTGATGTACAGGGCAATCCCCACGGCGACTGTCTTTGGCACGAAAGTCAGGGTAACTTCTTGGATTTGGGTGATGGACTGGAACAGTGAAATCAGAAAGCCCACGACCAGGGAGGTAATCAAAATGGGTGCCGCCAGCTTGGCCCCCATCAGCATGGCGGTCAACGCGAGGTCCAAAACAGCGGAGGAGTTCATCGGTACGTTCCTATCAAGGTCTTGGTCAACAAGCCCCATCCGTCAACCATGACAAACAATAGAACCTTGAATGGCATGGAAACCATCACCGGAGGAAGCATCATCATACCCATACTCATGAGGGCGGCGCCCACGACCAGGTCAATGACCAGGAAGGGGATGAACACGACAAACCCGATGATGAAAGCGGAACGAACTTCGGAAATCATAAACGCCGGCACCAGCGTGGTGAAAGGGGTTTCTTCCAGGCTAGGCGGGTTGGGGCGATCCGCAGCGCGAGTCATCAGGGCGATGTCCTCCTCGCGGGTCAGCGGTCCCATGAACTCGCGCACCGGCTTTTCCGCAAGTTTGAACATGTCCTGCACTTGAATCTTGCCGTCCATGTAAGGCTGCACCGCATCTTGCCAGATAGACGTGATGGTGGGGCTCATGATGAACAGGGATAGGAATATCGCCAATCCGGAAATGACCTGAGTCGGCGGAATCTGGTTCAACCCCATCGCGTTTCGCGCCATCGCCAAAACGATGAAAATCTTAGTGAAGGACGTCATCATCAGCAGCAGTGACGGCGCTATCGAAAGCACGGTAATCAGCAGGAACACCAGGACGGCGGTGGAGGGTGCTTTATCCCAGCCGTTGACATTAAGTTGAATCCCGGGCTTTTCTGGATTGACCGGGGCGTTCGGGTCATTGGGACCGATGATGTCTCCCGGATTCGGTAACGGGTCGGTTTGTCCCGGTTGGATTCCAGTAGAATTCACAAGGGCGGGTTGTCCTGGTTGACTAAACGCGGGGGCTGCCGACTGGCTCGCGGGCGACACGGCCGAAACGGTCAGCGCCGCGGGTTCGGCTGAGGCGTGAGGGATGGAAAAATTAATGGCAAACACCGCGATGACCGCCAGGAACCAAGCCAGCTGCAGACGCAGACGAGCCACGCGCTGTTCCGGGCTCAGCTCCCGATGTTTCAGGCCGAATCCAAAGCGAGAGCTACGGGCGCGGTTTTCCCGGTTTTCCCGCTCGAGGCTGGCGGCATCGACAGGTCCACGCCCAGGAACGAGGGTGTCCACAGTAAAATCGGGGGGCAGGGTGAACGTGACACCCAAGCGTTCCCAGTGAGCGGCGCTGGTGCGATACTGCTCACGAACTGCCTGCCGGAAAGCGGCTTGACGCCGCGCTTGACGTGCCTGGCGCGCCCGCGCATAGGCTTGAAAGTCCGCCACCGAAGCGGCGTGTTGAGCCAGCAGCACGTCATTCATGCGGATTCACCGCCTGAGCTGCAGGCTTCGAGTTTCCAGCGGCGGGGGGCTGCGGTGCGGCGCTAGTTTTTGCGCTTTCCCCAGACCCGGACTGGGCTGATTTTGCGGGGGCTGCCGGTGCTTTCGCAGCCGGTTTCCGCGGCCCTTTAGCGCCGAACTCAGCGGCAATCTGAGCCGCGAGAGCATCCATCTGTTCCTCAGTGACCTGGGATTTCGGCTTGGCTTTGGTCGGTGAAGGGGCGGGCGGGGTGGGCGTGGCAGGCCGGCTCTGCACCGCGGAACGAGTCTGCACCGCGGGTTTGCTCTGCGCTCCGAGACGACCCCCGGCAGCGGAACTCGCCGGTTCCGGCGAGGGGCGCGAACCTCTCTCGACCCGCTTCGTAGCGCGAGCCAACAGCTCCCCAAAAGGCCTGGTTACCGGCTGATTAGCACGCTCTTGAAACGCCTCGGCGGCAGCGCTCAACTCCGCAGACATTTCTTCGGTGTCATAAATCTCGGCGATAGGAGTGACGGCAGAATCTCCCGCCCCCACCAGGAACATCCGCCCGCCAATCTCGATGAGGGCGACTTGGGAAACTCGAGACAGCTGCAGACGAGACACCAAACGCAAGCCCGGACCCTCGTAATCACCGAGGTTGGTGCGCTTAAACCAACGCCACAGCAACCACATCAGCAGGAAAACGACCACGATTCCCACGATGAACCGCAGGAAAACCATCATGGGATTCTCGGCGGGCTGGCCCGTAAGCGGCACGGCCGGGGTGGAAACGTCGGCGGCAGGGGAACTCGGCGTGGGGCTCCCCGCGGGGGTACTCGAGGTGGAGGCCGGAGTGGGGCCGACCAGTTTCGTATTACCGGTCGGGCTGGGGGTGGTCGGGTCTGAGGTTCCAGAGGCGCTCAGAGCAGCGGCAAAGCTATTGAGGCGAACGTAACCGAGCGTTGCCCACGCCGCACCGGTCTGTAAAACGCCCAGCAAGCTCACCGCACACCCCTTTCCGACTGATTCAACCCACTAGGCCTGGCTCTGATTCTGTTGGTCGGCCAGAGACACAATCTCAGTAATACGGATACCGTATTCTTCGTCAACCACGACAATCTCACCGCGAGCAATCAAGCGGCCATTCACCATCACGTCAGCAGCTGAACCGGCGGAACGATCCAACTCGATAACAGAGCCGGGGGACAAATCCAGCACATCGTGCACCGCCAGTTTCGTTCGCCCGATTTCCGCCGTCAAGGTCATCTCAACGTCATAGAGCAGTTTCATCGACTCGGCACGTTGTTCCGGAGTGGCGGTGGCCTGGGTAATCGGACCCTCCGGGGCGGCCTGGGTTTCATCCTCATCGGCGGTTTCCTGAACCGGAGCCGGACGCACCGCTAACCAGCCCTGTACCGTTCCGTCAGCCTCCAAGGTGACCTTGGTCCAGTCCTCGCTGTCCAGCAGGTCATCCACCGTTCCCTCAGTGGTGTTCTCCATGACTCCGGTCCCCAGGGAGGAAGCCGCCGCCTCCAAAGCCGGCAGCAAAGCCTGAGTTTGGGTCATCCCTTCCGCGCCCTCTAAAGCTTCCGCAATAATCGAGGACGCCACCAAACACACTTGCACAGATTCCTCGGCTGAGAGAGTCGTGACTACCGCTGGAGAATCAGCACTCGGCATCGGGTCGCCCGGCTCCCACGAAGAGGCCGAAAGCTCAGTTGTCGAGGGTAACAGGGGGATAACCGCCTGAGCAGCATCCAGTACCTGGTTCGGGGTCACGCTCATTTCTTTTCTCCTTTGTTAACTGAAACCACCATCGCCGCTAGACGCGACCCGGAAGTTCCTGCAGCCGTTTCCGCCAGAATCAAATCCCCAACCACCATATCCAGTGGACGGGAAGTCGGGTGTATCAAGGGCAAAGTATCGCCGATAGCCAAACCATCAAGTTCGCGCGGATTGACCTTTCGCGGGGTGAAACGCACCGACACCCCAATCGGCACGTCTTCTAAAGTGTCCACCAGATGCTGACGGACCGCAGCCGCCTCCGCCTTTTGCTGCTCGGTACGAGTGTCATGCACATCGCCCTGATGAATCGCGTCCGTAATCATCGACACCGGCATCATAATGGAGCAATTGTCCTGATGCTCCCCGGCAGTCAAAGTAATCGGAGCAAACAGCACCGGGGTGGATCCGTCAACGACCTGCACAAACTGGGGAGCGTACTCGATGGTACGGAACTGGCTGCCCAAAGGCAGCATCGATTGAAAAGCCGTATCAAGGTCGGAAAGCACCCGCTTGAGGAAGTCAATCAGGACCGAAACCTCCACCTCGGTCAGTTCCCGGTCCGGGGTAGACTCGACGTCTCCGGTTCCGCCCAGCAGGTGATCGACCCAAGCCAGAGCGGTTTGGCGGGGGAATTGCAGGATTCCTTTGTTGCGTCCCCCTTGGAAATCAATAATCACCATCAGGGTCTGGGTCGGCAGGGTCTGGATGTAATCGTCATAAGACCGCATCGAAAGATCCCCAACCTCACCGGTTATCACCACGTGCAGGCGACCTACCAGCTGATTGACCCAATGTCGGGTGAATGCTTCCAAAGCCATTTCCATAATGCGCGCGTATTCGCGGGGAAGCTTCATCGGTTTACTAAAGTCGTAAACTCTCGCATCCACGTCGGTTTGAACGGTACTTGTCTTTGCCATCGTTTCCCATTTTATCTAGGTCAACCGTTAGATTTTCGGGTTTTCCTGCGTTGTTAGTAAGAATCGCCTTTGGTTCCAGGGGCTTCGCCAGGCAGCCTCGGGGCTTTACTGATAAGCAAACGTGGTGAACTGAACCGTTACCACGTGTCCGTCGTAAGGCGGGATAGGGCTCTTATTCAGCTCGGCGGTGTATTTCTTTTGCAGCTCCTGCATCGCGCCGGGCTTGTCCAAATCGGCCTTTTTCATGCCCTTGAACAGCCGTAACGCGGCGTCACGAGCGGGGGATGGATCGATGTCCGAGCTGCCCTCGCCCTCCGGCTTGACCTCTTCATCAAAATAAATCGTGGCCGCAAACGACATATAGCCATCGTCGAGGTTGATACTCAGTGGCTCCCCAGTCGACACCGACAGCTCGCCCATCACCAAAGTTTTCTTGGTCTCTGCAGGTTTCGGAGCATCATTGCCGCCTCCCCCAAGGACACCAAGCAGTTTCAGCACCAGGAACACACCCACCGCTAGAACGGCCAGAATCACCACAATCAGGACGATAATCAGAATCTTTTTCTTGCCGCCGCCCTTCTTTCCCGGTTCCGCACCGGCTGGAGGCGCGGTCGGGGGCGCAGCCGGTTTAGCGGCCACCGGGGCCGGTTTCGCTGCGGTGCCTCCCGCTGGTTTCGCTCCAACTCCGACTGGCATATTTCCTCCCTAAGGTCCAGACCATTGTGGCCGGTTCCAATCTGTATTTAGAATCGGACCGCGTCAGGGACATTCAAATCACCTGCACCGGGACGATTCGTATTATCCTTCTCCTACGTTACCTATAAAGTCCTGCTCTCGGGGCGGCTTGACCTCAAAAATCCAGCTTTTCCAACGTCACCGCTCGACCAGCTCACCGAGTCTAACCCGCACTGCCGCCCTGGGCGCCTTCCGGGGGTGCCGGCGCCACAGACGGGGCAATCGCCGGAGCTTCGGGAGAGATATTCCCTTGTGGCCCGCCCGCCAGTTGTTTAGCCGCATCAGGCAGCAAGGCGCGGACAGAATCCTTAGCGGTTGACATGATCACAATATCCACACGTCTGTTGAAAGCCCAGGCATCCTGACCGGGCGTAGCCTCAGTCTGGTGATCGGCTCCATAAGAAATGGAACGCAGTTTCGTCCCGGGCACCCCGTCGTCCTTGAGAGCAATCAGAACCTCAATCGCACGAGCTGAAGCCAGGTGATAGTTCGAGGGGAATTTCGCGCTGAAAATTGGCCGCGGGTCGGCATAGCCTTCGATGGCAATGCTTTCTTCCAAAGACATCAGAGTCGGAGTAATCGCTCTCAGCACTTCCCGCGCGGTGGGCTGTACGGTCGCGTCCCCGGTTTTGAAATAGGTGTCGTTAGCAACCATGCCCAACACCAGACCCTTGTCGGTAATCCGCATCGCCAGGGAGCCTTCCTTGCCGGCCGTCTTTAATTGTTCCTCAACCTGGTTCTTAATGGAGTTCAGGTGACTGGCTTCCTTCATGGCCTGGATACGTTCGGGCTGCGATTCAGGATTTTGGTTCAGGTTCCCCATCATGGTCCCCAGCTGCACCGCCGAGGTGGAACCGGCCAAAATCCCCAACCCCCCATCAGTTTTGAGCGGATTGGTGACCTGAATGGTGGAGTTAAAACCAGCCGCCAAAGACGTGCGCAGCTTGGCCAACTTGCCCTGATCAACCTGAGAAATCGCGTACAACACCAGGAACAGGCACATCATGACGGTAATCATGTCCAGATAGGACACTGCCCAACGTTCTGTGTTGTCAGGTTCCGGACATTCATGCTTACGTTTGGCCACGGTAGGTGCCTCCTCTCAGTGTGTTACGGGAAATCGGTTTTCTGGTCACAAGTCGGGGTTAGGCGGCTTTCTCGCCCTTTTCGGTCTTTAACTGGTTCGGCGGAATCAGCGAGCGCAGACGTTCGCCAACCTGACGCGGGTTCGCCCCGGACTGCAGACTGATGAGCCCCTCCGTGACGATTTCCATCCGCGCCAGCTCCAGACCGGAAATCCTCTCCATACGTGAGGAAATAGGCAACCAAATCATGTTGGCACTCATCAGACCCCACAGGGTAGCCACGAACGCCGAAGCAATCAACGGGCCCAAAGTCTCGGGCTCGGACAACTGCGTCAACACGTGAACCAAAGAAATCACGGTACCGATAATGCCGATAGTCGGGGCATAACCGCCGGCCTGTTTAAAGAATCCATAAGCGGATTTGTCTGACTGCTTGCGGGCCTCAATCTTATCTGTCAGCATGGAACGCAAATCTTCCGGATCCATACCGTCGATGGCGGCCATGAGCCCCTCACGCATGAACGGATCCTCAATGCCTTTCGCGGCATCTTCCAAAGCCAGCAAACCTTCACGGCGGGCCTTTTCAGACAGCGACACAATGGTGTCAATTGCGTCGGTAGCATCGGGAACCTTGGCGGTAAAGGCTTTCGGAACCTGGCCAAAAGCATAGAGAAAATCTCTCATGGTGAAAGACGCCATCGTTGCCAGGATGGTTCCGCCGAACACCAGAATCATCGGAGGGGGCAACAGAATGCTCGTAATCTCGGCACCCTCCATGTACAGCATGGCGACCACTGCCGAGAGCGCGCCAACAATGCCAACTATTGATGCGGGATCCATACTCAGTCCTCCGAATCTTGCTTAATGTTCACCACGGTCAGCCTCGCCGCGGGAGCCGAAGTCCGGGAATCTTCTTGGATGAGTTCCTCCACCCGAGCCAGTAGGCGGGCGCGGTCCTCACGAATCAGTTCGATGACTTCGGTCACGGTTTGGGAAACCACGTAGCGAGTAGCGTCCACCATGACGATAATCGTGTCAGGCGTGGACTCGACGCGCTCAATCAGGTCAGGATTCAGGACAAAGTCCGACCCGCCCAAGCGTGTCAACGCAATCATGGCTCCTCCTCTGCGTGGTTTTCCTTAACTTCGGTGCTTTTTCTGAAATTGAAAGGCTTTTAGGGATTTTTCAAGGATCTTTTCGGGATTTTTCACCCCGTGTTCAGTCCTGGTTTACCCCTGTTTTAGCGCTTCATGTTCACCAGTTCCTGCAGGATTTCGTCCGAGGTCGTGATGACACGGCTGTTTGCCTGGAAACCGCGCTGGGAGAGAATCAGGTTCGTGAACTCGGCGGCCAGGTCGACGTTCGACATTTCGATGGCGCCGCCCGTCATAAAGCCTCGGGGACCAGTGCCTGCTTCCCCAATCTGGGGCTGCCCGGAGTTACCCGCTTCCACAAAGTAGGAGCTGCCGGCCTTTTCCAATCCCAGCGGATTAGCAAACGAGGCTAAGGCGACCTTCGCCAAGGCTCGAGAATCCCCGTTTGAGAACGTCCCGCGAATGGTCCCGTCCGATTCAATGGAAAACCCGGTCATAGTCCCGGCAGAGTTACCGTCGATAGTGTCATGAGCAGCGCTGTTGACTCCTGCGTAACCCGTAACAGCAGAGAGATCCAGAGTGGTTTTGGCCTGAGCTACCTTGTCATTTTCAACTGTAACAGCCTTCGTATCGGGATTCACGTTAACCTGTCGAATTTGGAACTGTAGCCCTTTGAGCGCAGCTTTTGACGCTTCATCCAGAGTTCCGTCCGACTTGAAATCAACTGTCAACGATCCTTCATTGATTTTTTCCCCTGCATTAGCCGTCTGTTCATTCCCATCTGCATCAATGTACTTGACCTCAGTACCTTCAAAGTCGATACGCGCACCTCCTTCGTCTAGGCCTTTTTCTTGCTCGGCCGGTTTACCGTCAAGAGCCTTGTAGGCATCCGCATCATAAGCAGTTAGTTTCCACTTCGGTTTCACACCTGGAGCCGCATAATCAGGACGGCTAAACTTTAACAGGACGTTATGTGGATTGCCCTTATCATCAAAGACCCGCAAAATTTCCGTTTTGATGAACGCATCACCCGATTCGTTCCTAACTTGGTCAGCCGGCAGGTTTCCTGCGTAAGTGATTTTCTTGGTGGGATTAGCCTCGAAAGTTGCGGTCAGAGGCAAAGTAATGTTCTTTGTGGCCCCCGCCACTTCAACTTTGCCCTTTTCATCCGCCATCCAGCCTTGGACGAAAGAGCCATCCGCCGCCACCATTTGTCCTTGAGCGTCCAAACCGAAAGATCCGTTGCGAGTATAAACCTGGGTGCCGTTAGCTTTCTTAAGAACATAGAACCCATCACCGTTAATCATGGTGTCCAGGTTACGGCCCGTCATCTGGGCCGCGCCGCCGGTGAAGTTTTGGGTAATGGACTGGAGTTTCACACCCAAACCGACCTGTGCGGGGTTCATACCGCCTTGCTCATTGAGTTTCGGGGCTGCCCCGGTACGCACCAGCTGGCTGAACGTGTCCTCAAAACGAGTCGACGCGCTCTTAAACCCGGTGGTGTTGACGTTAGCAATGTTGTTGGAAGTCACATCGAGCATGGTCTGGTGGACACTCAAGCCCGAGATGCCGGTAAATAGTGAACGTAACATTTTCTCTTTCCTTTGCTCTATGAAGCCGCGGGGGCTGGAGTGTTGTTTTCTTCATTAGTGGTCTGTGCAGCCGGGGCGGGAGTGGCTCCCGTCTGGCTCGGGGTGGTTCCAGTGGCGGTTCCCGAAGCCGCCGGCGTGTTCTTGGGTTCGGTGGCCGCCCCTGTCTTTTGGCCCTCTTTGACGGCATCCTTGATGGCCTTATCCAAAGGCGTATCGTCAGTCGGGTCGGCGATACCGAGGATGTCGGTCATCTCGACCTTTTTGTTACCGATGTGGGCCAACACCTTGCCGTCCGCGAGGAACTCGACAGCTTCAATCTTGCCGGCGGTGGTCACGGCGTTGCCTTCGGCATCAATGGCGTCATACACGGCGGTCTTACCGACCATGGTCGTGCCTTGGGCGCGCTGCTGAGCCTCAAAAGACTTCTTGGAGGCCTCGGTCATCTGAATCATCTGTTCCATGTTCGTCATGGTCGAGGTCTGTTCCAACAGCTTCGCGGTATCCATCGGCTCGGTGGGATCCTGGTACTTCAACGTCGCCAACAGCAGCTTCATGAAGTCGTCCTTGCCCAGCTTGCCGGGGTTTTCTTTCGTTTCGGCCGCCTTGTCAGTTTTCTGTCCCTGGTTCATTTTCTTAAGGAACAGGGCTTCTTTTTCGGCCTCAGTCATTTCCTTGGTGGTGGCGAGGGTTTTTGCTTCCTCTTTTGCCTTGGCGTTCGCCCCGATTGTGTAGTTATCCACAATCGGATTGGCGCCGGCGCTTACTGCATCAACTGGCATTATCTTCTCCTCACAATCACGCGAACATATCCACCGAACCGTCAGTGCCGTCCTTCAGGACGTCACCCACTTTCGGCTGGGTCACGACGTCTTCTGGTTCTGTTTCGGATCCATCCGTTCTGGCTGCGCCTGCCTGGCCAGCCTGACCGGTTCCCCTCTCGGAAGAACCGGTTCCCGCGCCCGTAAACTGGGCAAACTCTTGAGCGTTTTCCGCCAAATCCAAATCCGCCTGCAACCCGGTGGATGCCAGGTCGCGGCGCAAGTCACTCAGGGCTTGGCGCAGCTGCTCGCGCGCCGCTTCCGAAGCCCCCAACAGCTGCAGATGCACGGTGCCGTCAGCGTGGAAGTTCGCCGCCACCCGCACCGGCCCGAAAGTCTCGGGGTTGATGGCTAACTTCAACTGATGCTGACCCTGACCCAGAACTTTCAACCGCGACAGCTGGTGTTGCATCTGATCAAAGAGCTGCTGGCTCAAGTTTGGGGCATAAGTCGGCGCGGCCTGAGCCACCGGATTCGGGGTAGACACAGACGGAGCGGCAGCCGGCGCGGCGGAAGCCACGGGAGTGGTCTGGGCAGAAGTGCCAGACACGCCGCTCACCGCGGAACTACTCGCGTTAGACGCTCCCGCAGCAGTGGCATTCGCGCTGTTCCCAGCCGTTTGCCCAGCCACCGCTACAGCTTCGGCCAAAATCGTTGGCTGCTCGGTTGCTTCGGGTGTCACCGGAGCTGTGGCCTCCGGTTTTGCCGGAATCAGTGACGGGGCTTTCCCGGATTTCAGCTGGGCGGCGATATCTGCCCCGTCTATGGGTTTTTCTGCCTGCTGGGCCTCACCCGGGGCAACGTGAGTCTCCGGGATGTCCGGGGCGGTCTCGGGTTGCACCAAAGCCGATTCCCCGGTTTCAGGCGCCGTATCTGGTGTTTCCATAGCTGGCTCTGGGGTCTGCACCGCGGTTTCCTCCGGGGTGAGGGGAGCGGCGGATTCCTCCGGGATAACTGCCGCAGCAGCTGCAGCGGTCCCAGTCAGCTCCTCCACAATCTCCGCGCCCATCTCGGTTTGCCCAGCAATCGCGGCATTCGCAGCAGCGTCGGTGTCGAGAGTGGTTTCCGAAGTTTGTTTGGCCTCAGCCGAGTCCGTGGCATCATTAGCCGGTTTATCTGCCGTTTTCGCTTTATCGGCAGGATCCTTTGCAGAGCTCTGATCCTTTGCCTCGACTTTTTCGGGACGCTCCGGACGCTCCGGACGTTCCGAACGCTGGGGACGTTCCGGCCTGCCGGGCTTGTCGGCCCGAAAATTGTCCGGTTGACCAGCGGCATCACGACGGGTACTGGACGGACGCACCGATACCACCGGTTCTGGAGTCCCGACGCGAGACGGCTTTGGTGCAGCAGGGCGGTAATCACGAGCCGGGTCGGGGTAGTTTTCCCCTCCGCGCGCCGCGCCCTCAACGGGAGTGCGGGCCTCGGTCGCCAACGCACTCATGAGCGACTCAAAAGCGGTGGTGTCGGCTGCTTTCGCGCCCTGCGAAGCCATTTGCGCGGCTATCGCCGCCGCGTTCGTGTTCTTAATATCAATCATGTCACACCCCCAAAGATGAACGTAAAGCGCCCAGCGCGCTCAAAGACGAAGCCGTATTGCTCAAGCTCGCGTTGGCTCCCATCGTGCCCTGGTTGCCTGCCAAAGCTCCCAAGCCGCCAGCCGCGTTGGAGCCGTACAGGGAGGAGCCGCCCAGGAATTGGCTGAGCAGCGTCGAGCTGTAAGAGTTATTCGAGTTGGCGGTTCCCATCAGGGACGCCAGCGGATTCGTACCCGCAGCGCCCGCCCCCGCTCCTGACAGGGCTCCCACCAGGGCGGCAGCCAGGTCTGCGGACGGATTGCCCGGATTTGCCGTACCCCGGTTCGCTGCTCCTGGCACGGCATTATTCTGAGTCAAAGCCGCGTTGCCCAGGGCTCCCAGCAAACTCACCAAGCCTGCCCCCACCGCATCAGCCGAGGGCGCCACCGCGCTGCCGTGGTTTTGGGTCGCCGGATTTTCACGCACCGCATTAGCAGCCGCGGGCCTGGCAGCACCTGAGGCTGCCGGCATCACCCGAGACGCCGCTTTTGCGGCAGCATTAGCGGCGGGAAGAGCGTTACCCGTGGGAACGGCCGCCCCCGGAGCATCTCCCGCGGAACGCATGACGCGACGAATGGTCACAATCGGACCCAAGTCAGAGACATTGGCTTCCGTCACGGTCTTGCCCGGACGCGGAGCGTGAATCGCCTTGCCGTTGCCGACATAAACCGCCACATGCCCGGAGTTACGCAGAATCAACAAATCGCCGGGTTTGGCATTCTTAATGCCGTCCACTTCCACCCCGGAGTGCTGCTGATCATAAGTGACTCGCGGCAGCGTTACGCCGACTTCCCGCGCGGCAGTCTGGACCAATCCGGAACAGTCCAAACCGGTTTTAGGGTTGGTGCCGCCCCACACGTAAGGTACCCCGATATAGGACCGGACCTTTTCCACAAAGGCTTCAGCAGTCCCCGGGACTCCTTGGACTTCCCCCTTGCCGGAGGTTCGGGTGGGAGTGGCCTTGTTAGCCGCAGAAATTTGACTGGCCAGCATAGTGCTGAAGTTTCCTGAGGTCCCGGAAGTTTTAGACGCAGAATTCGCGGCCCCGCTCTCGGTCACAGAGACCGGAGGACGGCCGTGATTATTCAACGCGTTAATCATGTCTTGAATTGCACTAATTCTCGACTGGACACTAGCCAGGCTCACAATTGACCTCCCTTGGCAAAAGCCGGGTTTCGCTGACCGGTTGAGCCCGTCACAGACTCACTCGGGAGCGTTTCCCTCTTCGTGCGAACACGCGGTTCCGCACCGGTTTTGCCTTCCGTGGCACTGCCAGTGTTGCCCATGTGAGACGCGAGCTCATCAAGAACAACCTGTTCCTTATGCAAATCATCGGCAATAACTTCTTCCGCATGACGATTTTCAAGCTTTTCTAAGGTTGCGGTGAGGCGCCGCGCCCCCTGCCATTCGTCTTGACGCTGATCCACCACCGCTTGCGCGTATTCTTTTCGAGCAATACCCTCTTGAATCTGCATCATCGCCGCGTTACGCATCGCCGCAGCTACAGCCAGGTTTGTAGCCCCGGAAGTCTGCATGGAACCGAGCCGGGCCCGGGCCGAAGACAGCTGTTGGTCAGCGTGGTTTAAGTCCGCGTGAGCCGAGGCCAGACGACCGGCCGCCTGATCCTCTTGAAGCTGGCGTAAATTGAGTAAACCCTGAAGACGAAACGCGCGATCTACCATTTACTCCACCCCCTACGCCGCTTCCTCAGACTTGAAAGCCTGATAGAGGTCAAACAGTTGTGACCATGCCGCGTCGAATTCGACCTTTTCATCGGTCTTTTGAGTCAGGAACGCCTCGATGTCAGCATCGTATTTCACAGCCGTATCCACTTCGGGGTTCGTACCGGCCTGATAAGCCCCCACGTCCAGCAGGTCCTGAACCGAACGTTTCGCCCCCATAATCTGCCGCAGAGCGGTAGCAGCCTCCTTTTGTTCCCGCGTCGTCACTTTTGAAGCCACCCGGGAAATGGAACCCAGGGCGTCGATAGCCGGATAGTGGCCGGCTACCGCCAGTTTCCGGTCCAGCACCACGTGCCCGTCAAGGATAGAACGCGCTTGGTCAGCGATGGGTTCGTTGTGGTCGTCACCATCCACCAGCACGGTGTAGATGCCGGTCACGGACCCGACCGCACCGGAACCGGCCCGTTCCAACAGTTGGGCCATCATCGAGAAAGTCGAGGGCGGGTAGCCGCGCGTGGCGGGCGGTTCGCCGACAGACAGGCCGATTTCGCGCTGCGCCATGCAGGTACGGGTCAGGGAATCCATCATCAGCAGGACGTGGCGGCCCGCGTCTCGGTAGTACTCGGCGACGCGGGTGGCGGTAAAAGCAGCGCGTTTACGCAGCATCGGGGACTCGTCCGAGGTCGCCACCACCACGACCGAACGGGACAGCCCCTCCTCGCCCAAGTCATCTTCCAAAAACTCACGAACCTCACGCCCGCGCTCACCCACCAGGGCAATGACACAAACTTCGGCGTTCGTGCCGCGCGCAATCATCGACATCAAGGTCGATTTACCGACCCCGGAACCGGCAAACAAGCCGATGCGCTGGCCTCGTCCCAAAGTCACCAGCGTGTCCAAAACCCGCACCCCCATCGCGACGGGCATATCAATTCGGGCGCGTTCCAAAGCATTGGGAGCCGCCCCGTGAATCGGCACGCGGTCAGCCGCATAAATAGGACCTTTGCCGTCAAGCGGACGGCCCGCCGCATCAATAACCCGACCCAGCAGAGCCGGACCGACCGGAACTGTGGCCGGTAAACCGGTACCGCGAACCGGAGAACCAATCCGCAAACCGTCCAGATTGTCCAGCGGCATACACGAGGCAATGCCCGCGTCCAGCGCCACCACTTCGGCGGGCACTCCCGGATCGTCACCGACCAGCACGACTTCACCAACAGAGCATTGCAAGCCGCGGACCTGCACAGACAGGCCCACAACGGATTCCACCTCACCGACCCGTTGGGGGCGTGAGGCGTTCAGCAAACTCACAAAAGATGGTAAAGTGGCCAGCTCCAAGATGCTCACTCCTCGGCTGCTTGGGCGGACACCAGAGCCTCTCGAGCACGCCGCACAGCCGAAGTCAGCCGGGCATCCAGCAAACCCTCCGGCATGTAAGCCACCGCGTCGCCCGGATCCAGTTCCGAATCGGGAACCAGCTCCACCGGGCAATCCACGCCCAAGCTGGTCAGCGTAGCCACATCCTGTGGGTTCATATTGACTTTCACAATGTCTTTCGGATCATTCATCGACAAAGCCCGCTTTAACGCCGCCTTGGCGCGAGTCGGTTCGTCGGACAGTTCCGCCCCTATCAGGGCTTCCGCCAAATCCACAGCCGCTTCCATCAACGCGGCTTTCATCTCCTCGATGACCAGGGCGTCCCGGGAGGAAACCGCATCGGCGATGGCCTGAATTTCATCCATCGCGTCGACATAAGCTTCGGTGCGGGCTTCCTCAGCCAGACGAGCGTCCTCGTTTATGATGTTGCGTTCCTGTTCAGCTTCACGCGACGCCCGTTTTTGACCGGCCGCCCATCCGGAGGAAAACCCTTTGGCGTATCCGAAAGCCTGGGTGGATTTGTCGTCGCCCTTGGCTTGATTGGAAGCACCCGCCAAACGGAACGCGCCCGCCGCGGCCGACCCGGAAGCAGTGGACAAAGCCACCGGGTTGGGCGCGCCGCCGCGTCGCTGATTTTCCTTGACCTCCAAGAGGTCCTGATCAAGCCACATATTCGTCTTCCTCCTCGCGGCGGATGACAATCTGGCCGGATTCCTCCATCTTGCGGATCAGCTGGACGATTTCGGAACGAGCCTCCTGAACCTGGCTCATGCGCACGCTGCCCAGCATGTCGATTTCTTCCATAACGTTCTGACGAGCACGCTCGGAGAGATTCTTCATCAGGCGAGAACGCAGATCTTCGTTCGTGCCTTTCAGAGCCATCGCCAAGCGAGCCCCATCGACCTGACGCAGCACCAGCTGAATGCCCCGGTCTTCGAGCATAACGATGTCTTCAAAGACAAACATGCGGGAACGGACTTCATCAGCCAAGTCCTCGTCACGTTCTTCCAGTCCGGTCAGAATCATCTTTTCAGTGCCCGGATCGGCTCGGTTGATGATATCGACCAGCGGCTCGACACCGCCGATAGCTTGCATCTCTTCAGAGTTAATGACCTGCTCAGCCTTCTTTTGCAGGGATTCGGCGACCAAGGTCACCATCTCGGGGTTAGCGCGTTCCATCTGGGCAATCCGCACCGCCACATCGCCTTGGAGTTTCGGTCCCAAACCGGCCATGACGCGCGCGGCATGATCCGGACGCAGGTGCGCCAGCACCAGGGCAATAGTCTGGGGATGTTCCGAGGAAACCAACGTCACGATTTCACGCGGGTCGGCGGACTTCAGGAAATCGAAAGGCTGACCCTGCATGCCTTGCATCAGGCGGTCCATGATTTCCTCGGCCTTTTCCCGACCGAAGGTCTGTTCCAAAACTTTCTGGGCGTAATCCAGACCGCCGTGGCCCAGCTGCAAACTTGCCGACGCTATCGAGTTTTCATAGAACTCATCAATGACATCAGCGGTGATTTCGCGGGGTACGTTAGTCATCCGCAGAATCTCGGCTGACAGAGCCTCGACTTCATCATCATTCATTTCGCTCATGACGCGAGCGGCACGGTCCTTGCCAATCTGAATCAGCAGCAAGGCGGCTTTCTGCAACCCGCTCAGAGTAAGCGCTTGTGACACTACCATGATTAGTGACCTCCCATCCAAGCACGCAGCTGCTCAGCAACCAGTTGCGGCTTGTCCAGAGCCAGTTCGGAAATCTCCTCGCGCTTAGCTTCCAGCTTGAGCAGGACTGGATCCGGTTCAGGCTCGGGTTCCGGTTCAGGCTCCGGCTCGGGTTCCGGAATCGTGGCCGCCTCAATCTCGAGAGCTTCATCTTCCGGAGCACTCAAGGTGTAAGGATCGGGCAGCTGATCCAACTCGCCGAGGTCCAAAGCCTCACGTTCACGAGCCTTGGCACGTTTCTTGGCCACCGCCGCGATAATAATCAACAGCAGGATAATCAGCCCAGCAATCACAGCCTGACGAATCAGGGAGGCGGTCTTTGCCGCGGCCTCCGCGGCCGCTTCATCCGCCGCCGCCTTTTCGGCCGCTTTCTTGGCCGTGTCGTCAAACGGGGAGCGGGAAATGTTCACCATGTCTCCGGTGGCCGCATCGATACCGGTAGCCGCCGCCACCATGTCACGCACTTGTACCATATCTAGTTTCATGGAAGTCTCTTGATTCAGCACAACCGACACGGACTTGCGCAACGCCGCGCCAGGACCGCGAGTCGATTGGGTCACCTCTTCGTTGACGGCGTTGTTCTGCACGTTTTGGGTGTTGGTGTAATTGCCCCCGTTATTACCGTTCAGCTCATAAGGGTTACCGATGTTATCCGGCCCCAATACGCCTCCGACGATGGCTCCACCTCCTGTGTACTGTTCGGCCGCGTTCGAGGCGGACAGAGGCTTGACCCCGCCCTCCGGATCGGTATAGACCCGAGTCGTTTTCACTTGGTTATCTTGGGAGAGGTCAACTTGCGCCGAGACGCGGGCATTGCCCACTCCAACCAGGGGCTCCACTACCGCCAAAGCCTTGGCGACTAGACTCTTTTCCATCTCTGAAGCTGCGGCCGTACCACCCTCGACCTTGTCTGACAAGCTATTTCCCAGCGTATCGACCACGGTCACTCCCGACTTATCCAGGTTCGGCACGGAAGCTGAAACCATATTAATAATCGCCTGCACCGTGTCATTGGTAACGTCTTTGCGATTCTTCGGGGTGATAGTCACCGAAGCGGTGGTGGCAACCGGTTTCTTCGGGTCGGCAAACACGGTTTCCTGAGGGATGGCCAGGGCGACCGAGGACTTTTCAATCTCGTCCATCGTGTCAATCGTTTTGGCCAGCTCGCCTTCCAAGGCGCGTTTCTTTGCCATCTGCTGTTGGAAGTCTGAAGCCGCTACGCCCAAGTTGTCCAAAACGGCGTAACCGGCAGTGGGCTGAGTAGGCAGGTCGGCGGCAGCCAAGCTCATCCGTGCGCTCTGCACATCTTTGGCTGGCACCTTCACCACACCATTGTCGGTGACTTGATATTTGATGCCTTGCGAATCGAGCTGTTCAGTTACGGCGGCTTGATCTTTGTCCGTTAAACCGGAGTACAGAGTGGTGTAATCAGGACGTGCCACCCAAGAGTAAAGCACTACGCCGCCCAAAATCAGCACGGCTACCCCGATAATCGACAGGGTCTTTTGGCCCAGGGAAAACTGGCCGACGGTGCTCTTGACTTTATCTACTGCGTTTACGATGACCGGTGGCATTATGCTTGCATCCTCATAATCTCGTTGAACATATCAACTGCCTTATTCCGAATGGTGGAGGTCAGTTCCATGGTCAGCTGGGATTCTGCGGCTGCAATAGTGTATTGGTGGACATCATTGAGTTGCCCGGTTAGGGCCTGCACACCCAGCTTCTTGGCGGTACTCTCACGTTGCTGCATGTTGTAAACCGCATCGGCAAAGACGTTGCCGAAAGAGGTTTCCGCGACGTCGCGGATATCCCCACCCAACGGAGTTAGACCGGTGCCAGTCGGAGCGACGTGCGCGGCATTAGTGCCCAGGCGCGACGGACCGGCTTGGGTGGCTGCGGAACGTGAGAACCCAAGGGATTGTACGAAGTTATTGGTCAGCTGCTGAGTTCCGGTCAAGGAACTGGTCAGGTTGCTACCAATACCGTCTACAGAGTAAGGCATGGCTTACTTACCTCCCGATTTGCAATGCTGATTCGTAAGTGGACTTAGCACGGTCCACCACGGCAGCGTTCGCTTGGTAAGCCCTTTGCGCCATAATCAACTGGGTCATCTGTGATCCCAAGTCAATATCAGGGTGGCGGACATACCCTTCTTCATTCGCGTTCGGATCGCGAGGGTCGTACACGATCCGTCCATCGGTGCCACCGAGCGCAATGCCCGATACCATCGTTCCTGCTGGACGCCCATAATCAACAGCCTGAGCCACGACGTAGCGGGCCCGGAAGGCCTCTTCGTCCATGGGTTTGGTGGTGTTGATGTTGGCGATGTTGTCCGAGATGCAGTCCAACCATTTACGGTTGACTGTCATGCCGGTTCCAGCGATACCGATTGCTCCAAACGTGGTCATGATGTCGTCCTCATGGCCGAGCGAATGTTGGTATATTCCCCACTGATTGCTTGGGTAGCCAGCTGGAAGCGAAGAACCGTATCCACACTCGAGATGGTCTCAGTGTCCAGATTGAC
Organism: uncultured Mobiluncus sp.; assembly: GCF_947254095.1. Taxonomy (GTDB): domain Bacteria; phylum Actinomycetota; class Actinomycetes; order Actinomycetales; family Actinomycetaceae; genus Mobiluncus. Next base: position 51,921 of record NZ_CAMYBV010000008.1, read on the forward strand.
ATTGTTACCGTCGATACGAGTGGGCTCCAAAGAGCGGGCAGTGGCGATATGCGTGGTGGCAGGGTGTCCGAACTCAACGGCGCGAGCCAGTTCATTTTCGAACGAAACCTTGCCGGCTAAGAATCCCGGCGTCTGAATATTGGCGATGTTGTCGGCGATGACTCGCTGACGCATTGACAATCCATCCAGCGCGGTCCGCATTGCTACGTAACCAACAGAATCAAACATGACGACCTCACATGTTTTCTCGCTGGATCATTCCTTCGATCCTCATTCCGCATAACTTCCTGCTTGCGGTTCAGTGCTTTTTGCGCTGACATATTCAAGTATCGGCAGTTCCCAAGGATTTGTCGAGGGAATTTAATTATTGCGTTTGGGGTTCATGGGAAGTTCCTGGGAACCTCACTATTTTTACATCAAGTAGGTTTTTGTCAGTACAATTGTCCGAACTATATTCCCTGGTAAAGGCGGTTTCTGGAAGATTACACAGCTGTAACTTACCGTATTCCCAGCATTGGACTTTTACCACCTTGTAAGCTTTCAATCCGACCGCTTGCGTTCACCGTGGAAGTATTTTTTATAATGCTGAGAAATATTTTTTCAGGCTTCTCTCAGTTTATGAGACGACGTCTTCTGATTACATTTATCCCCCGGTAGCTCGATTTCCATCTTTTTCTTGAACATTCAAAAGGTTCCCCCACAAGCGGCTTTAGACACGAATACTTTAGGGGTGGTAACTTTCTGAAGTCTGACTGGGAGTTATAGTAAACTTTCCAGGGTGCACAAAATTTATTAGCGTGTAGGTTACATGGTGAGAAAAATCGTGTAGCGTTCATCGCATGAACCCCGATGGGACTAATGTCCCGCATGTGATGTTGGTCACATTATCTGATTTGTTCACATTTACACAGCAATTCCGCCGCTGTTTTGCCCCAATACTAAGGAAACTTCCAGGAAAAGTCTTTTTCCTGGAAGTTTCCCGTGAACGCAAAGCGAAGTATAGGCCTCTAACCCTGAACATCTAAATAAATCGGATTCGGATCGGTTTTCTGACTCGACCGTTGGCGCAAACGATCTCTTTCTTCACGGTTATTATCCATTGCAGCCATGATTCGTGCCTGTATGTCCTGCAACTCGCTTTGTAATTTGTGGGCCTGATTACGCAGTTGCGGCGGCAAAGCCCCCACAGCTGGTGGCTGCCACACGATTTCTTCCGGAATCTGACCGGCGCCAAGCTGCTGGCGAGCTTGCAGAACCTGCTGATGGATTTTTTCTAACTCTGCGGACCACTGCACCACATCCTGACTATCCGACACCCAAATCACCCTTAGAGTTACGCTTGACCCCTGCCAGATCCGGCTGAGTCCCACCATTTTTTGCGTCGTTAGCTTCCATTTGCGCAGCCGCCTGTTTCCACGCGTCCGCCAGCGGCTCAAACAGCTCCCGTATCTCTTGAGCTTTATCAGCGTCACCCTGCACGTTGGCGTTGACCAGTTCCTTCATGGCATACACATACAAAGCCATCAAACCCTCAGCGCCGTCCCACACGTCCATCCGCAGGGATGACATCAATTCGGCGATAATGTCCTGGGCGTGAGTGAGATTCTTATGCGCTTCTACCCGGTTCTGGCCGCGCAGGGCTTTCTCAGCCCGTCCAATATCAAGCAACAATCGGTCATAAAGCATTGTAAGCAGCCTCGCGGGAGAAGCTGTCGCAATAGAGTCTTGTTGGAACCGGTTAATTGCGGTTTGCATAGTTTCCCTCCGTAAAAATCACTACCCACTACTACAATACTTCGGCTGGGTCACTAATACAGTGAACCCAGCCGAAATACCGAAAAATCTGCGTGGAGAATCTTCAGTCTGTCAAAACTACCTCGCCAACCCGGCCAACTGAGAAGTCAGCCAAGCCTGCTGCTGACTGAACCCGGCCAGCAAGGTCTCCAACCGAGAGTACTGCTGCTTCAAAGATGCCTCCTTGCGCACCATACGCTCCGTAAAGTCGCTAATCCGAGACTCGACGTAGCTCTTCTCGTCGTCGTTGGACTTGATAACACTCGTCAGCATTCCCGTGCTCGAATCGGAAATGTTGCTGCCGAAATCCCCAATTTTTTGGGCAAAAGCAGACACAACTTTTTCAGTCTTGGTCGGGTCAGACTCCATCATGGCCTGGAACTTAGACTCATCGAACTCCACCTTCAAACCATCCGAGGTGTTCTTCAGGACAATCCCGAAGTCCTCCGCAGAATAGGTTTGAGCATTCCCTGCAGCATCCTTAATCGTGACTCCAGAGGAGAGTATATCTCCCAGCTCGGACTGCACCTGGCGACCAATCGAGTTCGATAGGACACCCGGAGCCTTCCACGTAGACTTTCTTCCATCTTCGTCGGTTCGGGTTTGCTCCACCGACTTCATGCCTTTGGCTAAAGTCCCCAGAATCTTGTTCACGTCTCCGACGAGGGACTTCACCTTGCTGGTTGCCTCGGACTGGTCGGCCACGACATCAATCTTGACACCCTTGGTCAGGTACCCGGGGTAGACATTGGTTCCGTCCGCCTTGGTTTCCGCTTTCACACCAGAAATATCCACCGTAACCTTATCCATCAACTCAATCTGGTTGGAGGAGTAGCGGTGGTCCTCACCGTAGAGAGAGATAACCGCATCACTGGACGCCCGGCGCACCGTACCGTCATAGGAAGTAATCTTCGAAGTGGCGGAACGTAGCGCTGCCGCATCATCAAAGGTGTAAGACACTGAATGAGAAGCCGCGTCGGGAGTGGTGGTCTTGGGGGTCACGGATAGACCCTTCGTTACGTCCCCGGCAAAAATCTTGAAGTCCCCAGCTTCAGCGCCAGTTTCCTTGCCAGTGACCTGCAAGACATACTGGGCTTGTCCGTTGCTGTCGCTAACGCGCACCACGGTGGCAGCCACGCCGGAGTCTTTCACGGAGTTGATTGCCTGGGCAATATCCTGCATAGAGTTGGAAGCCGGGGTAACGTTTGTGACTTTGTTCCCAACCATAATGGAGAAAGAGCCGCCCTGGCCAACTGCATTGGTAAGCTCGGTGAGCTGATTGCTGTCAAAGGTAACCTGCTTGGATTGAGCTAGGGACTTGACGTCAAACTCCACCGAACCCACGGCCGCGCCAGCCTTGGTACTGACACTGACCATGTCGCTGGAAGAAGAGCCCTTCACTGCACCCCAGACGGCCGAGGCGTCAAGGCTTTTATCGAACTTGCTTTCCTTGCCATAGACCGTCCAAGCATTCTTCGTCAAAGCTGCCAGCTGTGTGTTCAGATCCCGGAATGCCTTAGTGCGGGATTCAAGCTGGACTTTCTTGGTCTGCAGCCCCTTACCGGCCTGCCATTCCAAAGCCATTAACTTCTGGACAATACCCTCGGTATTGAAACCGCCAATACCGCTTATACCCATACCCATGATTTCTCCTTCCATGGAATAAAAGGTGTTATCCCATCCTGAGATAACGCCGAGGCACAGAACACCGACAGGTGTCCCGCTGACACTACCTCACGCTTAATTGTCGGCCATTAACTCTGAAAATTAAGGGGAAATTATTTTTTTCGTCGATTCCGGCGTGCTTCCGCCCGCATATTCTGTTGCCGAATGGACAATCCTCCCAGGTAAGAGGTGGTTGGCGGGGTCGGTGGTTTTTCTTCTTCCGCCGGTAGCTCCACTTCGGGTTCCCCACCACGAGACCGGACTTTGTCTTTACTTTTAGGTTTCTGAGCTTCTTCGGCGGCACGCTTGGCTTCTTGCTCCGCTTCGAGACGAGCCTTCGCCTGTGCCGTGCCGCGGGCGTGACCAGCCAGGAAACTCTTGGTGGAAGTACCCGGGGAATCTTCGGTGGCGGGCTCCCCGTCCTTTTCCTTACGGCGAGACGACCCCGCGGACGTGCCGGACGAAACTTGTGACAACGAATCACGCAGAGACGACGAACGGGAACGAGTCGCCCCGGAAGAATCCCGCGGGCGACCTCGCGCTGACGAAGAGTCAGGGGGTGGAATCAGCGTGTCCTCTATCTCCAGGTCCGCGTCTGAATCTGCGCGCAGCATCTCATCAGCGTGATCTTCAATCTTTTGGAAATAGCTCTCGCGGCGTTTCTTAACGATGCCGGTGACTTCCTCGTTTTCTTCCGCGGCCGTTTCGGGATCGAGGTGGCGGTTCATCCCCTCGCGCATCAGGGTGAGCGCCTCCGAACGTAGCTGGGACACCCGAGATTGGGTTACACCCAGCTCATCGGCAACATCTTGAATCGGACGTTCCTCGAAAAATACCTGTTCCACCACGTAGCGCAGGCGCTGGGGCAGAGCCCGCACCGCCGCGCGCAGATACACCAAACGTTCGTCGTCCAGCAGCGTGTCCTCCGGGGAGGGGCTTTCATCAGGCACTTCCAGGGTCCGCTCGTCGTCTTTGCCGGCGGGCGCATCCATCGAGATGACACGGCGGGCGGCGTCTTGCTGGGCGGACTCCACCGTCTCTACGTCCACTCCCAAGGCCGAAGCAAGTTCCTCTTTCGTGGGGGCACGTCCCGCGGCGGCGGTGAGCGTGGAAGTCATTTCTTCCAGCTGCTTGGTGCGTTGGCGGGCCCCGCGCGTCGCCCAGTCCATAGAACGCAGCTCATCCAGCATGGCCCCGCGAATCCGGTAAATCGCGTAGCGATGAAAGGGCACCCCGGTCGATGGGTCGTAAGAATTAGCGGCTTGCACCAGAGCCAAAGAACCCGCCGAAGCGAGGTCCTCACGCTGCACAAAAGACGGGACACGGCGCAACAACTCCGCCACTTGGTAACCAACCAAGGGGAGGTTTTTTTCAATTAGTTCGTTGCGGTTCACTTCGCCGAGTGAAGCCTCCACCGTGTCTCTCCTCAGAAAAAATCGCAGGTGCAGTCCAAATCAGTTTACCTTTTATACCCTTTAATTAGCGGTAGATTAATGAGGAATCGGCAGGATTGAGAGATTGGCAATTTTGCGGGTAAGTTTAGCTAAAGACCGGTCAAGCATTGACGATTGTGCTGACTGAGGAGGAGAACGCTATGTCATTGGACGCATTATCACGCCAGCTGTGGAAACAACGCGAAACTCTGGAGGTCATGCTGTTCAAGCTGGAGGAAGAACGTTTGATTACCGCCACCGCCTCGTCCCGGTGGCTGCCGCGTGCCACCCGTGAGCTGGAAGCCGTCATTGCGCAGGCTCAGACGATGGAACTGGAGCGCTCCATGGAATCTGAAGCCGTGGCGGTCGACTTGGGACTGCCCCCCGAGGCATCCCTGAAAGAGATCGCCGAGGCGGCCGATGAGCCGTGGAAGACCCTGCTACACCAGCACCGCGAAGCCCTCATCTCCCTGACTTCTGAAATTGCCGATATGTCCCAGGCGAACCAGGAAGTCCTGGCCTCTCTGCAGCGCGCCACCCAGGAAACCCTGATGAGTATGCAAGGGGCGGAAGAAACCTACGGTGAGGACGGCGGAATCCACGCTTCCGGAACAGGTGAATCCACCATGCTTGACACCTCAATGTAAGAACAAGGCCACGGGGTTTTAGAAAAACTCTCATATCCGACCCTTTCAAGCCGATGAGCTTAAACGTGGGCGCGAGAGGCGTCACAAAGATTGAGTAAGCACACAGGCTAGAGAAAGGACACTCCGATGGGTTCAACGTTTTCTTCGCTGAACGCCGGATTGACCGGTCTTTATGCAGCCCAACGTCTCATCGAGGTTTCCGGGCAGAACATAAACAACATGAACACCCCCGGATACACGCGCCAGCGAGTTGACCAAAAAGCTCTTGGCATCGGTTCCGAACCTTCTATCTGGGCTGGATCAGTACCCCAGGGCGGCGGCGTAGAGGTTACCGGGGAAAGTCGTTTGGGTGACTTCTTTCTCGACGCGAAACTCCGTTTGGAGACCGGCCGTGCCGCTTCCACAAAACAGGTTTCCAAATCCTGGAACGCGATTGAAGCGTCTATGGACGAGTTGGGCAAGATGTCTGTGTCCAACTCACTACGAAACTTTTACAAGTCTTGGGGAGACGTCAACAATTCTTCGGACAACCGTGGGGCGCGCTCGACCGCCATTGGTAACGCCCAAGCGCTCGTGACCCAGATTCAGACCGGGTACACTCATATCGCCGACCAGTGGAAGAACGCCAGGCACGAACTGGAAGCCCATGTTTCTGACTTGAATGCCACTATGGATTCCGTGGTAAACCTCAACGACAGGATTCGCAGGGGTACCTTGATGGGCCAAAACGTCAACCACCTGATTGATGAACGTGACAAGCTCGCCCTGCATATTTCGGAGCTGACTGGGGCCACCGTGCGAAAGTCGAAGGCAATTTACACGAAAGAAAATGCCCCGCACCCGTCCATGATTGGGACTGCTTACGAAGATGGCACGATTGAAATTATGCTGTCCGGTAACTCTCTGGTCGGCAAGGACTATGCGAACCATTTTGTGGTTTCCGGCTCCTACGATATGCCGGGAATCGATGCGGCTCCGCGCGAGATGTACCAAAAATCTGTCGACGCCCTTACTGCCGGCGGAAGCGGAAGGAGCTTGGACGATAAATTCACCCACAACGGGATTGAAATCCAGAAATACCAGGCAAAGGTGAGCGTATATACCACTACGGACGCCCCCGATCCGTCGAAAGTTGGCCACAAATACGTAGCCTTTTATGACATGGAGGATCATGGCAAGAAAGTCCCTGGCACCGATCAGGAGTTTGCTCTGGGCGATTTTCATCGCGATGAAGGTCCCGTGCGCTTGACCTGGGACATTGGCGGACATGAAATCGCTATTAAAGAAGGAGTCATCGGCGGTATAGCCCAAAACTTACGACCGGCCGAGATTCCCGGAGTGTCCGGAACCATCGGCAAGGGCGGCTCTTGGGCAGAAGCCGGCAAACTCTATAACGACGTGGCCACGAATATCGCCACGGAAGTCAACGCCATCCACGCCAACGACGTGGCTCAAGGCGGGACAAACAACACCAAGACCCTGGTGACCAAGGAAACCAAGTTCTACAAAGTGGACTTGTCCGCGCCCGAAACTATTGAAGACCCCCCCGGTTCGGGTAGTTTCGTGAAGAACCCGAACCGCATGACTGACACCGGCACCAAGCTAAAGCGCAGCGACTACAAGACTGACGAGCTTTTCGACCGGGCCGTGCAAGACAAGGTGGCAGAACTCGAAAAGAACAATAAAGGCTCTGCCATCGTGTACGAAAACGTGAAGGAAGACGGCGGAGACTTCTTTAAGTTTGCCGCCACCGACAACAAACTGCCCGCCGCGATGCGCCTCCAAGTCGCGATTACTGACCCGCAGGCCATCGCCGCCGGTGTAGAGAAGGCTGGTATCTATGACGGTTCGGTCGCTTTGAGACTGGGAGGCCAGCAGGACGCGCCCACTTCAGCCCTCAACGAATGGGGTAAGTCCGTGGTGGACATCGGGGTACATGCCTCGGGAGCCTCCGACAAATACAACTTGGCAGAACAGACGCGCCAGATTGCGGAGCAACAGCAAAAGAGCCAGTCCAGTGTGGACATGAACGAAGAAGTAATGAACCTGATTCGCGGCCAGCACGCCTATGCGGGCGCGGCCAGAATCACCAGCACTGTGAACCAGATGCTGGAGACCCTTATCAACTTAGGTAGGTGAGTGGCATGATTACCCGCATGACAACCTCGATGATGGCTAGTTCCTCTTTGGCATCCGTGCAGCGAAATTTCGCTCGCTTGGCCGACGTCAATGAGCAGATGTCCTCTGGTAAACGCATGAAGTTCGCCTCTGACGACCCGGCCTCGTCCGTTTCCTCGATGCGCCTGCGTAAGGAGCTGTCCGCGGCTGAACAATACCAGCGCAACATTGACGACGCCGCTTCCTGGATGCAAACAGCGGATTCCGCCATGCTTTCCGTGTCAGATATGTACCGCAAGGCCAAGACCACCCTGATTCATTCCGTGAACTCGGCTAACGGACCCACCTCGCTGCGGGCTCTCGCCGCAGACCTGGAACAGCAGGCTCAAGCCATCATGTCTCAGACCAATGCCACCTACCTGGGGCGCACAGTTTTCGCTGGAAACTCAGACAAAGGCAGTGTGTTCCGCCCCGGTGTGGACAAAGATGGAAACCGGATTTTCCTGCCCACCGAGACAGACGAAGTGACCGCTAAGCCCGTCAATCGTCGCATCAACGCCAACACGACACTGCCGGCGAATATGGACGGAAACCAGATTTTTGGCACCGGTACTATCAAGTGGACCGGCACCCCAGCCACCACTATCGACACTTCCAACAATCCCTCCGCCATGAACCTTTTGACGGAAGCAGCCAAAATTCTGCGTACCGGAACTCTGGAAGGCGAGAATGCCGACAAACTTCTGGCTATCCAGAACCAGCTCGACAAGAAGGCCCAAGATTTGTATGAAGGCATGTCCACGCTAGGGGCACGCCACAAGCAAGTTATCGAGGCTCAAGACAACATTGTTGGGGACCTGCAAGCCGTCAAAAAGCAGCTTTCGGATGTCGAAAACGTCGATATTCAAGCCGCCACGATTGAAATGTCCCTGGCGAATATGGCTTACCAAGCTTCACTTAGCTCAACTCAGCGTGTCGTGCAACCAAGTTTGCTAGACTACTTACGATGAGCACTAACGACGAAGTTACCGAAAACACTGAAACCGCCGGCGACGGCGAGGATTTTCCGATGCTCAAAATCCGGATGGTTCGGCCCATGCCGGGCCTGGAAAGCCACCTGGATTTCAGCCTGACCGCAGTGGACGAGACCGGGGTTCTATGGACTTTGAAGTCTGTTATTGACCCCAATGTTCGCCTCTTTGCGGTTCCGCCGATTGCCTTCTTTGACGGCTACACCCCGATGATTCCCTCCTCAGCGCGGGATCGCGTTGGCTTGAACAAGGGCGAGGAACCTTTCATTCTCGTCATTGTCCACCCCGCGACGGGGTCCTATCCCCACACGGCAAACCTGCTGGCACCCCTGGTTATCAACCCAGAGAACATGAATGCCCTGCAGGTCGTGTTAGAGGATCAGGACTGGCCGTTACAGGCACCCATCGGGGACCCCAAGGAATCCTAAATTTCAGTTCTTCGGTACCAAGATGACCTTTCAGCGCCCCGGCACGAGCCGCGGCGCTGGGGTTGTTTTTAGAACTTAGCTATGTCCGTGCGGTAGTGCGAGTTCTCTAGAGCGATACTTTGCATGGCTTGGTAGGCACGCTGCCGGGCTTCGTTCAAGTCACTTCCCCGCGCGACTACTGACAGCACCCGTCCCCCGTTGGCAATCAGTTGACCAGCATCGTTGACTTTCGTGCCCGCGTGAATAATGTGTACCCCCGGTACCTGGCTCACGGTGTCCAGACCGGTGACGACACCGCCCTTCACAGGTGCCTGCGGATAACCGGAGGCGGCCAGCACCACGTTCACCACGGCCTCATCGCTGACCTTGAGCTGTGGGGCCGCCGCCAGGTTACCATCGGCTGCCGCTGCCAGCAGCGCCAGCAAATCTGTATCCAGGCGTTCCAGCACCGACTGCGTTTCCGGATCCCCAAACCGGACGTTGAACTCGACCACCCGCGGCCCGCGCGAGGTCAGAGCCAGACCCACATAAAGCAAACCGATAAAGTCGCAGCCCTGGTTAGCCAGCACATTACACACCGGGACAGCGATTTCCTGGGCAGTGCGCCGCGCCAGATCCTCCGGAGCCCATGGCAGCGGCGAGTAGGCACCCATGCCGCCCGTGTTGGGCCCCTCATTGTGGTCGTAAGCACGTTTGTAATCCTGGGCAGCGGGCAGAGCAACCACGTCGTGACCATCACAGATGCAGAACACCGAGGCTTCTGGCCCGTCCAAGAATTCTTCGATAACGACCGCGGGTTCGTGGGGATTCGCCATCGCTTCAATGCAGGCGGCGGCGTGAGCCACGGCGGTGTCAAAGTCAGACGTCACCACCACGCCTTTCCCGGCGGCTAGGCCGTCTTGCTTGACCACGTAAGGAGCCCCGAAACGCTGCAAAGCATCCCGAGCCTCGTCCAGAGTACGGCAGGCTACCGAAGCGGCGGTAGCGACCCGAGCTTGGCGCATAATCGTTTTCGCGAACGCTTTGGAGCCCTCCAGGCGGGCGGCCAGACGTCCGGGACCAAAAACTTTGTACCCCGCCTCCCGCAGGACATCAGCGACCCCTTTGACCAGGGGGGCTTCCGGTCCGACCACCACCAAATCAGGGTGCAAAGACCGCGCCAGTTCCAACACCTGCGCCGGTTCGTCGATGGCACATCTGACGTTTTCTCCGAGGACAGCGGTGCCGGGATTACCGGGAGCAATCCATAACTTGTCCAACAGTGTTGATTTGGCAATAGCCCTGGCCAGCGCGTGTTCGCGCCCGCCGCTTCCCAAAAGTAAAACCTTCATAATCTCAGTTTAATAGCTTTTTAGACTTGTCAATAATAGGGAACAAAATTTTGCCTTCGGGGCGGCTGTTAGGATATTGGTATGTCGTTTACAGAAGCGCTCGGGATGGGCGAGTTTCGCCCGCAAACCAACGTTGATTTTGGCCGAGTGGTGGAGGTTCGCCCCACCCAGGGTCTATTTGTGGCTTTTGAAGGCTGCGACGGGGTGGGCAAGACCACCCAAATTGCGCGGGCTGCGTCGTGGGTTCGCCAACAGGGATGGGATGTCATCGAGACGCGCGAGCCCGGCGGGACCGACCTAGGGGTGGCTCTGCGCCAACTGCTGCTGGACGCGGGGGATGTGTCGGCTCGTGCCGAGGCGCTGCTGTTTGCCGCTGACCGTGCCCAGCACGTGCACAAGCTCATTATTCCCGCTATTAACGACGGCAAAGTCGTGATTACTGACCGCTATCTGGCTTCCTCCATCGCCTATCAGGGGCACGGGCGGGAGCTCGGAGCCCGAGAAATCCGCGATTTGTCCATGTGGGCTACGGGGGGATTGGTGCCAAACCTGACGGTACTGCTAGACCTGGACCCCGAGACGGCGGCGGCTCGCCAGGCTGCCGACACATCCCTGGGCAGCCCGGATCGGATGGAACGCGCCGGGCTCGACTTTCAAAAGCGGGTTCGGGAGGATTTCCTGCGGATGAGCGAGGGACAGGACACTTGGCTGGTCGTTGACGCGAGCCTGCCGGTAGAGGAAATCGCCACTCAGGTGCGACTGCGCCTAGCTCAGATGCTGCCGGTCATCAAGTCGTGGTGAGCCGGAAAGTCACGGTGAACATGAGTATCAACCCCAGCGGCGGTGTATGGGCTGAGGTAGCCGGTCAGACCCGAGCCATCTCTCAGTTCTCCCAAGCGGCCGCAGCCGCCCGGGACCTTATCGCGGCCCAAAACCGCCCTGCTGACCTTATGGCCGCGCCGGAAAACGCCGCGCCAGCTGCGCAGACGGACGCCGGCATGAACCTCGCGGCGATGACACATTCCTGGCTGGTGGTCGGCCCGCCTGGCTCGGGGCGCTCCACCGCCGCCAAAGCCTTCGCGGCCGCCTTGGAATGTGAGGATCCGGACAATCCCGGTTGCGGAATCTGCCCGGCCTGCCGAGACGTGCGCCAAGGCACCCATGCCGATGTCAGCGTGATGACCACCGAAATGGTCGAGATCAAGTTTGATGATGTGAAAGCCCTGGTCCAACAGGCTTACCGGCGGCCTGTCCGTGGAGAGTGGAACATCATCATCATCGAAGATTACGACCGCATGAGTGAATACAGCTCCAACCTGCTGCTGAAATCCATTGAAGAACCACCCGAGCGTACCGTGTGGGTGCTGTGCGCCCCCAGCGCCGCCGACGTGCTTTCGACCGTTCGCTCGCGCACCCGCCTCGTGCAGCTCACCCTGCCCAGCCCCGCCGCGGTGGCGGAGCTGCTGGTTCGTCAAGATGCCTCCATCAGCCCCGAATTAGCGGCTGAAGTCGCTGCCGCCGCCGAATCGCACGTGGGACGGGCCCGAGCGCTGGCTTATGACCCGCAGCTGCGCTCTGAACGGCTGGGGGTGCTCCGGATGATTTCGCAAATGAACTCCAGCGCCGAGGCGATGTGGACGGCGGCCGCCCTGGTGAAACTGGTAGACAAACAAGCCGAGGCTCTGCGCGGCGCCAACGACCGGGAGGAACGCGCGAAAGTCCTGGAGGCTTTCGGCGTGGCGGCTGAAACACCCGATTCCCGACTGCCCCGAGATGTGAAGTCAGCTCTGCGGGGAGCCAAGCTCAGCGAGACCGATGCGCACCGGCGGGCCCGGCGCGCCAGCTTCGATACTTGGGATCGGGTTTTGGGCGACATTTCGGGCTTTTACCGCGACGTTTTGTTGGCACAAGCGGGGTCCGCCCAGCCGCGAATCAATCTGTCGAGACCTGCTGGTGAGCTGGTCGATGCTTACGTAGCTCGAGTCGGGACCGGACCGCAGTCCCTAGCCGAAACTACAGCCCGTTTAGAGGCGATTCGCAGGGCTAGGCGCCGCCTGATGGGGAACGGCAACACCACCCTGGACATCGAGGCCCTTTGTGTGGAACTGGCGGACCGGAATAGGGCAAAATGTAAGGCGAACGGAAGGTAGAGAATGAACAAGCTGACAACAGGTTTCGGGATTGTGGCTGCCGTGGGACTGGCGCTGGTGGGGTTAGCTGGCTGCGCCCCGGAAAAACCCGTGGCACAGCCCTCCAAACCGCCCAGTCCCACCCAAACTGTGGACCAACCTAAACTCGCCGAGTATTACGCTCAAGACCTGCAGTGGAAGAACTGCGGAGGCGACTTCGAGTGCGCCATGCTGGAAGTGCCCCTCGACTATGACAACCCCCAGGGCGAACACGCCAAAATCGCGATGAAACGCTTGAACACTGCCAATCGTGAGACACGTATCGGGACGCTCATTATGAACCCCGGCGGGCCCGGCGGCTCCGGACTGGAAAACATGAAACCCGAAAACGTGGCCTATTTCTTTAGCGACACGGTGCGAAACTACTATGACGTGCTGGGATTTGACCCCCGCGGAGTCGGAGCTTCGCAGCCTGCCATCAAATGCCGCACTGACCAGGAACTTGATGAGGATAACTCGACCTATTACGACCTCTCTACCGAAGCCGGACGAGCGGCAGATATCGCCGACTATAAAGCCCTGGGGGAAAAGTGCCTAAAGAATTCCCCGCAGATGACCCGTTTTGCCAGCACGGAAAACACCGCCCGTGATATGGATATTATGCGGGCCGCGCTCGGCGATGAAAGGCTGTACTACCTGGGATTTTCTTACGGTACTTACCTGGGTGCGATTTACGCGGACCTTTTTCCGTCCCGGGTGGGACGCATGGTGCTAGACGGAGTGCTTGACCCGTCCTTGGACATGAACCAGGTTTCGACTCTGCAAGCCAGCGGATTTGAAGCCTCCCTGCGGGAATTCGTGACGCAATGCCAGCAAAAGCACGCCAAACAATGTCCGCTGCACGGAGACGTGGATTCGGGAATGTCTCAGATCAAATCCCTGCTGGATTCCCTGAAAACCAACCCTATGCCTGCCAAGAGAGGCCGCGAACTGACCGCCCCCCAAGCCTTCACCGGTCTGATTGGCAATATGTACAACACCGCCTCCTGGTGGCAGCAGCTGTTGCCGGCCCTGTCCCAAGCCCTAAACGAATCTGACGGCACCGGCCTTCTGAACAGTGCCGATTTTTACAACGAACGCAACGCGGACGGCACGTATCAAAACAACTCCTCCGACGCTTTCATGGTTATCAACTCACTGGACTATGAGCCGGTCGGCGACATGGCGCAATGGAAAGCTGACGCGGCAAAGATGGAGGCGGATTATCCCACCATCGGGGAATTTTTCACGTACAGTTCCCTCGGCGCGGAAAACTGGCCGGTTAAAGCAAAAACCACGGCGAAACGCGAGGTCAATCCCCAGTTGGAGGAAGATATCCTGCTGATTGGAACCACCGGTGACCCGGCCACTCCGCTGAAAATGGCTCAGCACACCCGCCAGATGATGGACCATTCCAAACTGTTGACCGTGCAAGGCTGGAATCACACAGCATACAACTCCTATGCACCGGGCTGCGTCAAAACCATCACCGACACTTACCTGGTTTCGGGCAAAATCGCGGCCACGAACAGCGAAACCTGCCGACTGGATTAGACGCGCCCGCGGCGCGCTGGTACCGGTAGCGGGGTCTGTTACCGGCCTGCCACCTGCCTGCCACAGTTTGGAACAGCCCGTTTTTCAGGCTAAAATAGAACCCGCGCATTTTGCGCACCGCCGCCTTAGCTCAGTCGGCAGAGCGATTCACTCGTAATGAATAGGTCGAGAGTTCGATTCTCTCAGGCGGCTCCGCGTCTTTCGTTGGTATTCCAACGAAAGCTCATGCTAAAGAATAATCAGGCGCGGCAATTAACGATCAATTAACGTCTAGCTAACTGCACTGGTCGTTACACGTAGATATGCCCACACCCAGAGAGGCACCTCTTACCGTTGTAAAACCGCAGCGCAAGTACTGTAGAACCGCAATGAAGTGCTTGTAGAACCGCAACGAAATGCCCTCTAAACCTTGCTGACGTGCAGAATCATTTCATGATAACTTCTACGATTCCACCAAGGATGGGTCGCCATCTTTGGATAATGATTTGCAGAGATTCGCGGGTGAGCTGAGTGAATTTTGTGAGCTAAGTCATGCCGTAGGTTTACCCCTTTCGAGCTGTAAAGTTATGCGATACACTTAAAAGGTGATTGTCAGTTTTAAACACGCGGGATTGCAGCGGTTTTATGAATCTGGGGTGAAATCGGGTATGAATCCCGAGCACGCTGACAAACTTGCACGGATGCTTTCGGTGTTGGATCAGGTGCATAGTCCAGCACCACTGCTAACTTTTCCGGGATATCGTGCGCACAAACTGACAGGATCTTTCGCGGGTTATTGGTCGCTTCGAGTCAGTGGGAACTGGCGATTGATTTTCCGATTCGCGGGTGAAGATGTGGAACTTGTTGATTACCTTGACTACCACTGAGGAGGATGAAAAATGAGTATGAAAAATCCGGTGTATCCCGGAGCGGTAATCCGTGAGGATTTCTTGAATGAACTTGGCATTTCAGTCAGTGACGCCAGTCGTAAGTTGGGGGTGTCTCGAGTTACGCTTTCGCGCGTCTTAAATGGGAAAGCGGCGCTAACCCCTAATCTGGCTTTACGCCTTGAGCTCGCGGGAATCGGCAATGCCCGTCTGTGGCTGGATATGCAGACCGCCTATGAACTTGCTCAGGCTCGCAGTAAAGAGACCCCCAGCGTAGAGCCGCTAGTCGCGCTCTAGTCGTCATGTCGTTGTGAGGCCGATATGCTGTTTGCGTTCCGATATGTACAAGCAAAGATACTGGCTTTCCTGCGTGGGTGGGGTTGATTCGTGGCATGAGTCTCGGCAGGTCCTCGGCTGACGTGGAGTTTATTTCCGATAGCTGTATATCTGTGCGCTTAGAACAATTCCAGTTTCTGCGCACTAGGGATATTCCTGCGCAATCTCAGCGCAAGCAATTGTTTCAAAACCGGCTGTATACTCTGCTTTTGCTTCTTTCCAGGCCGGTAAGTCAAGCTCGTCCGACAATCCTCTTTCGTGGTTAATAAAACCTAATAGCCGAATTGTATTTTCATAATAATAACGGCAAGCTACCTGGGGTTAACCGTTAATTTGGTCTCCAATTACGCCAGACAACCTTAACGCATCAAACCCCTCGTTCTGAAGATTCGTTACCGCCGCGGGGTTGAATTATTTATTCTTCGATGTCTAATATAGAGCTATTCATTCACTCATACTTTTGGAGGGCGCCATCATGGCCAAGAAAGTAAAAACTATCCTGATTGACGATATTGACGGCTCGGACGCAGCCGAGACAGTCACTTTTGGTTTGGACAATGTCAACTATGAAATTGATTTAAATGAAACCCACGCCAAGGAACTGCGCGACAGCCTGGCGCGCTGGATTAAGGCCGGACGTAAAGTTTCCGGTCGCCGTCGCCGCGGAACTGCCACGCCAGTAAACAACGAGGTTCGTGAACTCAACCGCCGCGTGCGCGCTTGGGCTGGTGAAAAGGGAATCCCGGTCAACGACCGCGGTCGCGTTCCGCAACAACTCATCGACCAATACCGCGCCGCCACCGGCGATAACTAAGGGCTATTCCACCCCGAGAACTTCATAATATGTAAGGACTGGCCGTCCGGCCTATTGCGACGAAACGTTATTCACGACGCAATAAACAAATTGCCAGGGCGGCCAGTCCTTCGCAATTCCCCGTAAATCCCATGCGATCAGTCGTCGTGGCCGAAAACGACACCGGTGCCCCCAGAATGTTTCCCAACGCCGCCTCCGCTTCGGCGTAACGCGGGCCGAGCCGCGGCTCCTGACCGATAACGGTCACGCTGGCATTGATTACCGCCCAACCGGCCTCGTGCAACATCTGCATCGCCGCGCTCAAAAACACTTCCCCACCGGCTCCGGCAAACTCCGGACGAGACACCCCAAAGTTGGTGCCCAAGTCGCCCAACCCGGCGGCTGAGAGCAGGGCATCAGCCAAAGCGTGGGCGGCTACGTCTCCGTCCGAATGCCCCTCCAGCGGCGCGTGGGCAGGAAAAGACAGGGTCCCCACCTTGAGCGGGCGGCCCGCCACCGGCTCACGGGCAGCAAAACGATGCGCGTCAAAACCTTGGCCAACTCGGAAATCCATGAATAAAATCCTAATTGGAATGTTGGTGGTATTTAACCCTTTTGGGTGGTGTATTCCCCTGACCAGCATTTTAATCTGGGGATAGTGGCGAATTTTTTGCTCATTCCCAGCGGATACAAGCTAAGGAGGCCAGCCAATCGTGAGCGATGTGCAGCTAAAATGTCCGTCCTGCGGTGCTCCCATTAATTTTGATGTGCCCAGCGGCAAGATGAAGTGCAGCTTTTGCGGGGCTTCATTCACAGTCGAGGAGGTAAACCAGTTCAATGGTATCTCCCAAGCCAACGCGGAACTCGATGCCGCGCACGCGCAACAGGCGGAGACTTTTGGCGCCGCCGGTGGGGCAGGAACCGCTGCGAACCCGGAAACGCAGATTTCCACCACTCCTGCCGAGGGACAACCCGGCTGGGTCGAGCCCCCGCCCACCTATCTGGACGAAGCGACCGGACAGCAAATGGCTCAGTTCCAATGTAATTCCTGCGGTGGGGAAATCATTGGTTCGCCCGACATGGTCAGCGCCCGATGCCCCTGGTGCAACAACAACTTCGTGGCGACCGGACAGCTGACCAGCACCCGCGTCCCCGACCGGATGATTCCTTTTGCGATGACCAAAGAACAGGCCTTGGAGGCTTTCAAAGCCAACATGAAGGGGCTGAAACTCATTCCCAGAGAGTTTAAACAGGTCAGCGTGGACGATATCCAAGGCGTTTACGTGCCTTACTGGCTGTATGACGCAACGGTCGCGGGCGAAGGCACCTTTAGTTGCGAAAACATCCGCACCTGGACCGATTCGGAATACGAATACACCGAACATCGGGAATATCAGGTGTACCGCAGCGCCAACGTTGCTTTCCTGGACGTGCCGGTGGCGGGCACCACGAAAGTCACCGATAAGCTCACGGAATCCATCGAACCTTTTGACTACACCAAGTCGGTCGCGTTTTCCCCCGCCTACCTGACAGGCTTCATGACCAACAAATATGACGTGGAAGCGCAAGACGCCAACCCCCGCGCTTTGGAACGCATGAAAGACTCCACCGAGGAAGTGCTGCGGAACTCCATCAGCGGCTACGACACTGTCTCGACAATCAACACCTCCATCCAACCGGCTTTCGGGGAACTCGAATACGTGTTCCTGCCGATGTGGCTGATGAATGTCGATTTCCAAGGCAAAAACTACAACTATGCGATGAACGGGCAAACCGGCAAGTTCGTGGGTACGTTCCCGGTATCCGAGCGCAAGTACTGGACCGGCCTGATAGGGATTGCCATCCCCATTGCCATCATTTTTGGCGCCATCTTTATTCCGTTCCTGATGCCGTTGTTTTTCGATTGAGGTTAGAAATCATGAATATGCGTAAGAAAATCCTTTTTTCCGCTGGCGCACTAGCGGTGGCGTTGGCTCCGGCGGTTGGTTTTGGCCTGCCCGAGGCGGCGGGCGCAGAAGTCAGCCCGGTCGCGTTTTCCGTGTCGCCCCCGGAGCGCGGGGTGGTGCGGGGTGAAACGTCCAACCCTGAGTTTATCTATGACGACGGGGATTATTTGGATGCCGACCAAGAGGCCAGGTTGAGAAACATTGCGAAAGCGGTCTGGCAGACTTCCGGTCACCGTATTATCTACATTTCTACCACCGATCCGGCTATGGAAGACGACCCCGAAGCCTGGCTCGACGATTACGCAAAGACCCACAATATTTCGCTTGACTCCGTCATTTTGCTGACCGGAGACGTGAACTACACCACCGCTGACGGGCAAACCTCCGACGCGATTTCTGACGCGGACTGGGAACAGTTGCTGAAAAAGTATAAATCCGCGGAAAACACGTATTCCAAGCGTGCCGACAGTTTCTTCATGACTTTCGCTGATTATCTGAACAAGCATCCTCTGGAAAGGGCGGGTAGCCCCGCGGCGGCGTCACAGCCGACCGACCAGACTCCGCCCCCGGAGGAGCCAGAAACCCCGGCAGCCAGCGACGAACCGGCTGACTCCGCGGAACTGACTCAGACCGAATTCGGCGACATCATCAAATTCCCTGATGAGGGACAGGTGCCTTACGTGGGCGGACAGCCGGACGCGAAATCCGCGGCACCTTTCATCCGCGACCACTCCGGGGTGTTTAGCAAATCAAAGATTGCCGGCTGGGAAAAACAAATGACCGCCCTGGCTGAGAAGTACGGGATTGCGCCCTATATCGTGACAGTGGACGATTTCAGTAATCAAACCCCGGAACAGTGGGCAGCGAACTACTACAACGCCAACCAGCTTGGCTTGGGGGAAAAGGACGCCAACGGGGTACTCATGGTAATCAACCCCACCTCGCGCGATTTGTGGTTCATGGGTCACGGGGACGGTGAAAAGGCCTTCACCGTCTATGGCATCGAAAAGCTCTATTACCACGTCAAACAGCCCTTGGGCGATGACAAGTGGAACGACGGTATGGAGGTCTACCTGGCCCAAGTGGCGGATTACCTGGAACAATGGAAAGCCGGGACACCCTACAGCGAGAGTCATCCACTTCCTCACCCCATGACCCCGGAGTCCACCGCTGCCGGTGCCGCCGGGGCGGCAGCCCTCGGTGGTGGTGCCGGCACCCTGGTGATGCGCCGAATCAGGAAAAAGCACGATACGGCGCAGCTGCAATCGGGAGCGAAATATTACGTCGTGCCTGGTTCGGACCAGATTACGGGCTCTAACGATGTCTTTGTGAATGAATACACGACCCAAGTCGCGCGTCCCAAGAGCAGCGACAGTTCCGATTTCAGTGGCGGCTCGTTCAGTTCCGGGGGTACGTCGTTTAGTTCCGGGGGCGGTAAGTTCTAAGTTCACGGCCCAAGGCCGGTGGCGTGGCGTACCCAGCGATGTTACGGGTCCGGTGGTGCTGCGGCCCACCGGCAACCGCCACACCCGCCCGTGGACCCCACTTGTGAACAGGCACGACACGCACCGCGCTGGCAACCCCCTGAATAACCGACCTAAGATTGACACGTGAGTGAGGTTTCGGCGCCGCGACTAACCCGTAACCAGTTTTTTCGGCTGGTTGCGGCTGTGGTCTGCGCAATCCTCGCCGCGATTATCGCCCAGCAGTCCCTCACTACCGTCAAGGGGCAAAACTTCGACGGCCTGACCCGATTTGCGGTCAGCCGCGGCAAGCCGTTCCTGTTCGGAGCCGACACGGCGGCACTGGACACAATTTCTATGGGGGCTCTCATCGCGCTGACCGGGGTGGTATTTTTGATTGCCGCCGCCCGAAAACGGCGCGAACTGGGAATTCGTGTGCTCATTTTGGTGGCGGGCGCGAACCTGACCACCCAGGTCCTGAAACACTGGATTATCCACCGCCCCGCCTTGGGCGTGGACTATCAAGGCTTGGCAAACTCACTGCCCAGCGGACACACTACGGTAGCGATGACGGCAGCGATTGGAATCGTCATGGTCGTCGTACCCAAGTGGCGTTCCGTAGCCGTGTTTATCGGCTGGCTCACCACCAGTTTTGTTGGTATCGCCGTGATGCTCAACCAGTGGCACCGCCTCTCCGATGTACTCACCGCCATTCTCATTGCCACCGCTTGGGGCTTGGTGCTAACTCCCCGGGAAGCCACCGACCGACGTTTCGGACACACCCATCGCGTTACCCTGTTGGTTTCCCTGGCCGCCACCCTCATCGGGGCTATCGGGATAGGCGTGGTCTGGCTGCGGACAACCGACATTCCCCTTTCCGAGGCCGCCCTGCATGCCGCAGCCCTAACCCCGCTGGGCCTATTGACCGCGGGCGCCTCCATCCTCACCATCATCGGCCTAGCCGGCCTGGTCCTGGCGATGGTAAACACACAAGCCCGCCATTAAACCTGACCGAGACGATTTCACCCTTTTGGGTGGTTACTGGCACGCGGCGCACCGATAGCCTGAGGGGGTCTGTTCTATCAGGAGGTAACCATGATTATTTCTTTCCCAAGTTTCCCCTCTCGGTTCAGTCGGGCCGGGGCAGGATTCGCGGTGGCGGCGTTAGCTGTCGCCGGTTTGTTGGTACCCGCGGCGCAAGGCGTCGACACCGGAGATACCTACGCCACTAACAGCTGTATCGCCTGGGATCGCCTGGGTGGGGCGAACGCCATAGAGACTTCCGACCTAGTGGCCAATCGCGCCTACCCGACGGGTTCACCCCACTTCCTGGTGGCTTCCTCACGCAACCCCGTCGACGCGCTGCCCGGCGGCGCCTTGGGCGTGGGACCCATCCTCCTCACCGACGGGAAGAGCTGGAACCTCGAAACTCTGGCAAAATATCAAAATGTGACGATACTTGGCGGCTACGGGGCAGTCGAGCAACTGGCAGAAACATTTTTCGACGAACACGGCATCTCTAGCTCCCGACTGCAAGGCCCTGACCGCAACGCCACCGCCTCCGCTATCGCCGATCGCTGGGTAAAAGTCCACGGCCAACCGACCCATGTCTATGTCACCCGCAACGCGGGGGCCGGTTCACCCGACGCCGTAGCCGCTTCCGTGGTCCGTGACGGACCCATCTTGACCTTCACGAACCCCGCGAGCCTGCAAGCCGCAGCCGCGAAAATCCAGAAAATGCACCCCAGTCAGGGCGTAGTTATTCTCGGCGGCGAGGGAGTAGTGTCCGCTGCCGAGGCAAATGTCCTGGCCGGGGGCTTACAGCTGAATCGCCTCAGCGGCATGAATCGTTACGAAACGTCCCGAGCTATTGCGAATTGGGTGGCGCAAACCCGCCCGGTCCACCACATCTATCTGGCCAGCGGTCACGCTTTGAAAGATGCCATGGTGGCCGGAGCCTTCAACGATGGGGTCATCCTGTTGACCCCGCCGAATGGTTCGGGAATCAATGAATGGGCACGGATGATGAACGCGGACGGCATCACGGTGGTCGGCGGACGCGGCGTGGTTCCCGATAGCACCGCACAAATTGCCGCCTGCGGTGAAACTGCTGGCATCACCAATTCCCTGGTCCAGGGGCTGCTGTACCCCCTCGGCACCGATCAGGCCTGCACTACCGCGAGTTGGAACGCGGCGGAATCTGTGGGCCTGATGGAACAAATGCCGAACGCTGAAAACGCCTGCTGGCAAAAGCCGACGGGAACACACATCAGCATTCAACACCGTGGAGACTATTTCTCTGACGGTTTCCCCGATGCCATCGTCTATGTCAGCGATGTGGACGGAACGATGGTGTTCCTCGTGGTTTACAACCCCGCAAATCCGAGCCAACCCTACGTGTCCTACCTGTGGGGCGGCAATGGAGACTGGGGTTTCCGCGTGGTGGACAATTCTTCTTACCCCTTGTTTGAACTGCTTTCCGGTGGGCAAGTGGTCAAGCAGCTTTCCGTAGCGGATAATATCGGCGACAAGCCGGAAGTCGCGCTGCCGGTCAGCTGAAACTAGCACCGTAGCGAAAGCGTTGGTGGTGGGGAATCTCGTTGACTCCCCACCACCTTTCGCGGCAATTTGAGCCAATTCCCAAGGACGCCCTGATAAAATTTGCAAACAACGCACGGCAGGACTCCGCTCCGGCCACAAACAGGAAAATCGGAAGGGGAAAGGCTATTGACCCGGATAACCATTGTGGAGGATCAGACTATCCTGTTGGATTCCCTCGCGTCCGCGATTGCTGCCGAGGACGATTTTACCGTTGTCGACAAACTGACGGATGCCGCCGCGATTCACGCTTCGGTGCGGATTCACCCCGTCGACCTGGTGCTGATGGACGTGGTGACGGAAAATTCTTCTGGCCTCAGCGAATCGGCCAAACTCAAGCGGGATCACCCCAACCTCAAGGTCGTCATCTTTACTGCCATGCCGGATGCGGCTTTTGTACAGGAAGCCCAAGAGGCCGGGGTCGATTCTTTCGTGTACAAAACCATTTCCACCCCTGATTTGCTGGCTGTGCTGCGTTCGACCATGCAGGGGGACTCTAGTTTCCCCGGTGCCCCAGCCCTGCCCAGTTTTGGCGCCAACGAGTTGAACCAGCGCGAGATGCAGGTGCTGCGCTTGGTGTGCGCAGGTTATGCGCGCAAGGAAATCGCGAAAAAGATGTATTTGAGCGAAAACACCATCAAGTCCTACATCACCCAGCTGCTGGCGAAAAGCGGCTTTTCTTCCGTGGCACGCCTCGCGTTGTGGGCGGTTTCTAGCGGCTACATCGTAGTCCAAGACAATGACGCGGACTGTGGCTGAATCGGGATTTCATGTCTGCCTCACCCTATCCGCGCAATAGGTTCCCCAGTTCACCTTCTGTCGTTTCGGTAGGACCCACCTGGGTACACGACTGGCTGGCGCATCTGGGCGTTGCGCTCGCCTTGGGATTAATTGCGGTGGTTTTGATTTTTGCCCCACTGCGCACGATTTCCTTTCAAACCGAATACACCATGGCGGTTCCTACGAGTTTTGAACAACGTCTGACGGACTATTACCAACGAAATGGAATCAAGGTCGAGCCCCACAGCGAGTGGTCACTACTGAAGCTGCTGCGTTCGGGGCCCGCTTACGTGATCACCAGTGAAGTCATGGCTAATTCGGCACAGAAATCCGAACCGGAGGGGCGGTTCACGAAACTTTATCCCGAATCGATTGTACTGGCCTCGCGCGCCACAAAAGTCAAGTCCATCACCGATTTCCAGCAACTATCCGACAGCACCAAAACTGTCTATCTCGATCAAGGAGTTTCCCGGCTGGAACTGATGAGCGCCCTAGCTTTGCGCCACGACTCTGAGGAAACGCAAGATTTTTCCGCAGCTCAAGCAAAACGACTACTGGATAAAATCAACCGCCAGGGCAGGCTCCAGACCGGAACCTCCTCGCAAGATTTGGAACAGGCGCTTCGCCGCGGCTGGTTTTGCTTAACCACGGATCGGCGTGCGGCTCAATCCTCCGTGGGTCGCTCAGTCCACTACGCCCCCGCCCCCACGCTCACCGCACAAATCGGCATCTGGCAACGCAACCCCAACAGCATCAACGGAACTTTGCCGCTGGCGGCGGTACCCCCCGGTTTTTTCAACCCCGTAGACTACCCCTCAACAAACCCGACTTTTCGGGAACAAATCCACGCCGAAACGGTAACCCATCTGGACAATTACGAGGAATTTGTCTGGGATGCCAGCCTCTACAACGACACCTACGGCGGATCTTGGGGATGGGAAAACACCAACGAAGCCTACGAACTGGGAGGATTCATCGCCCTGCTGTGTTTCCTAAGTTTTTGGGCAGGGTGGCGATTTTGGACAGCAACTTTCACCTATGTGCGCTGGGCAGTGCTGGCACAAGCGGGAATACTCGCCCTGTGGATTATGGCGCGGATTATCAAACACGCCTCCCTCGGGGTTTTCGAGCGTTACACCTGGTACTACTATTACGTCCCGATTTATACGACCTGCGCAATCTTGTTCTTCGTCATGGCCCACTCCAGCCGCGGGCACCCGCCGGGTTACCGTTTCTTGCGCACCTGGATTATCGGGGTCGGCACAGCCCTGATCCTGCTGGTATTCACCAACGACTTACACCACCTGGTGCTGCGCTTTGGCACCGGGCAGTCCGGGGTGGATTACAGCTACGGTCCGGGATACTACCTGTATTACGCGGCGGCGCTGCTGGTTTTCGCGGCGGTCATATACGCCGGTTCGTGGTCACTGAAGGGACATTGGTTGCGTCTGGTGGCGGGAATCGGGGTATTGTTCCTCGCGGTGTTGTTCTATTCCGTGGCGTACACGATGCGAATCCCGCTGGTTCGCGCCACCGAAACCGTCCAAATGTATTGCGTGATTTTTGTGTTGGCGTGGGAGATTCTGTTCTTTATCGGGGCGATTGGGCAAAACCGCGGCTATCTGCGGTTCTTTGAAAAATCCCAGATTCCCATCGAAATTGTCAACCGGGATTGGCTCCCCCATTACCGCACGTCCCAGCCCCTCAACCTGGACCAGGACACTCGTCAGCAGCTGCGGGACAGTCAGGTACCGGTGCTGGTCACAGACACTTCGGTACAGCCGAACCGAACCGTGTACTGCCAAACCCGTCCCGTGGACGGCGGCCACGTCCTTTGGGAAACAGACGTCACCGCGGTGCAGGATTTGGAGCGGGCTTTGGCGGCACTGCGCGTCCGCGAGACTCACCAAACCGAAATTCTGCGCGCCGAATACGAAGCCACGTTAAACATGGAGGAATCGGCCGATGCCCCCGTCCTCTTTGACCGGCTCGATGACTTGATGAACGCGTCCCTGGGCCGGATTCAAGCCAATACCGCTCGGCTCAACGTATCGCTGAACGAAAGCGAACGCTCCGATATTTTGCGCAACATCAAGATGGACTTGGGTTATGCCAAACGCGCGGGCCTGCTGACTTTGCAGAACTTTGAGAAAGAAACCGTTTCGGTGAACGCCCTGACAACATTCATGAGCCAATCCTGTACCGATTTTTCTTTCGCAGGAGCTGTGGCCGGCTTGCATGGTCCGACCACCGGCACTGTGCAGCTCCAGGTGGCGTTGTGGTGTTTGGAGGGCTTGCACCGCACCTTTAACCAGCTCATTGGGGCTTCAGAGGTGGCCGTGTTCGTGAACTTCGAGGTCGCCCCAGACGGTAATACAGCCTGGCTAAACTTGATTATTGACCTGCCCGAGCAGGACCTTCCCCTGCTCGATCCGCTCTTGACCTGGCCACGCGCTCAAGTCGAAATGTTTGTTGAGGACGACACCTGTCACCTGAACATGATTATCGGCGCTGGTGAACCTGCTTTGGCACCGGAGGCGGCGTATGAGTGACCAGCTCTATAGTCTCACCCCCGTCCAGATGGGAGCCGCTACCGTTCTGATGGGTATTGGTTTATTGGCGGCGTGCCTGCTCACGATGGGTCAATGGCTCATTCATCGGCGACGTTTAGCCACGGTGTTCCTGATTAGCGTGGAGATTTTGCTGGCGTTCTATATGTGGGCGTTCGCCACCGTTTTTATCCATTCTCAGACCGGGATTTTCCTGCTCCAAGACCGTAACTTTGGGTGGTTTGTGGTGGTTTGCTTGGTGCTGGGAGCGGCGACGATGGGAACGAACTACCGCTATGCCGAGGCCCCGCTGCTGGTGACGCTGACCCCGGCGTTGCCTCCTTTCGTCGCTGCCGGAGGTGTTTGGGTGCTGCTCATTTCCGGAGCACTAACGACCTCTTGGCTGTGCGTCCAAGTGTGGCGAGACTGGCAGCTGCTGCACCGCGTCCTCAGTCCTTTCAGTGTCAAAGGGGCTTTGGACCGGCTGGAACACGGGGTAGCGTTCGCGAACTTCCGGGGCCGCAGCAAGTTTGCCAACGTTGCTATGGAGGGACTTTTGGGGCGTCTGGGGTTGACGTCGTTGACGAACATCGGGACGTTGGAACGCCAACTATGTCAATTCAGGTTTGAGACAAAAAACCACCAAGCGGGCAGTGATTCCCCGAACTGCTGGGAAGAAAACGACGACGGAACCTCCCGGCTGCGAATCACGGAACCCGATGGGCGAACCTGGGTGCTGACCCATAGCCGGATTCGAGACGGCCGGCGATCTTGGATTCAACTGCTAGCTGTCGATGTTAGTGACTACATGACGCTCAGTTACCGGCTTTCAGCAGAGATTGATGCCCTGCAGGCCCGCCAAAAACGCCTGGTCAGTGAGACTTCGCGGCTCGATGAGGCCCTGTCGCGTCGGCTAATTTTATCGACCCGGTCGACCATTCACGACACGCTTTCCCAGCGGATTTCTTTCGTTCACCGGTTCTTGGAGGACGAAGTGTCGGACGATGAACGCCTGCGCCGCCTCCAGGGTCTGCTGGAGGATCTGCCCTCCGAACTGAGCCAGGACCGCGTCACCGCCACCCCCAAAATTTGGCTGGAAACTCTGCAAGATTTAGCTTCGGCGGCTGAACTGGAACTGCATATTTCCGGCGACCTTCCTCCCCAGGCCGACAAAGCCCGGATGTTTACGGATGTGCTGCGCGAAGCCATCACGAATGTGCTGATTCATACGACTTCCAGCGAAATGGAGGTGCGTCTGGGACAGGACGCCTCCAGCTTCTGGATGGAAGTCTCGAACCCCAGCACTATGGAGACCACGCTGACTTACGGCACCGGCCTGAGCAACTTGGAATCTCGGCTCGAAGCCCTCGGTGGTTCCCTGTCTGTATTCACCACCCCGCGTTTCACCCTGCGTGCCCGACTGCCGCGCTGAGCAGGAATCGTCTCCCCACCGGCCAGGCAATCAGAGCTGTTCAGCGATGCTTGCCAGCAAGGCTTCGCTGGCGGGTCGGAACACCGGGGCATCGAGCAGCAGCGACACCGACACCACCCCGGCAAAAGGCATATCGAAAAAATACCCCGGCTGCACGGTGATGCCCCGCTGGGCAATCAGCCCGGTGATGAGCGCGTCCTCGTCTACGTGGGCGGGAAATCGCAGCAGCGCGTTCCAGCCGCCTTCGGGTTCCAGCAGGCTCACGGTTCCACTCGGCTCCCTACGCACAAGGTCCCTCAAGGTGGCGAGGTTCTCGCGGCAGCGTTGTCGGGTGGCACGGGTTGCGGCGGGCACAGCGGCCAGGTATTGCCCCAAGCGCTGGGCCAAAACATCGGAAAACGGCAGGTAGGCATCCGCGATGACGTCCAGGCGGGCCAGCGCCGCCGCCACCTCAGGCTCCGGCCCGGACACTTCCAGCCACGCGATTTTCAGCCCCGGAGCGCTCAAGTTTTTACTCATTCCGTCCAAGGCAAAAGTCAGCACTTCCGAGGTTCCCGCCAGACGCTGGCGATCGGCGGGTCGGGTGGGCGCACCGGGCAGGTCGAAGTCAAAAAACACCTCATCGGCAATGAGCGCCACCCCGTGGTTCGCACAGTAGTTGAAAAGCCGCTGACGATCCTCCCCGTGTACATAAGAGCCGGTGGGATTGTTCGGATTGATGGCCACCACCGCGCTGACCGCCCCCGGATTGAGGTCGACCAGTTCCCAGCGAGATCCCACCCAGGTCAGGGGATAGAAATCCACTCCCACGTTTTCCAACCCCGCGATTGTTTCTACCAGGGGGTATCCCGGGGTCGGGGCAGCGAGCCGCTCGCCGGGGTCACTCGTCAACTTCGTCAACCACGCATAGCCCTGGGACGTGGAACTTAAGAGGTAGAGATGGTCGGGATTCACGGTGCGTTTGTCACGCTCACTCAGCCAGGCGGCTAGCGCCTCGCGGGCCGCCCGAGGCCCTCGCGGGTCGGGTTCGTAGGGCGGCAGGCCCGGTGTGCCCAACCCCCAGCGGGTCGGATTAGAATCCGCCAGATTCACTTTCAACGTGCCGTCGCGTCGGGCCGCGCCCTGGGCGACAGTCACGGCGTTCGGTTCGTTCAGTTCCACCCGGTGAGAAAATTTCACCCTCCTACGATACCGCGACACGCACAGCGACGAATCACCGTAACTCACAGACCTGGGCAAACACAATATGTAGTGGTAAAATTGAGCAACACGCACAATATGTAGTTGATTTGGCGAAATACCTCCCTAGAGTAATTTCTTGTGTCCCCGAGATTGGGAGATGAAGAGACGAGAGGAAAAAGATGACTACAACGAAGCAAGAGACGACCCCCATTTTTGAAACGAACCCGCGCCACCACACGGTTGACCCCATAGAGACAGTGGACGAATACCTCAGCCAAGCCGATTGGAGGGTCAACGCCAACGCCAACCAGGGCTACTCGGTAGGCGGGTTGATTCTGAACGCGGCGGGCAAGATGGTCGCCAACTACTGGCTGGACAAGGTCTATCCCGCCGCGGCCGGTGCTGCCCACCGCGACGGTGACCTCCACATTCACGACCTGGACATGTTCGCCGGATACTGTGCCGGCTGGTCGCTAAAACAGCTGCTACAGCAGGGTTTCAACGGAGTCAGCGGGGCCATTGCCTCCAATCCGCCGCGGCATTTCAGCTCGGCCTGCGGACAAATCGTGAACTTCCTGGGCACGCTGCAAAACGAGTGGGCGGGCGCCCAGGCATTCTCTAGCTTCGACACCTATATGGCGCCTTTCGTCCGCCGAGACGACATGACCTATGCCGAAGTCAAACAGTGCATGCAGGAACTCATCTACAACCTGAACGTCCCCAGCCGCTGGGGCAGTCAATGTCCGTTCACGAACCTCACTTTTGACTGGACCTGCCCGCCCGACCTGCGCGACGAGGTGCCGCTCATCGGCGAGGAACTGTGCGACTTTGCTTATGGGGACCTGCAGGCCGAGATGGACATCATCAACCGCGCCTACATGGAGGTCATGACCGAGGGTGACGCGGACGGACGTGTGTTCACCTTCCCCATTCCGACCTACAACATGACCAAGGATTTCGATTGGGACTCCCCCAACGCCAACCTGCTGTTTGAGATGACGGCAAAGTACGGGCTGCCCTATTTCCAGAATTTCATCAACTCGGAACTGGACCCCGGCCAGATTCGCTCCATGTGCTGCCGGTTGCAGCTCGACCTGCGGGAACTGGTCAAGCGCGGTAACGGGCTGTTCGGTTCGGCGGAGCAAACCGGGTCTATCGGGGTGGTGACCATCAACTTGGCGCGTCTGGGTTATCTGCACAAGGGCGACGAGGACGGTTTGCGCGCCCGCTTGCGGGAACTCATTGAGTTGGCTTCGGTGACTTTGGAACGTAAGCGCGTCACTATCCAGTACCACATGGATCACGGCTTGTTCCCCTACACGAAACGCTACCTGGGAACGCTGGACAACCACTTCTCGACCATCGGGGTCAACGGCATGAACGAGCTGATCCGCAACTTCACCGACGACGCTTATGACATCACCGACCCGCGCGGACACGCCCTGGCGGCCCGTATCCTGGACGGAGTGCGCGACCAGATGGTGGAGCTGCAGGAAGCTACCGGACATATGTACAACCTGGAGGCGACCCCGGCCGAGGGCACCACGTACCGCCTGGCGAAAGCTGACCGAAAACGTTTCGGGGACAAAATCCTGCAGGCCGGCACGACCGAAAACCCCTACTACACGAACTCTTCGCAGCTGCCGGTCGGGTTCACGAACGATCCGTTCCTGGCCGAGGAACTGCAGGAGGAACTGCAGACCAAGTACACCGGCGGCACCGTGCTGCACCTGTACATGGGCGAGGCCGTGTCCAGCGCGGAGGCCTGCAAGCAGCTGGTGCGCCGCTCGCTGACCACCTGGCGCACCCCCTACATCACCATCACGCCAACGTTTAGTATCTGCCCGACGCACGGCTACATTTCCGGCGAACACTTCACCTGTCCGCAATGCGAAGCAAAGGGCCGGCACCAAGATTGCGAAGTGTGGACCCGCGTCATGGGCTACTTCCGGCCGGTTCAGTCCTTTAATATCGGTAAGAAAGGCGAGTTCGCCGAGAGGCAATACTTCAGCGAGTCGGCGGCTGCCTCCCACGGCGAGCTGCATTCGCGCCTAGCGGAAGCGGCTTTGGTATAGGGACAGATTCACCACCCTCGTGGTTTCACAAGGGTCGTGGGTCGACCGGGTTCGCGGGTGACAGTTTTCGGACGCCACCCGCGAACCGAGAATTTCTGTACTTTTGGGTGATTACAAACCTTAACCGTTTGCCTAGGCTGTTTATCAATCCGGGGCAACCAGCCCCCTCAGCCTGACAAATGGAAGGAATACTCATGAAAAAGTTACTTGCGTTGACGGGTGCGTTCGCCCTGGCCCTGAGTCTATCGGCTTGCGGCGGTGGGGACGAGAAACCCACTGCGGACGCCAAAGCCCCCACCACGGAAGCTCCGTCCGAGGCGCCCGCTGCTGATCAGAAAACCGGCCTGATTTCCACGACCGAGGACGTGGCCATACCTGACCAAGAAGGAGCTGAGGAAACAGTCAACGATGCGGACGCATTGGTAGACAAGTGGGAAGCGAAAGGCAAAGCGTTCGCGGAAGGAAAGGGAATCGAGCTCACCAGTTCCAGCGTTTCGCCAACTTTTGCCAGTTTCGATAAAGACAAAATCTCTAGCTACCGACTGTACCTAAACGCTAATCACGATTGGAAGACCGGAGACAAGATTAAGGTCACTTTCTATTGTCAGACTGTTGAACCCGCGAATATCAAAGTGTGGATTGCTCCGCAGATTGATGACGCAGGCGACGATCAACCAGGTCAACTCAGCGAAGTCGCTTGCGGTGTGGACAGCCCAGCCGAAGCCACTTGGGAATACACCTTGCCAGCGGATTCATCTAACCTGATGTTCGTGCGTTATCAAGTCCCGATTGAAGGTTTCATGGTTACCAACTACGAAAAACTCTAAGTCTATAGCTTCCGGGAAGCCCCATCTCGGGGCTTCCCGGGCATTTTTAGCAACGATTAGAAAGACCCATCGTGAACACAGGCTGCATTGATGAACAGAATGAAACCGATTGCCCGCTCACGGGTTTGGTTATCGCCGGGGTGACGCCGTTTTCCACGGTGGATTGGCCGGGGAAACTGGCCGCCAGCGTGTTCCTGCAAGGCTGCCCCTGGAACTGCGGATATTGCCAAAATTTTGCCATCATTGACCCGCGGACGCCCGCCGGTTACGAGGAGGCGGACCTGTGGGAGCTGCTGGGGCGGCGGCGCGGTTTGCTCGACGGGGTCGTGTTTTCTGGCGGGGAGCCGACTCGTCAGGCAGCGCTGGTGCCCGCCGCGCAGCGGGTGCGCGACCTGGGTTTTCTGGTGGGGTTGCACACCGGAGGGGCCTACCCGCAGCGTCTGGTGCAGCTGTTGGAGGCCGGGTTGCTCGACTGGGTCGGCATAGACGTGAAAGGTTTGGCACAAAACTATCCCCAAGTGGTGGGCCGTACACAAGCGCGTCAGGCCGGCACGGACGCTTGGAAGGCGCTGGACTTGGTGTTGGCGGCGCACCGGGCCGGAACCCTACCGGATTACGAGGTACGCGTCACCGCCTATCCCGGCACTGAAGCGGGCGACACGAACCCGTCGGCTCTCCCCGCTTTGGCCCGTGCCCTGCAGGAGCGCGGGGTGGAACGCCTGGCGTTGCAGCAGGCCCGTCCCGACGGCACGCGCCCAGAATTTCAGGAACTTTGCGCCCAAACTCAAGCCAAATCCTTCGCGGCTGACTTGGCTCGCCAAGCCGAGGAGCTCACAGGAATGTTTGCGCATTTCGTGTTTCGCGGTTCCGCCGGCTAGCCTCTCGCTCCGTAAAGCCCTAAGTTACAGGTGGAAATACGCGATTTTGTGGAATAATGGCCGTATGGATGAACTGCGTGCCCAGGCTAGTGACCCGTCTACTCCCGGTTTGGATTTACAACAGCTGGCGACCAATGCGGAACTGCGTCCGTTAATCGCGAAAAACCCCGCGGCCTATACCGGACTGCTCGACTGGCTGGTGAACAAAAATGAGCCCGAAGTCATCGCCGCCCTGCGGGAGCGTCAGGCTGCGTTTGAGGCTGGCCAGATGATGCCCATGCCTACCCTTCCCCTTCCCGGTCTGTCAGCAGCGCCGACCCCCAGCGAGCCGGCAACCCCCGCAACTTTCGCGGCAGTCATCCCCACAGAAACCGCCGCACAGCAACCGGAAACCCTGGTGACGCCCGACTCGGCGACAACCCCCGCCACCGGGGAAACCCCGTCCGTGAGCCCCAACCGAACTTCAATACTGGGACAAAACCCGACAGAAACCACTGTACTGCCCCCGCAGAGTACCCCCGTGTCCGCCCCGGTACCGACCTCCGGCCTGCCCCCGTCCTATCCGCCCAACGCGGCTCCCAACCAGGGCGCGGGCATGGGAAGCTACGGCACCGTGCCTCCAGCCGCGACACAAACCCAGTACATGGCTCCCGTCACCGGCAATATCCCGGTGACGAGTCCGACCCCCGCCCCTTATCCGCCGATGGCCGCGAAGCCAAAATCCAACACCGTTTTGTGGGTCATTTTTTCCGTTTTGCTCGTTGCCGTAATCGGCATGGTTGTCGCGATAGTGTTGGTGATGACCGGGGTTATTGGAGGCGGCTACGACCAGCCTGACACAGATTCCCCGAACGCCACCGGCGATAGCACGAGCGAAACTCCCACAGCTAAAGAAAAAACTCCAGCCAGCGAATCCCCACGTCAGACGGTGGCTCCGGCACCGGCCGGCGCCCAAAATATCCAGTCTTTTGTCACCGAAACCGGAGACTCCACCTGCCAGGTAGACGGCGATGAACTCATTTGTCAGGTCCGCAACCTTATCAGCTCAGTAGCCGGCTGCGAGCCGAATCTGGATTCTTTGGTCATCAGTATGCGGGACGGGGACCCTTCCACCACTTGTCAGCCCAACCAGGATTACTCCCCCAGCGGAGGCGTGATTCCACACGAGACAGCCATGACCTACGGCGATTTTGCCTGCCAATCGACCTATAACGGCACCCAATGCTGGAACACCATCACCGGCAAAGGATTTTTCTTTGCCAAACAGGACTACCATCAACAAGACGCCACCGGGCAATAAACCATCAGTAACAGGAGCAATATGCCCAACTGGGAGGAATTCGATACCTGGGAACCGACCCAGGATTACCCGACTGCGCCTCCAGCACGTTCCTCTTCGCTGGGAAAGCCCCCGGATCGTCGTCTCCCCGCGGCTCCGGACTCCGCCCGTAACCCCGAGCACAAGCCCTCGGACGCTAACGCCGCCAGCTTTTTTGAAGAATTTTCCGCCGCCGCCGAAGCGGCTGGCGCCGCTAGCGCCAGCCAGCTGCCCCAACTTCCTTACGGGGACAATCCGGGTATTGCCGCCTTATTAGCCAATGCCCAAAATATGCTGAACTCCGACGGCCCTCAACACCAAGATCCGCCCTTTTCCCGGTCTGATGCCGCGGATACTCCGGATCTTTCAGCCGCGGAAATCCCCGACGCGATGCGCGAGGATTTCGACACCCCCTTGGCTCCGGGAGAACCTGCCGCACCCACCGCGCCACCAGCCCGAACCGGGCGCAAACCCGTGCAGCGCCGACCCGAACCGGTCCATTCCGAGGGGTGGAAATCTTTAGTGTCCGGGTGGGACAACTTGGGCGCGACCAGTGCCGCAGCCGCGACACCACCCAGAGCGGATGCCCTGGGGACCGGCGCAGATTCTCTCAGCAGCGCGCCGCAGCGGACTTCCAAACGTGCCGCGGCACACCCCGACGCGGACTGGGAACACCTGAAAGCGGTCTCGCCGCACCCCCCGCAAAGGGCCTCGGGTACCCCACCTACCCGAGCGGATTTGTCTGAGCCGCGGTGGAAGTCCCTCACTGCCCAAACCCCGGAAGGTCCCTCCCAGCTACGACTGCGCCGGGTCGGGACGGGAACCCCCGAACCGCGGCCGAACGACGGGATTTCGCCGCTGGTGCTCCTGGCCGGAGGAATTATCCTGTCCCTGGTCAGCGTCGGTATCGGGGTGAGCGCGGGAATGAACCTGGTGCCACGTCCCACCGTGACCGTCACCGCTACCCCCAGCGATTTTGCCAAACCGAACCCGAACAATCCGGACTCCGTCGGAAACGCGGGACCGTCTGAGGACCCCGATGCCGGGACGGCCGGGGGACTGAAAGGGCTGAAAGTCGCTCTCGACCCGGGCCATAATGGCGGTAACGCCGCAGCTTGGCAGCAAATCGGGACGAATGTTCCCGACGGGCGCGGTGGGCAAAAACCCTGCAACACGACCGGCACCGCTACCGCTGACGGCTACACCGAACACGAGTTCAACTGGAAGATTGCGAACGCCCTTAAGACCAAGTTGGAGGCGTCGGGCGCCACCGTGTTCCTGACGCGCGACTCGGATCAGGGAGTGGGGCCGTGCGTAGATGCCCGCGGCCAGTTTGCGCAAAAGGTCGGGGCTGACGTGATGGTTTCCCTTCACGCCAACGGCACCACGGACACGGCTCAGCACGGATTCTTCGTGATGATTTCTGAGCCACCATTGAACGAGGCCCAAAAGCAGCCCGCCTCCGATTTGGCTGCCAAACTGGTCAAGGCGCTGCAGGAGGGAGGATTCACGCCCCAGTCCGGGGGGTCGATCAGCAGCGGGGTGTGGAAGCGTTCCGATTTGGCGACGTTGAATTTATCTGAAGTGCCCGCCGCGATGGTGGAGCTCGGCGAGATGCGCAACCCCGCTGATGCCGCCCTCATGAAGTCGGATACGGGTCAGGAACGCTACGCCCAATCCTTGTTCGACGGTCTGAAAGCGTGGGCAGAGGCGCACCGACCGGAGTCGAGCTCTCCGGCTTCTGACGCGGCTGCGTCGGCAGCGACGCAATCTGCGCCCGCGGAGTCAGCCTCCCCGGCCGCTCCCACGGGCGGACAGTAGCCGCCCGGCGGTAAACCGCGCTTCCGCTATGCTTGACTCAAGGAAGTATTTAGAAATATGAGGGACAATGAGCGATAAAGACAAACCTGTGGAACGCAGCGCCGCCAATGTGTGGGCTTTGAAAATTATTGGCGTCCTGGCCATTGTGGTGCTTTTAGTCATCGCGTTTTTCGTGGGGCGCGCCACCGCGCCGACAGCGAACCCCCCGGCGGCCACCCCTACCGGTTCCGGTTCGCCCACCGGCAATGCCGGCGGTCAGAAGGCCGTGGCGGACTTTGTGGCCCAAACGGGCTTGGTCCCCGGTCAAGACTTCGCTTCCTCGGTCACGAACGAGGGTGGGCTGCAAGCCATGAAAATCCTGCACGACGGTGCCGACGAGCCCGAGCGCACCTTGGGGAAACCCGATGCCCCGGTGACGTTGACTGTTCTGAGCGATTTTTCCTGCCCGATGTGTACCAGTTGGGGCAACGATACGTTGCCGAAACTGCAGAAATATGTCGATGACGGCACCCTGAAGATACAGTGGCACAATATGGTCATTTTCGCTGACCAGTATCGGTCCGACGTGGCTGCTCGGGCTGCGATTGCGGCGATGAAACAGGGCAAACTGTGGGATTTCGTGCGGGCCGCCTACGGGATTGCCCCCGAGGGCGAGCACCCTACTTATGACGAGAACAAGGTGATCCAGATTGCCCAATCCGTTGGCATCACCGACTTGGGGCGGTTCAAGGCCGACATGAACGCTGCGGAAACCCAATCCACCGTTTCCGCAGAAACCGAATCGGGCCATTCGGTTGGCGTCAACGGCACGCCTTTCTTCGTGCTGGGCGATTCCACGATTTCGGGAGCCTACCCGATTGAGTACTTCGAGCACTCTATCGAGTACCAAAAATTCTTGGCCGCAAAGTAGGCTCCGGCCACTGGCCACATCATTTTTTCGAGCTCACTGCGGGAGATAGACCCGCGAGGAAGGGGGCGCAATGGACTCAGTAACTTTCGCGGTGGCGTATGCCGGGGGGATTCTGACCCTGTTTTCGCCCTGTTCGGCCCTGCTGATTCCGTCTTTCTTTTCTTACGCTTTTTCGTCAAAGACCAAGTTAGCGTCCCGCACGGCCGTGTTTTTCCTGGGACTCATGGCGGGATTGCTGCCCACCGGGGCCGCTTTCGGAGCCCTCGGCGCGGTGCTGAACGCGAAACTGCGCGGTCTGACCGTGTGGGCAGGATTGATTATTGTCCTGTTCGGGGTGTGGCAAGCTCTGGCGTTGCCGGTACCGAACTTTGGCGGCCTGAAAAGCCGGTTCCAAGTGTGGAAACGGCGCCGTGCTGCGCGCCGCACCCCGGTTTCGGGCGATTCCCCACAGGGCGGGAACGCCCCGGTCGAACGCACCGCTCCGGCAGCGATTTTCCTGATGGGCCTGACCTACGGGGTCGCCGCGACCGGCTGTCAAGCCCCGATTTTGGGTTCCATCCTCGCTTTTAGTGTTAGCGGTGGATCCCCGGTAACTGGATTCTTTACCATGTTTGCGTTCGGCCTGGGAATGTTTACCCCGGTCGCCGTGCTGTCATTTTTGTGGAACTTGATTCCGAATCGGGTGCTGCGCCCGCGCCCCCTCAAGGTCTTGGGTCGGGATTCCTCCGTGGGGAACCTGGTTTCTGGACTGTTGATTACCCTGTTGGGGTTGGTACTGATGCTGACAGGTCCCGGCGGTCTGGCCACTTCCCTGCTGTCCGCCAGCACCCAGTCCAATCTGGAGTTCGCGGTGCAACGCGCCCTGTCGGGGATTCCCAACTGGCTGTTCTGGCTGCTGGCAGCGCTGCTGGTGGCATTCGCGGCGGTCTACCTATGGGGAAAACGCCGCCCCCACCCTTCTGAGGACACCGCACCTGCCCCCGCCTCATGAAGTTTCCCACCCTCACCGGCACAAACAGGTAGGATTTACACGTGAGCAGAGACGAAGTTGAACGCGTCTTCGTGGGACGCCTGGGGGGAACCGCCGTCTTCGACCCTATCGGAGATCCGGTCGGGAAAGTGTATGACGTGGTGGTTTTGATGCACCGCCGACCGCCGGTCGCCATCGGTTTGGTGGTGGAGGTGACCCGCGCCCACCGGGTTTTCGTGCCCATCACTCGGGTCACCGCCATCAAGTCCGGCGCCGTGATTACGACCGGGCTGGTGAACCTGCGCCGTTTCCAGGCTCGACCTTTGGAAACTTGCGCGATTCAAGACGTGCTGGATCGGGTCGTGACGCTAAAGGACGGTTCGGGTCAGGCTCAGATTCTCGACTTGGGTATCGAGAGGCAAAAGGACCGGACCTGGGCTGTTACTGAACTTTACGTAGCGCGGGCGCGCCGGGGGGCGTTCCGCACCAAGCTTGGGGAAACCTTGCATGTGGGGGTCGAGGAAGTCACCGGTTTGACCGTCGGAGGGGCCGATCAAGCGGCGGATTCTCTACTGGCCACGTTGGGCGAAATGAAACCGGCCGATATGGCTGACGCCCTGCACGATTTGTCCGATACGCGAATGCTTTCGGTTGCTTCTCAATTGCCCGACAGCCGCTTGGCTGACGTGCTGGAAGAATTGGAGGAAGACGATCAGGTTAAGATTGTTTCCTCGCTGGATCCGGCGCGGGCCGCTGATGTGTTGGACGTCATGCAACCCGACGACGCCGCCGACTTGGTGGCTGAACTTCCGCGGGAAGTCGCGGCGAACCTGCTGGAACTGATGGAGCCGGAAGAGGCGAAAGACGTGCGGCGTTTGCTGGCCTACGACGAGGAAACGGCCGGCGGCCTGATGACTACCGAACCGGTGGTGCTGGCGCCGGACGATACGGTCGCCACCATGCTCGCGCACGTGCAGCGCCGAGACATTCCCCCCGCTCTGGCCGCTATCGCGATGGTGGCCCGCCCGCCCCTCGAGACCCCCACCGGAAAATTTATCGGGGTCGTGCACCTGCAGCGAGCTTTGCGGGAACCACCCCACGTCATGTTGGGAAACATTGTCGACACTGACCTGGAGGCCGTGACCCCGGATCGGTCGGTAGACTACCTGACGCGTACCATGGCAACCTACAACCTGACCGCTATCCCAGTCGTGGGGCCAAACTCCGGTTCCCTGCTGGGAGCTGTCTCGGTTGACGACGTTTTGGACCACCTGCTGCCCGACGACTGGCGGTGGGACGACCGCGCCGAAGCCGAACAAGCCGCCATTGCGGAAGCCGAAGCCGCCGCCGGTGACGAGGAAACGGAGCAAGACACCGCTGCGGCCCTGGCCTCGGACGATGCGGAGGGCGCACCCAGTGATGAGGACGACGCCCCCACTGCGCTCCCCACGGTAAGCGCCATCTTGGCGGATAAAGTTCACCACCCGCAGACTCCCCAAGAAACAGAGGCTGGTAGAGAAACTGGTAAGGAGGTCAACCCCGATGTCTAAGGGATTGGAGACCCCCACCGAAGGGCGCCGCGGAGTGTTCGGGCGCCGGCGCCGCTCTCAGATGGGCGCCCAGGATCGCTCGCTGTTTACCCGGGTGGCGGAAAGCACCGCCCGGTTCATGGGTACTTCCAAGTTCATCTTGTGGATGACGGTTTTCGTGGCGGTCTGGATTGCCGCGAACCTGATTTTGACCCAATCCCTAGGGGATAACCCGTGGGATCCCTACCCGTTCATCCTGTTGAACCTGATGTTTTCCACCCAAGCCTCCTACGCCGCGCCGCTCATTATGTTTGCGCAAAACCGGCAGGACGACCGCGACCGGGTCATTGCGGAACAAGACCGCCAGCAGGCCGCCCGGACCTTGGCCGATACCGAATATTTGACCCGAGAGATTGCCGCCCTGCGTTTGGCGGTGTCAGAGCTCGCGACCCGCGATTTTGTGCGTTCGGAAATCCGTGACCTGCTCGACGAGCTGGAACAGCGCGCTGCCAACTCGTCCGAAGAACCAGACGATACTCTCCCCAGCACGGATTCTAACCAGCGCTAACGACCTGCACCCGGGTCGCCGTGAGTTTGCGCCCGGTGAAAACACGTTGGGTAAAATGGTCGGCATGAGTCCAAAGAAATCAACTTCGCACGCCCCGAAAGGTAGCGGCGGGGTGCGTCGGCACCGCTTGAAAGGTAAAGGGCCGACCCCGAAAGCCGCCAATCGTCCTTACCACCAGGCCTATCGTGACCGTCTGGAGGCGGAACGCAAAGCCACCCACACCTCGGGAGTAACTCAGCGGGCGGCCGCGAAAAACAAGTACCGGCCCACCACCGCTGCTGACAGCGAAATCATTTTCGGACGCAACCCGGTAGTCGAAGCCGCCGCGGCCGGGGTACCGCTGAAACGGCTGTTCGTGTCCGCCACGCTCATGAAAGACGAGCGCCTGTCCAAAGTGGTGCAGCGCGGGGCCGCTTCGGGAGCGGAGCTGCAAGAATGCTCCCCCGCCGACCTGGATCGCATCACCGCGGGGGGTACCCATCAAGGCATTGCGGCGGAAATCGCGGCTTACGAATATGCCGAAGTCATGGATTTGTGGGACCAGGCGGTCGCTCGAGCCAAATCTGAGCCGAAACGTCCGCCCCTGTTCATTGTGTTAGACCAGGTCACCGACCCGCACAACCTGGGGGCGACGCTGCGTTCCGCGGCGGCGTTCGGGGCTGACGGGGTCATTATTGGCGAGCATCGTTCGGCTTCGGTCACCGCGGCCGTGTGGAAAGTTTCGGCGGGGGCGGCGGCGATTGTGCCGGTCGCAAAAGCGCGGAACTTGACTCATGCTCTGCAGCAGCTGCAGGCGGAGGGGGCGTTCGCTATCGGCTTGGACGGCGGAGGGGAAGTGGATTTGCCCGCTTTGACGCTGGCGGATCAGCCCCTGGTGGTCGCGACCGGCTCAGAAGGCAAAGGGATTTCTCGGCTGGTGCGCGAAACCTGCGATCAGATTGTGTCTATCCCGATTGATAAGCGCATGGAATCCCTGAACGCTGCTGTCGCCACCGGCATCGCCCTGTACCAGATTGCCGCCCTGCGCGGCTAAGTGAGCGGACTGTTCCGAGTTTGGGTTCTGCCTGGCACGAATGACAGATTTCACTGCGTTTCGAGACAACTGCCTCAAATCGAAACTGGTCTTACCTGCGGTTTTGCACCCCAGGTACCCAGACAACCCAAAAATCTATTTTACAATCGGTCACTCGTGCATTTGCACGATTACTGCCCCAAACCGGACCGAGCCAGTAGACTTAGCTCATGAAGATTTTTGATTCCGCCACGCATGAAGTCCGCGACTTTAAGCCGGTCACGCCGGGAAAAGTAGGGCTTTATCTGTGCGGACCGACAGTGCAGGGGGCTCCTCACCTAGGGCATTTGCGCGCCGCACTGAACTTCGACGTGTTGGTGCGCTGGCTGCGCCGGCAGGGATACGCGGTAACTTACGTGCGCAACGTCACCGATATTGACGACAAAATTTTGACTAAATCAGCCGCTGCCGGCGTGCCGTGGTGGGAGCTGGCGGCCCATTTCGAGCGAGAATTCGACTTTGCCTACCGGGCTTTGAACACCGTGCCCCCGACCGTGACTCCGCACGCCACCGGGCATATTCCCCAACAGATTGCGCTGATTGAGCGCTTGCTCGAGCGGGGTCACGCCTACAGCGACACTAACGGTAACGTGTATTTCTCGGTGACCTCCCTGCCGGACTACGGCGCGCTGACGAACCAGCCGGTCAGCGAACTCGCTTCTACCGAGGACGAATCCCAAATCGACACCGCCACCGAGGCGGGCAAACGCGACCCCCGCGACTTTGCCCTGTGGAAAGCCGCGAAAGACGACGAACCCGCCGATGCAGCTTGGGACGCGCCCTGGGGACGCGGACGTCCCGGCTGGCACCTGGAATGCTCCGCCATGAGCCAGGCCTACCTGGGCGACACGTTCGACATTCACGGCGGCGGGCTGGACCTGCGCTTTCCCCACCATGAAAATGAGATGGCGCAGTCTCACGGGGCGGGCTGGGGGTTTGCCCGCTACTGGATGCATAACGCCTGGCTGACGCTGAAGGGCGAAAAAATGTCGAAGTCGGTGGGCAACGTGGTCGGGGTGCGCCGCCTGCTGGAGGATTGGGATCCGGCGGTGGTGCGGATGTCCGTGGTCACCACGCACTATCGAACGAATCTGGAATACTCCGAGGATTCCTTGAAACAGGCGGCTTTGTTGTGGGATAAATTCACAAGTTTCCTCCAGCAAGTTCCTCGGTCCGCTCCGGCGGGGGCGGTGGTTCCGGAGGTTTGCAATATCTATGGCGATGTCGATCCGGACCTTGCTCGGCAACGCGAACTGGCCGCGGTCGAGTTACCCGCGGACTTCGTGGCGGCTTTGGACGATGACTTGAATGTTCCCGGCGCCCTCCCGGCACTGCATCGCACCCTGAAAGCCGGCAAAACAGCCTTGGCCAGCGGGGACACGTCTGGCGCTCAACAGGCAGCCCGGCAATTGCGCGCCATGCTGGACGTGTTCGGTTTGGACCCGGACGACCCGGCTTGGGCCACGCCAGCGCCCGCGACGCAGGCAGCCAGTGCCGCCCCCGACGCCACGGAGGCTCCAAACGAAACCCTGGAAGCGCTGGTCACCGCCCTTTTGCAGCAGCGTGCTGACGCGAAGGCGCAGCGGGATTGGGACCGTGCCGACGCGATTCGCGACCTGTTGCAAGCCCACGTCGCCCCGGTGGTGGACACCCCCGCCGGCGCCCAGTGCGGCCCGGTCACGTTCGGTTAGCCCCGTAAAGCAGGTCAGACTGTTGAAAACACACGACTTTACCGCGGGAATCAAGGCAGGACTTCCCATCGGACTGGGCTATTTCGCGGTATCCATCGCCATCGGTATGTATTGGGCGCAAGGCAAGCTGCCGCCCCTGTCCTCGGCTGTATTTTCCCTCACCAGCATCTCCTCAACCGGCCAGTTTGCCGGTATCACCATCATTGCGGCCCAGGGCGGCCTGGTGGAGCTGGCCGTAACCACGGCGCTGGTGAACCTGCGCTACCTGCTGATGAGTACCTCCCTGTCCCAGCGCCTGACCAGTACAAATCCCCGTCCGGTCGGCAGTCTCAAGCGGATGGTGATGGCACTGGGGGTCACCGACGAGATTTATGCCATCAACATCGGGCGGGCTCACGTGGGTTTCGCACATTATCTCGGTTCGATGATTCTGCCGATTGTGGGCTGGGTGTCAGGCACCCTGGTCGGGGCGTATGTGGGCGAAGCACTGCCCAAAGCGGTGGAAAACGCGGCGGGAATTTTGCTTTACGCCATGTTTATCGCCATCGTCATGCCCCCGTTTAAACAGTCCTCGCAGGTAAAAATGGTGGTGGCCATCGCGGCGGGGACTTCGGTCGGACTCGCTTTTGCCCCGGTCGTGTCCCAGCTGTCCTCCGGCTGGCGCATCATTATAGCCACCCTGGTGGCCGCGGGGATTGGGGCGACGTTCTTTCCACACCGAGAGACTGCAGCCGGCCCACAACTGTCCGGCGGCGAAGCGGGGAAAGCGGGTGAACTATGAGCTACCTGGCCACTGCTATCCTGGTGACCGCGCTGGTCACCTATGCTTTGCGCGTCCTGCCGCTGCTGGTGTTGCGTCGGGATATCAAGTCTCCTTGGATTAATTCTTTCCTGTACTACGTGCCGTGGGCGGTGCTGGCCGCGATGATTATTCCCGCCGCGTTCCTCTCGACCGGTTCCCTGATTTCCGCAGTGTTGGGCATTGGGGTCGCCCTGGTGCTGTCGTGGCGAGGTCAGTCGCTGTTTGTTGTGGCTGTCGCCGCGGCGCTCACGGTGTGGGTTTGTGAGGTCGCACCAGGGTTCTTGCCCAACCTTTCGTGAACACTCGCCAAAGGCGTGGCGCACCAGAAAACCGGAACCAAAAGCCCTATGACGAGCAAAGGCCTGTGGAAGAATGAAACCATGACATACAAACTTGTGCTGCTCCGCCACGGCGAGAGCGAATGGAATGCGAAAAACCTGTTCACCGGCTGGGTTGACGTACCTTTGAGCGAAAAGGGCCGCGCCGAAGCTACCCACGGCGGTGAGCTGCTAAAGAAGGAAGGTATCCTGCCTGATGTCTTGCACACCTCCCTGCTGCGCCGCGCGATTATGACCGCCAACCTGGCGTTGGACGCATGCGACCGGCACTGGATTCCGGTGCACCGCTCGTGGAGGTTGAACGAACGGCACTACGGCGCCTTGCAGGGCTTGAACAAAAAGGCTATCCGCGACGAATACGGCGAGGATCTGTTTATGCAGTGGCGCCGGTCCTATGACGTGCCGCCGCCCCAGATTGAGCTCGGTTCCGAGTTCAGCCAAGACGCCGATCCGCGTTACGCCGGTGAGCCGATTCCGCGTTCGGAATGTCTCAAGGACGTGCTGGAACGCGCGTTGCCCTACTGGAAAGATGCGGTCATCCCCGACCTTAAGACTGGCAAGACCGTCATGGTGGCGGCTCACGGCAACTCGCTGCGCGCCATTGTGAAGCACCTGGATTCCATCAGCGATGCCGAGATTTCCGGTCTGAACATCCCCACCGGGATTCCGCTGTACTACGAGCTGGGCGAGGACTTCAAGCCTGTCGCCCACGGCCGCTACCTGGATCCAGACGCAGCTGCCGACGCCATCAAAGCGGTAGCTAACCAAGGCAAATAGTTCATCTCAAACTGTTTG
The DNA here is from genome assembly GCF_947254095.1 of uncultured Mobiluncus sp. Classification (GTDB taxonomy): domain Bacteria; phylum Actinomycetota; class Actinomycetes; order Actinomycetales; family Actinomycetaceae; genus Mobiluncus. The sequence continues at coordinate 95,629 of NZ_CAMYBV010000008.1, forward strand.
GGGCGCTTCGGTATACCGAGGCGCCCCAAGTAGTTGTCGGCCGGGTGGGGTTTGCAGAGCAGGCAGTTTTGCCAGGTCCACCAGCTCCAGCAGTGACGCATCAGGTCGGTGGGGTAGTCGGGTTGCCTCTCCAGGCCGGTGGGGGTTGTTTTCGGTTGGGTCCGGCACACCAGACACACCGGGCGTGTCGCCGGGTTTGCGCGAATGTTCCGGCGTGTCGCGGAGTCTAAAACTCAGTGCTGCGCGAAGGCTCCGCCAAAATCCCGCGCCGCGCCACTTCATAGACCGGAGGGTCAAGCAGTTCCGCTTCGGCCCCGTGCAAAGCCGCCACATCCCCGGCTTGTGAAGCCATTACCCGGCGCGCCGCCTTGACTGCTTTCCGTTTTACCGGGGCATTTGTTAGGTCAATACCCTGTTTCTTTTTACGTCCGGACTTCTTTTTTCTTTTCGGTTCAATCATTGTTACCTCGGTAAAATTTCGCGCTGTAGGAGGCATTTTTTCGCGCCATTGCGCCAAAAGGGGGCACACCTTTAATTGCTCTTTACCACAAAATCGTGATAACATAAGTATATCCACCTCAAAAACGGGAGATTTTCAATATGACATTTAATGTTGGCGAAACCGTTGTTTATCCCCATCATGGGGCCGCCACAATCGAAGAGATTACGACCCGAGTCATAGGAGGTGTGGAACGCGAATATCTCAAGCTACGTGTCGCCCAGGGCGACCTCACCATCCAGATTCCCTCTGAGAACGTAGAGATGGTCGGGGTACGCGATGTCGTTGATGAAGCCGGGCTGGAGCACGTCTTTGAGGTGTTGCGCGCCAAGAAGACCGATGAGCCCTCCAACTGGTCGCGCCGTTACAAGGCCAACGTGGAAAAAATCGCTACCGGCGACGTCGTCAAGGTAGCCGAAGTGGTGCGTGACCTGTCCCGCCGTGACTCGAACCGCGGACTGTCCGCTGGTGAAAAGCGGATGCTGACCAAAGCGCGCCAGATTCTGGTTTCCGAGCTGGCCTTGGCTGAAAAAACCAACGAAGAGGACGCTT
>NZ_CAMYBV010000009.1 GCF_947254095.1 uncultured Mobiluncus sp.
CTGATTGACCAGGTGCTGGAGCCGCGTAAAGGCAGCTCGAGCTGATTGTGACTTGCCAGAAACGTGGCTTCACGCTTTGATAGCGTGGAGCCACGTGATTTTTTGGCTGTGGTTAGCCTTGGTTGGACTTGGTTAGTTTTGTTTGTACTGATGTGCCTTGAGGTGCCCACTGTTCAGAAGCGCGGGGCGGGCGTTGCTAATCGGTCGCTCGACTCGCCGCTAGGTCGGGTTCGCCGCCGCGCCACGGGTCTATCAGTTTGATGATTTCCTAGAGAAGACACTGACCACTGCCCCCAGGCTGATGCAGATTATGGCCACGTTGCTGATAGGAGGCAGAACTTGCATGACATTCAAGATTGCCAAGGCAATGATTATTACCCCGGCTAGCAGAACCGTCCAAGTCTGGGCGGTACCGTTGACTTTGTTGCGAAAAACTACCATGGACAGGCCGGACAGCACTCCCAGACCAATGAATAAGTAAGCAATTACGTCAGGCATCGCGCCCCCCTCATATTTATGACTTTCTGATGTCCCGGAAAGTTAATCCCGGAAACTGCTTAATACTAATAAGGCAGCCAGCACAAATATACCTACAAATGTGGGTATTTAACTACCGGCAATGGTAGGTGCGGCGCTACCCGTCCGGCACCAGAAGCCTCGCGCGGAGCCGACGCAAATTCCTTGCCCGAAACACTTTACAGAACACCATAAACCCGCCGAGCTGCACCGCGAAGTCGACGGATTGGCCCTCAAAGGCGTGTTAACGAGAATAAAAACCTCTAAAACCATAGAATCGTAATCAGCCTGAACTCGTCTATGAGAGGAACTCATGTCACGCACTGCCGAATCGGTCGACCTGCTGAAGTGTTCTTTCTGTGGAAAGTCCCAGCGTCAGGTTCGTAAGCTCATCGCCGGTCCTGGCGTGTACATCTGCGATGAGTGCATCGAGCTGTGCAACGACATTATCGCCGAGGAACTCGATGGCAGCCCCGCGGGTGGGCTGGACGTCCTGCCGACGCCCCATGAAATCTTTGATTTCCTGCAGGAATACGTGATTGGTCAGGAAAACGCGAAACGCGCCCTGTCCGTAGCGGTCTATAACCACTACAAGCGGGTGCGCGCCCAACGCCACGGCGAAGACACCGGCATGGAGCTGACGAAGTCGAATATCCTGCTACTTGGCCCCACCGGAACCGGAAAGACACACCTGGCGAGATCTTTGGCGCGATTGTTGAAAGTTCCGTTCTGTATCGTGGACGCCACCGCCCTGACCGAAGCCGGCTACGTGGGCGAGGACGTGGAAAACATCTTGTTGCGCTTGATTCAAGCCGCCGATGGGGACGTGAAAAAGGCGGAACGCGGCATTATCTATATTGACGAAATCGACAAGATTTCCCGCAAGGGCGAAAACGCCTCCATTACTCGTGACGTGTCCGGCGAGGGCGTGCAGCAGGCTCTGCTAAAGATTATCGAGGGCACCACCGCCTCCGTGCCGCCGCAGGGCGGGCGAAAACACCCGCATCAGGAATTTATCGAGATTGATACCTCCTCGATCCTGTTCATTGCCGCCGGGGCGTTTGCCGGTCTCGACGAAATTGTGAAAGCTCGGTTGGGGCAGCGCTCCACCGGGTTTGGCTCGGATCTCAAGTCCGTAAAGGAACACGGTGACCTGTTCGCCAAAGTGACCCCCGACGACCTGCACAAGTTCGGTTTGATTCCGGAGTTCATCGGCCGTTTGCCGGTCATTACCAATGTGTCGGCCCTGGACGTTGACGATTTGTCCCGCGTTTTGACCGAGCCCAAGAACGCCATCTTAAAGCAATACCAGCATCTGTTTGAGCTCGACGGGGTGAAACTGACTTTCACCGATGCGGCGATTCACGCGGTGGCCGAGCTGGCTGAGAAGCGCGGTACCGGGGCGCGTTCGCTGTCGACCCTGATGGAAAACACCCTCTCTCAAATCATGTTTGACCTGCCCTCACGCGACGATGTCGCAGAAGTCATCATCGAGGCGGAGTGCGTTTTTGAGGGCGCCGAGCCCACCTACGTGCTGCAGGACATCCACGGCGGTTCGGTCGCTAAGACCGCCTAACATTTACGTCACAAGGTTCCCCGAGCGGGTTCACGCCGAGGTTGCCATTTTTCTGGGGGCGGCTCCGTTTCACGTTTCGAGAAACTCTCCGCCGCGGCGCGGTGACCCGGTAAAGTGAGAGGGGAACCTAGTGAAGGGGCAACAATGAACACTGCGCACGCCGAAGAAGCTATCGCCGCGAACCCGCCGCAAACCCCTGCGGAACTCAAGGAATACCGCGCCACCATCGACAACATCGACGCCGCGCTGGTGCATCTGCTGGCGGAGCGGTTTCGTTGCACCCAAAAAGTCGGTCAGCTAAAGGCGCGCCTGGATTTGCCGCCGGCTGATCCCGAGCGTGAGGCGCAGCAGGTGGCGCGCCTCCAGGCTTTGGCTGTCTCATCAGGGCTCGACCCCGAGTTCGCCAAGAAGTTCCTGCGTTTCATCGTGGACGAGGTCATCCGCCACCACGAAGCGGTGCGCGAAACGCCCTGTCATTAACATTTGCGCGTTATTTTTCGCAGATGAAAGCAGATTTCTCGCTAATTAGGTAAGGCAAGCCTTGCCAATTGTTTTGCATTATGTCATGATTGGCAGCGTCGTTAAATCTTAAGGAGAAATTCGCATGAAAGATAGAATCATCGGTTCGCTGCCTACCATCGTGTTGGGCCTGCTCATTGCCATCGCGCCCCGGACTTTTGCGCCGGTTTGCGAGTTCGCTGCCAAACACAGCTCCGGCATGGAACATATGTCCGGGATGAAAGGCTCCGGCGGCATGGAAAATATGGATCATATGGATCATATGGGTCAGGCTGGTAAAGCGATGGGTGAAGCTCATCAGCACATGGCGTGCTACTGGACTGCTCAAGCCAGCTTGGGGATTGGAATCCTCCTGTTGGTCATCGGATTGATTGCGTTTTTCGTGAACGCTCAGATTCGTACCGGTTTGAACATCAGTGCAGCGCTCATTTATGTGCTGGAAATCTTGATTGTCACCGTGCTGATTGGCGTGTGCAAAAACGAGGAAATGTCTTGCAACGTGTATGCCATGCCCACGCTGTTAGCGCTGAGCTGTATAGGAATCCTGGCAGTCGGCGCGGCGATATTCCTGGATCAAAAGAAGCGCCCGGTGGCTCAGAAAGCGACGGCCTAATCCGTCATGCAAAGCAGCCAAATCACCTGGGGCAAACTCCCTTTTCGCAATCTTAAATATTACCGTTATCGCAGCTTAGGACTGTTCTTGGTGGCAGTCTTGCTCAGCGGGATAACGTTTGCGGCGGGGATGGTCTCGTTGAACCTCAGTCAGGGGCTGTCATCGGTCAAAGAACGCCTGGGGGCGGACATAATGGTCGTGCCCTCTCAGTTTGAGCAATCCGCAAAGGATATTTACCTTTGCGGGGGCAAGCCAAGCGGGTTCCTGCTGCAAGATGATGTGGCTGATTTGGTTGCTAACGTTGCCGGGGTGGAACGGGTCACCACGCAGACCTATATTGCTTCTCTGATGGCGAGTTGCTGCGAAGTGAGGCTGCAAATTATCGGCATCGATCCGGACACAGACTTCGTGATTAAGCCCTGGATTCAAGCCACTTATTCTCGTGGTTTGCAGGACGGGGAACTGGTCGCGGGGTCGAAAGTCCAAATCAACGCCCAGGGCAAGATTCGCCTGTTTAACTATGAGTTCCCCGTGAGTGCGCGACTGGCTCCGACCGGTACGAACCTGGATTCTTCCGTGTTTGCCAATCTGGCGACCACAAAGATTTTGGCACGCCAAGCTGAAAAGGTGGGACATCCGGTCTTGTCCGCAAATGAGATTGGACATCGGGTTTCCGCAGTAATGGTAAAGGTCAAGCCCGGTTACGCCCCGGAGGACGTGGCGCAGTATATTTCCAAATCTCCCCAGCTGGAGGGCTTGGGCTTTGTGTCCGCGAACGGGATTAGCTCCCGGCTCAAAGAGGGAGTTGGACATATTGTGAGCGCGCTGCAGATTTTTCTGATTATCTTTTGGGCAGTTTCCCTAGCTGTGCTGGTGACTGTCAACTGGGTTAGCGTCATGTCTCGGAGCAAAGAGTTGGGCTCGTTGCGGATAATGGGCGCCACCAAGCGGATGCTCACCACGATGTTGCTAAAGGAAAATCTGTTGATTAGCGTGGGCGGGAGCATACTGGGGTTGGGCTTCAGCGCAGTGCTGATGCACCCCTTCGGTAACGCTATCCAAAAGGCTTTGAAACAGCCCTATCTGCAAAGTGACCTGTGGAGCCAGTGTTCCCTGGCTGTCCTCATCCTGGTGACGGTGTGCCTGGGGGCGGTCCTGGCTAGCGCAGTTTCAGCGATTCGCATCTTGCAAAAAGAAACCTACAAGGCTGTGCGGGAGGGTCAATAGATGCTGCTGGAACTGTGTGAGGTGACGAAGAAGTTTTCACGGCGGGGCCGCTACTTTAACGCGGTAGACCAGGTCAGTCTGGAGATAGACGCCAATCAGTTTGTAGTAATTTCAGGTAAATCGGGTAACGGGAAAACAACCTTGCTGAACCTGATGATGGGTCTGCTGCGGCCCAGTTCAGGAACGGTTCAAGTGGCAGGGCAAGACTTGTCCCGCCTCTCGGATCGGGAGCTGTCCCAACTACGCCGGTTTCGTCTGGGAATGATTACGCAGCAGCAAACCCTGGTCAGTTCCCTCAATGTGTTGGATAACGTGGTGCTGCCCGCGACTTTGCCGGCACAAGGGCGTTCTTCGGGGCAATCGTCCCCGGCGGCGGTAGAGTCTTTGCCCGTTAATCGCGCGCTAGATTTGCTGGAAAAGCTCGACATTGTAGACCTAACACACGCTTGGCCCGCAGAGTTGTCCGGGGGAGAGATGCGTCGAGTCGCTATCGCCCGCGCGCTTATGACCCAACCGGAGGTTCTATTGGCAGACGAACCTACCGGGGATTTGGATGAGGCTTCCACCGCGGCGGTGCTGGGGTTATTCCGCGAACTGACGCAGCAGGGCTGTGCGGTCGTCATGGTCACGCACGACGTGGCCGCTTATGAATACTGCAACCGCAGATTCGACATGCTGAACGGTCGCTTGGAAGAGCTGCAGTAAGTCGAGTTTCTCCAAATTTGCGATGAACTCGGGCCGGAACAGCCCAAGGAAGCTATATTAATTAGGTGAGGCTTGCCTTAATAACTATTTTTCTGTAGCCTTATCGTGTTTTGATTTGGAAAGAAGTTGATGGAATCGTGAACGCAACCAGGAATCTGTTTTCCCTCGGGGCGCGAGGACTGCGGTTTATTGTAGGTTTTTCTGCGGTGGTGTTGGCTCTGGTCTTCGGGGGAGTGGTCTGGCCCAGCGCGGCCGCAACCCAAAACTCCGACCTTGGTGAATGGTCTGATGTTGTGGCAGTGATGCAGGAAAAGCTGAACGCGGTTCCCGAAGCTGGCGACCCGAGCGCGGTCCAGACTCTGATTCGTCAAGCCTACTATGAGAACTACCAGACGAGCGGCCTGGAGGACCAGGTCAAACACACTTTGGGGCGTGACGTTGACGATAAGTTTGTCACCGAACTATTGAACTTACGCAATCTCAGCCGTGACGGTGCGAGCCCGGAGGCACTTCGGGAAGCTTGTGACCAAGTCATGACTATGCTTACGGAAACGGTAACTCAGCTGGTCAAAGCCCCTAAGGTGGCGGATCAATGGAGCAGAGTTGCTGATACGATTGCGCAAAACATTACCGAGGCACAAAGCGCTTACGTTAAGGGGCAGGCCGACCGGGCGTTCACCCTGGCTACCGAAGCGTATCTGGGGCATTACGAAGCCGACGGGTTTGAAAATAACACCATTGTGCACAAAGGTTTCAGCCGGGTAACCGAGATTGAGGGTATGTTCAGCGACTTGCGCCAGGGCTACAAAGATGGTCGTGACCAGGCTCAACAGGAGAAACTTGGCAAGGACCTGATTGCAAAGCTCGTTGAGGACGCACAGTTCCTGGACTCGAAAACGCAGGATACCGGACCGTTAGGGATTTCCGGTTTCTTTGCCGCGTTGCTGATTCTGTTGCGTGAAGGCGCGGAGGCTCTGCTGGTGGTAGCGGCTCTGGTGACTTACGCGCTGAAAGCGGGACGGCGCGACCAGCTGCGGGGAATCCTGGTGGGCGTGGTTATCGCCGTGGTCATTTCCATCGGTCTGGCTATTCTGTTTGGCCAGCTCAGCGCCAGTGTCCAGAGCGGAATGGGTCAAGAACTGCTGGAGGGCATCACCGGTCTGGCGGCCGCCCTGATGCTGATTTATGTATCCAACTGGATCCTGAGCAAGTCCAGTGGCAAGCGTTGGGAAGAATACATTAAGGCCACCGCGGGCGAAAGAACCGCCTCGGGAGGTGTTTTTGCCCTGGCATTTGTGTCATTCCTCACCGTGGCTCGGGAAGGTGCCGAAACAATCCTGTTCTTTTATCCGATTGTTGCCGGGGCGAAAATCCGCAGCGATTATTGGTTTATCGTTGCGGGTGGCGTGACGGCGGCGGTTATCCTGGCGATTCTATTTGTGCTGGTCTGGCAGTTCGGGGTACGCCTGCCGCTCAAGCCGTTCTTTAAGTGGACTTCGATATTGCTGGCGTTGCTGGCGGTAGCCATCGTGGGAGGGGCGATTAAAGAGCTGCAAGAGGCTGCTTTGGTCGGGGCACATGTGGTGTCTTCCGTTCCTACCGTGGTATTCCTGGGAATCTATCCCACCGCAGAAACCCTCGGTGCCCAGCTTATTACCGCCGCGGTATTGGTCGGCTTGGCTCTGCTGCAACGCCGCCGGGCCAAAGCAGACCAGCCTAAGGCGAGCGGCTCCGAGACTCGTCCCGACACCTCTATCTCGGAAAGTAATGATAAAGCTCCCGAAGAACACTCTTCGAGGGAAAACACACAAGACGCTGTCGAAGCGTACAGCGGAAAGGAAGAATAATGAAGAAGAAGCTACTGGCTCTGGCAGCCGTCCTGGCGTTGGGCACGAGTCTCAGCGGTTGTGGCGAAAACCCGGACAACCAGGCGAAGCCGCAGGACTCTAAGCCGGCGACGACCGAGCAAGAACAGCCGGAAACCCCCAGCGATCCCAACGTTGTGGGTATCAATGAACTTCCGGTCGGGGATTCTGGCGAACAAACCAACGGGCCGCTGAATGTAAACGTTGTTTATTTCCAGGCTGTCGATATGGAGCACGGCTCGATGAAGATGCCTCCGGCTTCCGAGTCCGATATGCACTTCGAGATTGATGCTTCTACCAACAAGAAGGCAGAAGAATTCGGGTACCCGGCGGATACTTTCATGCCTTACCTGGACGATATGAAGGTTACAGTTAAGGATCAAAAGACCGGTGAGGAAACTGACCTGGGCACCATGATGCCGATGATTGCCTCTGACGGTCCTCACTACGGTAACAACATCAAGCTCAAGCCCGGTCTGTACGATGTGACCATCACCATCCCCTCTCCGGAGGACAAGTTCATGCTGCACACGGGTAAGGATTCCTCCGCGGTCAAGGGACGCTTCTGGAAAGAACCGCTGAAGTTCGAGTTCAAGAACTGGCAGTGGGACGGGCAGATTCTCTAAGAAGATTTCATTGCTCAAGTTATTTGTTGTCGCCCTCCGCTATGGGCTGCCGCTGTTCGTGCCGCTGGCAATCTTGCTGGCAACACGACCGCACACCCCGATGGAACGCCGAGTCGTAGCTCGGATTACCACCGTGGTGTTGGTGGTGGCAGCCCTAGCGGCGGCGACACTGGCATGGCTTCGGCTGAACACGAATCTGATAGATGTTCCGACCATGAACTTCTATCTGGTTCCAGTCATGCTGATTTGCTCGCTGGGCTTCCTGGGAATGTCTTGGTGGTTTGGTGCCGCCGACCTCTATGACATTAAACAGAGCGCTAAACATAGGGCGCTGCTGGTGGCCTCGCTGTTGACTGCCGTCAGTATCATCATCAATTTCGGCTTTGAATACGCATTTTCGACCGATGAAATTGTGCTGATGGGGTCCTCCCCGTTAGAAACGGAATCGCTGGCACGTTTTGCCGGATTTGCGTTCGGGACGTTGCTGGTGGTCGTCGCCGGCTGGGCCTACGTGCGCGCCACCAGGCTGGTTCCCGCGATGGTGCGTTTAGCAATTACTACCGCAGTATTTTTGGTAGTCATCGGTCCGCGCTCTATCCTGCTGTATCAGCAGCTCGCCGCACGTGGTTTCCTGCCGCGGTCGCGAACCATTTTTGAACTCGTGTTGTGGATTCAAAATGCCAACACGGTCATGCTGTTGGCCCTGGTGGTGCTGACCGCTATTCCTGGAATCATCGCCATTTGGTTCGGCTCCAAACCCGTCAACGTTTCCGGCCCGGAAGCGCGTTTAGTGAAAGCGGATCGGATTACCCGCCGTCACTTTTTGGAGCTGGCTTTGGGTGGCACGGTTGTTTTCGTTACTGCCCTAACCGTTGGCAAGCGCGTGGCGGAGGCCGTTCCGGAGTTATCCCCGATAGAGCCTTCCACCGTGAAAGGCAATGTGGTTTCTGTGAGCCGGGAGCTGGTGTCTGATGGACACCTGCATCGATTCGCCTACGTGACCGAGGACGGGACGCAAGTCCGTTTCATCGTCATTCAAAAGAACGCGGTGGCTTACGGTTGCGGTTTGGATGCGTGTGAGATTTGTGGTGAATCCGGTTATTACGAGGACGGCGGGAAAGTCATTTGCCGGCGTTGCGGGGTCATGATGAACATTCAAACTATTGGTTTCCCCGGTGGCTGTAACCCCATTCCGATTAAGTATGAAGTGGGCCCGAAAGAATTGCGGTTTTTTGCTGACGAGCTGAGTGGGCACGCCAAAATCTTTAAAACCAAAATAATCTAAGGCTCTAAGGTATAAGTTTCCATGTTCTTTTTCAGGATGATTTTCAAGGCGTTGCGCCGGCAGGTCGGCAAACGCCTCATGATTGCGCTAACGATTTTCTTAGGGGCGGGGCTCACGACTTCCATGCTCGCGGTCATGCTGGACGTCGGGGATAAAATCAAGCAGGAACTTGGCTCTTACGGTGCCAATATCCAAGTGCTACCGCAAGGGAAATCCGTAGTTTCCCAACTCTATGACTTCGAGGATACGGATAGCTCGGCGAATTCCCAGTCCGGAGCGTTGCAGGAATCCGAGCTGGCGAAACTGAAAACCATTTTTTGGGCCTACAACATCGAAAACTTCGCCCCGTTCCTGGAAACCAAGGCAGATTCCTCAGGTCGGGACGTTGACGTAGTCGGGACATGGTTTCGCAAGAAGCTAGCCATCCCCACCGGGGAAAAAGTCGATACCGGCATGGCAGATATGCGCGACTGGTGGGAAATTCAAGGCAACTGGCCGAAAGCCCCCGACGAAGTCATGGTCGGAACGAAACTGGCCCAGCAAAACGGTTGGCACCTGGGGGATTCTCTGACCTTGAAACCCCCGCACGGGGAAAACGGTTCCGCGCCCAGCCAATCTTTGACCATCAGCGGCATCCTTACTTCCGGTTCCAATGAAGACCGGCAACTGTTTGCGGATTTGAGCGTAGCTCAGAGCCTCTCGGGTCGTCCGGGCCAGGTCGACCGGGTAGAGGTGCGTGCTATCACCACGCCGGAAAATGACTTGTCCCGCCGCGCTGCCCGCGATCCCAGCTCACTATCTCTGGAGGACTGGGAAACCTGGTACTGCACCGCTTACACGTCCTCAATCGCCTATCAGATTGAGGAAGTCATGAGCAACGCCGTGGCCACCCCCGTGCATCAAATCGCCGACAGTGAGGGCACGATTCTGGAAAAAACCCAGCTCATTATGACTTTGGTGGCGATTTTGGCCATGGCGGGTTCCGCTCTGGGTATTGCTAACCTGGTGACTGCCTCGGTGATGGAACGTTCCGCCGAAATCGGACTGATGAAAGCTTTGGGGGCGCGTAATCTGTTTGTGGTGCTGATGATTTTGACGGAAACCTTCATCGTGAGCCTGGTCGGGGCCGCGTTCGGATGTGTGGGCGGCATCGGTCTGGCCCAACTGGTCGGACACCTGGTATTTGGGGTCAGTATCAATATCCGCCCAGTGGTTTTCCCCTTGATGGCGGTCATCGTGGGGCTGACGGTTTTGCTGGGCTGTTTACCTTCAATCCGGGCGCTGGTGACTTTACAGCCGGCGCGGGTCCTGCACAGAAAGTAGGCGGGAATGAACTCACACAAACGCATGTTCGTGCGCATCATTTGGAAAGCCTTTGCGCACCGTTTCTCCCGGGTTATGATTGCTTCCCTGGCAATCGCAATGGGTGCCTCCATCCTGTCCGGGTTGGGGCTGGTGGCGGTGACAGTTCCCGATTACATCGCTAAGGAACTGCGTTCGTTTGGGGCAAACCTGGTGGTGTTGCCGCAAGGTTCCAATGTAATTACTCGGGAAACGGTGTCTGCCATCGACCGGCAGTGCGGCGAGAGTCTGATGGGGCGGGCCGGCTACAGTTACGGTAACCTGCTCTACGGTCAGCAGCCCGTCCCCCTCATGGTGACGAAATTTGCCGACGCCCGGTCAGTCCGACCCTACTGGTCAATCGACGGGAAAGTGCCGCAGGGCAGCGAACAGATCCTGTTAGGGGTGAACCTCGCAGAAAAATTCCGTCTGCACGTCGGCGACCTGATTGGCCTCAAGGTGGCGCAGCTGCGGGAAAACACCGGCGGGGACGACTCGGGGGATGCCAACCGGGCTGGCAAACAGTTGGAAATTTCCGGGCTGCTGCGCACCGGCGGCCCCGAGGACGACCTGGCGGTGTTGAGCCCGGACAGTTACACCGCTATGGGTGGGGTTGCCGACCACTATAGTTTGGTGGAATATTCCCTGAAAGGTGATACTTCCCAATTGAGCGCCTTAGCGAAAACTATCGGAAAAAAGGTCAACGGGGTTGACGCTGAAGTGGTGCGTCGGACTACCCAAAATGAGACGCGCATCGCTCACACGCTGAGCAACCTAATCTGGGTAGTTAGTATTATTATTTCCGCCCTAATGCTGATTGCGGTATCCGCAACACTCAGTTCGATTGTTTCGGAACGTGCTCGTGAGATTGGATTGAAAAAGGCCTTAGGGGCTTTGAGTAAGGACGTATTCACGGAGCTGATTGGAGAGTCGATGCTGTTAGGGCTGTTCGGAGGCTTATTAGGGGTGCTGCTGGGAATTGGGCTGGCTGATTACATATTGCAAAAAGTTTTCCTGGCACGAGTAGAAATCAACTGGATAATTATAGTCCTCACAATTGTGTTTTCGGTAGCGGTAGCGGTTATCGGTTCTCTGTGGCCGGCTAAACGTATTGCCCGGATTAATCCTATAAACGTTCTTGGTGGAGAGTGAGAATGCTATGGCAGATAATAATGATGAACAATTGATTTATCGAGTCGAGAATGTGTCTAGAAAATACGGCGAGTTGGCGGCGCTGGATAATGTCAGCCTAGACGTGACTCGCGGCGAGTGGCTCTCGGTAGTGGGTCCGTCCGGTTCGGGCAAGTCGACCTTGATGAACATTTTGGGCTGCCTGGATTCTCCCACCGAAGGACTGGTTTACCTGGAGGGGGAGCGTCTGGACAAGATGGGTGAGTTGGAATTGGCCGCGGTGCGCCGCCGCAAGATTGGCCTCATCTTTCAACAGTTCCACCTGGTTAAGCACCTTTCCGCGGTGGAAAACGTGATGATGGCCCAGTACTACCATTCCCTCCCTGATGAAGCCGAGGCGATGGAGGCACTAGACCGGGTGGGCATGTCTGCTCGCGCCACCCACCTCCCTCATGAACTATCCGGAGGAGAGCAGCAGCGCGTGTGCGTGGCTCGTGCCCTCATCAACCACCCTTCTGTCATTCTGGCGGACGAACCGACCGGAAACCTCGACGAGGCAAACGAAAACATCGTTATCGACTTCTTTTCGCAGCTGCATCGGGAGGGCACCACCCTGCTGGTCGTCACCCACGATGCCAACGTCGCTCGGCAAGGTCAGCGTCAAATCATTTTGGAACACGGAAAAATCGTCAGCGAAGTAAAAAATCAGCCGCAAAATTCCACGACAGGAGCGCCGGAAACGTCGGAAACAGGAGGGAAAGATGCGTAAAACGACCGCGGGGGCATTGCTCGCTATCGGCATGGTCGCCCTCAGCGGCTGCGCGACTTACCCGGCGGCCTCAACGTTGCCCGATGGGCAATATGCGGGCAGCTCGCAGCCCGAAGAGGACGGTACGGTCGGCAAAGTTCGCTTCACAATTAAGAACGGTCAGGTGGTTGACGCTGAATTTCGTCTCTATGACAAAGACGGGACTGTACACGACGAAAATTACGGGAAAACCTCCAGCGGCGGGATAGACACGGAGTTCTACCAGCGCGCCCAAGACGCTATCAGCGCCGAACAGCGTTATGTGCAGCAGTTCCAGAGGACCGGGGATCAAAATCAGGTCGATAGGGTGGCCGGGGCGTCCTTGTCACATCGGTTGTTTCTCGACGCGGTGCAGGCGGCTATGGACACCGCGCAAAAGTAGGCGTTGTGCACCTCGCGCAGACTTTGCACGGAGAAACCACGATGACCTTTGCCGCGATGGGGACGCTGGTGACGGTCTCGTGGCGCAGTGCTCCCCAGGTCGCGGAAGTCCTCCGGGTGAGCCTGCCGCAAAGGGTGGAGCAGTTGGAGGACGACTTGTCGCGGTTTCGGGCGGATTCACCCGTGAGCCGCTTGAACACCGAGTGGATCAATGTCGGACCGCATTGTGCTGCGGTGTTTCGGGCTGCTCAGGATTGGTCGCAGCGTACCGGGGGGTTCTTTAAACTATTCCCGTGCTTGGTCTTGGGAGCCGAAACGCTCCAACTGCGGGGCGAACAGGCTCGTCTCACCGACGGAGCGGGGGCTGGGGGCCTGGATTTGGGAGGTATCGCGAAAGGTTACGCGGCCGCGCACCTGGCTTCCCTCATTGCACAATCGGGCGGCAGCGACGTCTTGGTTTCGTTCGGAGGTTCGTCGATTGTGGCACCGGATCGCCGGGCCATCATCAGAGTGCAATCTCCCTGGACAGGCCGGGAATTCCTAGGAAACCTGCAAATAGAAAATGAGTCCCTCTCCTTTTCCGCACTACCGCAAACGGATATTGTCCCCAGTCTGGTGCGCAGCCACATTCGCGGTCTGGACGGGCAGCTCGCGTTTACCGATATTTGCGCGGCACTTGTGGTGGGACCTGACGCGATGGGTTGCGAGGCTCTCTCTACCGCGCTGATTGCGGGGGGCACGCCCCTGCTGCACGATTTGACTCAGAAGGGCGTTCTGGGTGGGGCGAATCGCGCCCTCGCCATGACTTCCAACGGGAGGGTATTTGCCGACCCCGAGCTACAGTTGAGCATCACCTTTGATTTGCCCGAACCGCTGCCACTGAGCCCCGTGTTGGCGGACTGACGCCGCAACGGGCTGGTGCAGCCCGCCGGCTTTTGCCCAGCCGGTAGCCAAACCAAAGCTCGGCACAGAGCCTACAATTTACCTAAACGCTCCCGAGGGGTGAGCGCGAACCCCAGGAGGCGGACTGAACGTAAATGTGTAACTGTGCAGGAAACCTCGCGGCCGTGCCCGACGCGGTGGTGATTTTGGCAGGAGGGACCGCGAAACGTTTGGGCGGGGTGTCCAAACCGGATTATCGGGTGGGAGGCATCAGGCTCATTGACTGGGTTTTTGCCGAAATCGAGCGCACCAGGTTCTCCGGTCGGCTGGTCGTGGTCGCGCCCGAACGCCTGTCCGTTCCCTCCGGGGTAGTACTGACGTTGGAAAATCCCCCTCTGGGCGGGCCGCTGGCGGGCCTCAATGCCGGGGTGTCTCAGTTGGGGGACCTGCCAGATTCCGCGGTGGTGGCGGTCATGCCTTGTGACGCTCCGCTGACCCCAAGATTGTGGGGGAACCTGTGTACACAGTTCGAGGACTGCGTTGGGGCGGCGCCGCTGGCGGACGATGGTGATACGCGACTCCAGTACCTGCATGGTTGCTACCGGCTGGGCGCCTTGCGGGGACTGGATCAGGTGCGTAACCGGTCAATCCGCAGCGGTTTTTCCCGCTTGGAGGTGGCCGCGGTGGCGGACCCGCAACATTATTGCATGGACGTCGACACGCCCGAAGACGCGCGAAAACTGGCGGCGCGCCTAGAAATTCCCCCCGCCGTTGAGCGGGGCGCCCGCTAGGAAGTCAGCGGCGTTGAGATGTTGCACAGCTCCGGTGTTGAGCGGGAGACGGTCCATGGTCAAGAGTGTGCAGCTGGAGCCGGGGGGCAAGGCTTCGAACGGTCGCAGTTCCCGAGCCAAAGTTGCGGAATCCAAGACGGTCAAAGCAACTTGAATGTAGCGGTTTTCACCTTCGTGTGTGGCGAAGAAATCGATTTCCCCTTTCGGGGTGTCCGCGCTGGAGACTTGGTAACCGCGTCGGAGCAATTCTAGGAACACCATGTTTTCCAAGTCATGACCGGTGTTTGACTGTTTGTGCCCCAACAGAACATCGCGTAACCCCGGATCTATGAAATAGTATTTTCCGCCGGTGCGGAGCCATTGTCCTCCGCGCGTTTGGTAGCGGCGGCACGGGTAAAACATATGAGCATCGACCATCAGACCTAAAAAGCGGTCCACGCTTTGCGGTGAAACTTTGATACCTTGCGATTCCAGGCGGGTCGCAATCCGCCCTGGTGATATCGGCGAGCCGGCGTTGTCAAACACGAAACGCGCCACTTTCATGAAAGTATCGGTATCACGCAGCTGTCCCCGAGTTACGATGTCGCGCGCGAAAATAGAGTCGAACACGCTGTTCATGGCTTGGTTGCGGACTTTGGAGTTAGTCATCAGGGCGGGTGCCGGCAGGGTAGCGCGCATCCACCGTGCATAGGCCTGCTCAGGCGGGGTGGAGTCTGGAATTTGGGCGAAATTACGGTATTCCCCTAAAGAGAGCGGCAAGACGTCCACGGCGATATAGCGACCTGCCAAATAGGTGAGGCCCTCTCCTGCAAACAGAGAAGCGTTCGAGCCTGTCACCGTAATTCTGAGATTGTACTTTTCCCTCAGAGAGTTCAACACTCGCGCCCAATCATCGAGTTCTTGGGCTTCGTCAATATGCAAAAAGCGGATACCCTGCTCCTCGATCGCGCGCTGCACGGAGCTGTGGAACGTCCTCGCGTCGCGCAACCGGTCTTGTGAAAGATCTTCAAAATTCACGCTCATTATCTGAGCCGGCTTGATTCCTTGCTTGACCAGATAATCTTCGTAAAGCGCCAGCAGAGAGGACTTTCCGCTACGGCGCACTCCCGTCAGGATACGCACTAAATTCTGAGCGGAATCCTCCGCGTCTATGGCCCGCAACTGATGCAGGTAGGAATCCCGAGGAATCAGTTTATTCATATTTATGAAGTATAGTTCATTTTTTGCCCAATTTCTATGGATTTATGAACTATAGTTCATTTTTCTGACGGTGACCTCCACCACGGCTCGCTCCCAGGCGGGGCGAATGGCTACGATTACCGGGAAACCATCAGCCCTTGGTTGCGGTCAATCCTGACTTTCCAACCCCAGCCGGAGCTGCTTGCGGGGGTACCTGGCTCTTTCAAAATGCACATTATCGCCGGACTTCTGCTGTTTGCGATTTGGCCGTTCACCAGGCTGGTTCACGTAGTTTCCGCTCCGGTTATGTACCCAACGCGTCCCTACGTGGTCTATCGTTCCCGCACGGAAGGGATACGTGGAGCAAAGACTCCGCGCGGCTGGAAGCCCGTGACGACTCGCCCGCAACCGCGAGATTCACACTCTTACGGAGCTTAACCTTTGGCTGTCCAGGCGCATTGCGGTTGAGGTCAGCCGGGAGGGTCAATAGCGCCGCCGCGTCGTGATTTCATCAGCGGGGTCGGGCCTCAATCACTTTGCTGGTTTCGCCGGTTTTGCCGGGGGATTACTCAGTTCGCTGGCGGTTACGGCCGCGCGCCGAGGATCCGACCTTGGCGAAGGGTCTAAAGTTGTGGCAGCGCACCGCGAAAACGACCGCGCGGTCGAGGCAACCTACGGTCTGCCGACCGATAGCGATGAGGCAGACATCGTCTCGTACCTCTTTGCTCTCTATGCCGCCAAAATGTCGGCGTCTACTCCCCGCGCGGGAAACTCAACAGGTTCTTCAAATACCCCGTGACCTTAGACAAGTCCGTGAGTTCCCTGGAGGAGTGCGGCTCCAGATCGGGCTGGCAAGGGCTACGAAAAGGGCGAGTGCCAAAAGTTCTGGACGCTGCTGTTGCGTGACGTGCTGGGCTACGTGCGCATGGACTCGGTGTTGTTTGAACATCGCGTCGCTGGCGGTGGTTTCATCGATGTGTGGATTCGCGATGCCTCCGTGATGGTGGAGCAAAAATCCCTGGGGGTGGACTTTGACGCTCCCGAGATGCGGCAGGGGGTTTTAAAGACCCCGTTGGCGCAGGTGTGGGATTATGCCGCGGATTCTGCACGTGCCGAACCGCCAACAAGGTGTGGTACACAATCGTCCACGAGACGAAAAGTTAATCTTATTTACCAGAAATAATGACAATATGTCAATTTAGACTCTTGCAAATTAGTTAAAACCCACCTAGGGTAGAGGTGAATAAAGAAAAAAATTGGAGGTTATTATGAAAATTCGACGTCAAACTTTACCTGTTACTGCTCTGTTCGCTATCTTAGCGTTGTTTGCAGGCTTCATGATGCCAACTGCCCAAGCATCTCCGATTGCAGATGACGGCACGGGTGACCAGCCAGTATCAACCAGTGCACCCTCAGTCAATTCACCAAGATCATCTACTCAGGAATTAGATCCCACAGGCTACTGGACGGAAGAAAAGATGCAATCTGCAATTCCTGCAGACGAATTAGCTTCCGAGTTTTATCAAACCGACACCAAACCATCCAGTCAACAATCTAAAGGTGTTAGTTTGGGAGAGGATTTGTCTCATCCTGTGTACCCCGAATTGCCGACAGTAACACGAACCCGGAACACGGCCGTCCCATCAACTGCTGGAAAAGTGTTTTTCACTTATAAAGGTAAAAACTATGTGTGCTCGGGCTCGGCAATTAACGGTTCGACGAAAAACGTAGTGTCCACCGCAGGACACTGCGTACATGGGGGAAAGGGAGAAGGATGGCATTCAAACATTGCATTCGCGCCTGGATACTACAACGGCGTGTCAGGATACGGCCTGTGGAATTGGAAGACGGCACACACCTTTAAAGGATGGATTGACTCATCAGATTTTTCTCGCGACCAAGCATTCTTCACCGTGTATCCTCGCAACGGAAGATCCTTAGTGGCTACAGTTGGTGGTAATGGGCTTTCTTATAACTATGGACACAATCAGACTGGAGTGAGAATATGGGGTTGGCCTGCAGAAAAACCATACCATGGTACAACTCCTTACTACTGTGACGGGAATACCAGGAAGCGGGGTTTTTGGTCCAGCGACATGGTAATGCCCTGCGGTATGACCGGTGGGGCAAGTGGAGGTCCTTGGCTACTAACAAGAATCAATGCGAATCTGGGATACGTTTACGGTGTAACATCTCGCCGAACAACTTCAGGGGATAAGTTGCTTATTTCTACACCTTTCGATAACGCGGTAAAGGATCTTTTCCTAGGTATTAAATGAGCCTGATAAGGAGGCGTTGGCTGCCTATATTGGTCGCAATAATTATTATCTGCCTTGTGATTGGGCTAGTTCTGCTTGCTTTGCATTCACGGCAAGCTACTCCAGTGCAGGACTCTCCAACCTCAACGCAAGCACCTGTAGGTGATAGTAATTACTGGACCAAGAAGCGAATGGAGTCAGCTACTCCTGCTCCCATGCCATCGCCGTAAAACAGCGTTATTTCACAGTAACGTTTCCCCAGTTCAAGCTCGCTCACTTTATCTTTTATGCGCATACTGAGGCGGGGCTTGCCCCAGCGTCCGTCCAGGCGCACGTGTACTGCGTGATTATCGGGTTTTCCTACACGGAGCGGAAAGTGAAATACGTGTGGGATTATGCGTCAAGGCAGGCTGTTTTGCCGGGTGACGCCGCCGGGGGCACCGCGTCTCGGGGCTTGGTGGGGTCCTGCTCTGTTTCTCTAAGCAACGTAGTTGCTAAGAGAAACTACGAGCACCCACAGGCTCCTTCGTCGGGTGCCCTCCCGCCGGCGCAGCGTACCAGGCGGGGAGGCGTCGGGGTGCGACGTGTGGTGAGTCGCTTGAACGGATACCTCGCGGACGCGCCGGATGTGTTCTTGGAGCGCCAGATGAAGCCGCTGTGTGATGTGCCGGAAATGTCAAAGGGATTTCAGCCCACTGACAATGGATTTCTGCTGCTGTCACCCGAAGAACGTGCGGAGCTGCTGGCGGTCGAGCCTGGAGCCGAGCGCTGGGTGCGGAAGTTTTCTATGGGGGCGGAGTTCATTAGGGGAGAGGATCGTTACTGTTTGTGGCTGGAAGGTATTACCCCTAACGAGCTGGCTGCCTTACCGAAACTGCGCTCACGGGTGGAGGCTTGCCGTGCTTGGCGTCTGGCGCAGGTAAAGACTGGAGACGCCTACAAACTTGCCGACCGACCGCACCTCTTGCGCCCGTGCGGAAAATTCCAGGATGGCATATATATCGGGGTGCCCCCAGTGTCCTCGGAGCGCCGTGATTATATTCCGATGGGTTTTGTTACGGACGGTATGATTCCAGGAAATCAACTGTATTTCGTGCCGACCGATTCGCGCTATGTTTTCGGGGTTTTAGTCTCGCGGGCGCATAATGCCTGGATGCGCGTGGTTGCTGGCAGGTTGGAGATGCGTTACCGCTACGGCAACACGACGGTGTACAACAACTTGGTGTGGCCCGATGCCACCCCTGCCGAGCGTGAGCGCATTGAACACAGCGCGCTGGGAATTTTGGAGGCGCGTGCGCTTTATCCGGACGCTTCCCTCGCCACGCTCTATGACCCGGACTTGATGCCGGCTGAGTTGCGGGAGGCACACCTCGAAAATGACCGCGCGGTCGAGGCAGCCTAGGGTCTGTCGACCGATTGCAGCGAAGCGGACATTGTCTCGCACCTCTTTGCTCTCTATACCGCAAAAATGCCGGCGGTTACTCCCCGCGCGGGAAACTCAACAGGTTCTTCAAATACCCCGTGACCTTGGACAAGTCCGTGTGTCCAGCGGAGGAATTCGTTTCCAAATTGGGTTGGGACACCCCTGCGTAAATATCCGCAATGGCGTCGGCGCATTTTTCCATCACGACCTGACGGCGCACCTTCATGGAAGGCGTCAGCATTCGGTTCGCCTCGGTGAAATCGAAAGGCAGAATGCGAAACTCGCGGATAGATTCCGCCCGCGAAACTCCGGCGTTGGCTTTTGCGATGGCGCGAGAAATGGAGGCGTGCACCGCTGGGTGACGTGCCGCAGCCGTCACGTCCATCGGGTCCAGGCCCTTCTTCTTCAGCCAGCTCGGCAGCATTTCCCCGTCGAGCGTCACCAGGGCGCCAACGAAGGGCTTGCCTTCTCCCACCACCATAATCTGCGAAATCAGGGGGTGGGATTGCAGCGGCTCCTCCAAGGTTGCCGGGGCAACGTTCTTGCCCCCGGCCGTAACCAGAATTTCCTTGGCTCTGCCGGTTATCTTCAGCAGTCCGTCTGGGTTCATCTGCCCCAAATCCCCCGAGTGCAGCCAGCCTTCCGCGTCGAACACTCCGTCGTTGCTCTCGGGCTTGAGATATCCGGGACTGATGGTCGGGCCTCTCATCAGGATTTCTCCCTCCGGGGTGACGCGTATCCGCGCGCTGCGCACCGGCGGTCCCACGGTGCCAATGCGATGCAGTTGCAGGGTGTTCACGGTGACTGCGGCGCAGGATTCCGTCATGCCGTAGCCCTCCAGCACGTCGACGCCGACTCCGCGATAGAAATGTCCCAGGCGCTCGCCCAGGGCGCCTCCACCGGAAACTACGAACTCGCATCTGCCGCCCAGCAGTCCCATGAGTTTACGGTAAACGAGCTGTTCATAAAGGGTATGACGTGCCCTAAGGGCGCGTGAGGGACCCTCGGTGGTGTCCAGGGCGCGAGAATACTCAATCGCCGTGTTCACAGCACGATTGAAGATAATGTGCTTTGGTTTGGAACGGCTGGCTTGGTTTTGAGCCGAGTTGTAGATTTTCTCCAACACTCGGGGCACCACCAGCAGGTAGGTTGGCCGAAAAGAGGCGATATCGGGCAGCAGGTTCTTGATGTTCGGGGAGTGGGCAATCACGCCGGAACCGCTAATCATGAAGATTTGAAGCAACCTGGCGTAGACGTGAGCCAGGGGAAGGAACAGCAGCAGCCGGGCGCGCGGATCCTTCGAGAAATCCGGCATCCAATCCATGTTGAACCACACTAGGGAGGTGAAGTTTCCGTGCGTCAGCAGGGTGCCTTTCGGATCTCCAGAGGTTCCGGAGGTGTAGATAATGGTGGCAAGCGTGTCCATATTCAAGCGTTTGCGCGCCTCATCCACTTCCACCTGCGCGACGCTGCGGCCTGCCTCGTGCAAAGCCGCTATCGCCCCAAGATCCAGGGACAGCACCTTCACCTCGCGATTTACCTTATCTGCGGCGGCGGAGATGGCCTCCGCCAAGCGCGCGTCCTCCGCGAAGGCAATCTTGATTTCCGCCTGGCTCAGGACCGTTCCAATCTGGGCGATGGAGGAAGTCTCGTACAGCGGCACGTTCACCGCGCCCAAGCTCCAGCACGCGTAATCCAGCAGCGTCCACTCGTAAGATGTGTGCGCCATCAGCGCCATACGATCCCCGGCTTGCAATCCCAGCGCCAGCAAGCCGCGCGCCACCGAATCTACCTCGTCAAGGAATCCGCGTGCCGTAATCTTTTGCCACTCGCGGCCCAGGCCCGCCTTTCGCTCGATGATGGTGCCGTCCGGGTCGCGCTTTACCCTGTTGAGCAGCATCTTCACAATATTCCACGAGTGGGGTATGTTGCCGGGAGCGGGGTTGAAGGCCTCTATCGTGCCATCCGGAAGGGTTTTGACCTCTATGGGCGAGACGTATTCTTCGGTCATTGGGGGAGATTCTTCCTTGATAAATTCTGCGGAACAAAAACGCTAGCGGACCTACTTTGTAGGTTTTTCGGGTTTCGCCGGTTTTGCCGGGGGCTCACCCAGCTCGGCGGCGCTGACCTGGGGGTATTCGACCTCGCCAGCGACAAACTCCAGCTTGCCCTCCACGTGGTTGGCGGCCACCAAGTCGACGCGTGCCGCCTCGGCACACGCCACGTCGGGCTCGGGGAAAGTCACGGTGGCGTGCAAGAATGGGGTGCGCTGGGACACTTTGGCATCCGACTTGACCTTACGGAGGGCCGACAGTGCTCCGCCGGCCGCCCGCAACACCTGGGGATTGCCGCTCACGCTATCCAAACCGTCGGTGCTGGGCCAAGCCGTCCGGTGCACCGACCCGGTGCGATACCAGGACCACACTTCCTCGGTGGTGAAAGGCAAGAACGGTGCGAGTAGGCGCACCACGTTATCAATCGCCAGCGCCAGGGTCGTGCGCGCGGAAGCGACCGCGGCGCTATCGGCCGCCGGATCCTTGCCGTAAGCTCGGTCCTTGACCAGCTCCAAGTAATCATCACACAGCGTCCAGAAGAAGCTCTCGGTCACTTCCAGGGCGCGAGCATGGTTCATTTCCTCGAAAGCCTTGGTTGCGGAGGTAATGACTTCCGCTAGGGTGGCAATCAAAGACCGGTCTACCTCGACTGTTACCAGCGCCGGATCCAAGACCAGGTCGGCGTCCCCGCCCATCGAGAGCGCGAACTTCGACGCGTTCAACAGTTTGATAGCCAAACGCCGCCCGACCTTCATCTCGCCTTCGTCAAAGGCCGCGTCCGTCCCCAACCGGGCCGAGGCCGCCCAGTAG
Organism: uncultured Mobiluncus sp.; assembly: GCF_947254095.1. Classification (GTDB taxonomy): domain Bacteria; phylum Actinomycetota; class Actinomycetes; order Actinomycetales; family Actinomycetaceae; genus Mobiluncus. The sequence goes on from NZ_CAMYBV010000009.1 coordinate 21,991, forward strand.
CGCACCGCGTCGGAAGAGTGCTTTTCCAGCAGTCCCATCGGGGTCACCACGTTGCCTTTGGACTTCGACATCTTTTTGTGGTCAGGATCCAAAATCCAGCCCGAAATCGCGGCCTGGCGCCACGGCAGGGCGTCAAACTCCAGGTGGGACCGCACCACGGTCGAGAACAGCCAAGTACGGATAATGTCTTGACCTTGGGGACGCAAGTCCATCGGGAAAGTCGCCGCAAACAGCTTTTCGTCCCGCCCAAAACCCGAATAGATTTCGGGGGTCAGGCTGGAGGTCGCCCAGGTGTCCATAATGTCGACTTCCGCCACGAAACCGCCCGGCACGCCACGCTGAGATTCATCGAATCCGGCGGGTGTGTCCGTGGTCGGATCGATAGGCAGCACGTCCTCGCTGGGCAAAATCGGGTGGTCAAAGTCCGTTTCACCAGAGTCCTTGACCGGATACCACAGGGGCAGCGGCACCCCAAAGAAACGCTGACGGGAAATGAGCCAGTCAGTGTTCAAACCGTTGACCCAGTTCTCGTAGCGAACCCGCATAAAGTCAGGCACAAAGTCCAGCTCACGCCCGCGCGCCAACAGTTCCTCGCGCAAATCCGTGCCTCCTGCGGTGCGGGCATAAGGCTGGCCGCCGTTGCGGATGTACCACTGGCGTGAAGTCACGATTTCCAGGGGCTTGTCGCCTTTTTCATAAAAGTTCGTCATACGCTGGGTCGGTTTCGGATCCCCCAGCATTTCCCCGGATTCCCGCAATGCCTCGACGATAGCTTTCCGGGCGGAGAACGCCGTTTTCCCGGCGGTTTCCTGGTACAGTGCCCGGCCGCGCTCGGAAGTAATCCAATCCGGCACGTCAGGAATAATCCGACCGTCCTTGCGCAGGATGACGCGGGTCGGCAGCTGCAAATCCCGCCACCAATCCACGTCCACCAGGTCGCCGAAAGTACAGCACATGGCGATACCTGAACCCTTGTCTATCTCGGCCTCGGGGTGAGCCAACACGGGAACCCGCACGTCAAACCCTGGTGACGTGACATAGGTACCGAACATATCGGCGTAACGTTCATCGTCGGGGTGGGCAATCAGCGCGCAGCACGCCCCCAGCAGTTCCGGACGGGTCGTCTCGATAACGATGTCGCCTTTGCCGTCCTCGCGGTGGAACGCGAAAGAATGGTAGGAGCCGGGATAGTCGCGCGCCTCCAACTCGGCTTGTGCCACCGCGGTCTGGAACGTGACGTCCCACAGACCCGGCGCTTCGGCAGCGTACACCTCGCCTCGAGCAAAGTTACGCAGGAAAAACGTCTGGGCCACCTTTTGCGCAGGCTTACCGATAGTCTGCATCGTGTAGGACCAGTCGATAGACAGACCCAGCGTCCGCCAGAGTTCCTCGAACTGTTTTTCGTCTTGCGCGGTCAAGCGTTCGCACAGCTCCACGAAGTTTTTGCGGCTGATCGGCACCTGGTCAGCGTTTTTGATGGACTTGCCTTCCCCGCCCTCATACGGAGGAGTGAAGTCGGGCACGTAAGGGAGGGACGGGTCGCAACGCACCCCGAAATAGTTTTGCACCCGGCGCTCGGTCGGCAGACCGTTGTCGTCCCAACCCATCGGGTAAAACACGTTCTTGCCGCGCATCCGCTGGTAACGCGCCACCAAATCCGTGTGGGTATAGGAAAACACGTGACCGACGTGCAGTGATCCAGACACGGTGGGCGGCGGGGTATCGATAGAGTAAACGGCTTCCCGGGTAGTGTCGGGGTCAAAAGCGTAAATCTGTGTGTCCGCCCACACCTTGCGCCATTTGTCCTCAATCCCGTCCAGGGTCGTCTTTGCCGGTACGCTCGGAGCGTTCAGTCTCTCGGTCATCGTTTTCCTTTTATTGTTGTGATTTACCTGCAATAGTCTACCCGCTCGCGTTCCCGCTACCCTAACGGGTTCGGTGGGGCGGGGGTTATTTCTGGGTCGCTTTGGCGTCCCCGGCCATGGCGCCCTCAACCATGTGTACTACGGCTCGCGAGAATCCCGCGTCCTCGCCCGCCAGCAAACCGGCGATGGTGGAGCCGCCGGGGGAACACACCCGATCGACCAGTTGGCCGGGGTGAGCGCCCTTTTCCAAACCGTTTTGCAGCATGAGGGCGGAGCCCAGCAGCATCTGGGTCGCGGACTCGATGGCCGCAGTCTTCGTCAGGCCCGCAGCCACGCCGGCTTTTGCCAAGGCTTCCACGTAGGTATAAGTCCAGGCGGGGGCACACCCGGCAATGGCGGTAAACGCGGGGAACAAGGATTCCTCCAGCTCGACCGTGCGCCCCACCGCGTTGAACAGTCCCAGGGCGTACTGCTTTTGTTCCGGGGTTACCGCCGGGTTCGCGCACAAGGCCGACATGGCGGCGTTGACCTGGGCGTTCAGGTTTGGCATGACCCGCACGATGGGGGTCTCCGGGGACAACCAGCCCTCCAGATGGTTCAGCCCGACCCCTCCGGCGATAGAAATGACCAGCTTTCCTCCCAGTTCCGGGGCAATTTCGGTGAGGACTGCGCCGATATGTTTCGGTTTCACGGCGACGACTACCGCGTCAACCGCCGCGATCAGTTCCCGGTTAGAAGCCACCTGCTGGGCTCCGAACTCTTTGGTCAGCGGGTGTTCCCCCGGGGTCACACCGAAGTCAGAAAAACTCAGGTCACTGGCCTTGACGAAGTCGTGCTTCAGGGCTCCCGCCGCGATTGCCGAACCCATGGCACCCATTCCAATAAAACCGAGTTTCATCTTGCCTCTTTTCCTGATTTGCGCAGTTTTCCCTGGCGCTCAGAGCAAACCGCCGGAGTCGTTTTCCTATAGGCTAAGTCTATAGCGTGGCTCTGCAGCCAAAAATTTTGGAAAGGTAACCAAAAGATGAGCGTCACACCCGGACCCGTAAAGCCGTCCTCACACCCTCTTGACCCCCAAAGTTTCGGAATTACCGTTCCCGAAACGCGCCCGGCCCGCCAGCCGGGACGAGTGCTGGTGACCGGGGCTTCTACCGGCATCGGCTGGGAAACCGTGAAACAGCTGTGTGCCTGCGGATGGGAGGTTCTAGCGACCGCCCGGCGCGCCGAAAGGCTGGCCGCACTGGCTTATGAGACGGGCTGTGCGGCTTTTGCCGCTGACCTGACCATTCCTGAGCACGTGCAGGCGCTGTTTGAGTGGGCGACCGCCGAGGGACAGGTCGTGGACGCGGTGGTCAATAATGCCGGGGGAGCGCGCGGCACCGACACCGTAAGGGAGGCAAAGCTGGAGCGGTGGAAAACCATGTACAGCATCAACGTTTTGTCCTCCCTGCAGGTCACTCAGGCTTTCCTGCCGCAAATGTTGGCTCACGGGGGTGGGGATTTGGTGTTCGTCACTTCGACTGCCGGTCACGAGACGTATCCGGGCGGGGCGGGTTATACCGCCGCCAAGCACGCCGAGGCGATGCTGCCCGAGACGTTGCGCCTGGAGCTGGTGGGTAAACCGATTCGGATTATCGAGATTATGCCCGGTTTGGTGCAAACCCCGGAATTTTCCTTGGCCCGCCTAGAGGACAAGGCTGCGGCGGAGGGCGTTTATGTCGGGGTGGACTATCCGCTGGTGGGGGCCGATGTCGCCCAAGCTATTGTGTGGACCTTGAACTTGCCGGCGCACGTGAATATCGACCAGCTGAAAATCAAGCCGGTGGAACAAGCCACCAGCACCATCAAAGTCCGCCTGGACAATTCAGCCAGGTGAACCATGGCGCGGATTGTTGTTATAGGAGCCGGTTGGCGTGCCGACAGGGAGCGTAGCGAGTGTGTGTCGGCGCGTGGTGGTGTGGAGCCGGTGAAAAAACGTTGCGGGGCAACGTTTTCGGCGGAACTCCTGAAGAGAAACGGATATTAAGATGGCCCGGATTGTTGTTATAGGGGCTGGTATGGCCGGCCATTCGACAGCCCTCGGCTTAAAACACCGCCTAAAAGACGACCACGATGTCATCGTTATCAGCCCCGGCTCAGCGTGGACGAATCCCGACGTCATGGCCCAGATTGCCTCCGGCCTGCAGTCGGTGCAGCGCCAAATCGTTCCGCTCGGTCCTCTCTATCGGCGCAAAGGAATTATTTTTCACCAGGGCGTGGCCACCGCGGTTTACCCCAAGGGCTACCGGGACGACCCGCGTCCCCAGGTCCAGATGACTTTTACCGGCTCACATCTGGAGGGGGAAGTCGCGCGGGTGCCTTACGATTACCTGGTCATCGCCACCGGGCACGACATTGATCGGGTCGCGGGCATTCCCGCGGAAGCGACCACGGTGCCGACCTGTGTCCTGGACCGCCTGGACAGCGCCATCGCGGGGGAGGCGGAACTGCGCAGACTGCTGTTTGAACTGCAGGATTCCCCGGTGGACGACAAGCCGAAAGTCATCGCCATCGGTCGGTCCGCCCGCGGCATGGGTGGTTTCTACGGGGCGCTGGAATATGCCTTGTGCGTGGACGAGGTGCTGCGGGCCGCTTTCCTGCGCTCCCGGGTGGAACTGCACTTTTTCGACGCGGGACGACCGTGGATGTACGGCCACACCGACGACCCGAAGATGGAAGAGGACATGCAGACCGCCCTCGTGCATCTCATTGATCGGCACCGCCTGATTCTGCACAAAGATATGCGCCTGGCCTCGATCAATGGGCGCAGAGTCAGGTTTGTCCCGGTACACGGCGAGAGCCAGCCCGAAGAAATGGAATGCGATTTGGTGGCGGTGGAAGCGGCGCGGGTCCTCACTCCCTTGGCGGTGCATGACGCGAACGGAGCGGATTTGCGCGAGGACTTGTACGACGGCTGGGGGCGGCTGCGGGTGGACGCGAAAACCCAGCAAAACGGCTCCGGCCAAGTGGTGACAGTCTTGCCGCGCACTTTCCGCAATCCCACGTATCGCAATATTTTTGGGATTGGTTCGGCTATCGCGATGGACACGCGCGAACTTACCGCGGATAGCGATTCTGTCCCGGCACCCGTCCCGATGCAGACTCGTGACATGGCTCACTTGATGAGCCGCCAGGTTACGGATTTGATTATTGAGGAACTGACCGACCAGAAAAACAAAGTTTTGCCTGAAACCTTGGAAGAGATTGAATCAGTGTTGAGTTTGTGTTGGGATTACGGGCTGATTTCCTCGCGGGGTTTCTATGCAGAGCTGACCTACCCAAAGAAAGGTAAAGACGCCGCGCGGCAGGTGCTGCGGGTACGTCACGGTTTGGGACCCTATTGGGCAGTGCGGATGGAGCGTTTCTTGGAACGCTACCGTGCCAAAGGCCGCGCCCTGTGGTGGATGCTGCCCACGTAAGAGCCTATTCGGAATCTTCGTCCGGTTCCGGCACCGCGTCGGGAAGCTGCTCGGCCAAATGCTCAAAGAAATCCTCGCTGGATTCCAAGGCGCAGCGTACCTGTTCGTCCAGCTGCGCGTCCGTCAAGCCGGTACGCCAGCTGATGGGCAGTTCCGTATGCACGTAGACTTCGCGATCCTCGGTCACTCGCGCGTAGGCTTTCGGCCAGTAGTAATCCGTGTTCCAGCGGTTACAAATCGAGTTAATCAGGATGAAATCGTCTAGTTCCGGTTCTCCGCGCCAAGTGCCGCGCACACAGAGGATAGTGTCCTTTTCTCCGGTTACCTGGAAGTAATAGATGCCGTTTTGCCAGGCCCCGCCTACATCGCCGTCGTGGTTGACCTGGTAACTCCAGTTGTGGCCTTCCAGGACTTTCTTAACTCGGTCACGAGTCAGGTTGGGCAGCCTATTGACGGAAAAAGGCGCGTTGTCGAATGGCAACTCGAAAGGATTATCGAAAAAATCCCCGCTGTCCTCACTCATGGCCCGTCTCCTCCCGACTGGTGGTAGGTTTCATTTTAGCCGATTTCACCAGGCCCTGCCGCGGAATTTCTCTGGGGGTGAAAGCGCGGGTTTCCGCTGGGAATTGCGGGTTATTGCTCGCTGACCCGCCCACAGTAGGATGGGATGGTGCAGGAAAAACCTCCGGAACTGGCTTTCACGTGGCGCGGAAAACACGAAGTGGTGTTGCCCGAAACTCGACCCTACGTCCCCGCCGAACGCTACCGCGAAATGCTCGGGGATGAAGTGGCGACATCGCAGTGCGAAAACCGCCTCTATATCGGGGAAAACTTGCAGGTCATGAGCGGATTGCTGCCCCAATACGAGGGCAGCGTCGACTGTATCTATATCGATCCGCCGTTTAACTCCGGGGCTGACTATGTGCAACAGATTCGCACGCACCACCGCGGTGCCTCGAAACGCACTATTGCCGTGAAACAGTATGGCGACCGCTGGAAAACCGCTGATTATCTGCAACATCTGTACGAGAGGCTGACGGTGCTACGGCGATTTTTGTCGCCAACGGGAACGATTTTTGTGCACTGCGATTGGCATTCCTCCGCCGCTTTGCGCCTGGTTATGGACGAGGTGTTTGGGGCAAGTAACCTGGTCAACGAGATTGTGTGGGCTTACGCTTCGGGCGGGGGGTCGAGGCGGGCTTTTGGCCACAAACACGACACCATCCTGTTTTACGCCCGCGACCGGCACCGCCACTACTTCGACCCCGATGCGGTGCGGGTGGCGTATAACGCGGCCATTGCCCCGAAACGCCGCGAAATGTTTAACCCGCTGGGTATGGTCGCCCCCGATGTTTGGCAGATTTCCCGGCCGCCGAATCATTCCGAAACCTGGGTGGGGTATCCGACTCAAAAACCGGTGGAAGTCATGCAACGCGCCATCGCCGCGGCGTGCCCGCCGGGGGGACTGGTGATGGACTGCTTTGCCGGGTCCGGTTCCACTTTGGTGGCGGCAGCCCAGCTGGGACGGCGTTTCCTGGGGATAGAGCGCAATAGTTTGGGGGTGCATCTGGCTCGGCGGCGCCTGGTGCAGGACGGGGTCGGCTTTGAGGTGTGGCGAGATTCCGCCTCCTGGGGAGCCAACCAAATCGTGCCGGGCTTGGAGTTGTTGGGCCGAGAGGTCGAGACCCGCATCGCGAAGTTGGGTGCCGCCGGGGCGAAATGTGCCGCTGGGGACGATACGACCGACAAATCCGACAAACCGGACTGGACGGAGCTGGTGGATTGGGTGGCTCTGGATCCGGATTTTGCCGGTTTTTCCGCCGGAGTTTTCACGCCTCAGTCCGTGGTGGCGCCGTCACGAGACACGGTCGTTGATTTTGCCGCCTTCGGGGAGAACCCTCGTGGGGTGGGACTGGTGGCAGATGTGACCGGGCAAGATTACTTCGTTAGGCTGGACGCATGAGCAAACAGAATAAAACTGGTCAGGGTGCTGGGCCGGAGGAAAACCGCGGTCTGGAACCGGAAACTCCGCAGGTGGCACCCTGGGATGGGTGGTTCGGCAAGAGTTCAAACCGTAACCAGCGCGGACGCAATCTGGCTTTGGTGGCTTTCGCTGTGGTGGCTGTGACCGGTTTGGGCACTCAGTTCGTCGGGGACGACGGCTGGTTGTTCGGGCTCATCGGCGGTGACCAGACTCATTCCGCCAGTCAATCAGGGAACGCCGGGGAACAGACTCGTGACGCCGCTGCTGGAAAAACTGCGGGGAGCCGCGCTAGTGACGTGTTGGGCACTTTGGAAGTGCGCGACAAAGATCCTTTCCACGGCTTCGACCGCGAGCAATTGTTCGGCAAGGGGTGGCTGGATCTCGACGGTGACAATTGCAATACGCGCAACGAAGTGCTGGCTCGCGACCTAGAGAACATCCAATATCGAACGGCTACGAACACCACTCCCGCTCACTGCGTGGTGCAAAGCGGGGTTTTGCACGATAAATACACCGGGGAAACCGTTGATTTCAAGCGGTCGCAGGAAACCTCTGACGCGGTCCAGATTGACCACGTGGTGGCGTTGGGTAACGTGTGGCGTACTGGCGGCCAGCAGCTCAGCCAGCGGCAACGGGAAGCCATCGCTAACGATCCGCTGAACTTGGAAGCGGTGAAAGGCCAGGCCAATCAGGATAAACAATCCCAGGATGCGTCCGAATGGCTGCCGCCCGCACGCGATTACCGCTGCGCTTACGTGGCGCGTCAGATTGCGGTGAAAGCGAAATACGGGCTGTGGGTGACCCTGGCAGAGAAACAGGCCATGATGGGGGTGCTGAAAGGGTGTCCGGAAGAGCCAATTCCATAGGTATCAAACTGGAATTGGTGATTATAAGGTGGGATTTGGGCTGTAGCTGCCAATAATGGCAGCTACCGCGCTATTTTCACCTTATATATACGGTTTATAAAAACCTAACGCGGATACACCGTAATCTGAGTGGCTTTAACCTCGGCGAAAATGGGTGAACCGGGTTCCAGCTGCAGGGCGCTGACGGCTTGCGGGGTCAGGACGGCTTGAATGCTTTGCCCCCCGTCCAGCTCCAAACTGATCCACTGCACCGCGCCGCGCGGCGTGATATCCGTGACGCGGGCCTGCCAGGTGTTGCGCGGAGAGCCGGAAACAGCCGTCTCGAACAGAGCCACGGACTGGGGAGCAAAAGCAGTGAGAGCTGGGGTTTGAGGGCCGGGATGATGCTGGCCTTGCCAGAGTCCCGTCAGTTTCACCCCGCCGGCATCAATGGTGGCGACTTCGCCGGATTCCTCAATGACCCCGGCCAACAGGTTCATGCCGGACAGGTTTTCCAGAAACTTCGTGGCAGGCTGGCCCAGCATTTCCACCACTGTGCCTTCCCCGATCAAATGGCCGTTCTCGACGGCGACCACGTGATCAGCCAGCATCCACACGTCGAGCGGATCGTGGGTGACAAAAATCACGGTCGGCCGCGGCTCTTGACGTAGCCGTTTCGACAGCACTTCCCGCAGTTTGGCGGCAGTTTCGACGTCAAGGGCGGAAAATGGTTCGTCCAACAGCACGACTTGCGGGTGCGTCGCTAGGGCTCGAGCCAACGCCACGCGCTGCGACTGCCCGCCGGACAGCGCCGTAGCGGGGCGATCCGCCAGTTCCAAAGCGCCCACGGCCGCTAGCTCCTGGCGCGCGATACGCCGAGCCTCCGCCCGTGACCGGTGGCGGGCTCGCGGCCCAAACGCCACGTTTTCCAGCACGCTCAAGTGTGGAAACAGCAGGGGTTTTTGGGTCAGCATAGCGACTGGACGTTGATGGGGCGGCAGGAACCGGGTGGCATCAGCAAACACCGTTTCCCCGCTGCGAACCTCTCCTGAATCGGGAGCCAGCAGCCCGGAAATCATCCCCAAAATCGTAGACTTCCCGGCCCCGTTCGGTCCGACGATAGCAGTAATCAGTCCCGCCGGAAAAGCGCACTGCACCGTGACGTCGCGTTCCTCGATGCCTGCCTTCACCAGGACTTCGCTCCCAGCCGCGGTGGTGGCGGACCGGAATTCTGCGGGGTTTGCCGCGGTTTCAGGGCGAGTTTTCACTGGTCGTCACCACTTTCCGGCTGCGTCGTGAGCTGCTTGGTGCGGCGGGTGGTAAAGATGGCCGACAATCCCATCATGGTGGCTGCCAGCAGCACCAAGACTACGGACAGCGCCAAAGCCAGGTCAGAGTCGTCCTCGCGCAACAGATAGATTGCCTGGGGGAGGGTGCGGGTCACCCCTTGCAGAGAACCCGCGAAAGTCAGCGTCGCCCCGAATTCGCCCAAGGCGCGGGCAAAAGCCATGGTGGCGCCCCCGACTATGGCAGGGCTCAGCAAGGGTAGCGTGACGCGGCGCAACACATAGGTTGGAGACGCCCCCAAGGTCGCCGCAATCCGCTCGTAACCGGAATCAAAAGTGCGCAACGCGGACTCCAGGGACACCACGTAGTAAGGCATGGCCACGAAGGTTTGCCCCAGCACCACGGCTATGGTGGTGAACCCAATCTCGATACCGGCCAAGGACAGGTACTGCCCCACTACGCCGCGGCGCCCCAGCGTCACCAAGAGCGCTAAACCGGCCACGACCGGTGGCAACACCATGGGCAGGACCGCGAAAGTGCGCCACACGTACGCCCAAAATCCCTCGGTGCGCGAGATGAGCAGCGCCAGGGGCGTACCCAGAATCAACACCAGCACCAGCGACACCAAGCAGGTACGCAGGCTCAACAGCAAAGCGTCGCGGGATTCGTCGCGAGTCAGGATCTCCGCCAGACGGGTCCACGGCACTCGCACCATCAGCCCGACAATAGGCAAAACGACCAACAGCAAGGCTATCCCCGCTGGCAGATACAGCCAGCGGGGAAAACCGTGGTTATTAGCGTTCAACGCGAACCCTTACTTAGTGGGACTCATAAACCCGTACTTGGCAAAGACCTTTTGCGCCGCAGCGGACAACACATAGTCCACGAACGCTTTTGCGGCCGCGTCGTTGCCGTTGTCGGCAGCCATCTTGGTGACCACAATCGGGTAGGCGTTGACCACGGTGTCAGAGCCGGGAATATCGATGGTGTCCACCGCGTCCTTTTCCACCAACGCGTCAGTCTGGTACACCACGCCCGCGTCAGCTTCACCGCTCACGACCTTGCCCATCACGTCCTTGACCGAAGTCTCTTCGGACACAGCCTGACCCGTGAAACCGACCTTTTGCGCCAAGTCACGATAAGCGTTGCCGCAGGGAACCCCCTCGGCGCAAATGACCAGTTTCTTGCCAGTGAGGGAATTGTCCAGACCGGTGACCCCGGCCGGGTTACCTTTCGGCACTGCCAAGGTCAGGGTATTGTTCACAAAAATGCTCGGTTCGCCGGAGTTCAGACCCGCGTCGGTCGCTTTCTTCATGTTCTTTTCGTCAGCGGAGGCGAACACGTCAGCTTTGGCGCCTCCTTGCATCTGATCGAACAGGGAGGAGGAACCGTCAAAGTTGAACTTCACGGCAATGTCGGGGTTTTCCTTCTGGAAAGATTCGCCCAGCTCAGAGAAACTCGCCTTGAGAGAGGCGGCGGCGAATACTTGAATGGTCTTGGCTTCAGCGGTTTTGCTCGGTTCTGAGTTCGCGGTGTTGGCGTTGTCCGGTGCACAAGCGGTGAGGCCGGTGGCTGCCAGGGCGAGGCCGGCCAAGCCCGCGCCGAGACGTGCGAGTGTTTTCATGAGTTTTCCTTTCGCGAAAGCCAGGTCGGCGGTTTTCCGTTGCCGACCGTTTCATTGGGGCAACACTAGGGTGTCGTCAGGTTTTCCCTAAGATGCATCAACTACGACGTTCGTGGCTTTGACTCGGGCGGTGGCGACCGCGCCGGGCGCCAGTCCGAGTTCTTTCACCGATTCGGTGGAGATGAGGGACACCACTCGGAAAGGGCCGCATTGCATTTCTACCTGGCTCATGACTTTGTCGGAAACGACTTTGGTGACCAAGCCGCGGAAATGGTTGCGGGCCGAAATAGAACCCGCGGAATCCGCGTCACCAAAATCTTTGGCTTTGTCTTGAGCTAGTTTCGCCAGTTCGGCCCCGTCCACGACTTTACGTCCCGCGCTGTCGGTTCCGGCGCTGAGCTGCCCGGCATCAATCCAGCGGCGTAGCGTATCATCGCTGACACCCAGCAAATTTGCTGCGTCCTTAATCCGTAATTGAGACATACCTGTCACCTTATCTTAACTTTTGCGGTTATTTTCTCGAATTTGACCGGTTTCTGCGGAACTAAGGTCGGCGGCACTCTGGGCGCGAGTAACCCCTCAGTTCGCGGGATACTGCGCGGCTAGGGCGCGAAGTTTTGCCACATTCGCGCCCGCCTGCTGGATATCCCCGTTCGCGGCAAACCCGACCAGGAAAGCCGTGAGGGGTGCTCCCGGGCGGGACGGCCCGTGTGCGACTTCGCTGATGAGGTTCAACAGTTCCTCCTGGACGGGGGCAATAGTCCCCTCCGGAAGCTGGAGTTCCTGACTGACGGCTTGTAGCCACGCCGCCATTTTCGCCATTTTTTCCGGATCGTCTTTGTGCTTTTCTGCTGCCATGTCTGTTCCTCAGTCAGTGGGGTCAAAAATTAAGTGAGCCGGCGGGCTCACTCCATTAGCATAATGGAAAGGCAACATCAGGCGAGGGTGAACCACAAATGCCTATTGAACTGGAATAATAATTGAGACACGATAGAATGGCAGGATATACCAATCGCTGAGGAAGTAGGCAGGTTTGACTGAGACGCTGACACGAGACAATCGTGTGGGGCAGGCGTCTTCACTTGCGTCTGCTTGGGCGATGCCACTGCGGGACAGCTGGGGCAGGACGGCCAGCGACTTGCGCTTGTCTCTGACAGATCGCTGCGATTTGCGCTGTTCGTATTGCCTACCGCGCGAGGGCGTCAAGTGGGTAGCGCGTAGGGAGTTGTTGGACTCCTCAGAAATCTTGCGTTTGGCCGGGATAGCGATTCACCGCCTGGGGATTACCCAGGTTCGCCTGACCGGTGGGGAGCCCCTGTTGCGGCCGGATTTGTTAGAGATAGCGGCGGGGATTTCCCAGACGTTTGTGGCCGCGGGGCGTGACCCACAGGTGGCTCTCACCACGAACGCCCGCAGTTTGGCGCCGCTGGCTCCGGCGTTGCGGGCGGCGGGAGTTCAGCGCATCAACATTTCCTTAGACACCCTCGACCCCGACCGTTTTGCACAGATTACCGGGCGCGATGAACTCGCCTCGGCTTTGGAGGGTATTGCCGCCGCGCTCTCCGCAGGTTTCCAGCCGGTGAAACTGAACACGGTGATGTTGGACGAGGCCAGTCTGCGCGAGGCTCCGGATTTGCTGCGGTTTTGTCTGGAGCGGGGCATCGAGTGGCGCGCCATAGAGTACATGCCTTTTGGCCCGCACACGGTTCGGGTTGGTTCCGCTGAGCAACTCGATTTTTCTAAACTGCGCCCCGTCTTGGAACAGGAGTTTCGCCTGTCTCCGGTGCGGGACAACATCGACATTCACGCCCCGGCGACCCGTTTTCAGGTGTTTAACTTAGCGGGCACGAAGCGCCTGGGGACGATGGGGATGATTGCTTCGGTTTCCACGCCTTTCTGCGCCAGCTGCAACCGGACCCGGCTTTCCCCGACCGGATTGGTGCGTCCCTGTCTGTTCTCTGACTTGAGCTGTGACCTGGGAGCGATGCTGCGTCGCGGTGCCACTGATGATGAGCTGGCCCAAGCGTGGGTCGGCGTGACTCAGGGGAAACCCTCCGGGCATGGTTTGGGACAGAGTGATTTTCAATCTCCCACGATTTCGATGGCACAGATTGGGGGGTAAAGATGCGAGATAGTGTCGATGCCACGGTAGGTGTGCAAGTGCGGTTTTTTGCGGCGGCTGCGGAAGCGGCGGGCACCGATACGGCGACCGCACAAGTGGCGCGGGATTCGAGTTTGGCTCAGGCAGCGGCTCAAGCTGGTGGATGCGGTAATGATTTGAATCGAGTGCTTTCAGTTTCGTCATACCTGGTGGGGGGTCTGCGCGAATCGGGCGAGAAACGCCTCGCGGACTTCGCGGATCTCGACGACCTCACCATCGACGTTTTGCCGCCATTTGCCGGCGGCTAGTTAACATCCTCGCGTAGTTTTGGAATTATTTTAGGAGCATCTTTGGCAAATATACTGCAAGCGGACCTGACCGATGAGCCTTTGGACCCGGCGCGGTTTGAAGCGGGTTTCACCGCGCCCGAAGCCGGGTGTCAGCTTGTGTTCATCGGTCGCGTGCGCAATCATGACCAGGGGCGTGGGGTGGAGGCTATTACTTACAGCGCTCACCCGGACGCGGCCCGCGAACTGCAACAGATTGCCGATGAGGCCGGTACAGTTCCTGGCGTGCACGAGATTGCGTTGCGCCATCGGGTGGGGCATCTGCAGGTCGGTGAGGTCGCTATTTTGGTCGGAGTCTCTGCCGCCCATCGGCAAGCTGCGTTTTCTACGGTGTCTTGGCTGGTCGATGCCGTCAAGGATCGGGTTCCCATCTGGAAGAAACAGGTTTTTTCCGAGGGAGATGCCGCGTGGTCAAACCTCGACGCAGACTTCCAACCGGAGAGCCGCTATGCGGCCCACAGTGCGATTCCGGGGTTTGGGGCGTCCGGTCAGGAACGTGTCACGAGTGCAAAAGTCTTGGTGGTGGGCGCTGGAGGGCTAGGCTCGCCCATTATCGCGTACCTTGCCGCCGCCGGGGTCGGCCTGTCAGCAGCTGGGGGAGTCCTGGGCATTGCCGATGGCGACACGGTGAGCCTGAGCAACTTGGGCCGCCAAGTCATTCACCCGTTTAACCGCCAAGGCGAGCCAAAAACCGCTTCTGCCGCCGCCACCGTCCGCGCGCTGAACCCCGAGGTGAATGTCAGCGAGGAGCCGCCCTTGGACCCTCAGAACGCCGCCGCAATCATCGCTCAATACGACCTGGTGGTGGATGCCACCGACACGTTCGCCTCGAAATACCTGATTTCAGACACCTGCGCGAAGTTGGCGCGACCCCTGGTTTGGGGTTCCGCGGTCGGGGCAAACTTCGAGGTCAGCGTGTTTTCTCCGGAGGTCGGGACGTGTTTACGCACGCTTTATCCGACCCCGCCCCCGCCCGCAAGTACCCCAGACTCCACCACCGCGGGAATTCTCGGCCCGGTTTGCGGACAAGCCGGGTCGTTGATGGCTACCGAAGTCCTCAAGATGGTTTCCGGCTGGGGTGAACCCCTCATCGGGCGCCTGGTCATTGGGGATGCCCGAATGGGCAAATGGAACGTGGTGGATTATTCGGCCCGCGCCGCCGCACCCCAAAACTCATCCTGTTACGAAAACCTGCACGGCAAAACTGGTGAACTCAAAGGAGAACAATCGTGAGTGAGACAGAAAAACTGCTTGATTACCAGGAATTTTTGGCGCGTCTCTTGGCGGAAATCACCCCACTGGCCCCGCGGGAGCTTCCGGTAGGCGACACTCTGGGATTGACCCTGGCAGAACCGGTCATTTCGCGCCTGTCGGTGCCGCCCTTTACGAACTCCGCGATGGACGGTTTTGCTTTCAATAGCGCGGGGCTACCGGTTGGTGGTTCCGTAACGTTGCCGGTGGCGGGCGATATTCCGGCGGGCGCGGATCCGAGCGCCGAGTGCCAGCCGGGCCAGGCGTGGCGCATTATGACCGGCGCGAAAATGCCCGCCGGGGCGGACACCGTGGTGAAAGTGGAGGACACGGATCAAAAGCCCGGTCCCGTTGAGCTACCGGAAAAGGTCACCATTCGTCGTGTTCCCCGAGCCGGAGCGAACGTGCGCCAGGCAGGAGAGGATCTGCCGGTCGGCTCCGAAGTCTTGGCTGCCGGCGAGGTCATGAGCCCCGGGGCGATCGCTTCGGCAATTTCGGGGGGCTACGCGAAAGTAACGGCCTTCCCGCGAGTTCGGGTGGGAATTATCGCCACCGGTTCCGAACTAGCGGGGGCAGGCGCATCGCTGGAAGGGTCGATGATTCCAGATTCAAACTCGTCTCTGGCGGCGGCCTTGGCACGAGTGGCTCAGGCGGAGGTTAGTTTTGCGGGCCAATGCGGGGACGACGTGGCCCAGTTCCGAGAAACCTTGCGCCAGGTAGCAGACACGAGTGACTTGGTTGTGACTTCGGGCGGAGTTTCGGCTGGTGCTTATGAGGTGGTGAAACAGGGCGTTAGCGACTGGGGATTCCATTTCGCCCGTGTCGCCCTGCAGCCGGGTAAGCCGCAAGGTTACGGTTTCGTGCAGGCGAGCGGGGGGCGTCGGGTACCGGTGCTGACCCTGCCGGGAAACCCGGTTTCGGTTTTCGTCTCGTGGTACCTGTTTGCCCTGCCGGTGCTGGCGAAACTCGCCGGGCGCAATCCCGACCAGGCGCACGTGTGCCGGGAGGCGACCGTGGTGGAGGCGTGGACTTCTCCGCGGGGTAAAGTCCAGGTCGTGCCTGTCCGTTTGACGCCGGGACAGCCGGGAGAAACCCCCACGGTGCAGCGCACCCACCCCTTGGGATCGAAGTCGCACCTGGTGGCCTCGCTGCATAAAGCGAATGCCTTGATGCTGATTGACCGAGACGTTGAGACCGTGGCCCCTTGGTCGATTGTGAAAGTCCTCGAGATCTGAGCCCGGGAGGCGTGGCACCGCTGGGGCTACGAATTTTTCCGGGACCGACGCCAATCGTGGAGAGCCGCGATGCCGACCGCCAGGAAGTACAGTGCCAGCAGGGCGGAAGCCTGCAAAATGACGGGCCACGGGGTTGGCAGTGGGTTGGCGATAGCCGAGAAAATAAACGCCACCATCGTCGCCCAGCGCCAACCTTTTAGCATGGTGCGGGCGCTGAGCACCCCCAGGAAGTTCAGCATGACCAAAATTTCGGGAATCAGGAAAGAAATCCCGAACGCCAATACCAGGCGAATATAGAACTTGATGTAGGCATCGGCCTGCAGCAACATCGCCGAATCCGGGGGAGTAAAAGAGGACAAAATCGACACGGCCCGCGGTGCGGTCCAGTCGCCGAAAACCGCACCAGCCGCGAACAAAACGACTCCGGCCACGCCAAAAATCAGCAACCACAAACGTTCTCGCCGGCGCAGACCGGGCCAGATGAAAGCCATAATTTGAAAAATCCACCACGGCGAAGCAATCAGCACCCCCAACCAGAGGGACACGCGGATTTTCAGGTCAAAGGCCGCGCCGATAGTTTGGAAGTTCAGGTTAGCCCCGGCGATGTCTTTCATGGGGGCGGTGATGTGCGCCAGCGCGATTTCATAGAGAAACCAGCCGCCAATCGCCGCCGCAGTGATGCCCACAAATGACCAGATGATACGTTTCCGCAGCTCAGCTAGGTGAGCAGTCACTGTCATGACACCTTCAGAGTGGGCATCACGATTCTGGTAAGAGGACTTCTCAGTGGGCACTTGAGCGGTTACTTAGCGGCATCGTTGCCTGAGGCAGAGTCAGTTTTCGAGGAATCGCCGGTAGCAGCGTCGTCCTTGCCTTCGATAGCCTTGCCGTCAGCCTTGGTGTCCTCGGTCAAATCGTTGAGTTCTTCCTTCAAGACTTTTGCGGATTTGCCCACGTTGCGAGCAATCTCCGGCAGTTTCGAGGCACCGAAAACCACGACCAAAATAATGATGACAGTAATCCACACTACGGGGCTTACGCTGAACAACATCACATGCGCCGGAACCATTAATCTCTCCTCTGTATAGGGCTAAATCAACACAAGTTTATCAGTTTACGCGGGTTTCTCTTGACGGGGAGTGGCCGGAGGAGCGTCTGGAGGCTCGGCCGGAGGGTTAGCAGGGGAATCGTCAGGTTTAGGGCCGGCCTGCGGTTTGGGATTGCCCGGGGTTTTTTCCGGCACAAGGCCCTGGGTGGCGGCTTTCTCGATACTGGTGGCTTGCTCCATCCACAACTGCATTTCTTCGGCGACCGCGTCTTTAATCATCTTGCGCGGGTCGTATTCGCGCGGGTCAAAGTTTTTTAAATCAACATTCAAGCCGGACTTGGTGAAATTTGCCTCTTCGCGCAGCCGGGCGGACCACGCCCGCAGCCACTCAATCACTCCTTTGAACCACAGCAGAGCTTGGGCGGCGTGCTTCGGGCCGATGACGATGACGCCCACGACCAAAATGAGCAGCAGCTCCGAACCGCTGATTCCAAAAAATTCCACCTGACAATTCTAGTAAGGGAAACAATTTCCTGCATATATTAGAAGGGTCAGTTCAGAAAACTTGCCCCAAAACGGGGACGTTCCCAGAAAGACTTGTGATGGAAAATACCCTACCCATGAACCACCTGAACGAACGCGGCGAAGCCCGCATGGTGGACGTGTCAGCGAAAAGTGAGACGTTACGCGAAGCGCGGGCGCAAGCCACAGTCAGCGTATCACCCCAGGTGGCTGCCGCTTTACGCGATAATCGTGTCCCGAAAGGAGACGCCCTGGCAGTAGCGCGCATCGCCGGGATTCAGGCCGTGAAACGCACCCCGGAGCTGCTCCCGCTGGCCCACCCCTTGGGAATCGACTACGTAGCCCTGGACATTACCCAGGAGGGCAACGAGGTCATTTTGCGCTCCACGGTGAAATGTGTGGAACGTACCGGAGTGGAGATGGAGGCGTTGACCGCGGTCACGGTGGGGGCGTTAGCGCTGGTAGATATGCTGAAAGGGGTGGACCGCCAGATTACCTTGCGTGAGGCTTTCGTGACCTATAAATCCGGAGGCCGTTCGGGCACGTGGGAGCGGGAATCATGAGCCACGTCGAACAGTCTTTGCCGCCACAGACACCGGCTTGTGTCATCACAGTTTCGGATTCCGTTTCTGCGGGCGTGAACCCGGATCGGTCCGGTCCGCTGGCGGTGGAATTGCTGACGGAACTGGGATTTGCGGTGACTGGACCGGTGGTGGTTCCCGACGGGGTGGACTCCGTTCACAAGGCCGTGGCGGCGGCGTGTCGCAGTGGGGCGCGGTTGGTCTTTACGACAGGAGGGACGGGGGTCAGTCCCCGAGACCTCACGCCCGAAGCTGTTGAGGGACTGGTAACAGCCCGTTTGAGCGGAGTGGAAGCCGCGTTGCTGGAACGTAACCGACAGGCTGGGCCCCTGGGCATGCTGTCTCGTCCCGTGGTGGGGATTTCCACGCGGGCAGCGGGGGCCGCCCTAGTGGTGTGTTCCCCCGGTTCTCCGGGCGCGGTGCGTGATACAGTAGAAGTTCTCACCCCGGTGCTGGGCCATGTCCTGGCAGTTTTGGATCGGAACGATACCGCGTTGGCAGAGTGAATCTTTCAGTAAATCTTCAGCCAGGTAGGGGTAAAATTTTGGGTACTTCAGTTAGTGTTAACTCTGTAAATGTTGGGGGGGTCAGCCTAGAACAGGAGGTTGTTGGCTGATATGAAATTCACGATGAGGTTGGTTGCAGCAGCGTGTGTAGCAATGACGGCAGTGGCGCTTTCGTCATGTGCGTTAGCAGGAAAATCGGGGGCGATGCAGTCTTACGATTTTAATTCCATCAAACCCGATCCGGTTATCGCGGCGATGGTGCCGCAGGAAAATCGGGAAACGTTGCGGGTTGCTATGGAACTGCATTATTCCCCGGCGGAATTTCTCGATGACGCCAATCAGCCGGTGGGCTATGAGGTCGACGTCTTAAAAGCTCTCGCTAAGGTAATGGGCATCAAAGAAGTGCAATTCATCGACGAAGATTTTGACTCCATCATTCCCAAGGTAAACGAGGGCACCGATGATTTGGGCATGGCCGCTTTGACGTTGAATAAAGAGCGGCTCCGCCAGGGAAATATGGTGTCCTATGTTGAGGCAGGTTACAGCTATGCAACCCAGCGAGATAACCCGAAGGAATTTGACCCGGTCTCGCCTTGTGGATTTAGCGTGGCGGCACAGTCGGACACCACGCAGGCCGACACCTTGCAGGCGGCCAGCGATGAGTGTGTGTCAATAGGTAAGCCGCCGGTCACTATCATTACTGAGCCAGATCAGGACAAATTGATTTCCCAGGTCGACCAGGGAAGCATTGATGCCATCATCGGAGAAACACCCATTTTGGCCTATAACCAGGCAAAATACCAGAATTTTGAGATGTTCGGGGAGTCCTTCGGGAATGCTCCGCAGGGTCCTTTCATCGCGAAAGACAATCCTGAGCTGGCCAAAGCCATTCAAGCCGGTCTGCAAAAGATGATGGATACGGGAATGCTTGCGGATGTGCTGTCTCCCTGGGGTGAAGAGACTATAGCGTTGCACTATGCCACGCTAAACCCGCCGATTGCCTGAAATCCCTTTCAAATTTTTCTCTCTGGGATACTATGGAACGGTAGAGTTGTTGGCGATGCCCCTTTTCCGAGGGGAGGAAAGCAAAGGCAATGAAACTCATAGTGAAGATGATCTCGGCAGCAGCGGGTGCAGCTTTGTTGGGAGCAACGCTTACTTCTTGTTCCGGCTCGACCAGTTCAGCAGGGGTGAAATCCTATAACTTCGATTCCATCAAACCGGATGCTGAAATCGTGGCGATGGTACCGCAGGCGAACCGGGATACCCTGCGGGTCGCGATGGATATTCCCTATTCTCCCGCCGAGTTCTTCGATGACAACAATCAGCCGGTCGGCTACGAAGTCGATGTCTTAAAAGCCTTGTCGAAGCTGATGGGCGTGTCGGAACTGAAAATTGCCGATGAAGAATTTGACGCAATTATTCCCAAGGTTAACGATGGCACCTATGACATCGTCATGGCATCCATGACTCTCAACAAGACCCGGATGGACCAGACCAATATGGTTGCCTACATTAAGGCGGGTTACATCTATGGCACCCAGGCGGGCAACCCCAATAATTTCGATCCCGCCAACTCTTGCGGATTGAAAGTCGCCACCCAGGCAGACACCACGCAGGCCGAAATTTTGCAGGCGGCCAGCGATTCTTGTGTGAAAGCTGGAAAACCGGCGATACAGATTGTCTCTGATGCCGACCAAGATAAGTTGGTGCAACAGGTTGCGGAAGGAACCTTGGATGCCGTCATCGGGGAGAGCCCGATTATGGCTTACGCCGAGTCGAGGAATCCGAAGTTCGCCACTATCGGTGAGGCTTTCCAGGTGACGCCGCAGGGCCCGGTCACTGCGAAAGACAATCCTGAGCTGGCCAAAGCCATTCAAGCCGGTCTCCAAAAGATGATGGATACGGGAATGCTGAAAGATGTACTTGCGCCCTGGGGCGAGGAATTCATCGCGCTCAACTACGCAACCTTAAATCCGCCGATTGCTTAATTTTCTTCAGGGAGGAAATGAAAATGCGTTTTTCATCAATGATTAAATTCACTATGAGTGTTGTGCTGGCGCTGACTATTTTGGGCGTAGCCGCTCAAATTGGCACTATCATCGCGACAGGTCAGGTCAATCGGGCCCAAGACGAATCTAACCGGCGTAATAACGGGATTGCCTACATAGAGAATGCCCGGACGAATATGGCGGATAATGCGCGAGTCTTTGTAATTTCCGGCCTGGAAGAAGCCATGATGGATTACTTCAATCAGGTCTATGTGAATCGCGACGTAGAGTACGGGGCTAGCCTCATCGCCGACAACGGTGGTACGGAAGATGAAAGCAAGCTGGTGCAGCAGTCTTCGGAAGCAGGAAAAATCACTCAAGAAACTGAGACTCACGCTATGGCTTTGGCTGCTTTGAGTCGCGGAGCTGACTTTAGCGCTCTGCCCAACGATTTGGAAAACTTCCAATTCTCGCCTGAGGAATTGGCTATGGATGCGGAGGCACAGCTGCAAACAGCCTCAGACCTGGTGTTTGGAGAAACCTACTCCAACTCGTACAAGTCCGTGATGTCTCCTTTGAATATGTTGAATCAGCTGGAAACCGGGGCTGCCAATGCGGCCGATACGCAAATGGGTCGAGCCGCCTCCTTGCAAAAGGTCACCATCTATATTTTGATTGGGATATTTATCGTTTTGGCGGTAGCGGTGCTGCTGTTCCTGATTGCAGCGCTGCGTACCGTACGCCTGCCCCTCTCTCGGCATACTGTGGCTTTGCAGAATCATGATCAGTATGATTTGGGCTTTCGGTTGCGTGATGATACCGGGGTGCCGGAGATTCGGGATTTGGCTAAGGCTTTTAATGGGCAGAATGATCAGGTTAATGAGCTGATTGGGGAAGTCAGTGGTACTTCTCAGGGGTTGCAGGAACATGCTGGTAATTTGGCGGATACGGCGGCTCAGTTGGATCAGACTGCTCAGGATACTCGTACTCGTGCGGCGGGGGCTGCTGAGCAGGCGCAGTTGTTGGCTACGAATATGGATACTTTGAGTGCGGCTATGGAGGAGATGCAGGCTGCGATTCGTCAGATTTCTGAGTCGGCTACGTCGGCTTCGCAGATTTCTGAGGAGGCGGTTGAGTCTGTGGGTTCGGCGACGAAGGTTATTGATACGTTGGGTGAGTCTTCGCAGTCTATTGGGGAGATTACTAATTCGATTACTTCGATTGCAGAGCAGACGAATCTTTTGGCGCTCAATGCGACGATTGAGGCGGCTCGGGCGGGGGACGCTGGTAAGGGTTTTGCGGTGGTTGCTGGTGAGGTTAAGGATTTGGCTGCGCAGACGGCTGCGGCTACGGCGGATATTTCTGAGCGGGTGAGTTCTATTCAGGAAGACTCCACCAAGGCGGCTGAGGCTATTACTCAGATTAGTGAGATTATTGCGCGGATTAATGATTCTCAGCAGACGATTGCTTCGGCGGTTGAGGAGCAGACGGCGACGACGAATGAGATGTTTGGGGTGGTTCGTGGGGCTGCGCAGACGACTCAGGATATTGTGGGTTCGATTGAGACGGTTTCGGCTACGGCTGAGAAATCTGCGGACGGTGCGCGTACGACTTTGGAGGCCGGTCAGGCGGTTGCTGATTCCTCCAGCCAACTAAGCAAACTCGTCTCCCGCTACCACTAGGGCGGGCTACAGCTATTTAGATCATCCCGACAAAGGTTCCGCACAAAATCTTGGTAATCATCGCCACGGGGTAAGCCATAGCGTAGCCCAAAGATACCCGAGGGTCAGTGTTGGTTTGGTCATTGGCAAATCCCAGTACCGCCGGCTGGGTTTGGGCTCCGCCCATGAATCCCGCTAGCTTGGTTCCTCCCATCTTGCCAATAAGACGCATGAGGATAAATAGTGCCAGACCAAAGATGTTGGTGACGATGAAGCCCAGCAGCAAAATCCTCCACCAGTCTCCGCCGGTAAAGGCAGTTTGGATGGATCCGCCGGCGTTTACCCCTGCTTGCGCCAGGAACAACAGTAGTCCGATTTCACCCAAGACTTGACTGGTTGTGTAGGGCAGGGTCGTGACGAATGGACCAATACGTCCGATGCGTCCCATAATCAGCCCCATGATGATGGTTCCAGCGGCATACCCGACACTGAAATATCCGCCTCCGGGATTGGGGATGGGAATTTCGCCGATGAGGAACCCTAGGGTCATCCCAATTCCCAGGGCCACCGGGTTAAGGGAAGTGAGTCCGCGGGTGGAATCACCCAAGTATTTGGTGATGGTAGCGATATTAGATTTTGGTGCTACCACGCGCAACCGGTCGCCTAACTGCAAGGTCAAATCCGGGTAAGCCACCATATCCACATCGCCGCGACGGACGCGGGAGACAGTGGCACCGAAACGGTCGCCCATGTTTAGCTCTGCGATAGTCTTGCCGGCTTTGGTAGCATCGGAGAGGGTAATGCGTCGATAGTCCAGGTAGGTGCGGTCGGTCTGTAGCGAATGGGAGGACGAATGCCCCAATTCTTCAATGATGGTGTGGACCGCTGAGGCTTCACCCACAATGGTAATCAGGTCACCGGGGTTGAGCGTATCCGACATGTTGGGACGGGTGATGGGTCCCTGTTCGCCCCGGCGCAGACGCGAAAAAGCCAATTTTTCGTTGAAACGCTCGAAGATTTCTCCCAAGCGAGGTTGGGTGTCGATTTCCACCCGGATTGTTTTGGACACGACAGGGCTAGGCGCATCGCGGTCATTTTTGCCTTTTTTCAGTGCCAGCGAGGCAAAAAAGATCATTCCCAGGACGCCGTACAGGTAAGCAATAGAATAACCGACCGTGGCGGTGGCGATGTCTCCAGAAGTTTCCCCTCCTGCTTCGAGCATCGGAGTGTTAGTCAGTGCCCCCGAGAGAGTACCCACAATTTGGCTGACAGGCATTCCCAGTAGGGTACCGATACCCACCGCGACAGCGCTGACTCCCACATAGACTCCGACCAGCAGGAGGATGGATTTCCAGGCGGTCTGGAGGGTCGCAAAAAAGTTCGAACCGGAGTTTGAACCAATACAAAACGCAAACAGCGAGAGCCCTAATACCGCGATTTCTTTGGGAATCATGAGCTTTATGCCCGAGGCACTGGCCCACGCCGAGACGGCAATCGCGAGGAACAGTACCGCTGCGGCGCCCAAGGAAACACCTTTGACTTTGATATGTCCAAACGCCATGCCTATACCCAATAAAGCAGCTAAAAGGACAATTGGGTGAGCTGCGAAAAATTCGAACAAAATGCCCTCCAGAGACGTCGTGATAAATCAACCTCGTGGTCGGGAAAACCAACAAAGTCAGTCTATCAACGCATACTGAAAGAATCGTCAGTGTCGGCGTGGAGGACGGGATGGGTATCAACAATTTCCTTGTCTTGCAGCCAGTTTCGATCAGTGAGCATCCGAGCTGTGGAAAGCCCGATACCAATTGCCAAAATGACCACGGACACTTCGGTGAGGGAGGCCATCGCCCCCACGGAATTTCCTTCGTTGAGGTGTACCAAAGCTGAATAGAGGGGAACCCCCGGAACCATCAGTACCGCTGCCGGCACGGACAGCGAGACTCGTGAGTAGTTAAAGTTTGACAGGCGGGAAATAAAGTCTGCCAGCAGACCGATTGCCAGCGCCTCCAGTCCTACGGAAAACTGCCAATTTAGCCCTGATTCCACGACGAAAAACCGCAGCGGATTGACCAGGGCGCATATCAGACCGGCATAAACGCACAAGCGCCGGTTCGAGTTAAACAGCATGGCGAACCCGGCAGAAGCCACAAATGAACAGACCGTGCGGGTCAGGTAGAGCCAGTTTCCCTCCAGAGGCGGGTTCACCGCGGGATCAACTGCCCAATGGAAGGTGAGGGACATGATCCACACGCTCACGCCGGCAGAAATTATCAGCATCAAGGTGTATATCAGGCGGGGTATCCCGGCGGAAAGGTCCATGCGCACCAAATCGAGCATTGAGGTAATGAGCGGGAAACCCGGAACTAAAAATAGGACCGCAGACACCACTCCCACCCGGAATCCGAGAGGATCAGCTGTAATCCAAGGCGGTATGGTTGCTAGGGTCGCGGATGAATAGACTCGCCTCAAGCACGTTTCCAGAAGTTCGGCGCAGCAAATATAGACCACTGAGGCGGCAAAACCAGCGGTCATCCAGACCGCAAAATGGTTCGTTTTCTTTGACATCATCATCCGGCGCACGCTTTGCCCGAATCCTGCCGCTAAACCTGCCAATACGCACTCGATGAGACCGCCACGGTTCAGGAAACAGAAGCAGGCGCAGGCAAATCCTGCTGCCAAAGTATTAGCAATCTTATTAAATTCAGGTTTGTAGGACTCAATGCGATCCATGAGACGGTTTGCTTCGCTGACGGGGGTGTCCGGTTTGATGTTTTGAATAAATAGCCGCAGCCGATCGAGTTTCGCAGCGTTGGTTCCAAAGTCCCTCTGCTCTGAGATTTCGGTCCGGGAAAAGGGGCGCAGATAGACGGTGGAACTGATTTCGCCAAAGGTGACTTGAACATGGTGCTCATCGGCGCCCAACGCGGTAGCCAAGCGGGCCATGGAAATCTTAATCCGGTAGGCAGAAGCCCCACAGGACTGCAGCATGTGACCTAAGCGCATGATTGTGCGGGACACTTCCGTGAGCTGGATACGAATCTTTTCGTACTCCACCACACTTTGAGTACTGACCTCAATAGGGGTGTCGGTCGATTTTGGCTTGGGTGTAAAAGCGTGGTCACGCTCGCCACGCAGTCGTTCCAAGTGCTTTGACAGAAACATTGCGGTCCGCTCTCTCACACGTCGGGGAAAATTTAGAATCAATGACACAAAAAGATTTAACCATCTGGTGGACGCCATTAATCAGGACTAAGGGCACGGCCGGAGAAAATAATTTGGTTTTCCCCAGTTTTAGAACCGCAGAGAAGCTATATTTTTGGGTTGGAACCGGGATTTTCCTCGACTTCCTTCATCTCAATATTCAGTCGAAAATCCACATAGTGAGATTTTACCCTTGCGAGTTTCGCTCTCATTTGACCCAGAGTTACAGTTGAGTGCATGAGCGAACCAGAAACAAAATCCATGGGAGCCTATGGCCCCGAGGAGACCCCCAATGAAATTGATCCCGCAGCGCGCGGCGAAGTCATGACTGGTGCGAAAGCTGTCATTCGTACTCTGGAGGAACTGGGCGTAACCGATATTTTCGGGATTCCCGGTGGGGCGATTCTCTCCACTTTCGATCCGCTGTATGACTCCCAGAAACTGAACTTCGTGCTGACCCGCCACGAGCAGGGCGCCGCTCACGCTGCCGAGGGCTACGCGAAATCCACCGGGAAAACCGGGGTAGCGCTGGTGACTTCCGGACCGGCCGCCACGAACCTTCTGACCGGTCTGGCTGACGCCATGATGGATTCGGTCCCGATGGTTGCGATAACCGGCCAGGTCGGAGCGGAATCAATCGGCACCGATGCCTTCCAGGAATCCGACATCGTGGGCGCGTCCATGCCCCTGACGAAACACAGTTTCCTGGTGACGCGCCCCCAGGACATTCCCTCCCGCCTAGCGGAGGCCTTCTTCATCGCTTCCTCCGGGCGACCCGGACCAGTTTTGGTGGACATCACGAAAACAGCCCAGAACAAAAAAATGGCCTTTACCTGGCCTCCGCCGGTGGAGCTACCCGGATACAAACTGCCTGGCAAGCCTTCCAAACAGCAGGTCGCGGCGGCAGCCACCGAAATCGCGGGGGCGCGTCGACCGGTGCTATATATCGGCGGCGGGATAATTGCCGCCGACGCGACCTCGGAGCTGAAAGAATTAGCTGATGCCACTGGGGCTCCCGTAGTCACCACCCTGACTGCGCGCGGAGCCTTCCCCGATGATTCACCGCAGCACATGGGAATGCCGGGGATGCACGGTTGCGTGTCTGCAGTGCTGTCGATGCAGCAGGCGGACCTGCTGATTGCGCTCGGTACGCGTTTCGATGACCGGGTCACCGGGGACGTGAAATCCTTTGCTCCTCACGCCAAGGTTATCCATGTTGATATCGATGCGGCCGAAATCTCAAAGATTCGTCAAGCCGATGTCCCTATTGTGGGGGATTTGAAAGAAGTCGTCGCGGCGCTGCTGCGGGCACTGCCCCAAGCCTACAAACAGTATGGCCGGCCGGACTTGACCCCGTGGATGAAGTCCTTGACCAAACTGAAAGATAAGTACCCCGCGTACTTCGACGATACGTTGGACGGACTGGTCAGCCCGCAAAAGGCTATCAAGGTGCTGGACGAGGTCAGCGACGACGACGCGATTGTGGTCACCGGGGTCGGTCAGCATCAGATGTGGGCGTCCCAGTTCATGACCTACCGTTACCCGCGCACCTACATTTCGTCGTGCGGCTTGGGAACAATGGGATTCGGCGTCCCTGCCGCGATGGGTGCAAAAGTCGCCAATCCAGATCGGGAAGTCTGGCTCATTGACGGAGACGGCTCGTTCCAGATGACGAACCAGGAACTGGCCACCTGCACCCAAATGCATATCCCGATAAAGGTGCTGCTCATCAACAACTCCTCGCTGGGGATGGTGCGCCAATGGCAGACCTTGTTCTATAACGAACGCTATTCTCAGACCGACCTGCATGACGGAGCTCGTAACCTCGACGAGGCTAACCGGGTGGGGATCCCCGATTTCATGTTCTTGGCGAAAGCCTACGGAGCTGAGGGAATCCGGGTAACCGACCCGAAAGACTTGCGAAAAGCCCTAGAGAAAGCTCACCAGATTGACGACCGTCCGGTCGTGGTCGAGGTGCTGGTCAGCCCCGATGCCATGGTGTTCCCGATGGTTCCCGCCGGGCAGACCAACGACAAAGTCATTTACGCCCCTGACAAGACTGTGACCTGGGAGGACTAAAAATGAATATGACGCATACCCTGTCGGTGCTTGTCGAAAACAAGCCTGGCGTTTTGACCCGCGTGGCGGCGCTGTTTGCCCGCCGTGCCTTTAACATTCAATCCCTCGCGGTGGGAGAAACTGAGAAACCGGAGATTTCGCGCATCACCATCGTGGTCGATGTTTCTGAAGTGTCCCTGGAACAGGTCACGAAACAGCTGAACAAGCTGGTGAACGTGCTGAAAATCGTGGAGTTAGATCCCGAACGAGCCGTCGAGAGAGAACTCATGCTCATCAAAGTTTCGGCTGACGACACGAATCGAACCGCGGTACTCCAGATTGTGGACCTGTTCCGCGCGCATGTCGTGGACGTGTCGCGAGGCACCCTGGTCATCGAATCCATTGGTTCCCCAGCGAAACACGCGGCTTTGTTGCGCGAGTTGGAGCCGTACGGAGTTCGGGAAATCGTCCAATCGGGCAACGTCGCGATTGGCCGCGGCTCGAAGTCCATCACCGATCAAATTTAGGGGCAAATTAACCGGATTTTGCCTACTCTTTGCACGGAAAAACACCCTATATCTTTTTCAACGAAACACCTCTACAATTAATTAAGGAGAAAAATCATGGCGGAAGTTTATTACGAAGACGACGCTGACCTGTCGCTCATTCAGTCTCAGAAGGTGGCCGTAATTGGTTACGGCTCGCAGGGGCATGCCCATGCACTAAACCTGCGCGATTCTGGGGTCGACGTGGTCGTGGGCTTGCGCGAAAGCTCTTCCTCCCGGGCGAAAGCCGAGGAACAGGGCTTGACGGTGAAAACCGTGGCAGATGCCGTGAAAGAAGCCGACGTAGTCATGATTCTGTTGCCCGACCAGGTGCAGAGCAAGGTCTATTCCGCCGAAATCGAGCCGAACCTGAAGCCGAACGCCGCTCTGTTCTTTGCCCACGGGTTCAACATCCGTTTCGGATACATCAAGCCCGGCCCCGGCCACGACGTGTGCATGGTGGCTCCCAAGGGTCCGGGGCACGTGGTGCGCCGTACTTTCGTTGCCGGTCAGGGCGTCCCCGACGTTATCGCGGTGGAATGTGACGCATCCGGACGCGCTTGGGAACTGACAAAGTCCTACGCGAAAGGCATCGGTGGGACCCGCGCTGGTGTCATCAAGACGACCTTCACCGAAGAAACGGAAACCGACCTTTTCGGCGAACAAAACGTGCTGTGCGGCGGTCTGTCCAAACTGATTCAATACGGTTTTGAAACCCTGGTTGAGGCCGGATATCAGCCCGAAATCGCCTATTTCGAGGTGTGCCACGAGATGAAGTTGATTGTGGACCTCATCAACGAAGGCGGTCTGTCCAAGATGCGCTGGTCGATTTCCGACACCGCCGAATACGGCGACTACGTCTCTGGGCCGCGCGTCATCACCCCCGACGTGAAGGAACACATGAAGGGCGTCCTAGCGGACATTCAAAACGGCAGCTTTGCCAAGCGCTTCATGGACGACCAGAACTCCGGTGCCGCCGAGTTCAAGCGCCTGCGCGCCGAGGGCGAAGGCCACCAAATCGAGAAGGTCGGCCTGGAACTGCGCAAGATGTTTACCTGGAACACCAACAACGACACCGATTATGTGGAGGGCCACGCCGCTCGCTAATCACCTAGCACAGAAGATAAGGACATCATGATGAAAAAGTTAATCCCCATTTTAGCGTTGGCTTCAGTTTGCGCTGCGTGGGGGTCAACTTTTTTCATGATAAAGGATCATGTTTTGGATGAAATTCCGGCTTCTGACTTCCTGACCGTGCGCTTTATTCTTGCGGCTCTGATTGCTTGCGCGTTGTGGTTTCGGGAACTGCGCACGGCGGGATGGAAGACGCTGGCTCTCGGCTTCGGGGCGGGGGTCCTCTACGGTTTGGGTCAACTCGCGCAAACGTGGGGATTAAACCTGACCTCTCCGGCTACCTCGGGATTCATCACCGCCATGTCCATAGTCTTTGTGCCTTTCGTGGCGTTGATTCTGTTCCAGGAACGTTTCAAGCCAATTACCTGGCTGTGGATGCTACTGGCCGCTCTCGGCTTGGCAGCACTGTCCCTGCAAGGGTGGTCCTTTGGCCTTGGCGAGTTGATAACCCTGCTGGGAGCGCTATTCTTTGCCATCCAGGTGGCCTCTCTCGGCGTAATCGCGCCGGGACGTCCCGCGGGAGCGCTGGCAGCCATGCAGATGGTGGGAACCGCGGCGGTGAACGCTGTTCCGGCGCTTTCGGATGGGGAACTCACCCTGCCGTCCAACGGTGCTGTCTGGGCCAGCCTCATCTATATGGTTCTGGTTTGTGCCGTGGGCGCTCTGTTTGTCCAGACCTGGGCACAAGCGCGGATGTCCTCCACCGAGGCGGCCTTGATTATGGCCTGTGAACCGCTCTTTGCCACCCTTTTTTCGGTAGTGTTCAGCGGGGAAGCCCTGACGTGGCGGCTCCTGGTGGGCGGGACTCTCATCATGGTGGCGATTGTGGCGGCGCAACTGGTCGGGGTCCATCCCGATGCAGAGAAGCCAGTTCCGGACGACAGCCGCAAAACTGTCCCTTTACCCGAGAACCAGACCAGGAAAACTGCCGATTTTAGACATAAAAAGAAAGTAGGAGTTACGTTATGACGAGCATTGATTTGGCCTTGATTCCCGGGGATGGCATCGGTCACGAGGTCGTTCCCGAGGCCGTGAAGGTCCTCAAAAAGGTCCTGGAGGGTGCGGGCGTTGGCTTGAAAACCACCCTCTACGATTTGGGGGCGGCTCGTTACCATCGCGACGGAGTCATTTTGGATGAAGCCACGGAACAAGCCCTACGCTACCACGATGCAATCTTGCTGGGGGCGGTAGGCGATCCCTCGGTGCAGTCTGGAGTGCTGGAACGCGGGCTACTGTTGAAACTGCGATTTGACTTTGACCACTACGTGAATCTGCGCCCTTCCAAGTACTATCCGGGCGTGCCGACCCCGCTGGCGAATCCCGGCAACATCGATTTTGTGGTGGTGCGCGAAGGCACGGAAGGCCTGTACTGCGGTAACGGCGGGGTGTTGCGTCAGGGCACACCGCACGAGATTGCCACCGAAGTGTCCGTGAACACGCGTCTCGGCGTGGAGCGGGTCGTGCGTTACGCTTTTGCGCAGGCTCAGGCGCGGCGCCAGCATCTGACTTACGTGCACAAGCACAATGTGCTGGTCAACGCCGGGCACCTGTGGCGCCGTTGCGTGGAGGAAGTCGGGGAGGAATTTCCAGAAGTCAAAGTCGATTATTTGCACGTCGATGCGGCCACGATTTTCCTGGTCACGAACCCGGCCCGGTTTGACGTAATCGTGACTGATAACCTGTTTGGCGACATCTTGACCGATGAAGCCGGGGCAATCACCGGCGGTATCGGCTTGGCGGCGTCGGGAAACATCAACCCGGAAAAAACCTTCCCCTCCATGTTTGAACCCGTCCACGGCTCCGCCCCAGACATCGCTGGCCAGGGCAAAGCCGACCCGACCGCCACTATTGCGAGTCTGGTGCTGATGCTCAACCACCTGGAATATCCCCAGTTGGCGGCGAACATCCAACGCGCTATCGATGCGGATATGGCCGACCGCGCCGCCGCGTCTGCGACCGGGACACCCCTGGTACGCACCACCAGCGAAATCGGCGACGCGATAGCCGCCGCTCTCTAGGGCTGGTGACCACGAATCCTCGAAAACCCCGAAAATCCTCGGCACCACGTGCCTCGAACCACTCTTACCTATCAACAACCCAATGAAAGAAGAACAACATGAGTAACCTCGAAGAACTCGCGAAACAGCCGCTGCCTAACGCCAATGAACTGGCGGGGCGATTCCCGCACCAGCCTCATGCCCATAGGGCCGACGAAGCCACCTACCGTGAGGTGATGGAAAAACTCGCTTTCGGCCAATCCTTTAGCGATTACATGGCACACGCCCTGTGGACCAAGGACGGCGGCTGGCAGGAAAAGGATTTGCGTCCCTATGGGCCACTGCCGGTGTATCCGGGAACCTCGGTACTGCATTACGGTCAGGAGGTTTTTGAGGGATTAAAGGCGTACCGCCGGGCAGACAACACGATTTGGCTGTTCCGTCCCGCTTTCAACGCAAACCGTTTCAATCAGTCCGCACGCCGCATGGCGCTACCGGAAATCCCGGTAGAGGACTTCGTGGGATCTTGCGTGGATTTGGTGCGTGCCGATGCCCGCTGGGTGCCCGTCAAAGATGGCGCCACCCTGTATCTGCGCCCCTTTATGTATGCCTCGGAGTCTTTCCTGGGGGTGCATCCGGCTCACGAGGTGACCTACCTCAATATCGGTTCGCCGTCAGGGCCCTACTTCGACAACGGTTTTTCACCAGTTTCGATTTATGTGTCTGAGGATTACCACCGCGCCGGACCGGGCGGTACCGGTGAAGCCAAGACTTCCGGTAACTACGCGGCGTCTTTGCAGCCCCAAGAGATTGCGGCGGAAAAGGGCTACGCGCAGGTGTGCTTCCTGGACGGCGAAACGAACACCTATATCGACGAACTGGGCGGCATGAACGTCTTTGTAGTGTATCGCGACGGCAAAGTGGCGACCCCGCAGCTCACGGGGTGCATCTTAGAGGGCGGCACCCGCGGTGCGATTATTCAGGTTCTGGCTGACGAGGGTATTACCGTCAGCGAGGAACGCATCGCCCTGCACCAGCTGTTGGACGACATTCGCTCCGGTAAAGTCGCCGAGTTCCTGGCTTGCGGGACGGCCGCAGTCGTGACCCCGATTGGCAAACTCGGCGGGAAAGACTTTGAGCTGGAGGTTCCCACCGGCCCGATGACCAAGCACATCCACGACATCATCACCGGCATTCAGTGGGGACGCCGCGAGGATCCCCACGGCTGGTGCTACCGGGTGCTGTAGTCTAAACGGTTAATATGGACGATACCTTAGAGGTCGCATTTATTTCGCATTCTGACGCCAGCCAGGGAAATATCCTTTCCGATTCCGAGAGACAGGAATTTGTCGGGCTATTTGCTGGCTGGAGTGAAGAATGCTTGGATTACGAAGAGAACCGGTGCGCTCCTTGGTATTACCATCCGGAGGAACCTTGGTCACGAGACATTCCTAACTTGCTTTCGTGGGTTTACGTAACTTTCCCGGAATCGCAAAAGCCTCCGTTCGCACTGCTGTTTGCGGCGATGTCGCATTGTGTGCGGCTGGTGAAGTCTGCCACCGTCGATGGAGTATTCATAAGGGTTGGTTCGTTTGAGTTTTCCCTCGGCAAGCAAACCGTGTCCTATGGACAATTACCGACAGAGACGAGTTCAGCTATGTCGCGGCTGCAGCGGTTCGTCGGTGCGGTTATCCCGCGGGTGATTTTTCCAGATGTCAGGGGAGAATCGTATCTCGAAATCATTGCAGAGAACTTCCGCAAGCCGCAACAAGCGACGGTAACCATCGAATATGCCGACCAAACTGTTGAACCGTTTTGGGATATATTTTCCGAACTTGTCCAACACCAGGAAAAGCACATATTTTATTGTTCCGAAACCGCCTCGTGCAATCAGGCGGCGTCGAGCACGCCACGTCAGGCTAGCCCGAGTTCGAGACAATCTGATTCACGACAGGTCAAAGTGGACGTTTGGGATCCCATAGTAATCGGGAGGCTGACGCGGATTATTTTCCAAGCTCTGCATTTAGCTAACATCTCGTATCCTCTAGCCATAACTATTGAAAAATGCTAGCCTCCTAGGCCGCAAATAATGTTTTCGCGCCTGCGTCTACGACAACGAAGTGTTTCCAGATAGAACGACGTCTATCTGGAAACACCAAAATCAGCAATCAACTCAGAATGGGCAGCTGGAAGGGGTAGATGTAGACCTGCTGGTTGGAGGCAGCGATGGCTCCGCGGATGCTGTGCCACAAGGTCAGGGCGAACACTGCCAGCCACAGAACCAGAGCCAGCGGAATTAACAGGATGGTAAAGAAAGCAATCCACCCGGCGATACCAGCAATCCACATGGCGACGTTAAAGTTAAACGCTCCAGCCGCAGCGACGCGCACTGCCGGGGAACTGTCCTTTTTCACCAACCAGACGATGAGCGGTCCCAGGAATGACAGCCAGCCGGCGGAAACGGCCATAGCAATGAGGACTGAAAGATGAGCGAACATCGCCCACAAACGTTCATTTTCATTCACTCGAATATTTTTTCATACCACTGGATACAGCTGCAACCGGAAACATAATTCCCCAAATTTGGAACCTTTCCTTCCACCACCGACCCCTTAAAAATAATTCAGAGATGGGGCCTAAGCGCCAGGAAAAATCCGCTAGTGGTGAGACTTAGCTGAGCCTATTGAGGAGGCATCCCCGTCACGACACGCTGTTTCGGGGCGAGCCGTTTCTTGGGTAGCAGCGGAGCTTTGTCCCCTTCCAAGGTCAGCGGCCAGGCGTTGACCACGGCTTGGGCGAAACGACGGGAACGTTCCGAGTTTCCGATCGTGTTGCAGTGTACCCCGTCACCGGTGATGAACCATTCCGGACGCATATCCTTGTCCCACGGGTAAACCCACATATTCGGGTAGCGTTTCTGCTGGTGGTAGAGTTCTGCGTTCCAAGCGTCCATAACATCTTTGGTGTACCACCTGGGTGATCCGTTCGGGTTCACCACGGTCGTAATCCACAGCACCGGGTACTTCGGGCCAATAATGTCCATAGTGGCGCGAATATGGGTGTCATAGTCGGTGCCGCCATAGACATTCATGTTCGCGGCATCGTTCGTTCCCAAGGCAATCACGAAGCACGAGTCCTTATCAATCCCACCGGCGAGGATTTCGCGGATGGAATCGTTTCCGGATGGATATTCCTGGAAGCCCTGATTGGTGGCACGAGCCCCGAAACTTGAGTTGGTAACTTTCGTGGCGCCGGTAGCCGTGTAGGTCTTGGTGGCATTGTCTGCCGGATTGAGTACCCCTGCATCGGTAAACATTGCTAGGGAGGTGGAATCTCCCACATGGATGATTTGGTGGCATCGGGTGTGGCTCGCCGCGAGGGCGCGTGCCTGAGCCGCTTTGCGCTCCCGTTCCGCTTGGGCCTTCGCTAGGGCGGCCTTTTTCGCTTCGAGTTGGTCGTGATAGCTCGTGGCAGCTTCAGTTGGTATTCCGACCAGGGCAAAGATGAGGAAGAAAGCGAGGGGGAAAGACAACAGGGCGTGAGGTAGGGAGGCTTTGCGAGTCAACCACCGCCACAGCGGGACAAAGAATCCATTGCGGCGAATGGGATCTTCGACCAGGATCCAAGATAATGCGGCCAAGCCAATGGTTGCCCCAATGATGACCAGGGCCCTGACAATAGCCGGCACCACCTGCAGAGGAGTGTAAAGGAAAGCGATGAGGGGCATATGCCACAGATACAAGGCGTAAGACCTCTCGCCAATCCAGGCGAGGGGACGCAACGCAAAAAGCTTATATATCCGCGTGTAGCGGTTCGAGATGGCAAAGAGCAGCGCCGCGGTAGCCAGCGAGAGAACCACCAGTAAGCCGTTAAATAAAGCTGGTGAAGAATCAGGAATAAAGATATAAATGGCCAGCACAGCGCCCAGACCAAGCCATCCCAATACTTCAGCCAGGTAGCGATCCTGTCGAAAGATTACCCTGCCGACGAGGGGGCGTGTCGTGTTCGGGTCGGTGGGCCTGATCATGATGATGGCGAGAATGGCACCCACGAGCAGGCCGCCCGCGCGAGTATCGGTGCCCTCGTAGAGGCGGGTGGCGTCCATGCCGAGTGAATATCCGTAGGCTAGCCACACGAAAGAAGCCGCGGCGAGTATCGAGGTGAGGATTACCAGCGGCAGGCGGCGACCGCGGCTGATGACCAGTAGTAATAGCAACACTAGCGGCCAGAACAGATAGAACTGCTCCTCAACAGACAGCGACCACATGTGTTCAAAGGGGCTCTGGGAGAACTGGTCAAAATAGGAATCACCCCAGAAGATGGTGGCCCAGTTATTGACGTAGAAAATAGCGGTGAGCCCGCCGAGACGATAGTCCGGCCAGTTTTCGGCTTTAAAGAACGGCGTTAGTGCCCAGATGACCAGCACCGTTAGGATGACTGCGGGCATTAAGCGGCGCAGACGGCGCAGCCAAAAAGTCTTTAGCCCCAGGTTGCCGCGGCGATACCAGGAACGCATGAGGTTACCGGTGATTAGGAAACCCGAGATGGTAAAGAATACGCCGACACCAGCCAAACCGCCCGGCATCCATCTGAAGCCAAGGTGGTAGCAAATGACACCGAGGACCGCGAGGGTTCTCAAACCATCGATGCCCGGATTGTAGCGCGACTCGTTACCTATTGGCTTTGGCATAGTGGTTGCTATGATACCTTTCCCCAACCGCACAATTTAAACTAGAGCGATTAGGCCGCGAATTTGGGGCTCAATTAATCTCTCGCGGGGGACTTTTGTAACATGGGGACATGAAAACGACGACCCTGCCGATAGAGATATACGACACTACTTTGCGTGACGGTGCCCAGATGGAGGGCATTTCGCTGTCCGTCGCGGACAAGCTGAGTATTGCTCAAGCTCTTGATGATCTGGGGGTTAGCTTTATCGAAGGCGGCTGGCCCGGCGCGATTCCGAAAGATACCGAGTTCTTTGCGCTGGCGTTGTCGAAACTGCAACTGCGCCATGCGACCCTGGCCGCTTTTGGCGCCACCCGCAAGGTGGGTACCAAAGCTAGCGAAGATCCGCAGGTGCTGGCACTGTTGGATTCCGGAGCGCCGGTCATTACCCTGGTGGCAAAATCAGATTTGCGCCACGTCACGGATGCTCTGAAAACCACCGGTCAAGAAAACTTGGCGATGGTGCGCGACACGGTGCAGTTTCTGGTCAAGGCTGGTCGGCGGGTGTTCGTGGATGCCGAACATTATTTTGACGGCTTGACTCACGATGCCCAATATGGGCTGAAAGTGCTGGAAGCCGCCGGACAAGCAGGGGCGGAAGCTGTCGTGCTGTGTGACACCAACGGGGGTAACCTGCCCTCAACCATCGGCGTAAAAGTCGCTGAAGCCCGCGACTATCTGGACAAACACGGCCTTGAGCAGGTCAAAATCGGGATTCATACCCACAATGACACGGGGTGTGCCGTGGCGAACGCTATGGCCGCCGTTGAGGCCGGGGCGGTACAGGTCCAGGGCTGCGTAAACGGCTACGGGGAGCGCACCGGCAACGCCGACATCCTCACCCTTATCGGCAACATTGAAATCAAAATGGGCCGACCCGCCCTTCTGAATGAAAACGGTCTGACCGAGCTGACCCGCACCTCACACCGGGTGGCGGAAATTACGAATCTGCAGCCTTCCAAGCGCCTGCCTTACGTGGGCGATTCCTCGTTTGCGCACAAAGCGGGTCTGCACGCCTCGGCTATCCGCGTGAATCCGGACTTGTATCAGCATATTGATCCCGCGACAGTCGGCAACGATATGCGAATGCTGGTTTCCGAGATGGCGGGACGAGCTTCGGTCCAGCTGAAAGCCAAAGAGATGGGCATCGACCTGTCCGGGACGCCTTACCTGACCGGCCGGGTGGTGGAAGCGGTGAAGGAAAAAGAGTCCCACGGTTACGTTTTCGATGCGGCTGACGCGTCCTTTGAGCTGCTGGTGCGGGCACAAGGCGGGGACTTGCCGACCTATTTTGAGGTGGAGACGTGGCGAACTTTGGTTCAAGCCGGTCGGGCTTCCCTCAGCGAGAACGGCGAAGCGGAGGCTGAAGCCACCGTCAAGCTGCGGACTCGTGACGGCCGCAAAGTCGTCACCGGGGAAGGCAACGGTCCGGTGAACGCGCTGGACCATGCGCTGCGCCAGGCGCTGTCCGGAACGTATCCGGCTATCACCGATTTTGAACTCATCGATTACAAAGTGCGGATTTTAGATACGACCTTTGGCACGGACGCGACCGTGCGCGTGCTGATTACCACCACGAACGGTGAGGCGCAGTGGACCACGGTCGGGGTGGGCGAGGACGTGATTGAAGCGTCCTGGGAAGCCCTGGTTGAGTCTGTGACCTGGGGGTTGATGCATCTCGGGGTGCGTCCCAAAGTCTAGTTTGGTAGGTTCATGCCGTATTTTTCACAAGTTTCCTCGACTGAGTTTTCCAGTCGGGGAAACGTCATTTTTGGCGAATTATGTTGTGACAGCACCAAAAAGGCCGGAAAAAGCCTAAAATGTTAGCGGTGAACAGCGATGATGTTCCATGTCATCGGAAAATTCGATTTACCTGACACGGAAAAATTTTCAAGGAAGGCGGCGTTCTTAGATGTCTAAGAAAAAGGCGGCACCAGTACAAACCGGCGCTACCGTGCAAGTTGGCGAGAGCCTGAAGACTGATGGTAAAAAATTCCCCTTAGGGAAAAAGATGTTCTTGGTCAATATGACTGCAGCTATAGCAGCGATTCTGCTGTTAGCAGTGGAATGGATTGGACTCGGAATTGCGAACTCAGACGTCTCCCAAAAGGACTCCAGTTCGGTGACTTCGCAGGAAATTACCAAACTGGCGGAGGAATGGCGCTCCGCGGAATTCCTCTGGTCGCAGGGCATCTATACCGCTCTGCGCGGTGATCCGAACGCATTGAAAACTTTTGGGGAATATCTCCAGAATCTCGATTCCTTCGACCAACACGTGTCGAATTTCCCCACAGAACAGCTCAGTGCCCAAAATCAGGCCACTTTCGAGACGATAAAATCAGATACCGCATCACTAAATTCCATATTGACGAAGGTCAGCGGATCCGTAACTTCACTGGATGGTCTGCGTGGCGCGGTGGTAGCCGAAGTGGAAAATATCCGTAACGTGTCGACCTCAATCAGCGATAATATCGGGAAACTGAGCGAGGATTTGAACGTCCAAAACCAAGCTGCTAGCGCCAGGATAAAATTTATTCAGCCCCTGACGATTGCGGCAATTATCGTTACCGGTGTGGTGACGTTACTCATCATGCTGTTATTGAACCTTAAGATGTCGCGAGGCTTCGTGAAATCGGCTCAGGAAAGTTCCGCTGCCTTG
Organism: uncultured Mobiluncus sp.; assembly: GCF_947254095.1. Classification (GTDB taxonomy): domain Bacteria; phylum Actinomycetota; class Actinomycetes; order Actinomycetales; family Actinomycetaceae; genus Mobiluncus. Next base: position 60,622 of record NZ_CAMYBV010000009.1, read on the forward strand.
AATCAACTTTCCCGCAAAGACCTGACCATTCATCCCGCCAAACACACCAATGACGAAATCGGACGTTTGGCGGACAAGCTCGTGGTGGCAGCCGAAAAGTTGCGTAACATTTTTGGTCAAACCGTGACGACAGCCGAGGAAGTGCATGTCACCACGAAAAAGATGGTGGGTGACGGTCATGACCTCATCGGCACTATTGAACAGGCCAGTAACGTGATTACTTCCGTTGCGGCTGCGGCCGAGCAGGTTTCTACGAGCATCGCAACGGTGGCAGCAGCTGCGGAGGAAATGGGTGCCTCGATTCGGGAGATTTCATCGAATGCCAATGAGGCTGCGAAAGTTGCTACGGAAGCTACCGAAGTAGCGGCGCAGACGAACGAAACCGTGACCAAGCTGGGTGAATCCAGCCAAGAAATTGGTGAGGTCATTGAAACGATTACAGCGGTGGCGGAACAGACCAACCTGTTGGCGCTCAACGCTACTATTGAGGCGGCTCGAGCCGGCGACGCTGGCCTCGGGTTTGCGGTTGTGGCTAGTGAGGTAAAGGACTTGGCTGCGGAAACCACGACAGCCACCGCTGACGTAGCCTCACGGATTGAACAGATTCAGGTCGATACCGGTCAAGCGGTCGAGGCCATCAACCAAATTAGTGACATCATTGCTCAAATCAACGATTTCCAGGCCACTATTGCGGCAGCAGTGGAAGAACAAACTGCCACCACCAATGAGATGACCAAATCTATTTCGGAAGCATCCTCCGGATCGACCGAGATTGCTGCCAATATCAACGAGATTGCCCAAACGACTAACAACAGTGCTGCTAACCTGCGTGATTCTGTTGGCAGAGCGGAAGGCGTGGTGAATCAGACCCAAGATTTGAACCAGCAACTTAGCGAATTTACCTACCGGGAAGGACAGTGAGAATCATGACTCAGACGAATCCGGTCAACCAGCTAGGGGAGCAGGGAATGAAGAATCAACCGAATGATACGACGAAACCGCAAAAGGCTTACAAGCGCACCACCCTGTTGAAGCGACTGTTCAGAGGAGCCTTGCCGGGGTTCGTGGGAGTGCTCATCTTGGGGCTAGCCTGCGTGATTACGATGGCTCAGACTAACCACAGCACGAAAGAATACCTAGAGGCATCGACCAACTCGGAAAATCTATCTTTGATGGAAGCTGAGATTTATGAGATTGGTCAGCATCAATACGCTTATGCGCGTTCCGTCTTGGAAGGCCAGCCCGACGAGGAGCAAGCCAAACAGCTGCAAGCCACCCAAGATGCTTTGGAAGATAATGTCCAAACGGTTATCGACACCACGAACTCTGACCAGGTGCGTACGGCAGCTCAAGAAATCATGAAATCTTTCGCTAACCTGCGTGAGGTCGTGGCGCAATCGACTTCGGAATTACAAGCCAGCCAGGGACAAAATTCTGAAACCTTGAACACGGTCGTCCCCCAGACCATCAGCGATATGGTCACTCAGGAAGATCAGCTCACACCACTGCTGAAGCAAGAGCTAGATCAGTCAAAGAAGGACATGGATGACCAACGCCTCCGGGGACTGATTTTTCAGACCATTGTCTTGGTTCTGCTGGTGGTCTTAGCGGTAATAATTATGGGTAAAGTGCGCCGCTCTATCACTCGTTCCGTGGAGTCTGTGGAAACTGTGGTGAAAGGTTTGACTCAAGGTGACTTGACGCGCAGTGCGGTCATCAATTCCAATGATGAGCTGGCGGACATGTCGCGGGCGGTGAATCTATCCAATTCGACCTTGCGAGAGGCCTTTGGGTCGGCGGCTCGCACTTCCGAGGCGGTTCGTTCCGAGTCTGAGACAGTGGTTAATTTGACCTCCAAGACTGCTCAGGCTGCCGCTGATTCGGCCGCACAAGCCACCGCTGTGGCAGGCGCGGCGGAACAGGTTTCCTTCAACGTTCAGACCGTTGCTGCGGGTGCAGAAGAGATGGGGTCGGCTATCCGGGAGATTTCGTCTAACGCTAACGAGGCGGCGCGGGTTGCCCAGGAGGCTACCGAAGCGGCCGCGGTCACCACTGAAACTGTTGAAAAACTGGGCAAATCGTCGAAAGAAATTGACGATGTCATCCACACCATTACCGCTATAGCGGAGCAAACCAACCTGCTGGCGCTCAACGCCACTATTGAGGCGGCGCGAGCTGGCGAAGCGGGTAAGGGCTTTGCGGTAGTTGCCGGTGAGGTGAAGGATTTGGCGGCGGAGACGGCTAAAGCCACCGATGACATCACTGGACGGATTGCCAAGATTCAAGATGACACGGATTCCGCGGTGACGGCTATCCGGCGTATCTCCGAGATTATTTCCCAAATCAACGACTTCCAAACCACGATTGCCGCCGCGGTCGAGGAACAGACTGCCACCACGAATGAGATGGCGCGTTCTGTGACGGAGGCAGCCTCCGGTTCTTCCACGATTGCGACGAATATCGGCCAGTTTGCCGGGGCTGCTAGCCAAGCGGTGGAACCGTTGAACGCCCTGACTGCGACCGCTTCGGATTTGCAGTCCAAAGCCGCGGATTTGCGTGCGGAGCTGGGCAAATTCAAGTATGAATGAGCACGGTCGGGCTGTCTGACCGACTCGCGAAACAACTCAATAGTGAGGTGAAACCTCACGCTGGTGCCCTCCTATGGCTTAAACTTTAGTTATAATCACCCTTGCAGCCAAAGGAGGGCATCAACGTGATTGGTTCGGTCCAGGAGTTCGCTCGCCTGTGCACTTCGGAAAACGAAGAGGACTTCATGCGGGCGATGACGGACGTGGCGCCGACTTTTATCTGGGAGGAAGTCATTCGTACCCGCCCGGAGCTGGCTGAATACGTGGCGCAAGCACAGAATTTGCCCGATACTGTCTTTGAAACCATCGCGCTGTTTGCCCCGTGGCGGGCGCGCTACCTAGTCGCGATGCAGGAGCGCACCCCCGCTTATGTACTCGCTAAACTCGCCAAAGACGGCGATAGCCGGGTGCAAAAGGCGGCGGTAGCTAATGAGCTGACTCCGTTGAAAGTCATTGCCGAGCTGCGTGAGGATGCGAACGAGGAAATCGCCCAGTTGGCGCGCTTGACGTGGACTGAGCGGGCAGAAAAACGTGCGGGTAAGCATTCAGGGCGGCCCGAAGCCACGTGGGATGTTCCCCAACCGCCGGGCAATGCCGAGTCCGAGGGCGGCGAGGTCTCCCGCTACAAGTCATATTTTGACGAGCTGTGTGCTCAGCGCGGCCTGACGGAGGCTGAGGTAGTGCGGGGGTTTGACCCTCGCGATCCACAACTGCCGCTAGCGCCCGAAGAACCGTGGGTGGTTGCTCCCTGGGGTGACGAGGGGTATGTGGTCGGCTCACAGCGCGGTGCCGAGTTCGCTGCCTACGAAGTGTTGCCTGACTTGGAATCGGCGGTTTCCCTGGTCGCCAGGTTAGTGCGGGAAAAGCCCGAAACTAGCGAGTTACCGGGTAACGCCGCCGAGCGCGGTCACCGCACCGCCGTCGGAATCGACGCCCGCACGATTTCCCGTGGCGGGAAACCCGGCTCCAACGAGCTACGTCCCGGCGACCTGCTGGATTGCTTCGACGATGATAAGGCCCAATTCTTGTTTGCTCTGGGCACACCTCTGGCACAGCGGGGGATTCGCCTGAAAAATGAAAAGCCCTACCGAGCTTTTGAGGTCATGGCGCCCCTGCCACTGGCAGTTTTGGAGGGACTCACCGCAAAAACTCCGCGTAATCCGGGGGGCGGAGCGATTGTGGTTTTGGACAAGCCCCTGCGGTGGTATCTGGACCACAACTTCCTGCGTGAACTGCGTTAATTTCTCATACTGAGACAGCAATTTCGTAAAGTGAAACCCGTGGTACCATGGGACTGTGTCGCAAACCATGCTGCTGTTGCCTAACCGCGTAGGGCTCTGAATCAGCCAGGCCCCCTGCGCGGAGTTCTCGCGTGCCTGGCAACTTAGATAAAAGCAACAGCAGTAAAGGATTTTCACCATGCGTACCTCTGGATTCACCAATCGTCAGCAAATCTCCGGAATGCCTTACGGCAAATATCGCCCGTTCCTGGAGACGAACCCCATCTCACTTCCTGACCGAACCTGGCCTAACAACCGGATTACGAAAGCACCGCGCTGGTTGTCCACCGACCTGCGGGACGGCAACCAAGCCCTCATTGAGCCGATGGACTCCGCGCGCAAACGCGAAATGTTTGACCTCCTGGTGCGCCTGGGGTTCAAAGAAATCGAAATCGGTTTCCCGGCCGCTTCCCAAACAGACTTTGACTTCGTGCGTTCCTTGGTCGAGGACGATGCCATTCCCGAGGACGTGACCTGCTCAGTCCTGTCGCAATCCCGCCCGGAACTCCTGGAACGCACCCTACAAGCCATTAAGGGATACCATCGCGCCACCGTACACCTTTACAACGCAACTGCCCCGGTTTTTCGCCAAGTCGTGTTTCACAACGACAAGGCGCAGACCATCGAGATGGCGGTGTCCGGCACTCGTGAGGTCATCGCCGGAGCCGAAAAGATCCTGGGGGACGACACGATTTTCGGTTACGAATACTCCCCGGAGATTTTCGTGGATACCGAAATCGACTTTGCCCTGGAAGTTTGCGAAGCGGTCATGGAAGTGTGGCAGCCCGACAGTGAGCGGGAAATTATCCTGAACCTGCCGACCACGGTGGAACGCTGCACGCCCAACGTTTACGCTGACCAAATCGAATACTTCTGCCGCCACATCTCACACCGTGAACACGTCTGTATTTCCGCCCACAACCACAACGACCGCGGCACCGGCATCGCGACCGCCGAACTGGCCCAGATGGCTGGCGCTGACCGAGTCGAAGGATGCTTGCTGGGCCAAGGCGAACGAACCGGCAACGTTGACTTGGTCACCTTGGCGATGAACCTCTTTAGCCAAGGCATCGACCCGCAACTGGATCTGTCCAACCTCGATGAAGTCCGCCGAATTGTCGAGGGCTGCACCCGTATGTCCACCCCGCCGCGGCTGCCCTACGTGGGAGACCTGGTCTATACGTCCTTCTCCGGTTCCCACCAGGACGCCATTAAGAAAGGCTTTGCCGCGCGCGAACAGAAGGTTCGGGACGCCGGTGGAGATGAAAACCAAGTCATTTGGGAACTACCCTACCTGCCTATTGACCCTCACGATGTGGGGCGCAACTACGAAGCTATCGTCCGGGTGAATTCGCAATCCGGCAAGGGCGGTATCGCTTACTTGATGAAGGAAAAGCATCACCTCGACCTGCCGCGCCGCCTGCAAATCGAGTTCTCGAAAATCGTGCAGCGCACGACCGACCGTTTCGGCGGTGAACTCGAGGCGAACGACCTGTGGCAGATTTTTGCTGATGAATACTTGCCGGCATCCCAAGCGGGGATTGACTCGCGTCACTGGGGGCGTTTCTTCCTCGATGGGGCGCACGTTTCTTCCGTCCCCTCGGCTTCTGGCGGGGACACGGAAGTCTCCATTACGCTGAACGACCGCGGCGCAAAACTCCAGCTGGAATCATTCGGCAACGGTCCTATTGACGCTTTCGTCCATGCCTTTGAACAGATGGGCATGGAAGTGCGGATTCTGGATTACGTGGAGCACGCGTTGAGCGCCGGGCGGGACGCCACCGCCGCGGCCTATGTCGAGGCTGTAGTGGACGGCGAGGTGCTGTGGGGGGTCGGCATTGATTCCTCGACTATTCGTGCCGCTTATAAGGCCGTAATCTCAGCGATTAACCGGGCACAGCGCCAATCCCAAGTCACGGATAGCTCCGTTCCTTTTCCCTGAAGATTGAACCGCGAGGGTGCACCGGGAAAGCTCTGACCTGGTAGGTTCGCGTTCGGGAGACCAACCCGCAAGTTCCGGGTATCGGGTGGCGATTGATAGGGTAGGCCAGGACGAAGGAGTAAATCATGTTCGTGCCCAATGTCACCGCTCTCGGAGGGCTGTTGTGGCTCAGTGCCATAGTGGCTCTGCTCCCGGTAGCGGTGTTCTTTGTGCTGGTCGGAGCCGTGCGAATGCGCTCTCACTGGGCAGGAGCTATCGCCCTGGGGGTCGGTTTGCTGGTGGCAATAGCGGGTTTCCGGATGCCGGTCGACATGGCTGTGGCGGCCGCCCTGCTCGGGGCGGAAAATGGCTTGATACCTATCGTGATTATAGTCATCGCTGCGGTGTGGCTGCACCGTCTGATGGAGGCGACCGGGCGGGAAGCTGATTTGCGCAAGGTTTTTTCGGCTGTCGGTCAAGGGGATTTGCGTATTCAGGCCATGCTGATTGCGCTGTGTTTCGGGGGTCTGCTAGAGGGCTTATCCGGTTTCGGGGTTCCCGTGGCGGTGGTGACCGCGCTGCTGCTGGGGCTGGGATTCAAACCGATGAAAGCCGCTGTAATCGCCCTGGTCGCGAATACTTCCCCGGTGGCCTACGCGGCGTTCGGCGTACCGATAACGACCGCGGCGGCCCTTTTGAGCGGGCATGACCCCATCAAAAACGCCGCTGACATCACGTATTACGTGTCCTGTACCGAGCCGGCGGTTGCTTTCGTGATGCCGTTCGCGCTGAGCCTGTTGATTGATAAGAATCACTTCCGCCATATGTTCCCCCTGGCTTTCGTGATGGGCCTGGTGGAAGGTATCGGACAGTTCCTGACCTTGCGTTTCGTGTCCTTTGAGCTGGGTGGAGTCCTGCCGCCCATAGTGACGTTCCTGGTAGTGGCTTTGATGGTGATGGTTTATCGTCCCCCGGTTCCTCCCGAGTTCGTCACGGAAAAGCCCACTGACCTGCGCGTGGGGCGGGTGGCGCTGGCTGTGATGCCCTATGGCTTGGTCATCGTGATTCTCTCCGTGGGGCGAATGGTGCCCCAGGTCGCCAAGGTTTTGACCGCGACGGATTTGCACGTTGCCTGGCCCGGTTTGGCGGGGCGGGTGGCCAGTCCGAACAACCCGAACGTAGCGGGGAACATCGGCAACATCACCATTCCGATACTGTCCCAACCGGGAGTATTGATTGCGATGGCCGCGCTGGTAACCGGGGTGGTGTTTACCCTGGTTACCGAAGGTGGGAAGTATCCGCTTGGGTTTAAACAGGTTGGTGCCAAACTGTGGTCAGCGATTTATTCCATGCGGTATTCAGCGGCCACTATCCTGGAAGTGATGGCGCTGGCTTACTTGATGAACATTTCCGGCATGGTTTTGACCATCGGGACTCTGCTGGCGGGAACCGGGACGTTCTTCCTGTTGCTTTCCCCCATGATTGGCTACCTCGGCACGGCGATTTCCGGCTCCACGACCTCGGCAAACGCCCTGTTTGCCTCTCTCCAAGAGACGACCGCCTTACAGATTGGCCTGCCTGGTGCTTTCGCCGTGGCGGCCAACACCGCAGGCGGGGTCATTGGCAAGCTCATCGCCCCTCAATCCCTGGCGATTGCCGCCGCCGCGATGGGCGAACCCGAAAAAGAGACCGATTTGCTTCACGAAGTACTCGGCTGGTCTTTCTACCTGCTGCTTTTCGCAGTGTTCATTTGCTTCGTCTGGGGCATGATTTTCCTGGGCTAGCCCGCTAGCTTTCGCATTCCTGCCAATTCTAGAATCCAGTACTGCTAGCATTTACCGTAAAGGATTCGCAAAACCGGGGGTGTACAGATGCATAAATGGCAAATCGTCTTTTATCTGGTGTTGTCTGTTTATGCTTTCTATGTCCTGTTTTTTCGAGGAGGGACTTTAGTCGTTGCTTTCGCAATCCTGTTGATTTATTCACTGGTTCGTGACCTTCCGAAAAAAGACCCTCGGAACGATTCACGATTACCGTTCTTCCGTAAGGACAACAATGACAGGCTCTAATCTGTCCTCGACGAAGGAATGGTGGAGCGGAAAAGACTCGGAGGACGGAATGAGCCAGGGGAATCGGGTTACAAAAGAGTGGGAACGGGATTCTTTCGCTTGCTCATGGAATAATGGTCTGTGATGAGAACGTTTCGAGATGCGGCGATTGTGTTGCGCACCCAGGACCTGGGGGAAGCTGACCGCATCGTGACCCTGCTGACCGAAAACCACGGGCTTTTGCGCTGCGTGGGGCGGGGAGTACGTAAGACCATGTCGCGCCTGGGAGCGCGACTGGAGCCTTTTGGAGCGGTCGACATTCAGATTTGCTGGGGCAAGTCCGGCCTGCACCATATCGAACAAGTGGAAATCCTGGCTCCTTATGGCCGCAGCCTCGCTAACGATTACGCCCGCTACACCGCCGCCAACCTGATGGTAGAAACCTTGGAGCGTCTCACCGAGGACTCTTGGACTAATGAGAGGTACTATCACCTGACCGTCGGGGCTTTACACGCTTTGGCGACGGGGCGCCACGAGCCGTCTTTGATTCTGGATTCCTACCTGCTGCGTCTCATGTCGTTGGCCGGCTGGGCGGCAAGCTGCTGGGATTGTGCGTCTTGCGGGGCCAGGGGTCCACACGTTTACTTTAATCCCAGTGGCGGCGGGGCGATGTGTGTAAACTGCAAGCCTATCGGGGCGCGCCCGGTTGATTCTGAGACGATGCGCCTGTTGGCGGCTTTGGCTGTCGGGGATTGGCAAACTGCCCAAGACAGCGGATGGATGACTCGGGCTGATGCCCATGCTTTAGTCTCGGCTTTCGTGCAGTGGCATGTGGAGCGCCGTCTAAAATCCTTGTCCTTGCTGGAACTCGCCTAGGTTATTACGTGGAAAAATCCTGGGTTCGTCGTATCACCCCGCCGCGGGAGAATCCTGAGTTGCCGGCGGGATTGGCGCGCGCGGCTGCTGCACACGTGGCAATCATCATGGATGGGAATGGACGCTGGGCGAACGCGCGGGGTTTGAATCGTACCGCCGGTCACGAGGCGGGGGAGTACGCCCTGATGGACACCGTTGCGGGCGCTGTCGAGGCCGGGGTGAAATATCTCAGTGTGTATGCGTTTTCTACCGAAAACTGGAAACGTAGCCCGGCAGAGGTGAAATTCCTGATGGGGTATTCGCGCCGGGTGTTGCGGGATCGACGCGATGAACTGAACGCCTGGGGAGTTCGCGTACGGTGGAGTGGGCGGGAGGGCCGCTTGTGGAAATCGGTCCTCACCGAACTGCGGACGGCGGAGGCCTTGACCAGGGGTAACACTGGCACCCAGCTGATTATGTGCCTCAATTACGGGGGGCGAGCGGAACTCGCTGACGCGGCTCAGAAACTGGCCCAGCGAGTCGCGGCCGGAACGCTAAAACCCGAGCGTATCTCTGAGGCTGCTTTCGCTCGGGAACTGTATCTGCCGGATGTGCCGGATGTTGACCTGCTGATTCGCACTTCCGGGGAGCAGCGCACTTCCAACTTTTTGCCGTGGCAGGCGGCTTACGCCGAGCTAGTTTTCGCCCCCGAGCCGTGGCCCGAGTACGGTCGTGAGGCCCTGTGGCGGGATTTATTGGCCTACCAGCACCGCGACCGCCGCTTCGGCGGGGCGATTGATAGGCCGCAGTGACGATTATTCCAAGCGCAGCGGGTGGCCTCTGCACAAACGACCGTTTTCAACGTGACATTTAAGCGCAAACCATTCTCAAAAGCCTTCAACCTGCGGTAATAAATTCCAGCCGAACCCCGAATCCGGGAAACCGTGTTCGAAATCGGTCGTTCGTGCGCAGCGTGGTCCAGATTGAACCCCGGCTGTCCCGATTCCCCAAATTAACCGCGGCCCCACCACGCCAGTGAGCGGTAAGGTGAAAGTATGAACAGCGACGTTTTACCTTTTGAAACTGACGGCATCATCGACCCGACGAAACTCCTGGAATGGCTCCCCAAAGACCTCTTTATCGGCGGTAATTGGGAACCTGGTACGGCGGGTGAGCGCTTCGAGGTGCTGAACCCCGCAACCGGCACCCCCTTGACGCAGGTCGCCAGCGGTAACGCCGCAGACGCCCAAGCCGCCTTGGACAAAGCCTGCGCAATCCAGCAAGAATGGGCCGCGACCCCGCCTCGTGAACGCGGCGAAATCCTCCGGCGAGCCTTTACACTGATGGACGGCAAATACCGCCGCGCCCTGGCGGTAACGATGACCCTGGAGATGGGTAAACCCCTGGCTCAAGCCAACGGGGAAGTCACCTACGGAGCGGAGTTTTTTCGTTGGTTTTCCGAAGAAGCCTGCCGGGTTCGCGGGGATTACTACCGATTGCCGGAAGGTAGCCTGCAGGCCATGGTCATCAAACGCCCGGTGGGACCCTGCGTGTTTATCACCCCGTGGAATTTTCCGCTCGCGATGGGAACTCGCAAGATTGGTCCTGCCGTAGCAGCCGGGTGCGTCTGCGTGTTAAAACCGGCGCGAGATACCCCGCTGACAGCGCTGTTCCTGGCGCGAATTTTGGAAGAAGCAGGCTTGCCCGCCGGGGTACTTTCAGTGGTTCCCACCCTTCATTCTGGGGAAGTCAGCAACACTTGGCTGCGTGATCAGCGGGTGCGGAAACTTTCGTTTACCGGTTCGACCGAAGTTGGTAAGGATTTGCTCAAGACCGCCGCGGACAGTGTATTGCGTACCTCTATGGAGCTCGGGGGCAATGCGCCGTTTGTGGTGTTCGACGACGCGGATGTGGATCGAGCGGTGGACGCCGCCCTCATCACCAAGATGCGCAATATGGGGGAGGCCTGCAACGCGGCGGATCATTTCTTAATTCAAGACGGCGTTTATGACCAGTTCGTCACGAAGTTCGCCGCCGCGATGCGGGCGCAAAAGGTTGGCGACGGGATGAGCGAAGGGGTGGATGTCGGCCCACTCATCAACCGCAGCCAGCTTGAAAGAGTCCGCGCCATGGTTGACAAGGCCCTGTCCCAAGGGGCAGAAATAGTTGGTGGAACCGGCAACTTGGACCCCCAGACTATTGATTCCGCCGGCTTCTATTACCCGCCCACGGTACTCACGAACGTCAGCCCCGACAGCGAAATCGTTACCGAGGAAATTTTTGGGCCGGTCGCTCCCGTGGTGCCTTTCCACACGGAAGAGGAACTGGTGCGAATCATCAACGCCGACCGGATGGGTCTGGGCGGATACGTACATACTTCCTCGTGGGAGCGCATTTTGCGCCTGGCGCAGCACATCGAAATCGGGATGATTGGATTCAACTCCGCCACGATTTCCAACGCCGGAGCCCCCTTCGGCGGGGTCAAGCAGTCTGGGCTGGGGCGCGAAGGCTCCACCGAGGGGATTGAGGAATACCTCGAGACGATTTATATCGGTTTGCCAGCTCCGAAACTCGGGTAAACCCGCAGCGCCTAGATAAACAGCCTAGATGAACAGCGAGGGATCGATGTTCATATCGGGGCTGACGGGCTTCTTGGGATTGCGCAGTCGCGCCGGCACTCCCAGGGCGATACGCCCGGCAGGAACGTCCTTGATGACCACGGCGTTGGCGCCGATTTTGGCGCCGTCTCCGATGTTGATGGCGCCCAAAATTTTCGCTCCGGCACCCACCATGACCTGATTTCCCAAGGTCGGGTGGCGTTTACCCTTGTTCATGGACTGCCCGCCTAGGGTCACCCCGTGAAAAATTAGGCAGTCCTCGCCAACCACCGCGGTTTCCCCAATGACCACCCCGGTGGCGTGGTCGATAAAGAGACGGCGTCCGATGGTCGCGGCCGGGTGGATGTCCACCCCAGTTATCAGGCGCGCGAATTCCTGAATCAGGCGCGCAATCATTTTAAAACCATTGACCCAGAACCGATTGGACAGCCGGTGTGCCCACAAGGCGTGAACCCCCGGGTATGTGAGCGCGACTTCCAGGCGTCCGCGCGCGGCGGGGTCGCGTTTCAAGGCTGTGTCCAAGTCCTCCAACAGCAAATCCCGCACGCCAAGTTTATAGGCGGGCAGGTGCCGTGGCGGAGTGGTGCGCTTCACGAAAGTCATCAGGCGGGTACTTCCTCTGGTTGGTTGAACGACCGGACGCTAACTATTCTAGGCTATCGTTCCCGAGGTCCGTTTCGGGCGGCCTGTTCTGGCTAGTTAAAGTGTTCTGTTTGAGCCAGTCTGGGGTCAGCCCGGGCGGGTTTTGGTGGGTCGGGTCGTTCCGTTTATCTCGTCAAAACTGCAACAGGCCGGTGGGTTCAATCTGCCTGACTGCCGCGGTTCCTCAGTCGCCCAAGTGCGCAAACAGCACGGTGGACAGGTAGCGTTCGCCGGTGTCGGGAAGCAGTGTTACCACGGTTTTGCCGGCAAACTCAGGTCGCGCGGCCAGTTCGGCAGCGGCCGCCAAATTCGCCCCGGAGGATATCCCAACTAAAAGCCCTTCCTGCGTAGCAGCTTTCCGCGCCATCTCAATAGCATCGTCCGAGTTCACCGTCATGACTTCGTCAACGGTTGCACTATCGTAGTTATCCGGCACAAAGTTGGCGCCAATCCCCTGAATCTTGTGGGCGCCTGCCTGGCCGGTAGACAGCAATGCCGATTCTGCCGGCTCTACTGCCACGACCCACACTTCTGGGTTCTGTTCCTTGAGGAACTTCCCAACCCCGGAAACCGAGCCGCCGGAACCCACTCCAGCCACAAACGCGTCAACGTGCCCCTCGGTCTGTTCCCAAATTTCGGGACCGGTGGTGCGATAGTGGATTTCGGGGTTGGCAGGATTATCGAACTGACCAGCGAACACCGCTTCGGGGTGGTTCGCCAAGTAGTCCTCGGCAGCTTCAACCGCAGCCGCCATGCCCCCCGCCGGGTCCGTCAGCAACAGCTCCGCCCCGTAAGCCTTCATCAGCTGCCGACGCTCCACACTCATGGAGGACGGCATCGAGATGACGACCCGATACCCCAGCGCAGCCCCCACCATGCACAGGGCCACCCCGGTATTACCGCTGGTAGCCTCCACAATAGTGCCCCCTGGCTGCAGCTCTCCCGAGGCCTCGGCAGCGCGAATAATCGCCAAGCCGGGCCGGTCTTTCACCGAGCCACCGGGGTTCATGAACTCCATTTTTGCCAGCACATTTGCACCAGTCCCCGCGGGCAGCACCCGATTAATTTTCACCAGAGGAGTGTGGCCGATAGCTGCCGTGACGTCGTTCGCATAAGTCATATTTATCCTTTAGATTCCTTTTCTCAGTATTCTGTTCGTTTCCCTGACGGGAGCCGTCTATTACAACCGTGAGCGCACCACTTTTATTCCCGCGTCGCCAAAAGTTACCGGCGCGCCGAGCTGGGCGGCGAGAGCGGCGGCGAGTTCGTCCTGGGTGCCGCCTTCCACCGCCAGTTCAAACGTGACCCGGTTTGACCAGGTCACGCTTAGGGGCTTGCAGTTTCGCGAGTGCAGCCAAGATTCCAGGGCAGCCGCCCGGTTCGCGGCAACATCGAAGGACACCACGGGAACGGACTTGACTTCCACTCTTTGTGCAGCAGCAATCGCCCCCTGCGCTGCCTCGCTGTAGGCTCGCACCAAACCGCCCGTTCCCAGCTTTACCCCGCCAAAATACCGCGTCACCACCACACAAGCGTTTTGCAATCCGCTGCCCAGCAGCACATCGAGCATGGGACGTCCGGCAGTACCGCTGGGCTCGCCGTCGTCGCTGGAATGTTGGACCGGCTGAACCCCGTTTTCCCAGCCCGCGGGCAAATAGGTAAAAGCGGAGCAATGATGGCGCGCGTCGGGATACAGTTTCCGCGCGGTATCGATTACCTGACGAGCTGCGACTTCATCCGCGGCGTCTCGTGCCACTCCCAGGAAACGCGACCGTTTAATCTCCAGCTCGAAATATCCCGGTGCGTCCTCAGCAATGGTCACGTAGCGTTGCGTCATACTTTCGCCTCACGATGGTCAGTTTGATAAAATCATCAAATTGTTGCTAACATTGTATGTCTTGTGAACAATCACTAATTGAAAGGAGCGCAGGGCAATGGCAGTACCCAAGCGCAAAATGTCCCGCGCCAACACTCGTGCACGTCGTTCTGCTTGGACGGCTAAGTTGACGCAGCTTGATAACGTTAAAGTTCAGGGTCAGGAAGTCGCGGTTCCGCGTCGTCTGGTGAAGGCTTACCAGACTGGCCGTTTGACCGTCGAAGACTAATAAGGTCGATATTCGCGACGCCCGGCCCTGGTGCTGGGCGTTACGTATTTAATTATTTCATAAGTCTTTTCGGGCAGATTTCCGGGTACGCTCGGGGTTGGAGGCAGCATCGTGGTGGACTTGAGCAGGGTTGAGGTCGTTTTGCTGGATATGGACGGCACCCTGACCGATTCCGTATCGCGTATTACCGAGTATTTTGCGGCTTTGGATCTGGAGCTGCACGGTCGGATGCTGCCGCCTGACGCTTACAAGAAATATGTCGGTCCGCCACTTGCTGATTCCATGCGAGACATGGAACCGGATGCTGATGAGCAACGGGTGGCTTTCATGGTTGCGCGATACCGTGAAATGTATTGGCCTAACGCCATTGATGTGCCTCTTTATCCCGGTATTCAGGAAATGCTGGAAAAGTTGCGGGCGAGGGGATACCGTCTGGGAGTGGCTACCACTAAGAACCAAAAGATGTCACTGGAGATTCTCCAGCACCTGGGGATTGAAGATTTCTTTGAGGTTGTTTCAGGGGTGATACCGGGCACTTCCCGAGTGGATAAACCCGCGGTCATTGCCGCGGCTTTGCAGCAGTTCGGGTTGAACGAGCCGCAGGACAAGCGGCGTGTCGTGATGGTGGGGGACCGGTTCTATGACATCGAGGGCGCTCAGATTAATGGGATTCCGGCAATCCTGACTACCTGGGGTGACACGGCTCAGCCCGGTGAAGAACGCGGGGCTGTACAGGTCGTCTCGACACCTGCCGAGTTGTTGAGCGCTTTGGGTGTCCACCCGGGAAAGAAATAGGCAGCCTTGAAAGCTACGCAGATGTCGACAAACTCCTGGAGTGCCGAGGGGCCAAACCTAGTGGTGGCGGGGGATAACCTGCCGATATTACAGGGGCTACCGGACCAATCCTTTCAACTCATTTATATAGATCCTCCGTTCAACACGGGGAAAGTGCAGTCGCGTCAGTCCCTGAAAACGGTGCGTACCGATGCGCCGGTTATCGGTTCTCGAGTGGGGTTTCAAGGCCAGACCTATGAAACCGTGCGTGGGAAAGTCACCGCCTATAACGATAGTTTTTCGGATTATTGGGGTTTCTTAGAGCCTCGCTTAGATGAGGCGTGGCGTTTGCTGGCCCCTACCGGGACTTTATACCTGCATTTGGACTATCGTGAGGTTCACTACGCAAAAGTGTTGTTGGATGCGTTGTTTGGGCGGGATTGTTTCCTGAATGAGATTATTTGGGCGTATGACTACGGCGGGCGTTCCAAACGGAAATGGCCCGCCAAACATGACAATATCCTCGTCTACGTTAAAGACCAAAAAAGGTATTATTTTGATTCTGAATCTGTTGACCGGGAACCGTATATGGCTCCTGGCTTGGTCACCCCGGAGAAGGCCGCGCGAGGCAAGCTCCCGACTGACGTGTGGTGGCACACTATTGTTTCTCCGACAGGCAAGGAAAAGACGGGATACGCCACGCAAAAGCCCGAAGGGATTTTGCGGCGTATTATCCAAGCTTCGAGCCGTCCGGGGGATTGGGTATTGGATTTTTTCGCAGGTTCCGGCACGACCGGGGCGGTCGCGGGCCAGCTGGAGCGTCGTTTCGTGCTGATAGATGAAAATCCGGAAGCGATTGCGGTCATGCGTCACCGCTTCAGCCGGGCGAACATTTCAGTTGATTTTCTATCGGAGTAAAGGCTCGGCTGGTGAACTTGGAATTACCGAAAATTATCCGGCGGCGCAGTCCCGAAGTGTTGGCGCCGGCGGGAAACTTGCGGGTGCTACAAACCGCGGTGGATTTCGGAGCTGACGCGGTGTACTGCGGCGGGGCGGAGTTTGGGATGCGAGCCGCTCCGAAAAACTTTACGTTAGAGGATTTTGAACAGGGCGTTCGCTATGCTCATGCCCGCGATGTACGGGTGTATGCCACCGTGAATATCATTCCCGGTAACTCTGAGGTGGCGGGAATGAATGCTTACTTGGGGGCGCTGGCGGAAATCGGGGTGGATGCGCTCATTGTCACGGATATCGGAATTCTCATGGCAGCGCGACAGATTGCTCCGCATACCGAGCTGCATATTTCCACGCAGGCCGGGGTGATGAATTATCAGGCTGCCGCCGCTTTGTATGAGCTGGGAGCAAAACGGGTCGTTTTGGCCCGCGAGATGAGCTTGCCGGAAATTCGAGAAATGCGCGCCAAAATTCCCGCGGACCTTGAGATTGAGGCTTTCGTACACGGTTCCATGTGCATGGCATTTTCGGGGCGCTGTTTGATTTCCAAATACACCACGGGACGGGATGCCAATCACGGGGACTGCGCGCAAAGCTGTCGGTGGAAATATCATGTGGTCGAGGAAAAACGCCCCGGCGAGTTTTTCCCCGTTGAAGTGACCGAGGGCGGCACCTACCTGTTTAATTCTCAGGATTTGAACATGCTGGCACACGTTGATGAGGTCATTGCCGCCGGGGTTACCAGTCTGAAAATCGAAGGTCGCGCTAAGGGCGAGTATTACGTCGCGGCTCTCACCAATGCTTATAAAACCGCGGTCACTACCTACCTGGACGGAAGGGGAAACGTGACCGAACTGGCTTGTGAAGGCGCTTTTGCCCTACCCGAATGGATCTTGCAGGAACCGTATAAAGTGACCCACCGAGAATACGGGACCGGCTTTTTCTACCCCGAAAAACCTGCAGAAGAAAGTGTTACCAGAGGAGGGTATATTAGTGATTGGCTGTGGTTGGGCACTGCGGTAGATTATGACACTGACACGCAGCGCCTGACGGTGCTGTCCCGCAACAAGATGGTGCCCGGACAACAGGTCGAGTTCCTGATTCCGGGAACCGAGCCGATTCTTTTCGAGATTCCCCCTGCGGGGATACGCGACGAAGCAGGGGAAACGGTGAGTGAAATCAATCACCCGGCGCACAAGTTTTCCTTCCCCTGTGAGCTGGCGATTCCTCCTGGTGCCATGCTGCGCGGCAAAGCCCGTTAATGCGATGGCCTCGAGCGTCTGGGAGGATAAGGCCGAGTGCAGTTTTGGGGAATAGAGTTCAATCTGGTCTTGGGCTAGGCTGTAAAGATGCGCATTGAGTATCAAAATGATTTGAAACCCGGTCAAGCCGAAATCTTGGTCCGCGACCTGCTCGAAGTCTCTTTCGGACCCGAGGAACTGGGGGATGCCGATGATTTGATTGAGCAGCTGGCCGGCGAAGACCTGCAAGTATTCTCCGCGTGGGATGGTTCGCGGCCTTTGGGGGCGGCTATCGGTTGGCTCGCCACCACGGAAATCACGATGCTCAGTTGGCTGGCGGTCAGCCCCCTGACCCGCGGACATGGCGTCGGCTCTGAGCTGTTTCAGAGAGCTATTTCGCAGTGGGAATCGCGCTACAATCCCCTCTTGATTCTGGGGGAAGTGGAAAATCCGCACCAGCACGTGGCTTCAGAACAGTACGGCGATCCACGTCGGCGGTGGGCGTTTTACCAACGATTAGGTGCTAAACACCTGGACTTTCCTTTTGAGATGCCCCGGCTCAGCCCGGATGTACCGGTGGGCGAGGACATGTGGTTGGTGAGTTTTGCCGGCCGGGCGCACGGCGCTATTGACCCGCAAACCGGCGAGCTTTCCGGCCTGGGAGTGGGCAGCGCCCTGCGGGAATTCCTGGATACCTATCTGAAAGACAGCGCCGAGACTCGTGACGCGAACGGCAAATTCCGTCCGCCGGTGGAGCGGATGCTGGACGCAGCTGCGCAGCTCGACTAGTTTTAGGCCTGCGGTAACATCGACAACTACGATAGTTGCCAGGATTTTCGTATGTGACGCGGCCTAAAGCGTGGGATCGGCGGTGAGAATTTCCGCGACTTCGGAACGTGTGGGGGAGTAGGCTCCGACCTTGCTGACCGTGAGCCCCGAAGTGATCGTGGCGCGGTGCAAAGTCGCCTGTACGTCACTCAGTCGGGCTTGCCGCAGGCGCTGTTTGGCTGGCGCCGAGCCGAGCAGTCCATCGTCCAGTAACCCGGAAATCAGCCCCGCCATGAAAGAATCCCCGGCACCCACGGTGTCAGCGACCTCGATATTGAGCGGATCAACCACCAACATATCCCGGTCGTTGGCGCAAAGTGCATAGGAACCCCACGGTCCGCGGGTAGCAACAATCAGACCCGGCCCCATCTCTTTCCATTTGTGCAGTACAGACTCGAGGGGTACGTCATCTCCATAGAGCCAGGCAATGTCCTCATCGCTGGCTTTCACCACATCGGAGAGGCTGATGATTTCCTCGATTTGAGGACGCACTTGCTCGGGACTACCCATCAGCGAAGGTCTAATATTCGGGTCATAGCTGACAGTTCCCCGGATTGCCATGGACTTTACCGCGCTGATTACTGCAGAAGCGCCGGGTGCGAGTGTAGCCGCGAAACTGCCGGTATGTAGGTGGCTAATCTGAGTCGCGTCCGGCAGTGGCGGCACTTGCCACTCCAACTCGAAGTCGTAGGTCGCCCGACCGGCGGAGTCGATATGGGCGTTCGATATCGGTGTTTTCTTGGCGTTAGCGCTGCCTGCGACAATGTCCACCCCGGCAGAGCGTAAGTGTTGTTCGAGGCTGTGACCGCGGGCATCATTCCCCCACCAAGAAGCTAGTGCGGTGGGGTGGCCCAAACTCGCTAAACCGCACGCCACATTCAAGGGGCTGCCGCCCACCTTTTCTTCAACCTCGCCCGCGCGTTCAATGACGTCAATAAGCGCTTCACCCAAGCACAGTATCGGCAAACACGTTGAGTTCGTTTCTATCATGATTGTTACTCCACACTTAGTAAATCGGACATTTCTGCCAGCGGAATCCCCTTTGTTTCCGGCATAATTTTCAGTACCCACAGCAACTGGCCGCACATACAAATAAAGAATACAAGGAACGACCAGCCGCCGCCGAGGAACGCGATCACATGAAGAAGATACGAACAAATGAGTTCAAACAGCCCGGTCTGCGTAATTCAGGTTGCGCTTGATTCTGTTGTTTCAGTTTTGTTTGAGATGTTGAATCTCGTCTTCGGTCAATGGGGGTTCTCCTTCTTCTGCTAGTTGTTTGTTTATGTCTCCTACGTTGATTTCATTGCCGAAGTAGTTGCTGCAGAATACGGAGATGTTGATTAGCATCTGCCGTTTCGTGTCCTGGCTGGCTATCATGCCATTGAGTGTTTTCATGAGTGTTCACCTCCTTTTTGCAAACTAGTGAATAGTCGGCCCGGGACGGATTGGTGTGCGTATTCTCGGGCGATCATTGCTTTCGGTATGAGGCGGAGTAACAGTCCGGTGTCGTAGTAGTCGTTGTCTGTTCCTTCTATGTCTTCGATGTATTGGGGAACCAGGTCCAGGCCCCATACTGGTAGGGGGTCGTCGTTGGTCATGAGGGATAGTCCCATGCAGGCCCCAGTGAGGAAACCGAGTTCCATGGGTGCGCCGTGGCACAGAATGGCTCGGTTTAGGGCTTCTGCGTAGGAGATTTCGTTGCGTAGCGCACATAGGGCGTACCAGGAGGCAACTTGGGCGGCCTGGGCGGCGGAGGTGACCTGTAAATCGTCGAGTTCGGAGGGATTAAGTTCGGTTGAGGCTTCGTCTAGGGCGCTGTCTGGTTCGGATTCTCCATAGATTACGCTGTGTACCCAGTAGGCCCATTCCAGTGCGGCCTCAAGGTCTTGGGATGCTGAGGAAAAACTCTCGATGACTTGTTCCACTTCGCTGCGCAGCTCGCTCCAGGCAGGGAAAATCGGAGCCAGAGCTCCCGCTATCGCTAAGGCGCCCGCCCCTTTCCCAGGGGGCTCCATGGTCGCGGGAAGAAACCGAAACACCATATTGGCGGGATCGTCGGGAACATGGATATAGCAGCGGTAGAGTCCTTCCAGTTCCTGTACCAGGTCTCCCCAGTAAGGACTGTAGTAGTCTGGGTCGGTTTCGTCAGGTAACCAGGACCATTCCTCGGGGGTGAGGGGTCGGAGTGTCATGTCGGGGGGAAAGTATTTGTCCGCGACTAGTTCACCAAAAGCCCCGTGCATCAGATAGCCCTGAGCACGATCTAAAGTCAAGATGTCCATGTTGATTACTCCTGTTCTGTCGAATCCGGTTCTACATCTGGGATTTGGTCAATCGAAATGTCTGCATCGCAATATTCCAGGGGACATGATGTCCATGAATCATGAAAAAATCGGATTATCTGGACTCCTTCGGGTAGTAAGTAACGGGCTTTGACCGTCCCCGCGACGTAGCGGGCGCACAGCGCTAGATGGTTCATGAAAATATCACAAACCAGCTCGTAGCCCAGTTGTTCCATCAGGATTTTGGCGATCTGTTTGTGAGTGATGAAGTCCGCATCGCCGATTTTGTCTGTCACTAGGGAGAAAGCGTAATCCGAACTCATCGGCCCGCATATGTGTTCACCAGGACTGGCTGTTATCGGAATCAAGGGAAGAGCCGAACCTTCATCGGGCACAGTCGGTTCCACGGCCGGTGGTAATTCAACCGGTGCCGGAGCCGTTTTCGTATCCAAAGTCGCTAACATCACGATCTACCTCCTCACACTGCCGCCGGAACTTCCAGCAACGATTCAATAGTACGAGTGACCCCGAACACGAAAAATCAAGACTTTCGATTGTTGAAATACCAACAAAAAACGCTAATTCGCAAACCTTGGCCGTGAACCTCCCAAAAAAACAACAAACACCCCAGGTGGGCACGCTGAAGCGTGCCGGGTTTTGTTTCTGCTTGTTTTTGAGAGGATTTGGAATATGACATAGAGGCATTCATGGGTTTTAAGGGTTGCGTGGTTCGGATGGCTGTTGACCGTTTGTGCCAGGATGGCTCGTATTCACGCCGAGAAGTATTCCGCATATGGGGTGCGTAAAATTTGGCACGCGATGGCGTCGTCGGGTTGGTGTTTTGGCCGTTGCAAACCGTCAGACTAATGCGCCTACCCGGTGTGAAAAGTGTGATTAGGGAGCGCAAACTCCTAACTATAAGGCTCGCTAAAATAATTGATAACCGTCCTGATTTAGTCAATCGTAATTTTCAGCGCGGCAGAACCTAACCAGCTATGGGTAGCCGACATCAGAGCAAAGACAGCCAAACATGCGGCCGTGACTACAGCCCTCGACGATCTCACGGGCGAACCTGTGAGCGAGTTTCACCCCTCACAGTGGAGCGCACTCATCGATCACGCCATCGTAGGCGAGGATACGATTCGGTTCGTATTCCGCACCGGTGAACAGGTGAGCATGGCCCTGTAAGGGTGATGTTGTATCGGTTGACGTACACGGTTAGGCACACCTCCCAAAAATAAAGTAAGGTTAGCCTTATCTAATAAGGATGGTGTTTACGTGGACGATAGTGTAACGGATCAGGTTGTTGAAGGCGAGTATGGGTCCGCGAAGGAAAAATCTGTCGCTGGCCAGAACGCGATCCGTCAGCTATCGCAGCCGGTGAAAGGCAAACTGTTTATCGCGCAGGTTTTGGCTTTTCTCTCTGGTGTGTTGGCTATTGCCCCGTATGTGGCTCTGGTGGAGCTTGGCAGAGAACTTATGCAAGACCAGGTGGACCCGGCGCGGGTGAACTGGATCGTCATGCTCCTCGTCAGCGCATACATGGCCCGGTTGACCTTATATTTTGTTGCATTGGGCGTGACGCATTTTATTGACCTGTCGTTGCGTAATCAGATGCGTCGGCAAATTGCCGCCCGAATGTCGACTGCTCCGCTGTCGTGGTTTACCCGCGAGGGTGAGGGGAAGATCCGCAAGACCATTCAGGATGATACGGCCACGGTGCACACAGTGATCGCGCACGGGCCGATCGAGAAACTGAACGCGATCGTATCCCCGCTCGCCTTGTTGATGTATGCGTTTGTGGTGGATTGGCGACTCGCGCTGCTGTCGATTGCGACGATTCCGATTTATGTGGGCATGTATGGCATGTCGATGCGTGGGATGAATGAGAAGACTGCGCAAATGGACACCAAGCTCGCTCAGGTTTCGGCAACGATGGCCGAGTTCGTTGCCGGTATCTCAGTGGTGAAAGCGTTCGGCAAGGTCGGCCAAGCACATAAAGCCTATTTAGATGCAGCTAACGAGTTTTCTAAGTTCTACCGGGCGTGGTGTATGCCGCTGGTGTCGATGTCGGTCGCCTCATTTTCGTGGGTGTCGATCCCGGTGTTGTTGATCGTGAACCTTGGCGGTGGCGCGTTGATGATGAACGCCGGTTGGGTGAGTATCTACGAGGTGATAACGACGACGTTGATCGCCTTGGTGCTGCCGGGAGCGTTGATGGCAGTCGCAACCATCGCCTGGTCGTACCAGCTCGCAGGGTCTGCGGCAGTGAGGCTGGTGAACGTCATGGAGCTACCGGCGTTGAGTCAGCCCGATGCGCCACAGACACCACACGGTCATGATATCGAGATTCGGGGTGTGTCGTATGCCTATGACGACACCCAGGCATTAGACGAGGTGAGCCTGAGCATTCCGGCAGGCACGGTGACCGCGCTGGTTGGCCCGTCGGGTGCGGGGAAGTCGACGTTGGCGAGTTTGATTGCCCGCTTCGATGACCCGGACGCTGGCACGATCACCATCGGCGGGGTTGATCTAAAGAGCATTTCCCAGGATGTGTTGTATTCGACGGTCGCATTCGTCCTGCAAGATGCACAGCTTATTCGCGACACCATCCACAACAACATTGCCCTGGGCGCGCCAGACGCAACCTTGGATCAGGTGCGGCAGGCGGCGAGAGCAGCGCAGATCGACGAGTTCATCATGAGCCTGCCAGATGGTTACGACACCGTGTTGGGGGAGGACACCCACGTTTCGGGCGGGCAGGCAGCCCGTATCGCGATCGCCCGGGCGCTCATGGTTGATGCCCCAGTGTTGGTGCTGGACGAGGCGACGGCGATGGCGGACCCGGAATCGGAATCGAAAATTCAACAAGCTCTCTCGACTCTTGCCAAAGGCAGAACCGTGATTGTGATCGCCCACCGACTGGCCTCGATCAGAGGGGCAGACCAAATCGTCGTCATGGAACGCGGGCGCATTGCTGTGGTCGGTAAACACGACGAGCTGTTGGGTAATGCGCACTATCAGGCACTTCTTGCCCAAGGTGCATGCGAGGAGATGACACGATGAATCAACTATTGCTGCCACGCTTTAAGCGTTTGATGGAACCCGCCTCGTGGCGAGACCTCTCGGTCGGTCAAGCGTGGGGTGCGGTCTCAGGACTGTGTCACGGCTTTGCCCTGCTGACTCTGCTTCCCGCAGCAAGTGCCCTAGCGACCGGAATGCCGGTGTGGGGGCTGTCGTTTTGGGGCTGGCTCATCGCCTTGGCGGTGATCGCGGTGCTGGGCGTGGGCACGGAGTTTTATGGCATGCGCACCGGCTATATCGGCGCGCTCGGATTCATTCACGACGTCCACCAAGCGGTCGGCAACAAGGTAGCCCGCCTACCGTTGGGAGTGTTCGATTCGGGTAGCTCTGGACGGCTGTCGCGCATGGTCACCCAGGAAATGATGAACTTGGGCGAGTCGGCGGCACATTTCATTTTCTCCCTCGTCCAAAAACTCTCAGCCGTGCTGGTGATCACTGTGGGAACCTGGTTCTGGGATTGGCGGCTGGGACTGACCTTGACGATCGCCTTCCCGATCATGCTCGCCTTCCTCCATATCTCCCGCGTGCTTCTTGATAAAGGTAAGCAGGTTTCCGAACCAGCCGAGTCAGAGTTGGCGGCTCGCATGGTCGAATTCGCCACCTGCCAAGGCGCGCTGCGCTCCTGCCATGTCGCCGACGACTACCCGGCCCTTGATCGGGCATTCAAACAGGCTGACCGCAAAAGCCGCAAAGCATTGTGGATCGAAACATTAGCGAACCTGATTAATGGAATGTTCGTCCAAGCCCTTGTCGTGATGATGATCTGGCTGACCGCCCAACTCGCCCTCGGCGGGCAAATGAATGCGCTGAACGCCGTGGTCACAATCGGCATGTGCCTGCGGTTCACCACCATGCTCCAAGACATCGGTGGCTGCATGACCGGGCTGGAAGAACGCCGCCAGCAGATGAACCACGTCGACAAGGTCATGGATGCCCCCGAACTGTCCGAACCCGATGCCTCCACACCGATAAACGCCCCTGGTGATGTTCGTTTCGAGGACGTCACCTTCGGCTACGATCCGGACACCCCGGTTCTCCGTGATATTTCCTTCCATGTCCCGCAAGGCGGCATGTGTGCCC
The DNA here is from genome assembly GCF_947254095.1 of uncultured Mobiluncus sp. GTDB lineage: Bacteria > Actinomycetota > Actinomycetes > Actinomycetales > Actinomycetaceae > Mobiluncus. The sequence continues at coordinate 84,925 of NZ_CAMYBV010000009.1, forward strand.
TGGTTGGCCCTTCCGGCTGCGGAAAAACCACAATCGCGAGGTTGATTGCACGTTTCTGGGATGTGCAGTCCGGCAGCGTACGCGTTGGCGGAGTGGACGTGCGCGAGCAAACCACCGAAGACCTGATGCGCCAGATATCCCTGGTCTTCCAAGACGTCTACCTATTCAACGACACTCTCGAAACCAACATTCGCCTTGGCAACCCCGAAGCCACCGATGAAGAAATCAGGTGGGCCGCTGACCTGTCGGGCGTGACCGAAATCGTCAACCGGCTCCCAGACAGCTGGAATTCACTGGCTGGGGCTGGCGGGCGTGCACTGTCGGGTGGGGAACGGCAACGCGTCTCTATCGCCCGCGCCTTGGTGAAGAAGGCCCCGATCGTGCTGTTCGATGAGGCCACCAGCGCGTTGGACGCGGAAAATGAAGCCAACATTGTTGCGGCGATGAACGAGCTACGCAAGCACTCCACGCTGATCGTGATCGCCCACAAACTTGAAACCATTCGCCAAGCTGACCAAATCATTGTGCTCTCCCACGATGGGCGTATCGCCCAGCGCGGGTGCCACGACGAGCTGGTCAACCAGCCAGGTCAATACCGCGATTTCTGGCAAGAACGCATCAACGCAGCTGGATGGCAACTCGTCTAAACACAGCACGTATAAGCACATGAAAGGAAAAACTATGTCTACGCCTACATCCTCGCGCCTCAACACGCGCGACTTCATCAACATTGGCGTCTTCACCGCCTTGATGTTCGTCATCGTGTTTGCATTCGGAATGCTCGGGTTCATCCCCGCCGCCATGTATGCCGGTTTCTTGCTTTCTATCCTCGTTAACGGCATCGTCTTTGCGCTGTTCACAGCACGCACTCCGAAGATGGGGGCATTGACAATCATGCTGATCATCATCGAAATCCTCTTCTCCGTGACCGGCCACTGGGTGGGCGGCATCGCGGTGGCCGCTGTATTCGGCCTGCTCGCCGACTTGGTGATCACCAAGGGGCCGAAGAGCGTGAAGGTTCGCGTTCCGCTGGCATACGCACTGTTTATTCTGCCGATCTACGTGTCACCGTGGATGCCGCTATTTATGAACCAAGATGCATATATGTCGCAGATCGCCGAACAAATGGACGCAGACTACGCCGCCAAGATGGCGCAGGTTGTCACGATTCCGATTCTGCTGGGCTTCTTCGTCGTGATGCTCATCGTTGGCTGTCTTGCTGGTCTGTTGGGAACCAGGGTCGCGCGCAAACACTTTGAACGGGCCGGTCTTGTCTAAACTTCCCGACCCGCGCACGATTATCGCA
>NZ_CAMYBV010000010.1 GCF_947254095.1 uncultured Mobiluncus sp.
AAATCCACGGAGCCGACCACGGCGAACATCGACATCATCGCCAGCAGCAGCCCCAAGTCGCCTACACGGTTCATGATGAAAGCCTTGTTCGCGGCCAAAGCGTTGTTGTGAACCTGGTTCCAGAAACCAATCAGCAGGTAGGACGCCAAACCGACGCCTTCCCAACCGACGAACGTCACCAGGTAAGAGCTGCCCAGCACCAGGGTCAGCATGGAGGCCACGAAGAAATTCAGGTAGGCAAAGAAACGGCGCCGGTCGGGGTCAGCCGCCATGTAACCCACCGAATAGATGTGAATCAGGCCACCGACGAACGTCACCAGCATCACGAACGAGATGGACAGCGGATCCAGCAGCAGACCGAAGTTCACGTTCACTTCCGAGCCGGGCAGCCAGTTCCACACCATCAGGCTTTGCGCCCTATTCTCAGGGGAACGTCCCAGCATATCCGCCAGAATGGCCACGCCAATCACGAAGGAAGCCCACGGCGCCAGCATTCCCAGGTAGTGTCCCCAGGAATCCACGCGACGTCCCGCAATGAGCAGGAACATGGAACTGACGAAAGGAATGGCAATCATCAGCCAGGCGTATTGAGCCATGCCGGTGGCGGCTCCGAATTCCAGAATCGCGCCGCTAGCCAGCCCGTTGACAAGATTGAAAGTTTGCAACATATTTTCCTTTCCCCCTTAGCCGTTCAACAGGTTGAAGTCGTCGAGGGAGGTGGTGCGCCGGGAGCGGAACAGCGACACAATCAGGGCCAAGCCGACTACGACTTCCGCCGCCGCCACGGTCATCACAAAGAAAGCCAGGACCTGGCCGGTCATGTTAGCGTTGGCTTCTCCCAAAGCCACCAGCGCGATATTGCACGAGTTCAGCATGATTTCCACACCCATCAGGGCAATCACTGCGGAACGGTGGAGCAGCACGGTCAGGGAGCCCACGGCAAAGAGGCCCAGGGCCACGAATACCAGGAACATCACGTTCATGCGTTTTCTCCTTCTTTCGTGGCTTCACCAGGTTCGGTTTGGCCCGCAATAGTTTTGTCGAGCGGCTTTTCCAGTTCCGCCGTCATCTCGGGAGCGCCCGGTCCGGGCATTCCCGCCGCGCCGGAACGCGCGACCAGTGTGGAGGTTTTCGCTCCGTGCAAGCTCACGTCGCCGCTGATTTCGGCCGCCAGAGCGCGAGCCGTCCACGGCGAGGCTTCCCCAAGCGACCGTTCTTCGCCGCGAACTCGCACCACGCGCGGCACCGATTCCGACACCGGACGCTGGGTTTCGCCGCTGATAGCCGGCACGTCCAACGCGTTGGTTTCGGCATAAACGCCCGGCGGCACGGTCTGGCCCAGGACGTGACCAGTCTCCCGGTACGCTTTCATCCGCTGCTTCACCAGGAAAGACTGGGTCACGCGCGGCAACAGCGCCTCAGAGTGGGTCAAGCTCATCGCCCCGACCGCGGCCACAATCAGCAGGGTGGCGATCATTTCCAGCGGCGCATAGTAAGTGTTGATGACTTCGGTGGCCAGCTGGACCGGATTCGGATCCCCGCTGGGCTGCGCCGGAGCCCCGTTCACCGTGGTGTTCGCGGCCGCGACTATCGCCATAATCCCGAAAGCGATGGCCAACAGTACCGACACCGCGACGGTCACAACTTTGGAATCTCGTGGCGAGTCCACGGCTTGCACCCCCACCAACATAATGACGAACAGGAACATCATCATGATGGCTCCGGTGTAAACCACAATCTGGACCGCGCCCAGGAACTCGGCACCAACCGAAAAGTAGATGCCTGCCACACACACCATCATGGCAACCATATAGACCGCGGCGTGAACAGCTCGATTCGACAACGCGACGCCCAAAGCCGCAATCAACGCTAGAGCGGAACACGCTGCTACGAAGATTGTCTGACCGGTGCCCATCTCGGGTAAGGCCGCGGCCGCTTGCAGCAAGTGGCTCATGCTTTCACCTCCTGTGCCGGTTTCCCGGCGCTGGCCAAGGAGGCATCGTGCGGACGGCGACTCGCGACCCAGTCAATCTGGTCGGGGGTCGGGCCGGTGACGCTTCCGTTGTAGTAATCCATGTCAGAAGTGCCTGACGCCATCGGGTGGGGCGTGTCGAGCATTCCGGCATCCAAAGGAACCAACAGGCGGTCCTTTTCAAAAATCAAATCCTCGCGGTTGTCGTCCCAAATCTCGTAATCGTTGGACATCGTGAGAGCCCGCGTCGGGCAGGCTTCGATGCACATCCCGCAAAAGATGCAGCGCAGATAGTTGATTTGGTAGACCCGCCCGTAACGTTCCCCGGCGCTGTATTGTTCCTCCGGGGTGTTCGAGGCGGCCTCCACATAGATGGCGTCGGCCGGGCACGCCCAAGCGCACAGTTCGCAGCCCACGCACTTTTCCAAGCCGTCCGGGTAACGATTCAGCTGGTGGCGTCCGTGGTAGCGCGGCTGGGTCGGCACCTTTTCGAAGGGGTACTGTTCAGTTACGTAGGGGCGGAAGAAGTTGCGGAACGTGACCCCGAAACCGGCGACTGCTTTCAGCGACTCCGCGATGGCGCCTTTTTTCTTACGTTGCCACAGTTGCGGATCCGCGTCTGCGGTGGGGGCAGGACCGGCACCAGCGGTGTTTTCCGGTTCGTCAGGGGAGGCGACCAAATTGTTGTCAGAAGTTTCTGCGCTCACTTTTCTTCCTTTCCGCCCGTGATGGCTGCCTCAGCCGGGGTGTTGGGAGTAACTTTCAAGAGTCCAGAACGCGGACTGGGGGGCAGCTCCTGTCCGGGCAGGGGCGGGACCGGGAATCCGTCCGCCATCGGGTCAAAGGGTTTGGCCACGGGCGGTTTCACTTTCTTGATGGGAATCAGCATCACGATTACCAGCAGCACCACGCAGACCACAGCCACCGCAATCATGATTTGTTGCGAGTTGAAGCCGAAGAACACGGGCAGAGCCTTAATCCAGGCCACCGCCATCATCCACACGAAGCCGATGGGAATCAAGACCTTCCAGCCGAGGTTCATGAACTGGTCATAGCGGAAACGCACCTGAGTGCCGCGAACCCACACAAAAATCCAGAACAGGAACCACACCTTGAGGGTGAACCACAGAATCCCCCACCACGGAGACCCGGTGACGGGGTTCATGAAGTCCCACGGCCACGGCGCTTTGTAGCCACCCAGGAACATGGTTACCGCGACGGCGGAAACATTAAAGATGTTGATGTATTCGGCCAGGTAGTACCAGGCGAAGTTCATTCCCGAGTATTCGGTTTGGTGTCCGGCCACCAGCTCGCTTTCGCATTCGGTCAGGTCGAACGGCAGACGGTTCGTTTCCCCGAAAGAAGCGATGAGATAGACGATGAAGGCGGGCAGCAGTCCCAGCAGCCAGCTCGGATCCTTTTGCGCCTCCACGATTTCGGAGGTGGACATGGAACCAGCCATGATGAATACACTGACCAACGCGGTGCCCATCGCCAGTTCGTAGGAGATAACTTGAGCCGTGGAACGCACGGAACCCAGCAGCGGGAACGGAGAGTTCGCTGACCAGCCGCCCAGAACAATCCCATAGATACCGACGGCGGAAATCGCCAACACAATCAAGGTGGCGACCCCGGAGTCAAACAGCTGCAGCGGGGTGGATATTCCGCCAATCGTCACGTTCGGACCGAAAGGAATCAGCGCGAAGATAGCGAAAGCCGTGAATGCCACCAGAATCGGGGAAACCAGATAAATCAGGGTGTCGGCGCCCTTGAGACGGAAGTTTTCTTTGAACACCATCTTGCCGGCGTCCGCAACCGCCTGGAGCAGACCGAGCGGACCACGCACGTTCGGACCAGGACGGGTTTGAATACGCCCCAAGCCGCGGCGCTCCACCCACAGCGCCAAGAGCACATAGAGAATCAGCGTCACGATGATAATCAGGGCTTTAATCAGGGAAATCCACCAGGTTTCCTGGCTGAAGTCAGCCCCTTTCGGAGCCGACGCCCCGGCGGGCCACAAGTCAGCTCCCATAACGGTCAGGATAGGAATCAATGTGTACATGATGGTTACGCCTCCGCTGCTTTCAAGCTAACAAGCTGGCCGTAAGCCGAACCCAAGGTTTCGTGAACCAAAGATCCGGGGGAAGATTCCGGCATCCACACGACCCGCTCCGGCATGTCCGTAAGCACCACCGGCAGGGTCAAGGCACCTTTCGGCCCCGTAATCTTGGCAAAGTCGGTAATACCGTTTTCCCGAGCGGTTTCCGCGCTCATGCGCACCACCGGAACTCTGGCGGTTCCCGCCAAGTACGGTTCACCGTCCTGGCAGCGCCCCGCGTCCAGCAGCGGCTTCCAGGTGATGACCAAGGCCTGACCGGCCTCGGGCGGGACAATGGGAGGATCCTCACGGAACGGCGCCCCCAAACGAATGCCTTGCCAGGGACCCAACTCCTCGTACTCGTGCCAGATAGCGGCCAAAGAGTCCAGCCCCAAGTCGTAGCCCGCGGCCCGACCCAGCAGATTCATGACCTTCCAGTCCGGCAGTGCGTGGGACGCCAAAGCCTGACCGAAGGGGCGCAGCCGGCCCTCCCAGTTGATGAAAGTTCCGCTCTTTTCATGCGGCGGAGCCACCGGCAGCACGACATCGGCGTACTGGGTAATCTCGGTTTTGCGCACTTCCAGCTGGATGACGTGCTTCACACCTTTGAGGACTTCCCGTGTTCCGTCCGGATCCTCCAGGTCGCGCAGGTCCACCCCGCCCATCACCATGGTGGTGCCGGGTAGGAACTGTTCCCAAGCCTCGGGGGTCAACATGCAGCGGAAGCACAGCGGCAGATTCTCGTGCAGCGGCTCCTTGAGATCCCAAGCCGCATCAATGTCGGCACGAGCTGCCGGGTCGGTCACTAGGCGGCCACGCGGCAGCAGACCGGGGAAACAGCCCGCTTCGATAGCAGCACGCGAACCGGCACGCCGCGGTATCCACGCCCAGGCAGCATTAGTGGCGTCAGCCAAGCGTGCGGCATATTCCAGCTCGTCAACGACCAAGCTGGCGCGCTCTCCCATCAGCACCAGCGAGCCGGGCTGACTCAGAGATTCCTTCACCCACGCAAACTCGCCTTTACCATCGATGATGTCTTGCAGGATTTGGAGTTGCTCCCCCGGCTGGTTTTGCACCAGGGTGGCACCGAGTTTGCGCGCCCCTTCGCTCAAGAACGAGGCGAGGGTGGCGACTTTTGTGCCGTGGTTTTGTGTGGCTTTACGCAGCCGCAGGAACAGGGTGGCGCATTCGTCCTCCGGTTCCAGGTCGACCAGGAACACAAACGGCGCTTTTTCAACGTCTTGGTAGGTCACTTCCAGAGGACGTCCCGCGACCCGCATTCTGATGAAGTTCACTTCGTCCATACGGAAGTCCCGTGAGCGCGCATCCACGATGTTCGATTTGCCCACCACGTGGGCGAACTTGCCCCAAGCGTAGTAGTCCTCGAGGGTGAGGTGTTCACCGGGAAAGAACGTGACTTCGGAGTTTTGCGCAGATTCTTTAACATAGGCGGCGGCCCGGGAAAGGGCAGTGCCCCAGTCGGTTTCCTCCAACTCGCCCGCGTCGTTGCGCACCATCGGGCGGGTCAAACGGTCGGTAGAGGACTGCCACGCGAAAGCGTAACGATCCTTGTCAGAAATCCATTCCTCGTTGACTTCGGGATTATCCCCCGCCAGCTGGCGCAGCACGACCCCACGGCGCGCATCGACGCGGATTTCCGCCCCACTGGCGTCCTGGTCGGTAATCGAGGGGGTCGAAATGAGGTCGTGAGGACGCGCCCGGAAACGGTAAGAGGCGTTCGTAAGCGCTCCGACCGGACAAATCTGGGTGACGTTACCGGAGAAGTACGAGGCGAAACGTCGACCGGACACGTCGCGGTGCGCCACGTCCGGGTTACCCGAATGCATCGAACCGATAATACCGGGCTCCCCGCTCGGGCCGGTCATAGATTCACAAGGGGTGACGGTAGCGCCGTCCGGGTTCGCCTCCTCGTCATAAATCCCCAACACCTGCGTGTCGAAAGAACCGATGTTCTCGCCCATAAAGAAGTGGTCGTCGCGCGGAGAAGAACCGCCGCCCCGCCCTTGGAGGTCCAAGAAGGCATCACCGGCGATTTCCTTACCGAAACGCACGCAGCGCTGGCACAGCACACAGCGGTCCCGATCCAGCAGAATCTCGGAAGTCAGACGCACCGGCTTGGGCCAGACACGCTTGTTATCGGTGAAACGCGAGGTCGGGTTGCCTTCCATGAAAGTCTGGTTTTGCAGCGGGCATTCCCCGGCTTTATCGCAAACCGGGCAGTCCAGCGGGTGATTGACCAGCAGGAACTCCAAGATACCGTTTTGGGCCTTCGCCGCGACCTTGGAGCTGAACTGGGTGTAAATCTCCATCCGGTCCGAACAGGTGGTCGAGCAGGCCGGCATCGGTTTAGGCATCTTGGCGACCTCGCCTTGCCGGTTGGGCATAGCTACCTCGACCAGGCACGCGCGGCAGGCGGCCACCGGTTTCAGCAACGGGTGGTCGCAGAAGCGCGGCACGTAGACTCCTGCCATCTCGCAAGCCCGAATCGCCAGGGTGCCTTTGGGCACTTCCAGGGTCTTGCCGTCAACTTTGATATTGACCATTTGCACTTCGTCGCTCATTTATTTACCTGCCTCGCCCGATGCCTCGTGGTAGTACACGCTGCGTTCGTAGGGGAACAACTCCCAAGCCGGGGTTGTGTAGCCTTTTTCAAACTCGTCACGGAAACGCTGAATGCCTGACTTCACCGGCGTGATGGCCGCGTCGCCCAGCGCGCAGAAACAGCGCCCGCCAATCTCGGAAGTAATCGACAGCAGCTTGTCCACGTCGCCGACCTCGCCTTTACCGGCTTCGAGGCGGTGCATGATTTGCTTCATCCAATAGGTGCCTTCCCGGCACGGGGTGCATTTGCCGCAGGATTCATGCTGATAAAAGTCTATCCAGCGGGTCATGACGCGCACGACCGAAGTCGTTTCGTCAAACACTTGAATAGCGCGGGTAGCCAGCATCGACCCGGCGGTGACGACTTCCTCATAAGTCAGGGGAACATCGAGTTCTTCGGGGGTAAAGATAGGTGCCGAGGAACCCCCCACCGCCCAAAACTTCAAGTCATGACCGGATCGCATCCCGCCGCAGTATCCCAACAATTGACGCATCGTAATTCCGAACGGCGCCTCAAACTGGCCGGGGTGGGCGACATGGCCGGAAATCGAGAAGATCCCGTGTCCTTTGGACTTTTCCGTACCCATCGAGGCGTACCAGTTATCCGAATACTTAAAGATGCCGGCGACCTGGGAAATCGTCTCGACGTTGTTGATGACGGTGGGACGGGCATACAAGCCCTGGGCGGCCGGGAACGGCGGCTTCAACCGCGGGTGTCCGCGCCGACCTTCCAGCGAATCCAGCAGAGCGGTTTCCTCACCGCAGATGTAGGCTCCTGCCCCGGAGTGGGCGGTAATCTTGAGGTCGCCCAGCAGTCCCGCCTCGGTAGCTTCCCGGATAGCGGCCAGCAGCCGGCGCAGCGGGTGGGTCACTTCTCCGCGCAGATACACGAAAGCGTGTTCGCAGCGAATCGCGCGGGAACAAATCGCCATTCCCTCGATGAGGGCGTGCGGGTTCGCCATGATTTGTGGAATATCCTTGCAGGTCCCCGGCTCGGACTCGTCAGCGTTCACTGTCAGGTAGCGCGGCAAACCGTCATCGGGAGGCAGGAACGACCACTTCAAACCAGCGGGGAAGCCAGCGCCACCACGCCCACGCAACCCCGAGTTCTTGACCGCAGCCAACACATCGGCGGGATCCATCGAGTTGGCCTTTTCCAGACCCTGGTATCCCCCGCGCGCCCGGTAGGCCTCCAGGGTCCAAGACCGGTCCACACCCCACATATCCGACAAAATCGGGGTCAGCGGCACCTCGCCACCAGGAATGTCCGTCAGGTTCAGTTCACTCATGACTATTCACCTTCCTTCGGTTCGGGAGCGGACCAGCCCGGGTCGCTGGGGATTCCCCAACCTTTTTCCGCAGCGATGCGCTTGCCCAACAGGGTGGGGACACCGGCGGATTCGCCCTCATCGGCCAGTCCGTCCTCGAAACCAGCCAAGAGGTGCTCGTTTTCCTTAAAGGTCGGGACGTGATTCGGGCCGCGGGTCGGTTTCACCGGATTGCCCGCCCGCAAATCGTCAACGAGTTTCACGGCCGATTGCGGAGTTTGGTTATCGAAGAATTCCCAGTTCACCATGATGACTGGGGCAAAGTCGCAGGCAGCGTTACATTCAATCGCTTCCAGGGTAACTTTCCCGTCCGCGGTCGTTTCCCCGTTACCAATGCCCAAGTGGTCACACACGGTTTCCCAAATCTCGTCGCCACCCATGACGGCACACAGCGAAGTGGTACACACCCCCACGTTGTATTCCCCGTTGGGACGGCGCTTGTACTGGGTATAGAACGTGGCAACCGCCGAAACTTCCGCGGGGCTAATCCCCAACAGTTCAGAGCACAGCTCGATACCGTTGGCGGACACGAAGCCATCTTCGGACTGCACCAGGTGCAGCAACGGCAACAGCGCCGAACGCGAGTGTCCTTCGGGATAGCGAGCAATAATCTCTCGGCCTTCGCGAACCAGACGCGCTTTGACGTCCTCGGGATACGGTTTCATCGATCCACACCTCCAAACACCGGGTCAATCGAACCGATTGACACCACCAAGTCAGAAATCAAGCCACCCTCGCACATCATGGAGGCAGATTGCAGGTTTGCATAAGAGGGGTCGCGGAAGTGCGCGCGGTAAGGGCGGGTACCGCCGTCGGTTACCAGGTGCACGCCCTGGATGCCCTTGGCGTGTTCAATCTGGGTGTACACCTGACCGGGCGGGATTCTGAACCCTTCGGTCACCAGCTTGAAGTGGTGAATGAGTTCCTCCATCGAATGCCCCATAATATGCGACACGTGCTCCGGATCCTGGCCTTGGCCGTCCGCGCCGATGGTCAGCTTGGAGGGGTAAGCGAACTTGGGGTCGGCAATCATGACCGGCTCACCCTCGCTTTGCTCCAAACGATCCAGCACCTGGTAGACAATGCGCAGAGACTGATACATTTCCTCAAAACGCACCTCGGTACGCGTGTAGCAGTCGGAATGGTCGCGGGTGGGAACATCGAAAGTGTAAGTCTCGTACCCGCAGTAGGGCTGCAACTTGCGCATATCCAGCGGCAAACCGCCCGCCCGCAGACACGGACCAGTCAGGGACAGTGCCATCATGGTGGACAGCGGCAACCACCCCACGTTCTTCATACGGCCGATAAAGATCGGGTTGGCCATAATCAAGTCCTGCATTTCGCCAATGTCGCGTTTGACCAGCGGGAGCTTTTCACGAATCATGTCGATGGTGTCGTCCAGCAGGTCGTTGGACACGCCGCCGGGACGCATATAGGTGTTGTTCATGCGCAGGCCGGTAATGTGTTCAAAAATCCGCAGGATTTCTTCACGAGCCCGGAACCCGGTGGTCAGCATGGTCGTCGCGCCCAGCTCGTTCGCGCCGGTGCCGATAGCGACCAGGTGCGAAGCAATCCGGTTCAGCTCCATCAACAGCACCCGGATTTCTTTAGCCCGCCGTGGCACCTGATCCGTTACCCCCAGAGCTTTTTCGACCGCCAAACACCAGGCGACTTCGGTAAAAAACGGCGCCACGTAGTCCATGCGGGTGCAGTAGGCCACGCCCTGGTTGTAGGTGCGGTATTCCATGGACTTTTCAATACCGGTGTGCAGGTAGCCGGTGCCTAGGCGGCAATCCTTAATCGTTTCGCCTTCCAGTTCCACCACTACGCGCAACACGCCGTGAGTCGAGGGGTGCACCGGGCCCAAGTTGACGGCAATCCGGTCATTGTGAGCCGACTCGAGGTCAGCGGCCATCGCGGCCCATTCCCCGTCCTGAACGGAAAACTCCGGCATTCCCGGCACATATTCGCCAGCCCCCGCCGTGGCATGAACATTTTGCGTTTTTGCCTCTGGGTTCATAGTTTCGGTACTCAACTGTAGCTCCTCCGCGTGTCAGCCGGCGGGACGGTGCCGCCCTTGAATTGCACTGGAATCCCGCCCAGCGGGTAGTCCTTACGCTGCGGGTGTCCGACCCAATCATCGGGAAGCAGGGATCGGGTCAAGGCCGGGTGGCCGGTAAAGATGATGCCCATCATGTCGAAAGTTTCCCGCTCGTGCCAGTTGTTTCCGGGGTATATATCCACGATGGAGGGGACTTTCGGGTCTGACTCGGGAGCCGCAGTCTCGATGCGCAGGTTGCGGTTGTGGGTCACGCTGATGAAGTGGTACACGGCGTGCAGTTCCCGCCCGGTGTCGTGCGGGTAATGCACCCCGGACACGCCCATGCACAGCTCAAAGCGCAAGTCCTGGTCGTCACGCAGTGCTTTTGCGACCGTCACCAGGTGCTCGCGGGCGACGTGAATCGTCAGCTCACCGTGGGAAACGACGACCCGGTCTATGGCAGTGAGAGGATCCACTCCGGCCTTACGCAAATCCTCCTCCAGGTAGTCCACACACTCGTCGAACCAGCCCCCGTAAGGCTTCGGAGACTGCCCGGGCATCGTAACTTCCCGGTGCAACTGACCGTAACCGGAAGTGTCGCCGGTGCCGTGAACCCCGAACGGGTTGTCGCGCACCCCCAGGGATTCGCCGCGAGGATTGGCGTACTGGGGCAGTTTCGGCTCCAGTTCACCCTCCGGGGCGGCTTGCAAATCTTGAGTTTCTTCGCTCACGCCATCAGTCCCTTCATGTCGTTCAATGAGGCCGCCTGTAGCGCCGCGGCTTCCGCCTTGCGGATGGCTTCCTCACGATTCTTGCCCAAAGGATCGACCTTGATGTGGTCGCGCAAGCTCAGCAACGCCCCCAGCAGCATTTCCGGACGCGGCGGGCAACCCGGTAAATAGATGTCTACCGGCACCACGTGGTCGCAGCCCTGCACAATGGCGTAGTTATTGAACACGCCGCCCGACGAGGCGCAAGCCCCCATCGAGATGACCCACTTCGGGTCGGCCATCTCGTCATAAACGTTGCGCATGATGGTGGCCATCTTGTGCGAGACACGACCCGAAACCAGCATCACGTCAGCGTGACGCGGAGAGGAACGGAACACTTCCGAACCGAAACGGGCAATATCGAAACGTGAGGCCGCGGTCGCCATCATCTCAATAGCACAGCACGCCAAACCCATCGTGACGGGCCAAATCGAGAGGGCGCGAGCAAAATCAGTGAGCTTTTCCGGCAAGGCCGCCAAGCCGTCAGAATCTTGATCCAACATTTTATGGTTTCCTCCAAAATACTTGGAACGGTTTAGTTCCAGTCAAAGCCGCGACGGGCCCACACATAGATAAAAGGCACTGCCAGCAGTTCCACGAAAGTCATCATGACGAACATGCCGAACTTTCCTTGCTGGAAAAAGGAAATCGCCCAGGGGTAAAGAAAAACCACCTCGATGTCGAAAACGATAAACATCATGGCGGTCAGGTAGTACTTAACCGGGAAACGCGCCTGGTTTCCGCGAGCCGGAGTGGGGTCACAGCCACATTCATAGTTGGCATTCTTAACGCGGTTTGGTTTCGTGGGACCGAACAGATAACCGGACAAAACCCCAGCTAAGGCCACTACCGCGGCTACTAACAGCATTATCAGCAGCGCTACGTAAACGTTCATAGCTTCTCCATCTTTGAAAACACCTGAGTTGCCTGCCGGCACCGTAACCAGCAAAATCTTCCCAGGCGAGTTGCCAGCTCCACCCTACAGTTTTTCCCCCTAACTCAGTAAATTTTGCACAGAATGCAGGATTATCGCCGAGCTTCTCCGGGTTTTGGGCAGCCTGCGGCCCGTAGCGCGGATTCGATTTAGGAAAAAAAGAGTTTTCTTATTGGGACTTGGGTCCCTATTCGGAGGGCGGTTGGCGGGGTGTCGCCGGGGGTCGGTCTGTCGCGCGGATCTCCCGGCTCGCTGCGGGCAACGTCCCCACCCGTCCTCTAACCCGGTGACGATATACAGGGAACCCGCGGGCTCCCGGCTCAGTAATACCGCGATGCAGTGACACGGGGGGACACCCCCGGGGTTGAACGTCAGATTGAACCCTGAACCTCGGCGGCACTAAACAATAACCGCTTCAAATTCCGGTATTGCGGCTGGCGGGAGGTTCTGTACTCTCGGGCGTAGGGCCGCGTCGGGAGTCTGCCCGCGTGCTACCCTGCTGGTTTTGGGCGCTGAGCGGGGGAACCTAGGATAGATGGATGCTATTCGTCCACACTCGCGCTCTTGACCGCGATTTGTCCCCGGAGCTGGTCCCGATGGAGGCCGCGGCACTCCCCACGGACGGATTTTTCTTTGCTTCTCCCCCTGCACAAGGCGCCTCCTTGACGTTGGCTGCGCCGGGTTTGGGGGATTTTCCCGGTCAGGACTTTGCGCCGGCCTGGCATTGGGAGGACGGCTCGGACCTGGATCGGGCGGGCGCGGCGTGGTACCTGGTGGGACACCACGCCCAGGTGTTTGATGCGGTGCAGCGACGCGGCACGGGTCCGGTGGCTTTCGCGTCCTTTGGTTTTAATAGCGCGGCTGCCTCGGTGTTTGTTCTGCCGTCATTCCTGGTGGGCAGCGACGAGGAGGGGGCGTGGATTACCGTGGCTTATCAGGCCGCGAGTGTTGATGAGCCTAGAGCGGACCGATTGTATCGGGCCGCCATGGCTTGGATTAAAAACTTTCCCCACCGCCAGCGCCAAGATGCCCTGCAGACGCGACCCGCCGCCGTAGTGGGAAAAACGTCTTACCAGGAAAACGTTGCCGCCGCCGTGCGCGCTATCCGGGCGGGCAAAGCGGAGAAAATCGTGATGGCTCGCCCGGCACGCTTCGAGTTCGCCGGGGAGGCTGGCGCGGAGCGGGCGCGGACAGCCGGCGGGGCTTTGGCTGCCCGCCTGCGCGAACGCTACCCGACTTGCTGGATTTTCAATGTCGGAGGGCTGGTCGGAGCCACGCCGGAGATGCTGCTGGAGGCCGCCGCGGGACGGGCACATTCGCGAGTTTTGGCGGGCACGGCGACGCCCGGCGAGGATTTGGATTTGGCTCATTCGGCCAAGAACCTGGCGGAACACCAGGTGGCGCTGCGTTCGGTGGTGGAGCCTTTGCGCCGCGTCGACCCCGATTTGGAGACGAGCGGGCCCTACCTGTTACAGCTGCCGAATCTGACCCATTTGGCTACGGATTTGCACCTGCGGGTGCCGGCGGGCAAGACGCTTTTGCACCTGGTCGCGCAGTTTCACCCCACGGCAGCGGTGTGCGGGCTGCCGCGGGAGTTTGCGCGGACGTTTATCTCCCGGTTTGAAGCGGATCGCGGGCGTTACGCCGGGCCGGTCGGCTGGGTCGATGCCCAAGGAGGGGGCCAGTTGGCTTTAGCGCTGCGGTGTGCCCAGCTCGATGCCCTCGGCGTGGAGGCCTGGGTCGGGGCGGGCATCATGGCAGATTCCGACCCGGAAACCGAGTGGCGGGAAACCGGGGCAAAACTGGCGCCAATCCGGGATTGCCTGGACTTGTCGGCTGAGTGACCCGCGGGGCGCGCGGGAGAATTGCCCGACCTCGCCAATGGGCGGGTTGAGTGCGCCAATTGCAACCCCGGCTGAGGGTATCTGCATGAACGACCGATTTCAAACCAAAATCCGCCCCACGGCTCCCCCGAGCTTTTGCAAAACAGCTGGTAGACCCGTTTTCAGCTGAATCAGGGGGCGGCAAACCGAACCGAAATCGGTCACTCGTGCACGCTCGCTAGATTCCCCGGCGTGGCTAACTAAGGGGATTTGGGCTGTAGCTGCCATTATTGGCAGCTACAGCCCAAATCCCACCTTTTATCCGCAAGAGTGACCCGGACCGGGGTGTCGGGCGCGACCACCCTGCACTGAATTTCGGCTAAAACAGCACACCTATGCCGTTTCTTAACGCCTCTGCCCCACTTGACGGCACACGCGGCTCCTCCGCCGACAAATCCCGTCCCAAATTCGCCGTTTTTGCACTCCGCAAGAAAAAAACGAACTGGGTGTCAGGCGCGACGGAGCAGGGGGCGACTCAGCGAGAGGCTGGGGGGTGAGCGTTTTGCGACAATTGTCGCGCAAAACGCGAGGGGGTACTCCCCCTTTCCGCCGCGAGCGCCCCCGCGACGAAGCGCCCCCACCGGCCTAGCGCCGCCGCACCGCTAAGCCACTAGCGGCGATAGGTGGCGGTCAGGGTCGCGCGCGCCAAACCGTTGAACAGGCTCATGAAGTGTACCGTGGCGTTCGTCGCGGTGGCCGGATCCAGCTCCAGGCTGGGGATTTTCAAGGCGTGAACTGCGAAAACATAGCGGTGTTCCCGGTCCCCCGCCGGCGGGAAAGGACCATCATAAGCAAAATCCCCGCTATCGTTACGGATATGAAATGCTCGCCCCTCGGTCAGGGCCTGAATGGTCACGTCGTCCGCTCCTGCCCCCAGCGGCAGGGAAGTCACTGACGGGGGAATATCCACCACCGTCCAATGCCAGTAGCCGGACGGGGTGGGAGCATCAGGATCGAAGCAGCTTAGGACGTAAGAGGCGGTCTGCGCTGGTGCTCCGGACCAGGACAATTGGGGGGAATGGTTTGCGCCCTCCCCGGAAAAGTCGCGAGGCATGGCCACTCCCTCCTGTAAGTTTTCACTGGTAAGGGTAAAGGACGGTAGCTGCGGGAGCGCCTCAGCATAAGGGTGTGGGGCGAGGGGGCGAGAATCTAAGTTCATGGCATTTCCTAACTGTTGGGGTATTCGGGTTTCGGCGTGCGGTCGGTAATCTCGCCAGCCGACACTACCCCCTATGGCGACCAGCGAGGGGCTAATAGGCCTTAAGTGTATCCCGGTTTGGGGCTAAATTTAGCCCCAAACCGGGCATGCTTCAACGCTGTAATCTTCGCCACGACGGATAAAAAACACACAATTTGTCCTTTAACCCAACTATTGCTTCGAAGCCAATCAATGAAACCCATGTGTTGTCTCCAATAAAAGGGAGAAGCCCTCCTCGAAAGGAAGGCTCTCAAATCACGTACTGAAATTAGTATCTGTGCGAGTAGTAATCCAGTATCGGAACATTGCGTTCTATCAGGTAATTCCCAATGCCAGTTTCAATGTGACCTCGGCGCAAATCCTCCGGAATAGATTTCAGCGGAAAAGCAAGCACGAATCTCCTATCCCACGATTGTCCGAGGGCATGAACAATGATTCCTGAAGTTTTCCGTTTACATAAGTGGGAATCCCCATCTTTTGGTATGTCGAAATTGATGTCGTTACTTACAGCAACAACTCCAAGGAAACCAAGGTTAGTGAATTTCATCCACACCAGGTCTCGGCAATCTCCTCCAGCGTCACATATCGGCGCATACAGATGGCTGTCAATGTAATCTTCGAGTTCATCATTAATCAGCCCCGAAGGAAGATCTAGCCGTGGGGATTCAACAGTCGGCATGTCCAAAGCCTTCAAAAACTCGTTGACATACTTGATGATTTCTTCAGGAGGAACCGGTTGTTTCTTGGCCTGCTCTTGTGCCTTTACAATACGAGGGGCATTCTCGCAGTAACGAACTGAAGAATACTTCCCCATAGGCCTACAGGTATAACCTATCAAGTTTCTGGCATCTTCACATGAGAGCTCTCTAAAATTGTCCATACGAAAATACTATCAAATAACGAGTAGTCCTCGTTGGTCGTAGATGCTGCCGCTCACGTGCCCAGTGCCGTTTCGGATGGCTCTGTCGAGGGCCATGATCGTGGCGACGACTCCATCAATCTTCTCGGTGGATTTTTGTTTGTCGGGTTTGATATTCCCTGCAGGGTCGGTACGCACATGAATGTTATCGACCTGAAGTGTCCTGGGTTTTGTTCCGTTTCTTATACGGGGGTCAGTGAGCTGACCCGGGTTTGATTATACATATCGATGATGTCGGCTGCAGTGCGGTATCCGAGCGCTTCGTGTAGGCGCTCATTGTTCCACCAGTGCACCCAGTTCAGCGTGGCGAACTCAACCTCTGTCAGTGATGCCCAGGGGTGGGAGTAGATCAACTCAGCCTTGTATAGGCCGTTGATAGCCTCGGCTAGCGCGTTATCGTAGGAATCACCCACCCTCCCCGTGGAGGGCTTGATCCCGTAATCAGCCAGTTTCTCGTTATAGGCAATACTCGTGTACTGCGAGCCATGATCGCAGTGATGCGTAAGATTCACGAGAGTTTCTTTCGCTGCCTGGATGGCTTGCTCGAGCGCCTCCAGCGGTAGAGCCTCGGTTTTCATTGAGGATCGCGTCGCCCAGCCTACAATCTTTCGGCTATAAACATCGGTTACGAACGCTGTATACACGAACCCGGACAGGTTCGAACATACGTGATATCAGCAACCCACAGTTCGTTGGGTCTACTTGCCGTGGACTGCCGATTCACCAAATCCGGGCGAGAATCTGGTACTTGAGCGGGTCTGGTTTTTATTACTGTGCGTCCGGCGAACACCACCGCATTCGCCCAGTTTTACGACCCAAGGTTTCCGGCCGGCACACTTAAACCTATTAATTCGCCTCGGTGTGCCATATATGGCACACCGAGGCGTTTAAATAGTTTTTATCCCAGCTATTTAGAGAAACTCAGAGGCACTATCAACGTGGATAACTAGGGGGATTTGGGCTGTAGCTGCCATTATTGGCAGCTACAGCCCAAATCCCACCTTTTACCCACAAAAGTGACCCGGACCGGGATACCGGGCGCGGCCGGAGCAGGGGGGCGACTCAGCGAGAGGCTGGTGAGCGTTTTGCGACAATAGTCGCGCAAAACGCGAGGGGGAAATCCCCTTTTCGCCGCGAGCGCCCCCAGCAACGAAGCCCCCACCGGAACCCCTAACCTGACAGGACTAACGTAGGGAACTAATCGAGACTATTGGGATTCAGCAAGAAATCTAGGACACTCATAGTAAGGATTCCGTGCTGGTCATAGGTGGGTTTCACAGTATCGCGCACCAGCAAGATTTTCTTGAAGCTGTCCGGGACCTCAACAAGCGGAGCTTTCTCTTGGCGTTCCTTTTCCGAGTCCGGGATACGCCAGGCTGATTGCAGGTAGCAGCGCCGCGAACCCAGATTCGCCACAAAATCTACCTCGAGGTTTTTCCGAATGACTTTGCCATCTTGACGAGCCTGTTTTTCCACGTAACCGACATCGACCGAGAAACCCCGCAGGCGCAGCTCATTATAAATAATGTTCTCCATCAGGTGGTTTTCCTCGACTTGACGAAAGTTCAACCTAGCGTTACGCAGACCCACGTCCTCGAAATAGTATTTTTGCGGACTCCCGATATATTTTCGACCTTTCACGTCATAGCGAGATGCTGCCTCGACCAGGAAAGACTCCTCCAAATACCCGATATAGGACGCGATAGTGTTAGCGCTGAGTTTTGACTTCAGGACGCTCTTAAATGTCGCCTCTATCCGCGACGGGTTCACCAGCGAGCCAACCGAGGAAGCCAGCACATTCACCAAGTCCTCTAGCTCTTGCGTTTTCTCAATTCCGTTCCGGGCAATAATGTCCTTTAAATAAGTTTCCGCAAACAAGCGCTCCAGGTAGCGCGACTTTTGCTGGTCACTGCGCATCGACAGCACCAACGGCATTCCCCCATAGAGCACATACTCCGCCCAACCGCCATACCGATCCCCGTCGAATCCACTCATGTACTCTGCAAAAGACAGTGGCCGCACCCGGACCTCGTCCCCGCGGCCGCGAAACTCGGTCAGCACATCAGAGGAAAGCATCTTCGAGTTACTGCCTGTCACGTAAACATCCACGTTGTGGGAACGGAGCAACCCATTCAAGACCCCGTAAAGGCGCGGAGCCGCCGTCCCTTTCAGCTCTTGGTCTGTTATCGCATACTGGACTTCGTCAATGAGCACGTAGTATTGCGAGGTTTTGTCAAGGAGCCTGGATTTCAGGTAATCGTTAAGCACGCCGGGGTCGCGGTAAGCTGTCGCATCTTCCGTGTCCAGCGCGATTTCAATAATGTGTTCATCATCTACTCCCAGTTCCCGACGCAGATATTCAGCGAAAAGCCTAAACAGCAGGTAGGTTTTTCCGCAGCGTCGAACCCCGGTAATGACTTTAATCATCCCGTTTTGCATCCGGTCAATGAGCTGGTTGAGATAAACGTCCCGGCGGATTTCCACACTGTTAGCCTACTCCGCTTTGAGTGATTTTGCTACATGTATCAAAATCACTCAAAGCACGCGTGTGCAGCAGACCTGACTCAGGACTCTGGGCCATTGCCACCAAACCCACTCACCAACAATGAACTATTCAACTCCCTATCGACATTTAAGTGCTACGCTTAACGTATTACAGCGCAATGCGAGAGGGGAGTGCAATGGCGAAAACTACCACCGCGATACGTTTTGACCAGCAGGAACGTGAATGGATACAAGCATATGCTGACTTCTTAGGAATCAGCTTTTCACAATTTATCCGTCGGGCAGCGTTAGAAAAACTGGAAGATGCCCTCGACACGCAAGACTATATGCAAGCCCTGAAAGAAGACGACGGCGCCCGTTACACCACGGATGAGATTATGCGCGAAGTCATGGAAGCTGAGTGACCCACGCAAATGTCTTATCAAGTTTGCTGGACCAATGCCGCTCGCAAAGACCTAAAAAGTATCCCTAAAAAGCAACGCATCCTCCTCGTGACGTGGGTGCGCGACCACCTGGATGGATGCGAGAACCCCAGAGGTATCCCCCAAGGTAAACAGCTGCAAGGAACCAAAAACGGCTGGCGTTGGAGAATCGGTTCCTACCGAGTGATAGGACAGATTAAAAATCAGGAACTCGTGATTAACCTTGTCCGCGCCGGGCACAGACAAGGTATCTATCGCCCATTACCCAAGATTTAGCCACTGATTCATAAGCCACCTGCGGACATCGCATGCCACGATCATTCAATCAGCAATAGTTAAAACCGTTCCGCCGGCGCGAACAGGAAATGCACGAATACCCAGCCGCGGACCTGGCGGTAGGATAGAACCCATGCGCGCGAACCTAGACAAGAATCCTCACGACGTCCAATCCATGTTCAATGCCGTGGCCCGTCGTTACGACCTGATGAATTTTCTCGCCTCTCTGGGGCAGGAAAAAGTGTGGCGCACCCACGTCAAGCGTGCGGTGGTGACGCGCCCATTCTTGAAGGTGCTAGATGTGGCCGCCGGGACCGGTGCCAGCTCGATTGAGTTCGTGCGCGCCGGAGCCAAAGTCGTGGCGGTAGACTTTTCCGAAGGCATGATTGCCGAGGGGCGCCGGCGTCACCCGGAGATTGACTTTCAGCAGGGCGACGCGATGAACCTGGACTTTCCTGACAACACTTTTGACTGCGTCACCATCAGTTTCGGGCTGCGCAACGTTACCGACCCCGACAAGGCGTTGCGCGAGTTTTACCGCGTCTTGAAGCCCGGCGGCCACCTTGTGGTGTGCGAGTTTTCCCGCCCAACCTTTGCCCCGTTTAGAGCAGTTTATCGGTTCTTTTTGCATCGGGTCATGCCGCCGATTGCCCGGCTGTTTTCCACCGACGCGGTGGCGTATGACTACCTGGCCGAATCCATTTTGGCCTGGCCCTCCCAATACGAGTTCGCCGCCCAACTGTGCGCGGCGGGTTTCGAGCGCCTGCAGCTCAAGAATCTCACCGGCGGTATCGTCGCTCTGCACCGAGGTTACAAGCTGAAGTAGCCGCCACCCCGTGCGCATCTCCTAGATTCGCCAAAACGCAAAAGTTCCTTGTGACGTTTTTTCGTCGCATGCTCGGCTTTTATAATGACATCGTGTTGATGATAGACAAACTTTTTACTAAAATCGAACTTAGGAGGGGCACTATGACGACAACGAATTTGAACATCAGGACTGACAAAGAGGTCAAAGAACAGGCCGACCGCGTCTTTTCGGAACTGGGTCTCAACATGACCACAGCGATTAATATGTTCTTGCGTACTGCTATTCGCGAACAGGGAATTCCTTTCAAGTTGAGTCTGAATGTCCCCAATGACGCTACCGCTGCCGCGATAAGGGAGGGGCGACGGATAGCAGCCGACCCCAACATAAAGGGCTACTCGACTCTCGATGAGCTAAAGGCCGCCTTGGAAGTATGAAGTACGAAGTCAGATTTACGAGTCAGTTCAAGAGGGACGTGAAACTCGCAAAAAAGCAGCACCGGGATTTAGAAAAACTATTCAAAGTTATCCAAGTCTTGGCAGAGGGAGGCACTCTGCCCGAAAGATACCGCGACCACGGCCTTTCCGGCGCTTTCGCGGGAACCAGGGAATGCCACATCGAACCGGACTGGCTGCTGATCTACGAAATCCGCAGCAACGTGCTCGTGCTGATGCTCTATCGACTCGGAACCCACGCGGAACTGTTCCAGAAATAACTTGAGCTGCCTGTTTCCAGGCAGCTCAAGAATCTCACCGGCGGTATCGTCGCTCTGCACCGGGGTTACAAGCTGAAGTAGCCGCCGCCCCGGGCGCAAATTAAACCCGGAGGGCGACAACGGGTCTAACCGCACGATTAGACCCGCCGCCGCCCCCGCGTTCACTCCTCAGAATCAGGTTTTTCGTCGGTAGGTTCGTGCGGGTGCAGACCCTTCGATTCCTCGGCGCCTGAACCCATAGCGTGGCCTTGCACAATCCTTTCAGAGATAGGTTCTTCCGGATTGGGGTGCTCCAGCAACGCTGAAACTACGGGGAGCTCGCCAGTCTCGAGGTTCTCGCGAAGTTTCTCGTTCTTCTTTTCCACGTTCAAGAAGAACAGCAACCCCAAAATCAGCAGGTTAGCAATCATCGGCACCCACAGATACATGAACTGAATCATCTGGAGAGCCGAAGCGCTCTGGACTTTCGCGGTGCCGTCGTATCCGCCCAACTCCAGCAGCCAGCCCGCGACTGCCGTGCCGACGCCGGAACCAATCTTGACCCCTAGTGAGGAACAGGAAAACATCATGCCGTCGATACGTTTCTTGGTGCGCAAGAACGTATTTTCACTAATCTCTGCGATCAAGGCGTTCAACGTCCCCTGCAGGGGGCTCATACCCAGGGACGCCAGACCGGAGAAGAACAGCATCAGGGGAATCGACCCCATCGAGGCACCGATGATAACCCCTAGACGTCCCAGCACCGCCACCACGTATCCCACGATGGTCACAGGCTGCATCCGCCCAATCTTGGCTACCACCAGCGGAGTCACCAACAGCCCGATAATCAAGGGAATGTTGATGGCCCAGGCGAAGACCCCCAGGAGGTTGGCGTTACCCAAGATGTAGGTCATGAAGTAAATGCCCATATTCAACGTCGCGGTAAAGAACTGCATCAAGATAAAGCACACCACGATGATGACGTAGTAGCGGTTGCCCAACAGCTTCAGCGCCTCCAAGAAAGTGACATCGTCGTCGTCTTTCGCAGCCTGTGCATCACCTTCCGCCAGCTCGGTGGGAGACAGCTCCCGCACCGAAAAGACCGCCAAACTGTTAGAAAGGATGCCGACGATGGCATAGATAATCGCCACGTTCCGCCAAGCGTCAGCGCCTCCGCCCATCATCTGAACCGCTCCCACCGTGATGGTTTGGATGGTCAAGCTGGTTCCGAAAGCGAACATGAAACGGATGGAGCCCATCTGGACACGCTCGGAACGGTTCTTGGTAATCAGAGCCGTCAACGCGGCGTAAGCAATGTTGTTCGCGGTATAGAAAACCGCGTTCAGCAGGGTGTAGGCAATGAAAAACCAGGCATATTGCGCGGTCTTGCCCTGAGAAGTCGGAATCGCGTAAATCGCAATAATCATGGCCGCACAGCCAAAGAACGCCCAGAACATCCACGGACGTGCTTTGCCCATCTTGGTGTGGGTTCGGTCCATTAGACGCCCAAAGATAATGTCCGAAAACCCGTCAAAGAACTTCGACACCATAATCAAAGTTCCGATGACGCCGGCGCTGAGCCCTAACGTGTCCGTCAGATAAATCATCACGAACGCTGAAAGGAAAGCGTAGACCACGTTTCCGGCAATATCGCCAGAGCCGTACCCTACCTTGTTGTACCACTTGAGATATTTCTTTTCTTCCATGAGGCACCTTTCTTAGTTGCTGGAAAACTTGAGAGTGAAAGAAAAGTCGTAGTGCGGTGCGCCGACTTGGTAGCATTCCTGCAACTTCGGTCCGCAGCTTTGGGAACCGATTCCCGCCATGCAATGATCCAGGCACAGTACGGTTTCCGGGGTTTCAACCAGTTCATAATCGTGGGCTTTCTCCCCCAGTTCTTCTTGCGTAAAGTGCGACGCGTTGAAACTGAACTCCGCCGCGCTCACCACCTCTAAACTGGCGTTTTCCCCGCTCAACTTGAGGTAGTCACAAGCGGAGCGCGACCCGTTTTCTTGTGGCCGCAGATAGGGTTGGAACAGGTCGCGAACAGCGCTGTGGAAACGCCCGTGCCAGGCAGAACGGCGTTTGTCGAGGTAGTTTTCGTGCGGTCCCAGCCCTGACCAGTCGGCGTGGGTAAAGTTTTGGTCCAAGAAGATTCGCCATCCCAAGCGCGGTAGTTCCGGAAACTGCATATCACGGGTGACGCTGGCGTTCATTCGCAAGGCCCCATCGGCGCCTAATGTCCACTCCAGGTCCGCTTTCAAAATGGGCTGAATCGACGGCGCCACCATCGCTACCTGCGATTTCACCACCACACTCGCACCGGACACCACCTCGACTGAATAGGCATAAGGGGTGCAACGGTCGTAGTGCGCCCGCTCCCACCGCGGCCGGATATACATATCGTTGTCGGTCGGGGCGCGCCAAATGTTGAGTTCCATCGGCCGGGTCAGGAGCGACCCCGCGCCGCCACGCCAATCGGTGAGCATTCCGGTGAACCGGGAAAACACGTAAGTGTATGCGCCCAGCTCAATCGCGATTTCCTTGGGGTTGGTTTCGATGCGGGGAGCATGAGGCGCCGGAATAGTCTGGAGTTCCTGGCTGAGCTGCCGGGCGGGCAGACAGCGCGGGTCGGCGTTGTCCAGAGCAAACTCGTCGAACCCCAACAAATGTCCCGCCTCCAGGCAGGCGAACGGACGGGACAGGTACGTTTCCACCCTCAGGAAGCACCGCCCTTGTGCAGGAACGTCCACGGAAAACGGAATCTCTACACTCTGGTGAGGCGCAATCGGGGGCAGCTCGAGAGTGCCGCTGTCCTCCTCACCGTCTCGCACCCTCACCCATTTCAGGGTGGCGAAATCGGCAGCATTGAGGTGGTCAGCCGTATTGGTAGCCCGCAGTAGCCCAGCCTTTTGGTCATAGGTAAAGCGCAAAGGACGGTACACATTCTTGGCCTCCAACAGCCCGATGTGCTCGGTACGGTCGGGGCTGACCAACCCGTCGACGCAAAAGTTCCCGTCGTGGGGGTATTCCCCCGAGTCTCCGCCGTAAAGCAGACGGCCGTCGGCGTCTGGCACCGCGTGGTCACACCATTCCCAGATGAACCCGCCGCACATCCGCGCGTCCGCCTCCACCAGAGCCCAGAAATCCTCCAAATCTCCCGGACCGTTGCCCATCGAGTGACAGTACTCCACCAGCAGGAACGGCTTGTCGCCGAGGTTCTCCAGGTAGTCGGTGATGTCGGAAAACGGGGGGTACATACGGGCGTACAGGTCGATATTGCGGTAATCATAAGAGCGGTCGTGGGACCGATAGTAGGCGCTTTCGTAGTGCGTCACTCGGGTGGGGTCAAAGTCTTTAATCCACTGCAGCGCAGTTTCAAAAGTCACCCCGTAGGCACATTCGTTGCCCGTCGACCAGGAAAACACGCAAGGACGATTCTTTTCACTATGAACGCAGCGCTGGACCCGATCCAGGGTGGCGGGAATCCACTCCGGGTTGTCCGCAATAGGTTTGTTCCACAGCTCCACCACGTTCTCTTCCGTTTCGTCTGCGAGGACGCGGTTTCGGGTGCCGTGGCTTTCATTATCCGC
The DNA here is from genome assembly GCF_947254095.1 of uncultured Mobiluncus sp. Lineage (GTDB taxonomy): Bacteria > Actinomycetota > Actinomycetes > Actinomycetales > Actinomycetaceae > Mobiluncus. The sequence continues at coordinate 24,061 of NZ_CAMYBV010000010.1, forward strand.
TTCGCTCATCACGTAAAATCCCAGCTCATCGCACAGATGATAGAACTGCGGGCAGTTCGGGTAGTGGGCGGTGCGCACCGCGTTGATATTGTGCTGGCGCATCAGTTCTAAATCCCGTTTCATCTGGGATAGCGAGACGACCGGTCCGGTCTGAGCCTCACTTTCGTGACGGTTTACGCCTTTAATCTTGATGGGGTTGCCGTTCACTTTCAGCACGGCGTCCGTAATGGTCACGGTACGGATACCGACCCGTTCCGTGATGACTTCGTGTGCAGACTCCATCACCAGGGTATAGAGATGGGGTGCGCCGGGATTCCACAGTTTCGGGTGTTCGAGGTGGAACTCAGTGGCATGGGTGTAGGTTTCGTCCCCGTCGCACAAGGGGTGTAGCTCGGTTTGCCCCAGAATGTTGGGGCCGTCGGTGAGCGTTACCGCGACCGGGCAGGGTTCCCCGCTGAAATTCGCGCGCAGTTTTACGCAGGCACCATCGGGCTGTGTCTCGGTGGTGAGGAAGTAATCGTTGAGGTGTACCGCGGGGCGTTTCAGCAGGTAGACATCACGGATCAGGCCCGAACAGCGGAACTTGTCCTGGTCTTCCAGGTAGCTGCCGTCCGACCACTTGCAGACCAGTACCGCCAGCGTATTCGTCCCCTCCCGCAGAAACTCGGTGACCTCGAACGCGGAAGTCGCATGGGCGACTTGTGAATACCCCACGTAACGCCCGTTCAGCCACAGGTAGAAACACGAGTCAACGCCCTCAAAAACGAGGGTGGCGTCGGGAGCTTGCGGATCTGGCTGGTAGTGAAACTTGTGACGGTAGGCACCAGTGGGGTTGGCGTGGGGCACATAAGGGGGGTCCAAAGGGAACGGGTAGTTGATGTTCGAGTACTGGTGGGAATCATAACCGTGGTACTGCCACGCACCGGGGGTGGGAATCGTGTCGGGAAGCGCCGGGGCTCCGGGAGTGAAAAAATCCTCCGGCACGTCCTCTACACAGGGATAGAATCCGAACTCCCAAGCACCGTTGAGCAGCTGGAAACGGTCCGAATGTTCACGGTCCAGGTTGAAATTCGGGATATGTTCCGAGGCGTGCGCGACCTTAGGAGAAACCGGAATGTAGTAGGCCCGTGGCGCCAAAGTATTTTCGTGCAAAACGTTGAGGTTCTGGTGGTGATTTGGTAGCTGCATAGAAGTCTCCTCGTGGCGATACCGCGGGAATCGAATACACCGACACTGGTGTTATCGTTCTCACCGATACTGGTAACGATAACACAGTTTTCGCTGGGCAAGTCGCAAATGAAACTTCACTGGGGCTTGATACGCTACACCCATGGCCCGAAATCCCCGCAAAACAAACGGTGCCAGCTCTATACATGACGTGGCACTGCGGGCGGAAGTATCGGCGCAGACAGTTTCTCGGGTCGTGCGCGGACACCAAAATGTTTCTGACGAAACCCGCCAGCGCGTGTTGAGCGCCATCGCCGAACTCAACTACACCCCCAACCGCGCCGCCCGTGCCTTGCGCACCGGCACCTATGACGTCATCGGACTGCTGACCCAAGAAATTCGGCGCACCGGGGAGGCACACACCTCCAACGGGGTCATCGACCGGGCTGCTGAACTTGGTTTTTCCGTCAGTTTGGTGCAGGTGGAATATCCGCACACCTCCCAGGCCCACCGCGCTATGTCACTGCTGTCCCAAGAGGATATTGATGGACTGGTCATTGTGCAATGCGGGGACGCCAGCGCGGAGCAACTGGCGATTCCTCCCCATTTGCCGGTGGCGTCCTCGGATTCCAACTTGGTGGACATTTATCCCTCGGCCTCTGCCGACCAGGTGGGCGGGGTCAAAGCTGCCATGAAACACCTGCTGGAGCTGGGCCACCGAACAGTTTTTCACATCAGCGGCCCGAAACGTTCCCGTTCCGCCCAAGTTCGCCAGGAAACTTGGGAACAGTGTCTTCGGGCGGCCGGGCGAAAGGTGCCGCCCGTCATTCCCGGAGATTGGTCGGCCCAGGCAGGATATGCGGCCGGGAAACGACTCGCACAGAATCCCGATGTGACCGCGGTTTTCTGCGCGGACGATGAAATCGCTTTGGGGCTGGTGCGGGCCTTGCACGAGAACGGGGTTCGAGTTCCGCAAGATGTTTCCGTTATCGGTTTTGACGGTATCGAAATGTCCGAGTTTTCTTTCCCGCCCCTCACCACGGTGCGTCAGGATTTTTATGCGGCCGGAGTGGAAATGGTCAATCTCATCGTCCGTCAGCTGGCCGGGGAAACCACCGACCTGCACCGGACGATTCCCACCGAACTCATCGTGAGGTCTACCACTGCCGCCCCACCCCACTTGTGAACGCTGCGGCTGGGAATCTGAACGGAAACCTAGCGACGCGAAAGTTCGGTGTCCTGAAAAAACTCACCAACGCCTCACTTGGGGCCGCCGCCCGGCTTAAATGCTGGCTTGGCCGCCGCCCGAAGGCAGCGGCCAGGCCAGCCAAACACGTGCTCGCGGCTATTGCGCCTGGAGCGTTACGGGGATCTTCTGTTCCTTTCCGTCACGCACCACGGTCAGTTCCACCGTGTCGCCCACGGCATACTGGCGCACGAAGCCGACCAGGGACAACGAGCCTTTCACGGGCTTGCCATCAATCTTGGTGATGATGTCGCCCTGTTTCAAACCGGCTTTATCCGCGGCGGAACCGGAGTTGATTTCCTGGACCCGCGCACCCAAACGGGACACTTTGTCCACGGTGGCGACCTCTTGGCCCACGACGACACCGAGAGCCGCGTGCACCGCTTCGCCGTGATCAATGAGCTGGGTGGCAATCATCGAAGCCTGATTAATCGGGATGGCAAAGCCCAATCCGATAGAGCCCGCCTGGCCCTCGCCGGTCGAGCCGCCGGAACCCGAAAGACTCGCAATGGACGAGGTCACGCCCACTATCCGCCCTCGTGAATCGAACAAAGGACCGCCGGAGTTACCCGGGTTCACCGCCGCATCCACCTGAATCGCGTTCGTGGTGACTTCGGTAGGAGCGGTGCTTTTTTCAGGCTGAGAAGGTTGCAGCATCCCGCCACCAAAGTAACGCCGCAGACCAAAGGGATCTTGCTCATCCTCGCTGTCGGGACTGCCTCCCTGCACCGCTTGCACCCGCACGGGACGGTTCAGCGCCGAGACAATGCCTGTGGTGACGGTAGACGACAACCCCAGAGGGTTACCGATGGCCGCGACCGATTCCCCGACCTTCAGGTTGTCGGAGTTACCCAACGGCGCCACGGTCAAATCTTTCGGCGGGTTCTCGATTTTTATCACCGCCAGGTCGGTCAGCACGTCACGGCCCACGATTTTCGCTTTGTACAAGCGTCCGTCATACAGTTCTACGGTGATGATTCCGTTGCCGTCCGCTGCTCCCGCCACCACGTGATTATTGGTCAGGATGTGGCCTTTCGAGTCGATAATCGAGCCGGAGCCCTGATCGGATCCGTTATTCGTTTCCACCGAAATCGCCACCACGGCGGGGCGGACCGCTTTGGCCACGGCCTCCCAGTTCGGGTTCTGCGAGTTGGAGTTTGCCACCGGCTCGGGGGTGGCGACGTCCTTGTCCTCCGGATTGAACAGGGTGGAACTGGTGGTTTCCCCGTCATGCCCGAACAAGCCGCTCTGTTCGATAGCGTACAAACCGCCGGTACTCAGCAGCGATGCGGCCACCGCCACGCCAATCAAGGCTCCCCATCCGGGACGGCTTTTTTCCTTTTTATCCCCCGGGGTCGCCGCCCAGGTCAAGCTGTTTTGCAGCGGGTTCGTCGCCCCGCGGGTGCCGGCAAAGGGGTCGGAAGTCGCGAACGGGTTGCCGCCGGGGTTACCACCGGGGTTGCCCGGTATGCCGGGGTTGGCGCCGACTGGCTGACCTTGGTTCGGGCTGGCCGCGCCGGATAGCGGGTTGGCCGGGTTCGCGAGGGGGTCGGAAAAGCCCGGAGTGGTGCCCCAAAAGGCGTTGGCTCCGTACTGTGCCGAAGGGTTCGTGCTCGCCGGATTGGTCGCGTTGGCGGCGTTGGCAGAAGTGGGGGCAGTCGCGTTGGTCGGGGTGGTATCGAACGAACCGGTGGAGCTGTTCACAGGCTGGCCAGCGGAGACGCTCCCGGACGGACTGGTGAACCCGTCACCACCCGGACTCGTGAAACCGTCCCCACCCGGTCTTGTGAAACCGTCACCGGACGGACTGGTGAACCCCGCACTCGCGACTTCACTAGAACCCTGCGCAACCGCCCTAGCACCGGACAGGTCGGCGTTATCGCTGGCCTCAGCAGGCTCAGCGCTGGCCTGACCGGCGGGGGTAACCGAGATAATCCGACCGCTCAGGCTCGGGGTCTGTGTCTGGGCGGGCTGCGGGTTGTCTAGCGCTGCGCCCTCATTAGAGTTCTGGGGATTCACGGGAATCTGCGTTTCTTGATGTTCCGGAGTGGACCCGGCGTTTTCCTGGTGTTCCGACGCGGGCGTTTCCTCGGGGGAAGCCCAGGGGTTATTCGTATCGCTCACTGTTTCTCCTCATAAGTTCTCACCGGTTTTGACCCGGTGACTTCAAAATTACCTGGGATTCTGGCGGAGGCCTGCCGTCAAAGCTCATTCCCAGGTAGGATTTGCCGGGTTTGGGTTCTCAGACACCGGCACGAGAGTTCCTATCTCTGATTTCGACACTTTTGCAATAAATTCCCTCACCACCGGATTGTTCAAAGTTAAGCTCACAGGACGACCTCCCACAGGCTCAGCCCCCTGACCGGTTGGGCCAGGGCCGAGGCCAGCCCCGTCAAGCTGTCGACCCGCTCGGCTTGCCAGCCCGCCGCCCGAGCCAACCCGCAAACGTCTCCTACCTGGGGAGTTAGGAACATCCTGGTGAAGGTATCCGCCGTGGCCGCGCCGTGCTCCAGACCGCCAAAAATCCGTCCGCCCCCGTTGTTTATGACGATGACCTGCAAGTTCGGCACTTCTTCAGCGCGGCCGTGGCACAGGGCACCCAAGTCGTGGAAAAACGACACGTCCCCCAAGACCAGCCGCATCGGCTGACGCCGCGCCAGCGCCGCCCCCCATGCCGAGGCGATGGTACCATCAATCCCAGCTAGGCCCCGATTGGTAAAGACGCGGCGCGAGGCAAGGAAACTGACCTGGGGATTTACGGCCTGAGTGGGTGTGGAGGAGTCGGGGTGTGCGGGATTTTCTCTCGGTGCGCGCGGAATCAGCACGTCCGCCCGCGGGAGAGCCGGAATCGGGTTCGGGGCCGAATTGCGCGCCACCGCGTCGAAAACGCGGATAGTCAGGGAAGCCCCTAGGAACAGGTCCACCGGCTCGGGCGAATACATAGTGCTGTCCCAAATTACCTGCGCCGCGCTGTGAAAACCCCAGTCCTGGGTCAGTGCCGCGGCTGCTTTTTCGCCCGCGGCACGCCACATTTCCAGCCAGCTTTCCGGAGCCTCGGCGGCGGGTCGGTGGGGAGCCGAGCCTTGTGACGGTTGCGCCGCTTTCGCCAGTTCACAAGCCAGGGTGGACGCGTCCGCCCACTGGCGTGCGATGTTGTCGGCCAGGTTGACCGTTGTGCCCGGCGCCCCCACGGTTTCCACGGGGATGTCGCGGCGGGAAATGAGCCGCGTAATCGGCCTGGTCAAGGTAGGACGACCCGCGACAATGACTCGCTCCAGGTTGTGTTCGACCACCGCCGCCAATGTGGTTCCGGCGGCTTTGGCGTAGGCCCGCACCGCGTGAGGATGGCGCCGCCAGGCAGTTTGCGGTTCGGCCAGGACGGGAATCCCCGCGATTTCGACCGCCTCGCACAAGTTCGCGTAGGTGGCGTCGCTGAGGTCTCCGGCAATCAGCAGGGTGCCGCACGGCGCCTGGTGTGGATCCAGAGGTTCCTCGCTAGCGATAGCGCTGGCGGAAGCTCGAGCGGCGAACGCTTCTATAGTTTCGGGAGGTGCCAAAGGTTCGATGAAGCTGGCGTTGATATGTACCGGCCCGGGGAGGGGGAAGTGTTTTTCGTCGGTGGCAGGGTGGGGCGAGCAGCTTTCGCCCTGACAAGCTGCCACCGCTGCCGACACGGCATCTTGCAGCTCCGCGGGGGTTATGCCGGGTTGAATATCCGCGACAAAACGCACGAAATCCCCAAAAATCCCTGGCTGCCAGGTCGTTTGGTTCGCGCCGGTGCCGCGCAGCGCCGCGGGACGATCCGCGCTAAGGACCAACAACGGCAGACCCGCGTGGGCCGCCTCCATCACCGCGGGCAGGGCGTTGCCCACCGCGGTGCCGGACGTCATCACCAAAACTGCCGGATGCCCCGCGCGCGCCGCCCCGAGAGCCATAAAAGCCGCATCGCGCTCGTCAATGCGAACGTGTAGGTCCAGGCGGTGGCTGGCTGCTAAGTGGTTCAGGACGTAACCCAAGGGGGCATCACGGGAGCCGGGGCAGTAAAACCAGTCCCTGAATCCCTGCTTCACCAGTAAACGCACCAATTCCTCAGCGTATTGCTGGTTTGAAGCGTCTTGATTGTCCCGCTGACTGGTGTCGCCCACAACTCGCCCTTTCACTGTTCGCATCATGCCTTTCGCGTTCCCCGCAAAGCCGGTAAACCGTTGGAATGCCGGGAAACGAATGCCGTTTCAAAAACTGCAAAATTTTCGTCTCCGGGGTCAATGCTACCTTTCAAGTACTATCGCACACATCGAAAGGAGGTTTATGCACAGAACCCAGTCAACAGGTTTCGATTCAGCTCAATACCGGCACAGCGCGGGAGGCTAGCCGTCTGGTTGCGCGGGCGTTCGCCAGTTTGGTAGTGCTGACGTTAGCCGTTGTGTAGCACTGATGCTAAACCATTTTGCAGGGCTAATGTTCAGCCATGCTGTGGCGCGAGCGTTTGGTTGTCTACAGCGCGTGTGTTTAGCCGTTTTCTTGGGGAAGCTGGATTTTGGTGGCCTGTCCGCGGTGAATCCAATAGCCACGGGCGGGCGGGAATGCGGTACCGTCTTGGGGGACGCTGACGCCGAAGATGGCGGTGGTGTCGGCGGCGCTCAAACCGAGAGAGAGTCCCGCAGCGGGAGCTTTCACTACCGCATTCAACTCGGAGTCAGTCATCCAGGACAGCCCATCACGGGAAGTGGCAGCGCCCGAGGCGAAAACCAGGTGTCCGCGGCTACGTGCAGCGCGGAGGACTTCTGCCATGGCTGTCGCGGAGTCCGTGTTTTGAGCAAATCCGGGCAGGTCGGCGATAAAGATAGCTAAACCGGGGAATCCCGACGGGGATTTTTGTTCCGCAACGGAAAGCAGCTGGTGATAAAAGTCGCGGAAGTCGGCGAAACCACAGGCTACCGCGTCCCAAATCTCCAGGCCAGCCAGAGTTTCCAGCGCGGGTGAGCTGTCCTCACGGCTCTGGGCAGACAACAGTACCATACCGGTGTCCGGGCTGGAAGTACGCAGCGAACGAGCCAGCCAGCGCATGACCGCTAAGCTCACCGCCCGGTCGACTTCCCCGTCGCCTCGCGCGATGAGGTAAACCCCGCTAGTGATGTTATTGATTTGCCAGCCTCCGGGGGCGCTCAGCCCCAGCGCCATTTCTCCCTTGGGGGCAACGGTGAGGGCGGTGGCGAACACCGGCACCGCCAATCGGTCAATCTGGTGAGCCACGGGTTTTGCCAGTGTGCCCAAGCGTTCCAGGATGCGTGTCTGGGCGGGTTCAGAGGGATCGTTACCGAGGACAGCGATTTGAATAGCTCGCGGGTCATCCGCGACGAGGCCGCGGCCAGGGACGGAACCGTTTAGCTCAATTCGCATTCCGAATGCGCCTCGCCACGCTGCCGGGAGGTTCTCGACGCTTTCGGCGCTGATGACGAAATGGATTCCGACGACTCTGCCTCCGGTGATGAGTTCCAGAAAACTGGCGGAACTGGCTCCCGGCAGGGATTCCAGCACGGCTTCCAGGCCGTCAATCGCGACGATAATGCGCTCGCCACGGTCGGTTTCACCGCCCACTACGCCATTAGCATCGAGGTTCACGCTGCGGGTTGCCCCGGGGTTCGCGCTGCGGGTTGCGCCGAGGGCTTTGCCTGCGTTCGCACCGGCGTCCTGTCCGGGTATAGCCGAGTTCGGGAACTTGGCACCGTTCCGTTCGCCGGGCTGCTCACCGGGCTGTTCGCCGCGCAGCACTTCGCGCAGTTCAGGGAAACTGCGGGTGGCGTTGCGCAACGCAATTTCGGTGCGCCAACGCCACCGGCTGACCAGGTACTCAATCGTGTCAGCAATCGTCTCCGGCTCGTTGGCATGAGCTACCACGCCCACGTTTGCCCAGCTCGACAAGACATCGAGGGTGGGGTCGGCGCTGCAAACATAGAGAGTGACGGGACGACCCCCGGTGTTCAAACTATCGGCAGCGATAGCTCGCAACACTCCGGTGCGCCCGCTGCCGCGCGGACCCGCCACAAACAGATTGCCCTCGCGGTCAGGACTAAAGCCAAAGGGGACGACATCTTGGCGTCCCAGGTCATCGCGCACCCCCAGGCGGAACTCCGCGTCGCTGGATTGCCCCAAGGCGGCCAAGTCATAGACCTTTTCCAGCCCGGAAGTCCAGCGCCGGATTGCGGATTTCCCGCGGCAAAACGACCCTGCCAGCACAGCCAGCGGCGTTGCCACCCGCGGCACCTCAGCCGCGGGCTGATGCCCGCTCTTGCCAGCCCGGCTGGAATGCCCACCCATAAGGGCTAGCACTCGCTCCTGTCCGCCCGCCGATAAGGCTGTCGGGAACGCCGCTCCGCCCAAGGCGGTGAAGCTCACGGGAGCCAACTGCGGGTCGGTAAAATCGGTAGTCATCAGGGTATTTAGGGTCTGAAAACCAGTGGCCACCCCGCCGACCAGCAGGACTCCGCGACCGGATTGTGAGAAAGCCGAGTGCGGGTCAATTTCAAAACTGCCGCAAACCATCTCTAGGACTGCGTCCTCCAGGTGTAGCACCACACGTGTCGGCAGGTACTTCAGGGCTTCACGGGGGAGCTTTTCGGTATCCCCGCTGCTCAGCAGCAGGTGCAACCCTAGGGCGCGGTACATATGCAGCCGCTCCGCCAGCTGCGAGAGCTGCCGTGAGGTAAATGCCTCCCCGACAGCTATGACAACAATTAAATCCGCCGGGACTCCCGCGATTTTGGCTCCGCGCGCCCCTGCCAGACTGCCCGCCCCGGATTCGCGCAGCCAAATTTCGCGCCGCTCGGTTTCCGCTTCCAAGTAGCGCAGCAGCCGGGCAAACACGGCATCTCCCCGCCCCGGCTCGATACCTAAACAATGTGGGGCTTGCCCCAGTTCGCCCCATTTCGTGCCGCGGGAGTCAAAAATGACCCAGTTCACGTCCTCCGTGCGCTGGGTCAATGCCAAGCCCGCCAGATAGGCAGCGATGACATTGGTTCGGGCAGCCTGGTTTTCTCCTGCCACGATGGCGTTCTTGCCGTCAGCCAAATCCAAGATCACCGGGCCGGCAGTGCCGTAGCCAATGGCCGCCGCGCAGCGGGACCCGTCCCCCAACTCGCCTAAAACAGCCGCGTTTTCGCCAGGCGTCAGGGGATAAACATCGGTCAGCTGGGCAACTACCGGCAAAGGCTCGGCGGTTTTACCGGGCAGCTTCAGGTTGGCCAGGAGTTCGGCGACTTTTCGCGCACTGGGGGTGGTCAGCAGCAGAGGTTCCACGCTCAGCAGGGTCGGGCGGGCGGACTGCAGCGGAATCCCGTTAGAAGCGGTGTGGTGCGCACTGGGCGGTACGGTTCCGGGAATGCGGGACACACCGTCTTGCCAAGACCCGGTCGCCAGGTCCAGGACTTGCCGAGCAGCACTAACCGCACTGCTGAGGTCGTCAACCGCGTTAACCAGCCAAACGCCAGGTTCCGCACCGAAATTTTCCCATTGTGAGCCGGCCGGGACTTCTCCGTCCACCACCAGCAACAGGCGTTGGCGTGAGCCGCGCTGGCCCTTGCGGCTGGTCCAGGCTTGCGTGAGGCGTTCGGCGCTGATTTCGCTCAAATCGCTGACCGGCTCTAACTCTAAATCCTCGCGCACCGCCTCACCATGAGGCAGGTAGCTAACCCACGCCCATTGTGCAGGTTTCGCCGCGGCAACCACGATTTTCAGGTCGGCTGGGGAATAACGTAGGGCGGCGCGAATCAGCAACTGATTCACCGCGGGTCCGCGCAGGTTTCGCGGACCGGTCACCGCCAGCGGCCCGGAATCCGCCGGAACATAGGCGACCTCCCAGCCGGTATGCCCCTCACCGACCGTAGCGGCACCAATCGCGCTGATTCTGCGGTTAATTGCTGCGATTTGTCCCGAGGTCGGGTGACTCGTCTCCGTGCCAGAGGCCGGTTCAGGGGCCGCGGTGCCGCCTGGCCGGTGAACAACGGCGCCGGATTCATGTACTGTCCCCGCCATCGGTCCCCAGCCACGAAACGGCGCTGCCTGGTCGGAGTTTTTCAACGTGATTTCAGGATAAACCTGGGTAAAACCGACCGGAATCCGCATCTGCGTACTCGCGTGTCCCCACAGTCCGGGCAGCAGGGCGCGGCGCGGATCTGCCAGGTCGGTGACACTGGCACGTATCGCCGCGTCACGCTGGTCCAAAGCCGTCTGAATCTGCGGAGTGAGCGCAGCCATGTCGCGTTCATAACGCACCCAAGCCGCCCGGTTTTGGGTCAGAGCCCACCCCACTTCGGCGCCGCCCGCTACTACGGCGAGCCCCAGCAGGGCAAACGCCGCAGCACTGGGAAAAATGACCGCTAACACCCCAAACAGGGCCACCGGCACCACGGGCACGGCAAGCGTCGCAGGATTCGCCAGCCACAAGCGGGGCCGAGCCGGAATTTCTACGTTGATTCCCAACGGTTCGGGGTCGGTCACCGGTTGCGGTGAATAAGCCAGCAGTGACTTCATTCCCGCCGGAGCTGGCGGCAGCTCGTCACTCTCCCCCACCAGCGCCAAACCTGCCCCCGGCGGTATCGGCGCTTTTGCCACCGGCAAGGCCCGCGGCAGCACGTAAGGTTTACCGACCTGAGCCGGACCTGCCCCGCCAGCCTCGCCCCTCGAGACTTGTGAACCAGAAGACTCAGCAACGACCGGCAGTGACCCGGTGCCGCCCGGATCCAACAGGGGCGCCAACGGTGTCACACTGAGACGAGACGTCGGCCCCCCGCCCAAAGCTGTGGCCACATCGGCAACTCGGGCTCGCGCGTCCGCGTTTAACAGCACTTCGGCGGGGCTGCCATCCACCAAGATTCGAACCGGTCGGCGCATCAGGCTTCAAACCTCAACAGGTAGTTTGGCGCCAGTTCCAGCACGTCACCGGGTTGAATGTTGTACCGCGTGTGCGGCTGTAAGTCCACCATCTGGCCTGTCGTCCGGCACAAGCGGGTACCGTTGTCCGAACCCAAATCCTCCACGGTGACTTCCCATCCCTCGGTGCAAATTCGGGCGTGAGTGCGGGAAATCTCGAGGATTTCGGGCGGAGTGGTCAGGGAAAACACCCCTTCATGCCCGTGGGTTTCCGGGGCGCGACCCACCACCAAATCGCCCGTCAGCTCAACAGTTTGCCGGTCGGTGGAACGCACCCAGCCCAATTTCGGGAAAGCCACCTGAATCGGAGCATCCAGGGCTCCACCGCAAACCCGGCAGCGGGGAAAATCCGGCGGATTGTGGTGGCCCAGAGGACAAATCCGCACGGTAAACGTTTTGCCCCCATCGGCGCTGTGTTTCATAGTTGTCCCTCGCTGTTCGGGGGAGGCGGGGGTGGCAGAAGGGAGCTCGGCGGCTCCGGCGGCTCGGATTGCGCGGAATCGGTCGATTCAGTGGGGGTGGTTGCGGATTCTGAGGCGGTCACGTCGACCACAATCGCGGTCACATTATCGGTCCCGCCCGCCTGCAAGGCCAGGTTCACCAGGGAGTTTACTGCCGCTTCGGGGGTGGGATTGTCTCCCAGAGCCCGCCCGATTGCGCCGTCATCAATCATGGAATGCAGCCCATCGGAGCACACCAGGAAACGCCGGGGCGCCGCGACCGGATAAGTCCAGGTATCAATCTGTGGCAACCCAGCTTGACCAGCTCCGATAGCGCGGGTGATGACCGAACGAGTCGGCCAGACCCGAGCTTCTTCCACGGTCAGCATCCCCGCCTCAACCATCTCGGCGACTTGGGAATGATCCCGCGTCAGTCGGGTCAGCAACCCCTCTCTCAACACGTAAGTTCGCGAATCGCCCACATTGAGAACCAAGAACTGCGCCGCTTCCGACCCGTCCGTAGCAGTGGCTGACGCTGTCCCGTCAGCCGCGGACCCTCCTAGTGAACCCAGCAACACCAAACCTGTCAACGTGGTTCCCGGCGGCGAAATCGTGTAATCGATATTCTCTTCGACCAGCCCCATGACTTCCTCGCAGGCCGCCTCCAGGGATTCGCGCACCACCGGCAGGCTCACCTTCGTGCCGGTCAGAGGCTGAATATGCCCCAGCAGTGTGGCCGAGGCCTGTTTACCTCCGGCGTGACCACCCATTCCGTCCGCAACTAAAAAGAACGGCAGAGTCGCCAGGAATGAATCCTGGTTTTCGGCTCGTTTCAAGCCGATATCGGTGGCGGCAGCCCAGCGCAGTGTTTCCCCGTGGGGAAGCGTCCAGGTGCCGGTTTCGATTTCCATCGGTTTCGTCTTTCGCTCCTTATTTGCAGTTTCGTTGCCGCTGCTAACTAAAGTCTAGCGAACACGGCGGCTACCTGTTCAACTCTTTCGCGCCACCGTTCGCTGACCGCCGGGCTCACGGGCGCCAGATTTCCTTTCAATTCCAAGGTTTTTGCCGGGTACAGGCAACCGTTTTCGAGGCGGGGATCCGCGGTGAGGATACTGTCGGTGAACAAGCGCAGTGTCCCGAGCCCGCAGGCGACTGTCGTTTGCAGCTGGGTCGCGAGGGCCAGTCCGGCACTCAAGCCCACCCCGGTGTCTAAAGCTGAGGACACCACCAGGAGGGGCGCGTTGGTGCCACCCGGAGCAACCGCCTGCAGCCCGTCCGCCACCAGGGCCGCGGCACACGCTGGGCCGCCCAGAGGCATCGCTTTGATGACGGCAGCGGCCAGCCCGCTGGCGATGACCTCGGTGAGCTGTCCGCCCAGGCGGATAGTTTCGTCAGCCGCCACCTCAATTCCCGTCGCGCGCTGCAGCTCGACCAGTTCATCGAGGGTCTGACAGGGCTGTTCTGCATACTGCAACCCGCCCGGTCCGGCCGCCTCGGATAAACGCGGCAGTGCGGTTTTTGCCTCAGCCAGACTCCACGCCGCGTTGGCGTCCACCCGAATCTGCCCCTCCGTCCCGAGGGCCGAACGCACCGCGCGAATCCGGGCGATATCGTCCTCAAGGTCGCTGCGCGGGTCGGCAACCTTCACTTTTGCCGTGCCACACCCCGACTCGCGAACCAGCCGCGCCGCGGTGTCGGGGTCTACGACCGGCACCGTGACGTTGAGGGGAACGGGGGAAGGCGAGGCCGGTAACCCCTGTGCTGCCACCGCAAACGCCCCGGAAAACCAGGTGGCGGCGACTTGTGGGGGATAGTTGTCGAACGGTGCCGCCTCAGCCAGGCCGGCACGGCCTTGTAAAATCAGCCCTTCCCGCACCGTGATATTGCGAAACTTGACGCGCATCGGCACGGAAAACACCCACGCCCGCTTGATTCCCTGCGCCGTAAACAGCTGGGCACCAGCCGGGCCTGGTTCAAAAGGGGATAGGCGGGCGGAACTGCTGCGACCCTCAACGTTGCTGGTCACGACGCCACCACGGGACCGGCTGTCCTCCCGGAGTCCGGCAGGGTCAGCGAGGCGGCGACTTTCGCTCCCACGTCGGCAAGCGGCCCGAAATCGGAGCCGGCGACCTGAAAAACCAACACCCACAAAGTATCCCCGATAGCCGCCGCCCAGCGCTGCTGCACTCCCCGACCATCCGGCAGGCACGAATCAGCCCAGATAGCAGGGTTTTCGGCCAACTGGGAAGTCGCGACTTCTCGCGGCTGCCAACCGGCGGGTACCGCCAGGCGGCGCAGCCAGTTCACGCTGTCCTCCGGGCTGGTCAAGGGCGCGGACATCAACAAAATCCGCGAATGCGGGATAAAGTCGTGGGGCGTATCCAGCGCAAAACGGCTTTCCAGTTTCAGCCCGGAAACACGCGCGGGGGCGCTCGGCTCCAGGTTCAACACCCAAGTTTCGGGGTAAGCCAGCGAAACCCCGTCAATCATCTGGGTGTCGAAATAGTCAAAGCCGCGCCGGTTCACTTCCCGTTCCCGGCGCCTTTGCGCACAGCGAGTGCGTTCCAGCGCTCCCAAAGCTCCATAGAGGCGTTCCTCTTTCATCCATCGCGGCTGCAGGAAACTCGGCACCGGCGCGGGAATCAACGCCCAAAACGCCACCCCGAGGCCAATCAAAGCCAGCAAGGCCGCCAGCGGAATCCCCCACACTCGCCAAAAGGACAAGCCGGTGCCGTAAGTCACGCAGGCCTCGAAAATCGTCACCCCGAGGCACAGAATGGTCAGGCCGGGAATCATGATGGCCACCACCCGGTTACCCAGCTCAGTTTTCCCAAAACCATCGCGCAGGAATTTGGCGTAGGGCGTCACCCAGGTCACGATTATCAGCGCGATTCCCACCAGCGTGGCAACCAGGAACGTGAAATCCACTCTGACCTTCTTTCGGGTTTACATTTCGGGTTTGGACCGTTACCGAGCCCTCTTAGTAATAATACGGAAACTCGTCCCAGTTCGGGGCCCGCTTCTCGAGGAAAGCGTCGCGCCCCTCGCGAGCCTCCGCGGTCCCGTACGCCAGCCGAGTCGCCTCCCCGGCAAACATTTGCATTCCGACCAGGCCATCGTCCACCGCGTTGAAAGCGTATTTCAACATGCGAATCGCCTGCGGGGATTTCCCGGCGATGGTCAGCGCCCATTCCCAACCCACGCGTTCCAGGTCCTGGTGCGCCACCGCCCGGTTCACCACTCCCCAAGCCTCGGCCTGGGCGGCGGAATAGGTTTCGGCGAGGAAGAATATCTCGCGGGCGCGCTTATCCCCGGCTTGCCGCGCCAGCAGCCCCGAACCGTATCCGGCATCGAACGAACCAACATTCGCGTCGACCTGTTTGAACTGGGCGTGTTCCCGGCTGGCCAGCGCCAGGTCGCAGACCATCACCAGCGAGTGTCCCCCACCGGCCGCCCACCCGTTGACCAGCGCAATGACCGGTTTCGGGGTGGCGCGAATGAGGCGCTGTACCTCCAGGATATGCAGCCTCCCGTAGCGTCCGGCCGCGTCTCTCGGGTCGGAGCTGTCAGTAGTTTCTGGGGTTTCCGGGTGTTTCAGGTCAACAGTCCGGTCGGCCGGGTTTCGGGTTTCACAAGGGCGTTCGGGCGGGTTTGGCACGCCCTCTGGCGCTTGTGGTGCGTCGTCGCGCGGTACGGTCACGTGATACTGGTAACCGTCAGCGCCGCGAACCCGCTGGTCCCCGCCACTGCAAAACGCATAGCCGCCGTCGCGCGCCGGGCCGTTACCGGTCAGCAAAATCGTGGCCACACTGGCAGTCATGCGAGCGTGGTCCAGGCAACGATACAGCTGGTCCACAGTTTGGGGACGAAAAGCGTTGCGCACTTCGGGCCGATTGAACGCAATGCGCACCACCGGCGCCGGGCTGCCGTCCGCCAACACACCCCGGTGATAGGTCACATCGCTTAGCCCCTCCAGACTGACTTCTCGCCACCGTTTTGCCTCAAAAACATCTGAAACCGCGTTATTGTCCACGCTTAGATTCTAACTGTTCACCAGGGGGTTGCGGCCGGCTGGGGTTACTGGAAACTGAAGTTAGTGTTGGGCAGCAGCTCAATCCAAGTGGTGCCCGGGTTGAGCAGGACGGGCTTGCCGGCCGAGTCCGTCAACAGCAGCGGCGAGCCTTCGGAATCCTTGGACCAGGTCACTTGGGCGACCGAGCCCCCGCTCGCCACATAGGCGGTTCCGCCACCGGTCAACACCGTTTCCGGGACAGCAGCCCCGGCCGCGTCTTTCGCGCCAGTGTCGACGATGGTGGTCAACACCACCACCACGTTATCGGTTTGCAGCGGGGCTCCCGAGCGGGCGCTCGCCGCCACACCCCCATCAGTGCGCTGCCAGCGCGAACCGGTCCAGTTGTAGCCCGCGACTAGGGACGGGAAGCGGGCCGCCAGGGTGTTCGCCGGAGTTCCTGACGAAACCGCGGTGGGAGGCTCCCCTAGGTCAGGGTTGACGAAATCGAGAATCGGGGGCGCGTCGGGTTCAATAGTGTGGTCTTTGCCGACCTTTTCGTAAAGTTTAGGAATCGAGAGGTAGAGGTTGTGCGGCATGGCACGAAACTTCACGCGATACAGCGCACCCAACGCCTGATCCTCGTTGAATCCGCGCAACCCGGAAGCGGGAACCCGAGATTCAAACACTGGAGTTCCCCCCGAATAGACCAGCATTCCCCCGAACGGAGCCGCGATACCCGGATCCATCGGCCGCACGGAACGCACCGGGCCGATTTCCTCGGGTGTATGCATATGAAACACAGCGTTATACCTGGTCATACCGCCCTCAACCTGTTCTTCAAACACGATGTCGGCGTCCTCCAACCCGGATTGCGGACGAGCCGCCACGGTGTTCTCCACTTTCACCGCCACCGCGGGGTGCGGGGTTAGGTCTTCACGAGGTAGGCCGGTCAAGGGCCAAGAGGCGGGTTCCTCGGGCTGGGTGGTGGGGGGAGGGGTCTTTTCCGGCTCAGGAGTCGAATTTGCACAGGCCGTCAACCCGAGCATCCCCAGCATTGTCCAGAAAGCCACGAAAACCGCTAGAATCTTATTGAAACCGGCTGTATGACGGGTTCCGGGCACGTTGCTACGTCCGGCGCAAACAACTTTGTTTGCCACATTTTCTGCGGTGTTATCCCAGGTTACAGCCATAATTGAACTTTAGCGTTAAGGCAGGGTGAAGTTGGTGAGTGACACAGCGAAGCGGGGAGTTCCCGTCCGGTTCTGTTTCCTGACGGGTGGCACGAAACCCCAGGACGTAGTCAGTCTGGCCGAATTTTTGGATACCACGATTGAGCCTTTTCTGACTACCGAGGAAGAACTCGCCCGCAGCGGTCGGCAAATCGCGGACGACTACGACTGGGAGGCGGCGTTAGCGGAAGTCCGCGCCGAAGAGGACTCACAAACCCCGAACTTGCCTGCGGAATCGGACTCACCCGCACAACCCGGTGAGCCCTCCCTCGACGCCACCGACACCGAAATACCCGTGGGTGGAGCTTTTGAGGGCGAACCCGAGGACGTACCCCCCAGCGAGTTTGTCCGCGAAATCCTGGTTCCCATCGCTCCGGGAGTCGATCCGGAACAGGCCCGCCAAACCCTGCGGTCGCGCTTGAACGGACCGCTGCCAGCCAAAACGGACTTGATTATGCAGACCTCCGGCTCCCAGACCGGCAACGGACATTTGGTGGCGATTTCCGCCAGCGCCCTGGTGTCCTCTGCCCGGTCGACCTTGGCTGCACTGGGCGGGCCGGGCCGCTGGATTCTGGCACTGCCGACTCATCACGTGGCCGGGCTGCAGGTGTTGACCCGTTCGCTCATTTCCGGGACAAAACCCGTCATCGTGGATACTACCAACGGATTTAAGCCCGCCAGCTTGGCGCGTGCGGTTGAACGCGCCACCAAGGATTCAACTCTGCCGGTGTATCTGTCGCTGGTGCCCACCCAGGTGTCAAAGATTCTGGACGAGGGCGGGGACGCGGTCGCGGCTTTGGCGAAAGTGGACACCATCTTGGTCGGGGGTGCTGCGTTTACCCCGTTCCTGGCCGATCGGGCAAAGGCCGTGGGCTGGCACGTGGTGGAAACCTACGGAATGACGGAAACCTGCGGGGGCTGCGTCTATGACGGGATTCCCCTGCTGGGTACCCAAGTTTCTACCGTGGGTGATACCGTGTGGATTACCGGCACGTCCTTGATGGAGGGCTACGTGGAGAAACCGCCGGCTGGAGTCGATCCCGCGGAGGCTTCGCCGTGGATTCAGATGGGGCCGCGCCGCTGGTTTAAGACTTCCGACACCGGCCGTATGGAGGGCCCGCGCCTGATTATCCAGGGACGTACCGATGATGTCATCAATACCGGCGGGGTAAAGGTTCATGCTTCTGCAGTTGAGCAGGCCTCGTTAAGTGTGCCGGGGGTTGGTCAAGTGTGTGTGGTCGGGCTGCCCGATGCCCGCTGGGGTGAACTGGTCACCGCGGTGGTTGTGCCCGGAGACGACCTTGACGTGGATTTGCTAGCCCCGATGTTGGGCTCCCCGGCTTCCTTGGGAATTCGCGGGAAAGACGGAACTTCTGAGCCGGATTCTCTGGCGGCGCGGATTCGCACCGCCGTCACCGCGGAACTCGGTGCCGCCCACGCTCCCCGCGTGGTCGTGGTGGTGCAGCACCTGCCCACGTTAGGGCCGGGCAAGGTGGCTCGTCACGAGGTTACCGAGCTGGCGAAACGGGAACTTCGCGCCGGTCGCGCCTGGGTACGCTAACCGAGCCCCGCAGGGCCGGGCGGGCTTAGGACTTTGCTCGGGAGCGCTGGAGGTAGTTCCGGACCAGTCCCGCAATGAGGTTGGGGATAAACGCAAAACCGACATAGATGCCGGTGAACAGGACAAATTCGTCCCAGTGGACGCTGAGGTCGGCAGCCGCGTTCATCGCCAGAAAAAAGTGCGGAATAAACAGTACTACCGGCGCGATGAGCCACCACAGTGACCAGCCGTTGACAATCCCGTCCGCGACCCCGCATCCCAGTCCCAACAGTGGTAGCGCCAGGTAGAAAATCATCAAAATCCACCCAAAACCGCCATCGCCTACAGACTTAAAAATCGGTTGGGTCAAATAGGGCAAAGCCAGGAACAGCACGGCATAAGCGGCTAAGAGAATCCAGCGTGATTTGGGGTTAGACATCTACGACCCCTCCTTTGCGAATGAAAACAATTTAAAAACCATGATACCGGTAGTCCCCCCGCATTATTTATACTATTTTCTCCGTTAGCATCTTCCAGGCATGTCCAGAAATCGACAAAACAAGAAAGACCACGGGTTATACGTTAAGATGAAGCCGTGGCCAGAGTTTTGTTGTTTATCTTGTGGTTGGCGCTGACCCTGTATGCGCTGATTGATTGCATTCGCACCCCGAAAGATAACATGCCCGGCAAGGTGCCAAAGATTTTGTGGATTTTGCTGATTTTGCTGCTGAGCCCGATCGGGGCGATTGCGTGGATAATCGTGTCGCGAGTCGCCGCTGCAGAAGCCAAAGGCGGGGTTATCGAACCGAATATCTGGTCGAGTGAAGAATCCGTACCCCTCAGTTTCGGGCGAAAACCAGCCCCACAGCAACCTAGTGCTCCTGACGACGACCCGGAGTTCCTCGAGGAAGTCAGCCGGAAACTGCGCGAAAAACAGCGTGAAGAATACGAACGCAAGAAGCGGGAGAAAGAGGACGAAAAACTCCAGCCCCGCCCGAACGATAATTCCGACGCAAAGAAACCTACTGACCCGAAAAATCCGCCGGACCCCGCGGACTGACCCGAAACGAAATCCTGACCATCCGGACTTGTGCCCTCGCTAGTGCAACCGCACGCACCGAGCAACCCTGAGACGCACAGCGGACAGCACGCACCGGCCTAGTGAACTGAGAAAATCTCACCTGCTACCGGGCGAAAGTAACAGGCCAGACGGCTATTCCTCGTTTTTCTCGGAGGGTTCTGACTTCTTGGCTTTCTCTTTTTCAGCCTTTTCAGCGGCTTGCTCTAAAGCCTCCTGGTTCAGCTCCTCCAGGGTGGCTTGCGCCCGAGCGCGCTCTTTCTCAGCCGCGTCCTGGATTTGTTCCTCACGCAACCGAGTATCAATGCTCGGGGGTTTCCCGGTGGAATCATCCAAACCATCGCCGTCACGGTCACGCGATTTGCGGCTGGACACCAGGGAGGTGGGTTCATCGGAAGGCCGGAAGAACACATCGATCCAGGCCGTGCGCGGGTCGGAGTCCACAAAGATAGCTTTGAAGAACAGCGTGAGAGGCACCGCCAGAATCGCTCCGAGCGGGCCCATCACCGTGGACCACACCATCAAAGACAGGAACGAAACGGTGGCGTTCAAGCCCACCGCGTTGCCGGCTATGCGAGGTTGCAAAATGTTCAAGAACAGCATCGATGCGACCATGTAACCGATGAAGACCCCGACGGCCGGCCACACTCCGCCCAGCGCCAAAGCCAGCAGAATCGGGGGAATCATGGAGAGGATGAATCCCACCGCGGGAATGTAGTTCGCCACAAAAGCGAGGATGCCCCAGGTCCAGGGGGTCGGCACGCCAAACACATAGAGAATTCCAACGTCCACCAGCGCCACGACAGCACCAAAGACGGTGGTCATCAGGAAGTAGGTCCGCACCCGCAGGGAGAAGTTGCGCAGCGCGATGGCGAAACCTGGCGCGTAGGAAGCCAGCTCAGCGGCGCGGCGGCGCACCACGACGATGTCTCCGACCACAAAAATCGCCACCATGATGATAAAGAACAGGGTCGTTCCCGCGCCGCTAATCTGGTTAGCAAAACCGGACAGGTAGGAAAATATCCGGTTGATATCCACGTTCTTCCAGGAATCCAACACGGCGGAAGTGTCCAGGCCGCGCTGATCCAACTGACTGATGGCGTTCTCATAGAGTGCCTGGAACTTTGAGCCGTAGCGGGGTAACTCCGTGACCATCGCGGTGATGGCAATCGCAATCAACCCCAGCATGACAAAGAGAATGGCGAACAGCAGCACGATGTTGACCAAAGCTGCCAATCCCACCGGCCAGCGGTGGCGAATCAGCCACTCGGAAACCGGGCGCACCGCCAAAGCCAGCGAAAACGCCAGGAAAGTCGGCATGAACACCCCGGCTATCAGAGACAGCAGGAAAATTATCAGCGCGCTGGCAGCCAGCGCGAAAGCGAAGCGCATCCCGGTAGGCCAGGCCGCCAAACCGGAGACTTTCACCTCTGACGCCTTTACCTCGACGGTGTTCCCCGCATCTGCAGGGTTACTCGACTCGTCACCGGAGGCACCAGACTTTACCGCCTGAACCATCCCTTTGGCCTTATCTATCATTCCCATAGCCATAACCCTATCAACCGGGTGTTGAAAAACTGAAGTTCCCGGCCCGCCAACCGCAGCTGGCGAACCGGGAACCCCGAAACTATTGAATTAAACCCGATTCAGCCCTGTAATCACAGGTCACCAGGCATTTTCGACCCTAACCCCAGGGGTGTTCCAGGTCGACATCGTCATCGAACAGCCCGAATCCGGTCGTGTCGCTGTAAGGCAGCTGCGACATCAGCATCTCATGACCGCTCGCGGAAGGCTTGATTTCCACCCGGCGGTAACGACTCAGGCCGGTACCGGCCGGAATCAGCTTGCCCAGGATGACGTTTTCTTTCAGGCCCGACAGCGGGTCGTCGATGCCTTCCATCGCCGCGTTGGTCAGAACCTTCGTGGTCTCTTGGAAGGAAGCCGCGGACAGCCAGGAATCGGTAGCCAAGGACGCCTTGGTGATACCCATCAGCTCGGAACGTGCCGAGGCAGGCTGCTTGCCCTGCGCCACGACTCGCTTGTTTTCTTCACGGAACTTCGCCTGATCGATGAGCTGACCGGGCAGCAACATAGTGTCGCCCGACTCCAGCACGGTGACGCGACGCAGCATCTGGCGCACGATGACCTCGATGTGCTTGGCGTGAATATCTACGCCTTGGCTGTGGTAAACCTGCTGCACTTCGTTGACCAGGGAACGCTGGGTTTCGGCTTGGCCTTTCACGCGCAGCAGTTTCTTCGGGTCGATAGGACCTTGGGTCAGGCGGTCACCTACCTCCAGGTGATCGCCGTCTGCAACCAACAGAGCCTGGCGGCGAGACACCTCGATGACCAGATCCTCCTTGCCGTCGTCACGAGTGATGATAACCTCGCGCGGGCCGGACGGGTCGTCGTTTATCTTCACCCGGCCAGCAGCCTCGGTGATGGTCGCTTCGCCCTTGGGGGTACGCGCCTCAAACAGCTCCTGTACACGCGGCAGACCCTGAGTAATATCAGCCGCCGAAGCCGCACCACCGGTGTGGAAGGTACGCATCGTCAGCTGAGTACCGGGCTCACCAATGGACTGAGCAGCGATAATACCGACAGCCTCGCCAATATCCACGCGCTTGCCAGTAGCCAGGGACCGCCCGTAGCAGGCGGCGCAGGTACCAATCGCCGCATCACAGGTCAGCACGGAACGCACCTTAATCTGGGTGATACCGGCTTTGAGCAGTTTCTTAATCGCCACGTCGCCGACATCTTGCCCGGCCTCAAGCACGACGTTACCGGCCTCATCTACCGCGTCAACAGCCAAGGTACGCGCAAAAGCGGTGGTCTCGACCAGCTCGTCGGGCTCGACTTGGCCATCTTCGTTGACCGAACCGATGGTAATGGTCAGACCCTTGCGAGTCCCGCAGTCTTCCTCACGGATAATGACGTCCTGAGACACGTCCACCAGACGGCGGGTCAGGTAGCCGGATTCCGCGGTACGCAAGGCGGTATCCGCCAGACCCTTGCGGGCACCGTGGGTCGCGATGAAGTATTCCAGCACGGACAGACCCTCGCGGTAGTTCGATTTAATCGGGCGCTCAATCAGGCGCTGCTTCGGGTCGGACACCAGACCGCGCATACCAGCAATCTGTTGAATCTGGGACCAGTTACCGCGCGCCCCGGACTTCACCATGCGGTACACATTGTTGCGTTCGGGGAAGTTCTCGCGCATTTCCTCGGCCACTTCATTCGTGCACGCCCGCCACAGGTCAATCAAGGCGCTGTAGCGTTCGTCCTCGGTGATGGCACCCAGGTCGTAGTCGGCTTGCACGTCAGAAGCGAGGTTCTCGTACTTTTCCAAAATGGCAGGCTTGGTCGAGGGCGGCACCACGTCCGTGAAAGAAATCGTGATCCCCGACCAGGTCGACCAGTGGAAACCGAAGGACTTGAGCGCGTCTAGGGACACCTCAATATCGGCCTTTTGATACAGTTCCGCCAGGTCATTGACGATTTTGCCGAGTTTCTTTTTCTCTACCACGTAGTTCACGAACGGGTAGTCACGCGGCAGCGAGTCATTAAAGATAACCCGCCCCAGGGAGGTTTCCAGCTCAAAGCGGTCTCCCGGCTGCCACCCCTCCGGCATTTCCATATCCTCCGGCGGTAAGTCGCCCGGTTCCATACGGATCACACAGGTTTCCTGCAAAGCCAGATCATCGTTGTCGTAAGCCAAGCGGGCTTCGGCGGGGCTGGAGTAGTACTTCAACACCCGGTTGCCGTCAGGATCAAACCGCGGGTTATGCACCATTTCCGGATCTTCGTCCGAAGTCAGGTGATAGATACCGATAATCATGTCCTGGGAGGGCATGGTCACCGGGCGGCCGTCCGAGGGCTTCAAGATATTGTTAGACGACAGCATCAGCACGCGGGCCTCAGCTTGGGCTTCGGCGGACAGCGGGACGTGGACAGCCATTTGGTCGCCGTCAAAGTCCGCATTGAACGCGCCACACACCAGCGGGTGCAGCTGAATAGCTTTGCCCTCCACCAGCAGCGGCTCGAAAGCCTGGATACCCAAACGGTGCAGGGTAGGCGCCCGGTTCAACAACACCGGGTGGTTGGTGATAACCTCGTCCAAAACGTCCCAGACCTGGGGGTTTTGCCGCTCCACCATCCGCTTGGCAGCTTTGACGTTCTTGGCGTCCCCGTTCTCCACCAACACCTTCATCACGAAAGGCTTGAACAGTTCCAGAGCCATCGTCTTGGGCAAACCGCACTGGTGCAACTTCAACTGCGGACCGACCACGATGACGGAACGACCCGAGTAATCCACGCGCTTGCCCAGCAAGTTCTGACGGAAACGCCCCTGCTTGCCCTTGAGCATATCGGACAGGGACTTCAACGGACGGTTGCCCGGACCCGTCACCGGCCGACCGCGCCGACCGTTGTCAAACAGGGCATCCACGGCCTCTTGCAGCATACGTTTCTCGTTGTTGACGATGATGTCCGGTGCGTTCAGGTCTTGCAAGCGGCGCAGACGGTTGTTGCGGTTGATGACGCGACGGTACAGGTCGTTCAGGTCAGAAGTCGCGAAACGTCCGCCGTCCAGCTGCACCATCGGGCGCAGGTCCGGGGGAATGACCGGAATCGAGTCCAACACCATCGCCGAGGCCGGCTTGCCGGTCTGGAGGAAAGCGTTAATGACTTTCAAACGTTTCAGAGCACGGGTTTTCTGTTGACCGGACTTGCTCTCTACGACCTCTTTCAAGGCCTCGGCTTCAGCTACCAGGTCGAAAGATTCCAGACGATCCTTCACCGCTTGGGCGCCCATGCCGCCCTTGAAGTAGGTGCCGTACAGGGCATACATTTCCCGGTAGACCAGCTCGTTGCCCTCCAAGTCGCCGACTTTCAGGCTCTTAAACCGTTCCCAAACTTCGTCATGCAGTTTCAGGTCAGATTCGGCCTGGTGGCGAATGGCGCGCATTTCCTTTTCGCCGTTGCGCTTGACCTTGTCGATTTCGGATTTCTCGGCGCCGTCCTTTTCCAGCGCCGCCATATCCTGTTCCATCTTTTGGGCGCGCTTTTCGACGTCCAGGTCGCGGTTCTTTTCGAGTTGTTCACGAGCCAGGTCGGATTCCTTTTGCATATCGGCAAGGTCCTTGTGGCGGCGTTCCTCGTCAACCTCGGTAATCATGTAAGCCGCGAAGTAAATGACCTTTTCCAGATCTTTCGGAGCGATATTCAGCAGGTAACCGAGCCGGGAGGGCACGCCCTTGAAGTACCAGATATGCGTCACCGGGGCAGCCAGCTTGATGTGACCCATCCGCTCGCGGCGCACCTTGGAACGGGTGACTTCCACCCCACAGCGTTCGCAGACAATGCCCTTGTAACGCACGCGCTTGTACTTGCCGCAGGCACATTCCCAGTCGCGGGTCGGCCCGAAAATCCGTTCGTCGAACAAGCCGTCCTTTTCCGGCTTCAACGTCCGGTAGTTGATGGTTTCCGGCTTTTTAACTTCGCCGTGGGACCAGCCATTGATGTCGTCCTCGGTCGCTAAACCGATGTGCAACTTGTCAAACTTGTTTGCATCCAACATTTGTGTTCTTTCCTCTTCTTCCGGTCCGTCTTAGGCGTTGATGAATTCGTCGGTCGTCAGCAGGCCGGGGGCGTTAGGCCGTTTGCCCAAGTCGAAACCGAGGCTGTTGGGTCCGCGGCCGGCTTCGTCGTCATCGTCACGCAAGTCGATGGCGTTGCCGGCGGCGTCCAAGGCCTCAACGTTCAGGCACAGCGAACGCATTTCCTGCATCAACACGCGGAAAGATTCCGGAATACCCGGCTGGGGCAGGTCCTCACCGCGCACGATAGACTCGTAAACCCGCACACGTCCTTGCACGTCATCGGATTTCACCGTCAACAGTTCTTGGAGGGCATAGGCGGCGCCGTAAGCCTCCATAGCCCACACCTCCATCTCACCGAAACGCTGGCCACCGAACTGGGCCTTACCACCCAGAGGCTGCTGGGTAATCATGGAGTACGGGCCGGTAGAACGGGCGTGAATCTTGTCGTCAACCAAGTGGTGCAGTTTCAGCATGTACTTGTAGCCGATAGCAATCGGGTACGGGAAAGGTTCCCCGGAACGGCCGTCATACAGCTTGGCTTTGCCCATTTCGTCGATAAGCGGGCGGTCGAAGTCGTCGCGGACGCGAGTGTTGCGCAGCAGGCCGGTAATCTCGTCTGCCTCCGCACCGTCGAACACGGGGGTCGCCACGTGCTGTCCCGGTTCGCAAACCTCCAACGGAACCTCCTGAGCCCACTCTTCACCGGCCTTGCGAGCTTCACTAATGTCCCAGCCCTCGTGAGCCAGCCAACCCAAGTGGAACTCGAGTACCTGACCCAGGTTCATACGACCAGGCACACCCATCGGGTTCAAGATAATGTCTACCGGGGTACCGTCCTCGAGGAACGGCATATCCTCCACCGGCAGAATCTTGGAGACACAGCCCTTGTTGCCGTGGCGTCCAGCCATCTTATCCCCGACCGTCATCTTGCGGCGCTGGGCGATAAAGACGCGAACCATGTGGTTTACGCCGGGTCCCAGCGCGGCGTCTTCACAGTCACCGGCCACGAATTCCTTGACACCGATAACGATGCCGGATTCCCCGTGCGGCACCCGCAGCGAAGTATCGCGAGCCTCCCGCGCTTTTTCGCCCAAGATGGCCCGCAGCAGGCGTTCCTCACTGGTCAGTTCGGTTTCACCCTTGGGGGTCACCTTACCGACCAGGATGTCGCCCGCGCTAACTTCGGCACCGACACGGATAATGCCGCGTTCGTCCAGGTCTTTGCGGGCAGCTTCGGAAACGTTGGGAATGTCCCGCGTGATTTCTTCCTCGCCGAGTTTTGTGTCGCGCGCGTCGATTTCGTGTTCCTCGATGTGAATCGAGGTCAGCAAATCTTCGGAAACGACCCGCTGACTCAAAATGATGGCGTCCTCGTAGTTCAGCCCTTCCCAGGACATGTAGGCCACCAGCAGGTTCTTGCCCAAAGCCATCTCTCCGCCGTCAGTAGCGGGACCGTCAGCCAGGACGTCGCCAGCTTCGACCCGGTCGCCCTCGTCAACGATAGCCTGCTGGTTGTAGCAGTTGCCCTGGTTGGAACGCTTGAACTTTTCTAGCGCGTAAACGCGGGTTTCACCGTCGTCTTCCTGGACTCGTACCATATCGGCGCTGACCTCGGTGACGACACCGCCCTTCTTCGCTACGACCACGTCGCCGGCGTCAATCGCGGCGCGTTTCTCGATGCCGGTGCCCACCAGCGGAGCTTCGGTCTTCAGCAGCGGCACTGCCTGACGCTGCATGTTGGCCCCCATCAGGGCGCGGTTCGCATCGTCGTGTTCCAAGAACGGAATCATCGCCGTCGCGACCGACACCATCTGACGAGCCGAAACGTCCATCAAGTCGACTTCTTCGGGGCTGACCAGCACCGGGTCGCCGCCGGTGGAACGGCACAGCACGGCAGATTCAACGAAGTGTCCGTCTTTCGTGAGCTGCGCGGAGGCCTGGGCGATGTTCTTGCCCTCTTCGTCGTCCGCGGTAATGTAGTGGATTTCGTTGGTGACGACACCTTTCTTAACCACGCGATAGGGGGTTTCCACAAACCCGTAAGGGTTAATCCGCGCGAAAGTCGCCAGCGAACCAATCAAACCAATGTTCGGGCCTTCGGGAGTTTCCACCGGGCACATGCGCCCGTAGTGCGAGGGGTGCACGTCACGAACTTCCATACCCGCCCGGTCACGGGACAGGCCGCCCGGACCCAAAGCTGACAGACGGCGCTTGTGCGTCAGACCCGCCAACGGGTTGTTTTGGTCCATGAACTGCGACAGCTGCGAGGTGCCAAAGAACTCTTTGATGGCCGCCACGACGGGACGAATGTTAATGAGCGAGTTCGGGGTGATGGCCTCGACGTCCTGAGTGGACATGCGTTCCTTTACGGTGCGCTCCATACGGGACATACCCGTGCGCACCTGCATCTGAATGAGCTCGCCAACCGGACGCACCCGACGGTTGCCGAAGTGGTCGATGTCGTCGGTCTTGATGTGCAGTTCGGTTTCTTTGCCGGCCGCGTCTTTGACCTTGACCGTATCGTCCCCGGCACGCAGCGCCAACAGGTAGCGGAACGCGGCGACAATGTCGGTCAGGTCCAGGGTGCGTTCGCCCATTTCCCGCTCGACACCGAGCTTCTTGTTGATCTTGTAGCGTCCCACCTCGGCTAGGTCGTAACGCTTGGGGTTGGTGTAAAAGTTATGTAGCAGGTTACGTCCGGCCTCCACGCTGGGCGGCTCGCCGGGACGAATCTTGCGGTAGATATCTTCTAGGGCTTGATCCTGGGTTTCAATCGCGCCGTCTTTTTCCAGGGTTTCCAGCATCAACGGGAAGTCTTGGAAAGCCTCGCGAATCTCGCCGATGCTCATGCCCAGCGCCTTGAGGAAAATGGTGGCGGACTGCTTGCGCTTGCGGTCGATACGCACCCCAACCGTATCCTTCTTATCAATCTCGAACTCCAGCCAAGCACCGCGGGAGGGAATGACCTTGCCCAAGTAAATGTCCCGGTCCGAGGTCTTGTCCGCAGTCTTTTCAAAATACACGCCGGGGGAACGCACCAGCTGGGACACAACCACCCGCTCGGTGCCGTTGACGATGAAGGTACCGCGCGGGGTCATCAACGGAAATTCGCCCAGGAACACGGTTTGGGTCTTAATTTCGCCGGTTTCGTAGGTAATAAATTCGGCCGTCACGTACATCGGCGCGTTGTAGGTCAGGTCCTTGTCCTTGCATTCGTCGATGGTGTAGTGCGGGCTTTCCAAGGTGTAGTCCTTAAAGGACAAGCTCATGGTGCCGCCGTTGTCCTCAATCGGGCTCATTTCGTTCAGGATTTCCTGCAGGCCAGAAGTGCGGGGAACATGCTTATCACCGGTTTCATCGGCTTTCTTAACACGCTCCTGCCAGGCTTCATTCCCCAGGAACCAGTCAAAAGATTCGGTCTGGAGCGCCAACAAATTCGGCGGTGCCATCGGTTCATCAATTTGGGCAAAAGACACCCGGAAAGGGTGAGTGGAGGATTCTTTGGATTTCGTAGCCAAGATTTCCGTTTCCTTTATGTTGTATGGATGGTCGAGAATTCAGGGCGGGCTCGACCGCGCACACTACCGCGGCAATCAGCCTTGAAAATCTCGATGCGCTCCGGCGTTTGAACATCTCGTCCCTCGCTGACCTGCCCTGATATTGCCGGCGCATACTTACGCAATATCAACGGTTTAAGGTCGCCTCGGACAAAGAACACGCAAATATCTACTCTATAACTTTTCCCACCCTCACGCAATTTTCCGGCCTGCGTGCCGATACCCCAAAACTTTTTCTGGGCATTAAGTCCTAATTTCTTGTCTTACGAGAGTAGACTCAAATCACGGTTGCGCTCAGCGCTGCAGCTTAGCTCCGCCGCTTATTAGCAATGCAGCTATCACCCTGAAAGAGGAGAAAAATGGAAGGAACAATGCTCGCCCAGCGTCTGTACACGGACACCATGACGATGAAAATTGAGGAGGTGCCAATTCCGAAACCCGGCATCGGGCAGGTGCTGATTAAGGTCGCCTACTGCGGCATTTGCCACTCTGACCTTTCCCTGTTGGACGGCAACTTTCCACCCCAACAAAAAGTCATCACCCAGGGGCATGAGTGTTCCGGCGAAATCGTCGAACTCGGTCCAGGCGTGAACGGTTGGCAGGTCGGCGATAGAGTCATCCCGGTTTCGGGGCGTCCCTGTATGGTTTGCCGCCAATGCCGGCGCGGAAACTTTGCTGACTGCCAGAACCTGCAGCTGATGGCTTTTGCCTATGACGGCGCTTGGGCGCAATACACAGTTGCGGATGCAGCAGGGATGACTAGGGTTCCCGAGCATGTCCCGATGGATCAGGCGGCAATCCTTGCCGATGCGGTGGCGACACCTTTTAGCGCGGTGAAAGATTCCGGCAAAGTCTCGCTGGGCAACGCGGTCGCGGTGTGGGGACTGGGAGGGGTAGGAACTCATATTGTCCAGCTGGCAAAACTGGCCGGCGCACTGCCCGTGATTGCCATAGACATTCGTGAT
Source organism: uncultured Mobiluncus sp. (assembly GCF_947254095.1). Taxonomy (GTDB): domain Bacteria; phylum Actinomycetota; class Actinomycetes; order Actinomycetales; family Actinomycetaceae; genus Mobiluncus. The sequence goes on from NZ_CAMYBV010000010.1 coordinate 53,823, forward strand.
TCTGTGCTGGAACGCGCCAAAGAGTTGGGTGCCGATTACGCGTTCCGTTCCGATGACCCGGATTTAATAAAAAAGATTGAAGAGGCTACCAACGGGCGCATGATTGATGTGGCTTTCGACGCGGTCGGACTGCAGTCCACGTTTAAGCAGGCGGTGGCCTCGCTTGACTATCGTGGCCGCGCTGTCCTGGTAGGCTTGTCCGCCCAAGACTTGAACGCCGGACCGATTCTGAAGTTTGGTCTGCAGCGTAACCAGATAATTGGTCACTTGGGTTACAAACCGGTCGATATTTTCCTACTGGCAGAGCTGTTAAAGGCCGGACGCCTGGATTTGTCGCGTTCCGTATCCGGTATTGTGCCTCTGCGGGAAATTGAACGCGGTATCGAGATGACCAAGACTAAGGAAGGCGACCCGATTCGTATCCTGGTCGACCCTTGGGCTGATTAATCCCCACCGTTTCGCCCCCATTAATCCGCCGTAACCCACAGCGATTAGGGCGTATCCGGCTGCTTGAGCCAGGAACTAGGCTTTCGCAGCCGGATACGCGGGGTGACGGCTATTCATCAGCGTGCCGCGGTGAGGGAGCGTAGCCCGAAAGCGAAAGAACGCGATTCTCCTGACGCGAGTACCAACAAATCCTGGTTGCGGCTCAAGGCGTTAGGTGGGCAGGTCATCGGCTCGACGGCCAGGGCGCGCCCGTCGCGAACGCCGGGGAAAGCCTGCTGGTGAGCAGGGTCGGCGCTATAAATCTGGAGCCACCGACACCACGGCCCGGCACTGAGTTCCGTCCCTAGACCGTCGGCGCGGCACAAGGCGGCCCGGACTCGCCCGTCCGGTTCGGGTTGCGCCCGAAAGGCGTGGTCAAGCCACAGTCCGCGCAACGCTACCGGCCGCGCTTGACCCAAAACAGTGTCCGCGGGCTGCTCCAGAAAAACGTAAACCCCGGGCAGAAATGCAAATCGATTATGAGAGTGATGTAACACATCTAGCTCCGTGATATAGTGTTGGTATTAATCTTGAAACTACAAGGAGGCTTATATGCTTACTAACAAGGCTATATTTGCTGCTATTTCTCTTCTTGCACTAAGCACCTCGGGATTCGACAGCGTTGCCACTTCTCAAAATGACAGTGCTCCAATTCTACCCATCAATAGCCGCAGCGAAATGATACGCCCAACCACTCCTCTAGTCGAGGTTGATTCAACACTCAGTAGAATCAGTTTCTCCAACCCTGCGCGTCCACAGTCGAGTGCCGTGGTACCCACGAAACCGGTCTATTCACCTTCGAAGTGCACGGGATACACCTTCCTGCCCCATAAGAGCGGCAACATGGCATCGGTACACGGTCGTATAACATGCTCAAATAACGTTCAATACCTTAAGACAGTGACATCTCTCTACCGCGAAACTCCGTACGGATTCCAACCGTTGGCTTCCGATGGATCAGAAACTACCGGAAAGAATACAAGCAACGATGCACATCCTCACCAGTCCTGTTCAGGTACTGGAACACACACATATTGGGGTTTTTCTGCACATTTTACAACCGAGAATGGAAAGAATTACTTCGCCAGGACAGGTAATGGTGGCAATAACCGAATCAGTAGATTTTCATGCTAACTCGGACATTATACTTCACCTCAGTTGCAGCGATTGTAGTTGCTCTGGCATCTTGCACCCTCGGGTCAACAGGTTCTACTTCACGAGATCCGTCACCTGCGGCTCTGGAATATGCTTACGTAGGACCAGACGCACCCCCTACACTCGTTGTAAATGGAAAAGAGATTACACCAGTCGAGTTTCTGTGGTTACCCGATTTCGAGGCACAGATAGGCAACACGGCGACACCTATGGAGGACATACCAGTCGTAACACGAAAGAATCCCACTCTTCTCGAACTGCGGTTTTACAGAATCGCCCCGCCGCCCTCGACTTTAGTTCGTCAGTGTGAGCAAATTTACAAGAAAGAATCAGTTAATCCCGACAAATGCACATACCAAGAATTCGGCATCAATTTACAGGAAGATTGGCAGGTAAGAGACTCCTTCATAGAGCTAAGGCTACCTGTAACAATGAAGTCTAAATACGTGACATTATCTATATTTTATCCCAATGCAAATGGTTGGGACAAAGCCTCTACTGATAGCCCGATGAACCATGCAAACTATGTATTCATTCTTAAAAGCGATTGACCCGAATCTCGCGCTGCGGTCTAATGACCATCGTACCGGGTATGTATCTGATTTGGTCTTTAAACACTTTGATGCCACTCTGATGCTGCTTCTACCAATAGGAAATATGAAGGACACATTTTCCTGGGCGGACCTCGCCGCGAAACATCATTACTCCTTGGTTGAAGTTTCCCGGAATCCTCAGCTACTCGAAACAATCGACACCGGTTCCAAATTGCACTTCGCCGAGGGCGTAATTAACAGTGAAGTTTACTTATCTCAGCTGACTGCCACGCTCGCGGATTTCTCCGAATACGAATCCTGGCACGGTATATTCTGGAGTGGATATGCCGTATGCGCAGAACAGGCTCATCTCATCGGCCCTGTTGATTCATTCCTACGCCCTGAAGAATACACGCTACGTGAGTTTTCGTCACGTAAACTCACCAGCGCGTTAAATTCTTGCCTGCCATCTCTCCTTTTTAATTCCTCAATTTCGTGCGTATTAACTCAGCCAATCTATTCTGACAGAATCTATGTTTCATGCCATAAAAGAATTGCGTTAGCCCTGTCGGACAAACTGCCTGACGTTCTTCCTGTCACTGCCGAGGATTCGTTACCCAACTTCTGATGCTCTTCTTAAGACGATGTAAATAGAGAAAGTTACGATTCCGAAGCCCGGCATCGGGCTTTCACGGTCGGGGGTGCGGGGTGACGGCTATTCATCAGCGTGCCGCGGTGAGGGAGCGTAGCCCGAAAGCGAAAGAACGCGATTCTCCTGACGCGAGTACCAACAAATCCTGGTTGCGTCTCAAGGCGTTAGGTGGGCAGGTCATCGGCTCGACCGCCAGGGCGCGCCCGTCAGGAACGCCGGGGAAAGCCTGCTGGTGAGCAGGGTCAGCGGTATAAATCTGGAGCCACCGACACCACGGCCCGGCACTAAGTTCCGTCCCCGAACCGTCTGCCCGGCACAAGGCGGCCCGGACTCGCCCGTCCGGCTCGGGTTGCGCCCGAAAGGCGTGATCAAGCCACAGTCCGTGCAGAGCTACCGGCCGCGCTTGGCCCAAAACACTGTCCGCGGGTTGCTCCAGACCGGTCGGCAGGTTACGTGTTGAATCGAGCACGAGGTGGTTGCCTACCGAGATGCGCAAGGTGCATTCGTCCAGGCTCGCGCCCCCCGCGCTTAAATAAGGATGCCACCCGAAGCCAAACGGGCAGGGCGTATCGCTGAGGTTGGAAACCCGCAGTTCGCCTCGCAACCCTTGGGTCGCGTCAACACTCCAGTTCATCACGTATTTGAGTCGCCACGGCCAGCCCGGCTGCGGTTCCATTTCCAGCGTGAGGCGTACCGCTGCGGGATTGTCGGACGTTTCGGAATCGAGTTGCCAAGGCCGTTCCCTGACGAAACCGTGAATGGCGTTGCGGCGGTCGGGTTCGTTGATTTCGAGCTGATACGTTTCGCCTTGGAACGTGAAATTTCCACCGTCCACCCGATTGGGCCACGGTGCCAGCAGACACCCTGCCGCAAACGGAACCGGGGACACTCGTGACAACCCCTGGTGCGTTAAAGGAGGGGTCACCACCAGCGGCTTCCCCGCAAAAGTCAACGACCACAAGCCCCCACCAAAAGGCGAAATCTGGGCGCGGTATTGACCGGCACAAAGTTCTATAAAGTCATTGTTCGAGGTCATACAGCGATTTTAGCAAGGGTGGGGAAGGGAAAACTATTGCCGAAATTAGGCTCCACGCCCTGAGCGCTTCGCATTTCTGCTACTTCGTAGCAGGGGCGAAGCACCACCTTGCGGCAAAAATGCTCAGCGAGAAAAGAAACTCGTGAATAGGGATTGCGGTTTGCGTTTGTCTTCTGGGCAGGTACACCACTGGTCTGCCGGGACGCTGGCCTTGACCGCCTCAATGTGTTGGCCACACCCTGTCCAAGTGGTCTTTCCGCAGTTCGCGCACTTTACTGGAGAGCACATAATTTTTCCCTTTCCTGAGATCCGGGTTCATAATCGGCAGCGGCGTTACATTTCTAGCACCGCACCGGGGTTGTCAAAGTAGTAGGCGAAAACCGTATTGACCCCGCCAGACAATACTTTAGCATTAATCCCGGCGGGTTCGAGAATTCTCTGGGCCAGCCAAGCGTTAGCCCCGCTATCGTCGCTCAAGTACACGGTTTTCCCGTCGGCCCAAGTCCGCACCTCATCGAGTTGCGAACGCAGTTCCGTCAAGGGTATACACCTGGCGGCTCGCAAATGTCCGGCATTGAACTCGGGGACAGGGCGCACATCAAGGATTGGGGTAGCTGGGTCTAATTGAGCCGCTTCCTCGGCGTACCACAGTTTCAGCCGGCCACGTAGCACATTTTCCGCCACGTATCCCAGGAAATTGACCGGATCCTTCGCTGCGGAATACGGGGGCGCGTAAGCCAAATCCAAGTCAATCAAATCGGGGGCACTCAGTCCGGCCTTGAGAGCTGTGGCAATAACATCGATACGCTTATCCACCCCGTTGCCCCCGATTCCTTGAGCGCCGAGGATTTTTCCGTCCGCGGCCGCAAAATGCAGCATCAGCTGCATCGGTTGGGCGCCGGGCAGGAAAGTGCCGTGGTCAGTGGGGTGGGTGTGAATCGTGCGGTAGGCGATGCCCTCCGCGTCCAGTTCGGCTTGGTTGGCCCCGGTCTGGGCCACAGTCATGGGTCCCACCCGGAAAATCGAGGTAGAGAGGGGTTTGGGCAGGGGCCGAGCCGTTTCTGGGTCAGCAATAAAGTCCGCGATAAGCCGGGCCGCACGGTTGGTCGGACCGGCCAACGCAACCGGCCGCGCTTGTCCAGTCACTCCGGTCTGCTGCGTAACGGCGTCACCGCAGGCGAACACGTCAGGCAAACTGGTACGTCCGTGCTGATCAATTACCATAAAACCCCGCCCATCAGCCTTGACCCCGGCTGCCACGAAAGGCTTGGTAGCAGGGGTAACGCCCGCAGCCAGCACAATCAACCCCACCTCCAGGCGCTGCCCATTGGACAGTTCCGCTAGGTCGTGAGCGGGGAAATGTTGAATCTTGGTGACGCGAGTTTTCGCGATGACGTTAATATTGAGCGATTGCAAGGCTCCGGTCACCAGATGAGCCATCTCCAGGTCCAGCGGAGGCATGACATGGTCACTACCCTCGACGATAGTCGTATTGATGCCGCGGTGAGCTAGAGCTTCCGCCGCTTCGACACCAATGAATCCCCCGCCGATGACCAGGGCTGATTTCGCGGATTCAGCCAGATCCACAATCCTTTGCGCATCATCCACCGTGCGCAGCGTGCGAACCCGCGGGGAATCCAAGCCCGCAATCGGGGGACGCGCGGCCCTCGCTCCGGGAGAAAGCATCAGCTTGTCGTAGCGTTCCGTGAATTCTTGCCCGTCCGCGCCGCGTACCTGCACGGTTTTCGCGTCCGCGTCCAGGCCGATAACCTCGTGGTTTACCCGCACGTCCAGATTCAGTTTCGCTTTCAGGCCCTGTGGCGTGTTCAGCAGCAGACTTTCACGCGTGGGAATCTCCTGGCCGACATAGAAAGGCAAGCCGCAGTTGGAAAACGAGGGGTACGGTCCTTTTTCAAACACCACAATTTCGGCTGACTCGTCCAACCTGCGCATGCGCGCGGCAAAAGACAGACCGCCCGCAACGCCGCCGACCACTACCAGCTTCATTTCCTCCCCTTTTCTTCGTTTTATTCAGAAGGTTCTCCGGGGGCTTTCCCGGTGAACCTCAGAATACTATTAACATAGCACGGGATGGTGTGCTGAGGTAAACCGACCACCGACACCCCGAGGCAAGTTGCCGCCCACCCGCGCTTGTGCGTGCTTCTGAAAAACCGGCGAAAACGGCTAGAGCAGTGCAAACAGCAGACCGAGCAAGCCGCCATAAGCCAGGGTGAGCAAACCGGTGTTGCGCAGAGCCGCAATCAGGGCCTTGCCGGTCAGGTGCGTGCGCACCGGACGCATCGTCAGCAAAGCCCCTAGCCACAGCAACAACTGCACCACGAAACCACCGCTCCACTGGACAAAACCGCCGGGGAAGATTTCCGGCCACGGCACAAACAGCACCGCCAGCGACAACAGCAGAGCGACATAGACGAAAAGCTGATAAATACGTCGTGACCAGGCATCTCCCAAACGTACCGCCAGGGTAACTTTGCCGGATTTCTGGTCCGTGGGAATGTCGCGCAGGTTATTGACCATCAGCAGTGCGCAGGACAGCAACCCCAGGCCGCTGGCCAGCGCCCAGGACTGCCACGGCAGGGCTTGGGCCTGGACCCACAAGGTTCCCTGCACCGCCATCAGCCCGAAAAAGACAAAAACCAGCAGCTCAGACAGACCTATCCCGGCGTAGCCATAGGGGTGCTTGCCCCCGGTATAGAACCAGGCGGCCGCGACTGCCGCCACTCCGGCGCCGATGAGCCACCACGACTGGGAGACGATGGCGACGCTCAAGCCCACGATGCTGGCCAAAGCGAAACAGCTCAGCGCCACCGCCAAGACTTTGCGCGGATTTTCCCCGCCTCCGACCAGGCGCGGCGGACCAACGCGGTATTCGTCCGTGCCCCGAATCCCGTCGGAATAGTCGTTGGAAAAATTCACCCCGATTTGCAGTAGCAGCGCCACCGCCAGACAACCCAGGGCCAGCCAAGGATCCATCTTGCCCAGTCCGGCAGCGATGCCGGTGCCGAGCAAGACAGGTGATGCCGAAGCCGGGAGGGTACGCAGCCGCGCTCCTTCAATCCAGGCTTGAGCGGTGGCCATCGGGGTTCCTTTCTTTGCGTTGCAATCGTTGCGGCAGCGGGTGTGAGGTTTCGCACTTTCGCGAGGTTCTGGGGTCGCCCAGCGGGTTCCGGCCGCAAATTGCCTTAAAAGTCTAACGCGGTTTTAACCTGAATTTAACCGGTTAATTGTGTGACCCCTGGTGCAGATTTTCGGGATGTGCGTGGATTAAAGGTGAAAATAGGGTCGTAGCTGCCAATAATGGCAGCTACGACCCAAATCCCACCCTATATCCGCAACCCAGCAAGTAGCCTCCGATTCTCCCGCCCGAAATCCGGCGTCTATGCTCCGGATGCCATGTTTGGGAGTGAAACCCCCTTGGTTTTTGGTGTAGTTGCGCCAACGACCGATTTCAACCCACAATCCGGGTTTTTGCTGACCCGGTTTTTTCTCAACCTGCAGGTAGGTGCGATTCTAATTTTGCAGAGCCGGCACTGAGCAGAGTGAAATCGGTCATTCGTGCAAAACAACCCCGGTTCAGGGATTTATCGCGCAGCAGTCGGGTTTCAAACTCGCGATTTTTCGCATTCGGGGGTTGTGAGACGATGGAGTCATGGCGAAAGAAAAAACGGTTTACGTGTGCTCCAACTGCGGGGAGGAATGGCCCAAATGGGCTGGTCAATGCCGTGGCTGCGGCCAGTGGGGCACCCTGGAAGAAAACGTGGTCCTGTCGAAAAGTTCCGCCCGCGGGGGTGGCGGAACCGCGGTGCGCAGTTCCGGCGGATACGGGCGCCCGGCGTCCCCGGCCAAACCTATTGGCCAGTACTCCACCGAACGGGCGGTGCGCCTGCCGACCGGAGTGGGCGAATTCGACCGAGTCCTCAGCGGCGGTATTGTCCCCGGAGCGGTCATCTTGCTGGCCGGTGAACCGGGAATCGGGAAGTCAACGCTGCTGTTAGAGGTCGCCGCCCGGATTGCCCAAGGCGCGGCCCCGCACTCCCCCGGTGCCAGTGAGAAAAAATCCGGGCTACGCTTGGTTTCCCCCGATTCGCCTACCCTCGCCGCTGCGGATACTGAGGGCAAAACTGTCCTGTACCTCACCGGCGAGGAAACCGCCGAAGCGGTGCTGTCCCGCGCAAAACGTATCGGTGGAGTAGCGGAAAACCTCTATCTGGCAGCTGAAACCCAAGTCTCGCAGGCCTTGGCTCAAATCGAGACAATCAGCCCGGATTTAACCATCATCGACTCCATTCAGACCCTGACCGATCCCACTATGGACACCTCCATCGGCGGGCCGGCCCAGGTTCGCGAAGTCGCAGCCCGGCTCATTGACGCGGCAAAAAGTCGTCACATGGCACTCATCTTGGTGGGGCATGTTACGAAGGACGGGGCGGTGGCCGGCCCGCGTACCCTGGAACACCTGGTGGACGTGGTGTGCCAGTTCGAGGGCGAACGAACTGGGGAACTGCGGCTGTTGCGCGCGGTGAAAAACCGCTACGGCCCTACGGACGCGGTCGGTTTCTTTCAAATGGTGGAATCCGGCATCGAAGGCATCGAGGACCCCAGCGGCCTGTTCCTCAGCAAAACGGCCGAGCCGGTGCCCGGAGCCTGCGTCACCATGTCGCTGGAAGGCCGGCGTGCCCTACCCATAGAGATAGAAGCCCTGGCCACCCCCATTGCGGGCGGTTCACCGCGGCGCACGGTTTCCGGTCTGGATTATTCACGCACCGCCATGATGCTGGCCGTCCTGCAAGCTCGGCTGAAACTGCCTTTCGGTACTTTGGACGCTTACGTCTCCACAGTGGGCGGAGCCAGAGCGGTCGAACCGGCAGTGGACTTGGCAGTTGCGCTCGCGGCGGCCTCAGCCGTAACAGGTCAGGTCATCGACCCTGGTCTGGTAGCTTTTGGGGAAGTCTCACTGACCGGAGAAATCCGTTCCTGCACTGCGGCATCTCGCCGGGTGGCGGAAGCAGCCCGGCTAGGATTCACCGGAGCTATTGTGCCGACCGCCGCCGCCGGGGGCCTGAAAGCTCCGCGGGGATTCAAGATCGAACCCGCTGCAAACCTGCGCGAAGCGATGAGCCTGGCACTGCGCCACGCCCCGGCCTCGCCAGAAGGCCGCGAAATCTGATGACCTCGAAACGGAACTTTTCGCACGCCTGGTATGTCACAATAAATACACCTTGACTACCGAAAGGACCTGATATGAACCGAAAACATTTCATTGTCGCGGTTTGTGCCCTTGCTTTGACGGGCGCGTCTACCATCACCTGCGCCGCTGCCAATGCTGCGGACTACAACCAGCTCGCGGGCACTAATCGCTACGAAACCTCCGTGGCGATTTCACGCCACGTTTATCCCAGCTCAGCGGAAAATGTTTACCTGGCACGCGGCGATGTTTTAGCCGATGCTCTCTCAGCGGGATCCCTGCCAGGCGGCCCGATTGTTCTGGTCAACCCAAACGGCAACAATGATGCCGCCACCCAATATGTAGCTGGCTTGAAAGTCAGCGGCAAAGTCATTGCCTTGGGCGGGCCGGGCGTGGTTTCCGATTCAGCCTTGACCCAAGTGGCTGGGGATAAGCCTACCGCCCGAATCTTCGGAGCCACCCGCTATGAAACCTCAGCAAAGATTGCCGCGGCCGCCTTCCCAGGGGGCGCAACAGTGGCTTATATCGCCAATGGTGCTGGGGACGGTTCCCCCGATGCGGTAGCTGGTGGGGTTCTCACAGACGGTCCGGTCATTTTGGTCAATCCCAACGGAAATAATGCTTTCGCCGCCAATGCCATTAAAGCGCTTGGAGTCCACAAGGTCATCGCCTTGGGCGGTCCGGGGGCCGTGTCTGCCGCGGTGCTTGGCGAAGTTTCCCAGGGGATAGCCACTGACCGTCTGCAGGGAGAGAACCGCTACGCCACCTCCCTGGCTATTGCCAACCACGCTTTCCCCGGTCACAAGGGAACCTTCTACGTGGCCCGTGGTGACGTGCTGGCTGATTCTGTTTCCGGGGGAGCGCTGCAGGACGGCCCCATCATCCTGTCCTCTATCTCGCCGAACTCCGGGATAAATATCGCCGCCGGTTACGTGCATAATAACGCGGCTTCCCCCATTTTCTTGGGTGGCAGCATCTGGAATCCGCAGGTCATGCAGATGATTGCCAGCGGTACTCAGTTCACTCCGCCGGCTCAGCCCGCTCAACCAGAGCAACCGCAGCAACCAAAGAATCCTGGTAACGCGGCCGGGTCCATGGAGCAAGCCGCCGCCCAAGAGGAGGCGGATATCCACGCCGGGATTAATGCTCGACGCGCCCAGGACGGTATCGCTCCCCTGACTCGCAACCCCACCATGGACGCCCTGGCTCGCGCTTGGTCAAAACATATGGCTGAAACCGGCGACTTCGAGCATTCCGATGGAGCTCCAAACGGCATCAACTCTATCTTTGGCCATCCTTGCCGCATGATAGGTGAAAACATCGACTGGCACATGGGCTTCTTCCCCGCTGGCCAGGGCGGCGCCAAGCACGTCACCAACTGGATTCACTCGCCAGGGCACTTCCGTAACCTGATGGAATCCCGTTTCACCACCACCGGTATCGGGGTATGGTTCGACGGGCCGAATTCGTCCTACGCAACCCAGATGTTCTGCCGGTAAAACGTTCTAAACCAGGCAGCACACCCAACTGAATAAACTGTTCCTAAACTTAATAAACTTTTTGGGGCTGGCGCACGCCAGCCCCAAAAAGCATTAATCCCAAAACAGCGCCAAACTGGCGGATTCTCAGTCTGAGAACTCGATGGCCGTACCACCGCGAGACACGGCCTCGACGCGACCCGTCTGCGAGTTGCGGCGGAACACAGCGTGGGAGACCCCCGCCAGCTCCTCGGCCAACATCGTCTTTGGCTCGATAAAGAACCCGGTGTCACCAGGCATAACACCGCCGGAAGGCATGTAGTAAACCTTGGTGTCGCTGTTCAAGTACAAACCGCCTTCAACAACGCAGTCGTCTCCCAGCGGAATCGCCAGACCGGAGTTCGCCCCCATGTGGCAGTTCTTACCCAGGGACACGCGCTTGTGAATTCCCACCGCCAAAGTACCCGCGGTAGAAGCGCCGCCAGCCAAAGTCGTGCCTTCGTCCACCGTCACGCCCTGCGACAGCCGCCCCTCAATCCGGGCCGCTCCGAGGGTCCCTGCGTTGTAGTTCACGAATCCGGTATAGCCAATCTCGGTGCCCGGATGCAGGTAAGCCCCCAACCGCACATTTTCGGTATTGGCAATCCGTACCCCGTCCGGGGTCACGTAGGTGGTCATTCGGGGAATCCGATCCACACAACGGATGTTGGCACCGATGCCGTACTTGGTCATCAGGCGCAGACGGGTTTCCTCAAAGTTTTCGTAGTCACAAGCTCCGCGGCTGGTCCACGCCACCAAGTTCAACTTGTCGAACAAACCTTCCAAACTCAACGTGTTGGGTTTCACCATCCGCCACGACAGGGCGTGCAAACGCAAGTACCCATCAGGAGCGCTCTGGACATCGTCCTCCAAATCGGCGGTCACGGTAATGACCTTGTTGATAATGAGGCGGGCATCGTCCTTGCCCTCCAGGTGCGCCAGCTTCGCGGTCAGCTCTTTTGCTTTCGCCTCGTCCACGTCGCCCTCAAAAATGTAAGGGTACCAAGTGTCCAGCGACTTTCCGCTCTCAGTTTCGGCCGTCAGACCGACACCCCAAACTTTCTTAACCATGTTTTTCCTTCTCTCTCTAGTTATCAAGGCCCTTGTCTCGCCCGCAGCCTGCGCCAGAGCGCATTACGCGCCGCCGGTCAACAGGCCGGACAGGGAGACGCAAAAAGCCGCTTACCTGGCAGAACGGGAACGCAGGTTCTCGTAGTGGCGCTCGGTGTGTCCGATGTAAACCTGACGCGGGCGAGCAATCTTGGTGGCCGGATCGGCAACCATTTCGCGATACTGGGCAATCCAGCCCGGCAGACGACCCACCGCGAACAACGGGGTAAACATCTTCATCGGGAAGCCCATCGCGCGGTAAATCAAGCCAGTGTAAAAGTCCACGTTCGGGTAGAGGTTACGGGAAACGAAGTAGTCATCGCTCAGCGCGATGCCCTCCAGCTCCAGCGCCAAGTCCAGCAGCTTGTCGGCCTTGCCCAAACGGCTCAAGACTTCGTGGGCGGATTCTTTCACCAGGGCGGCGCGCGGGTCGTAAGCCTTGTACACGCGGTGGCCAAAGCCCATCAGCTTGATGCCGTCTTCCTTGTTCTTAACCTTTTCGACGAAAGTCTTAACCGACATATCCGTGTCCCGCAGCTGAATCAGCATCCGCAGCACTGCCTCATTAGCCCCGCCGTGCAGCGGACCGGCCAACGCGCCCACACCGGAAGCGACCGAAGTGTAAAGGTTCGCATGAGAGGAGCCCACGAAACGCACCGTCGAGGTCGAGCAGTTCTGTTCGTGGTCGGCGTGCAGAATGAACAGGCGGTCCAAAGCGCGAACCATCGCCGGATCGATATCGAAGGACTGGTAGGGCAGCCCGAAACACATCCGGATAAAGTCCTCGGTCAGCTCACGAGACGCATCCGGGTAAAGCTGGGGCAGGCCGGCGGCACGCTTCGCGATGGTCGCGACCATGACGGAAAGCTTGGCCAACAGCTGAATCGTGGCCTCTTCGAGCTGTTCGGGGTCGAGGGGATTCAAAGTGTCCTCGTAGTAGGTCGCCAGACCGGCAACGCCCGCCTGGAGGATTGACATGGGGTGGCCGTTGGAGGGGAATGCCGTAAAGAACGCCTTAAAGTCCTCGGGCAACAGGCGGTTGCGCTTGATTTTATGGGTGAAAGTTTCCAGGGACTTCGCGTCGGGCAGGTCGCCATAAATCAAGAGGTAGGCGACTTCCACGAAACTGGATTCGCGAGCCAGTTCCTCAATCGGGTAGCCGCGGTAACGCAGCACCCCTTTGGCACCGTCAATGTATGTGACCTTGGATTCACAGTTGGCGGTGTTGCCAAAACCGTAGTCCAAAGTGACATTGCCAGTGCTACTCAACAGTTTGTTGATCTCAAGACCGCTGTTGCCTTGCGTGGCTTGGTGAAAAGGGGTATCCAATCGTTTCTGGTCAGATTGAATAAAGTACTCTCCGTTATTCTCACCCATGAGATTCCTCCTCGATTATTTCGATTTTCATATAAGAGCTGGTCCGGCAGCATTGCCAGGCTGGGGAGCTTTGGGACTTAAGTCCTTAGAACTATAGTACTCCCCTACCCGTGTTTCGTCCAATAGTTTTGCCGTCAATAATTTATATGGAAATCACCAGGGCGCCGCTTCACTTTACGGCGTCCCGCACGTCGAGGGGCGTTCAGTCAGTTCGGTAAATCACACCTGTTGGTGGAAAAATCAACCCTGGGGAGGCAGCGCGGCGACCATCGGGTCGTCCTTGTCGACCTTGCCCACTACCGAGGCCCCTCCGGGAGTCGGGTTATCGAAGTCAGCGAAAAAGTCCCGGTTAGCCCGCAAGAAGTCCGTCCACGGCGCGGGCAAGTCGTCTTCATAATAGATTGCCTGGGGCGGACACACCGGCTCGCAAGCTCCGCAATCCACACACTCCAGCGGGTTGATGTACAGGGTGCGTTCACCTTCATAAATGCAGTCCACCGGGCACTCGTCAACGCAAGCCTTATCTTTCACATCTACACAAGGTTGAGCTATCACGTAAGTCATAAAATCTATCCTATCCCTGTCATCAGGTTTACCTGTCGGCTAGTCGTCTGTGTCTTGGGGCGGGGCTGCGTCTTCACTAGCTTGTTGAGCGGCTAAATCCTTCGCGCACACTACCGCATTATCCGGCGCGTAGGTGTGAGTGTAAGTTTTGGAATCTACCTTTTTGCCGTTCAGGTAGCGGGTCCGCGTGTTGCTGATAGTAAAACCGGGCTGACCTGCGCCGGAGGGCACACACTTGGACCAATTGTTGACAGTAGTCTTGGGCTGTACATAGTTCGTCCGGGAACTTTGCGTTGACTCCACGGTGTAATACTTGGTGCCCCAGATACGCATATGCAACTGGCCTCTGCCAGTCCACCCTTGCAGCACAACAGGAGTCGGGTTCGGGTTCTTCCACTTCAAATCCAGGGAACCGGTCCACAAGGTACACTCCCGCCCGGCCGGGTACCTGGTGAAGTAAACTCCGTGAGGATTGAACTCAATCAAATCCATACCCGCGAACCAAGCCGCATTCAGGGTCGTGACGCACATCTGCGACAAGCCACCGCCGAGGGCTTGGGTGTGCACGCCGTTTTCAAAAACCCCGGAGTAATGCCATCCATTCTCGGCCGTAATCGGACCTAAGTCTCGCTCTAAGGAAAAGTCCTTATTCGGCAAGTAAACTTTCCCCGTCAAAATTTGGGCGGCTTTGGTCAGGTTAGCAGTCCTGATGCCATCAGGAGTCAGCGGGGTGGCGAACTCGCCAATAATCTCTGTCACCCCGGCTTTATTCGCATCATCGGTGCTAAACTCCGGAGGAATCGGGGTCAAATCCACGCTCACTTCACGGTTTTCCTCCGAAGTCGCTCCCAAGGTTACGCGGTCGGCCAATTTTTTCGGATCAAGTTTTGTCCCGTCCTGAGACGCCACCACCTGCGGGGATCCGGACGCAAAGCTGAAACTAGCGTTAACCGGCTCGGTTTCTAAGCCTTTGGTGTTTTCCAAGGTGAACTTCTTTAGTTTCTCTCCGTCTAAACTGGCCTTCAGTTCATCATCGCGCAGGGACCAAGTTACGGCCTGACACAGTTCCGCGGTGGGAATGTCCAGGCTTTGCCCGCCCACGTTGAGCTTCACCGGGGCGCTCATCAGGATTTTTGCCTCGCCTTTAGTGGCCGCGTCCAGATGCGCCTGGGTCGACTTCGGCGCACTAGATTTGCCGGGAAGTTTCAGGGGGTCTCCTTGCTTCCACCACGAGGTTTGCAGCAGGGCGGTGGCGGCTTTCAGGTCCAGGTCCCGCCCCGGACCGGGCTTGACCGGTTTTAGCTGACCCGCCTGGCAATTAAAACCAGCTTCCTGCGGCGGGGACTTTAAATCCGCGGCCGCTGCAGAAACGGCTTTGTCCAGCGCTTTCTCATCAATTTTCGATTTCAAGTCCAGCGCTCCGGCACCCCCGAGATGAGCGATAATCTTCACCGGATTCAAGGAGAAATCGGCGACCTCATGCACGGAAGAGGCGAAATCGGGCTGCAGCCCCGCCACAGCCGGATCAATGTTCGCTGTCTTGGCGCCCAGTTTCACCGGGAAAGGTTGCTTCAGCTTGTCCCCCAACTCGGAATCCAGCTTTTTAATGGCGGCATCGGGGGTCATCCCACCAACAGAAACCCCCGCAAAAGACGACCCTCGCGGCATACTGCCCGACACAGCTAGTGCCAACCCGACGTAGGCCAAGGCCAAAACTCCAATAACCACGCCGATGGCCACCGGAACCTTGCCGCTACGTTTCTTGTCTTGTGCAAAACCGGGGAACATTTCGGCGGCGTTAGCAGCTCGCACCCCGTCCGGCGCTTTTCCTGCCGGCTTTGCGGGGCGGGAAACGGGGCGAGGCGTGGCAGGACGCGGCCCCTTGGGGGAGGCACCCGGCCCCGCACCGTTATTCACGTCTGGTTTACCCATCGAATCTCCCCGCGGTATCCGCTCTTGGTTTTTCCGCCGAGTTACTGCTCGCGGCGGCGACGCGCCGCATCTTTGTAGCGCGTTTCCGTATCTAAGATTACCTTACGAATCCGCACGGCTTCGGGAGTTACCTCGACGCATTCATCATTTCCGGCGAATTCCAGGCTTTCCTCTAAGGTAAAGTTCATCGGCGGGGTCAGGCCTTCAAAAGCGTCCTGGGTGGAGGAACGCATATTGGTCTGCTGTTTTTCCTTGGTAACGTTGACAATCATGTCCTCGCCGCGCGGGTTCTCTCCCACGACCTGGCCCTCGTAGACCTGCGAGCCGGGCTGAATGATGAAGTTGCCGCGCTCCTGCAGTTTAATCATGGCGTAAGGACTGGCTTTCCCAGCGCGGTCCGCGATGAGCGAGCCGGTCGCGCGCCCCTCGATGTCGCCTTGCCACGGCGCCCACCCGGAGCTGACCGAGGAGGCAATCCCGGTACCGCGCGTCTCGGTCAAAAACCGCGTCCGAAAACCAATCAAACCGCGGCTCGGCACGGTAAATTCCAGACGCACCCAGCCGGTTCCGTGGTTGGTCATCGTGTTCATCTGACCTTTGCGCGCGGCCAGCAGCTGCGTCACCGTTCCCAAGTGTTCCTCCGGGACGTCCACGGTCAGGGTCTCCATCGGCTCCATCAGCTTGCCATTTTCTGTTTTCGTCACGACCTGCGGTTTTCCGGCGGTTACTTCGTAGCCTTCCCGGCGCATCTGTTCGACCAAGATTGCCAGAGCCAACTCGCCACGGCCCTGCACTTCCCAGGCGTCCGGGCGCCCAATATCCACAATTCGCAAGGACACGTTACCCACCAGTTCTCGCTCCAAACGGTCTTTGACCTGGCGAGCGGTAACTTTTGCGTCTTTCACCCGCCCGGCAAACGGGGAAGTGTTGATACCAATCGTCATGGAAATTGCCGGTTCGTCCACCCGAATCAGCGGCAGGGGACGCGGGTCGTCCACATCAACCAGGGATTCCCCGATGGTGATGTCCTCGATGCCGGCCACCGCCACAATATCCCCGTACTTTGCCGACTCGGCGGGGACCCGTTCCAAACCGTGCGTGGCCAGCAGCTGGGTAATCTTAACGGTTTCCACCATGCCATCCTGGCGAGCCCAGCCAACTGTCTGACCTTGCCGGATGGTTCCGTTGTGAATCCGCAGCAGTGCTAGGCGGCCCAGAAATTGAGAGGCATCGAGGTTCGTGACGTGCGCCTGCAGGGGGGCTTCCGGATCATAGGTGGGTCCCGGAATATGCTGCAAAATGGCCTCAAACAGGCACTCCAGGTCGCCGTCAGGGACGTTGCCGTTGCCAGGATTTGTCAGGGAGGCCGCCCCGACCTTGGCCGAAGCATAGATAATCGGCAGATCCAGCAGCTGGTCCAGGTCCAAACCTTCCTCACCGAGTTCCCCGCTGGCTTCCAAGTCAGTGGCCAGCGTCAGCAACAGGTCGGTCGCTTCGGAAACGACTTCGTCGATACGCGCATCGGGGCGGTCAACCTTATTAATAACCAACACGACCGGCAGTCGCGCCGCCAAGGCCTTGCGCAACACGAAACGAGTCTGGGGCAGGGGACCTTCTGACGCGTCCACCAACAGCACCACCCCGTCTACCATCGACAGACCGCGCTCGACCTCCCCGCCAAAATCGGCGTGACCGGGGGTATCCACCACGTTAATGGTGACGCCCTGGGGACATCCGCTATCCACAGCTGCCGGACCGGAATACTTGACCGCCGTGTTTTTAGCCAGGATAGTGATGCCTTTTTCGCGCTCCAGGTCACCCGAATCCATGACCCGTTCCGGGCCGTCCGCCCGGAGTCCCTCGGCGTGAGCCTGTTTCAACATGGCGTCGACCAGGGTCGTTTTCCCGTGGTCGACGTGCGCGACGATGGCGACATTTCGGATATCTTGACGCTGTGCCATAAACCCTTTTCTGTAGTTACCGGTTTTCCTAAAACAACGTCCTATTGTAACGCCGCTTACTCGCCGGTGAACAACGGAATCTTGGCGCCGGGAATCGCGTCAATCAAATCTCTGGTGTAAGCCTGGGTCGGGTGATCAAAGATTTCGTCAGTCAAACCGGTTTCCATGACCCGGCCCTCCTGCATCACCACCACGTCATCAGCCATCTGACGCACCACCGCCAAGTCATGCGTGATGAACAGGTAACTAATGTGTTCCCGGTGCTGAATCTCAGCCAACAGCTGCAAAATCTGTTCCTGCACCAGCACATCCAGGGCGGAAACGGCCTCGTCCAAAACGATAATTTCGGGATGCAGCGCCAGGGCGCGCGCAATCGCGACGCGCTGACGCTGACCGCCGGACAGCTCTCCGGGGTAGCGGCGCATCGCCGAACGCGGCAGGGCTACCGCGTCCAACAGCTGAGCCACACGCTCCTCACGAGCCTTCCGGTCACCCTTCCGATGTACCAACAGCGGTTCCTCAATACAGCGGTAAACGCTGAACATAGGATCGAGCGAGCCGTAGGGGTTTTGGAAAACAACCTGCATTTTCGCGCGCATATCAAACAGTTCGCGTTTGTTCAGGGTCGACAGGTCGGTACCTTCGTAATAGACCTTGCCCGAAGTCGGGTCCAGCAGGTTTAAGATGATGTTCGCCACCGTGGATTTCCCGGAACCGGATTCGCCCACCAGCGCCAAGGTCGTGCCTTTGCGCAGGCCAAAGGACACATCGTCGACTGCCTTGAGCTTCTTGGCCGCGCCTTTTGCCCCGCGCACGTCGAAAATCTTGGTCAGGTTTTCGACCCGGATAATTTCTTCCTTGTATTCATCCAGGCTGGCTCCGAAAGTCAGCAGCTCATCAGAGACTTCGCCGCGTTGCTTGGCCGCTTGGATACGGTGCGAAGCCAAGGACGGCGCAGCACTGACCAGACGCTTCGTGTAGGGGTGCTGCGGCTGTTTCAAGATGTCCAGAGCCAGACCTGATTCCACCACGCGCCCCCGGTGCATGACGACCAGGTGCGAAGCCCGTTCGGCTGCCAGGCCCAAGTCGTGCGTGATGAACAGTACCGAGGTGCCGCGCTCGTGGGTCTGATTCTGCAGGTGATCGAGGATACGCCGCTGCACCGTAACATCCAAGGCGGAAGTCGGCTCATCGGCAATCAACAGCCGCGGATCGGCAGCCAAGCCAATCGCGATGAGAGCACGTTGGCGCATCCCGCCGGAAAATTCGTGCGGGAACTGTTTTGCGCGTCGTTTCGCGTCCGGAAGTCCCGCTTCCTCCAGCAGTTCCACCACCCGGTCGTTCTCGCGACCTTTGGCTTTACCGTTAGCCCGGAGCGCTTCGCGCACCTGGAAACCGATTTTCCACACCGGGTTCAGGTTTGACATGGGGTCTTGGGGTACCATGCCGACATGCGAACCGCGCAGGTCAACGTATTGGCGCCGACCCAAACTGGTGATGTCGTGGCCTTGGAACAAAATCTTGCCGCCCACGACCTTGCCCGTACCGGGAAGCAACCCGATGATGGCGGAGGCCGCTGTAGACTTACCGGACCCGGACTCGCCCACAATAGCGATGGTCTGACCGGGATAGACACAGAAATTGGCTTTGCGCACGGCAGGAACCATGCCAGTCGAGGACCGGAAGGCGACTTCCAAATCGATGACTTCCAGCAAGGGCACGGTCGAGCCCGCTTTCACGGCCGCGTAAGATGCCGAACCCAGAATCAGTTCATCCTTGGTCGCTTCCATTTCGGCGGCGGTAGCCGGCTGGTCAGTACCTTCCAGTTCCTGAGTTAATACCGGCATCCCCGAGGCTTCGGCAGCGGCCTCGCTGAGGTTCTTTGCACTGTCACTCAACGTTACTTCCTCGCTTTCGGATCGAGAGCATCGCGGACCACATCACCCATCATGATGAAACTCAAAACGGTCATAGCCAGCGCTCCAGCCGGATAGAACAGGACTGACGGGTTTTGACGCAACGCGGACTGAGCGCGAGAAATATCCCCGCCCCAGCTAACCACATCGGAAGGCAGACCCACACCCAGGAAGGACAGCGTCGCTTCTGACACAATGAACGTCCCTAGCGCCACGGTGGCGTAAACAATCATCGGAGCGGTCGCGTTAGGCACGATGTGGCGCAGGATGATGCGAGCCTTGTTTTCACCCAAAGCCTTGGCGGCGTTGACGAATTCTTCGTTCTTGGTCTGCATCACGGCCCCGCGGGTAATACGCGCGATTTGCGGCCACCCGAACACCGCCAACACCAAAACTACCGTAAAGATGGTGCGGTTTTCCTTGAACATCTGCATCACCACGATGGCTGCTAGTAGGAATGGTACCGCGAAAATAATGTCGGTGATGCGGGAGAGGATTGTGTCCAACCAGCCGCCAAAGAAACCCGCCAAGGTTCCGAACGTGCCGCCTATGAGTACCACAACCACAGTGGTTAAGATTCCCACAATCACTGAGGCACGCGCCCCGTAAACGGTACGCGCCATAATGTCGCAACCCTGCCGGTCAAACCCGAACGGGTGTCCGGCACTGGGTTGACCGTAAGAGTTCTTTAGCTCGCAAAACTTCGGATCCACGCTGGTGAATAGGCTGGGAAAAGCCGCCAGCATCACAGCGAACAAGATAATGGCAGCCGCCACCCAAAACAGGGGACGTTTGCGCAGGTACTTCCACGCCTCACCCCACATGGAGGAAGGAGCGCGGTCGTCGGCTACGGCATCTACCGCTCCCAAACCGGTTTCGTCGATTTCCGAAACGTAGTGGGACTGTCCGGGCAAGTTTTTCGTTTCCACGGTGTTCTCGTTTTCGTTTGCCATGTTCCCCCTCCTTTACTCGTAACGAATCCGCGGGTCCAGGAGGGCGTACATCAGGTCGACGATGAGGTTCGCCAAGATGTAGACCATCACCAGTACGGTGGTAAAGGATACGACTGTGGCAGGTTCGCCTTTGATAATGGCTTGGTAAATATTGCCACCCACCCCGTTGATGGCAAAAATGCCTTCGGTCACGATGGCTCCGCCCATCAGCGCCCCCAGGTCAGCGCCCAGGAAGGTCGCAACCGGAATCAGTGAGTTACGCAGGATGTGTACCCGAATAACTCGTCCGGGACG
Source organism: uncultured Mobiluncus sp. (assembly GCF_947254095.1). Taxonomy (GTDB): domain Bacteria; phylum Actinomycetota; class Actinomycetes; order Actinomycetales; family Actinomycetaceae; genus Mobiluncus. The sequence continues at coordinate 74,515 of NZ_CAMYBV010000010.1, forward strand.
CAGACCCTTGGCATAAGCGGTACGCACATGGTCCGCCGACACGGTCTCGGACACGGACTGGCGGGTCAAACGCAGCACATACGCGAAGGACACCGCCCCCAACACGATGGCAGGCATCAGCAGCCTTTCGAAGGATGTGTTTGCCCCAACGGTAGTGGGTAGCCACCCTAGTTTCACCCCTATGAGGAACTGCATCACAAAACCAATGACGAAGGTCGGCACGGCAATGACGAACAGTGAAACTACCAAAACCGTGGCATCAAAAATACCCCCGCGCTTCAGACCCGCGATCGTCCCGAACACAATCCCAAAGAATGCTTCGAACGCCAAGGCCATGAAAGCCAGCTTAATCGTCACGGGGAAAGCCGAAGCCATAACTTCGGTGACTTCGCGCCCCGAAAATGTCAGCCCGAAGTCTAGGGTAAAGATGCCTTTCAAATAGAGCAGATATTGAATGATGAATGGCTGATCCAGATGGTAACGCCGGCGCATGGCGGCAGCGGCGGCCTCGCTCAAACCACGATCACCGCCCAGGGCTTGAATCGGATCGCCTGGCATCAGGAACACCAGCGCGTAGATGAGCAGCGTCGCGCCCAGCATCACTGGAATAATCTGCAGGAGCCTGCGGCCGAGATATCGTCCCACGGCGCCTCCTTGTCAAAATCGAAATAACCCAATGATTCTACCTCGATAAGGTAGTGAAAACGTAACTGCGGCCTGGGAGTGATATTTCCCACCCAGGCCGCAGTCGTTCAATTTTCAGGCTTTCTTGGCGGTCTTTCGACACGTCAAGTCAAGCTCAAATTATCGCCAAATTACTTGGTGATGTCGAAGTACAGCGGCTTGGAGTGCCAGTCGAACTGGACACCCTGCACGCCTTCTGCCCAACCGCCGTTGACGTTGGAGTACCACAGCGGAATCGTCGGCAATTCCTTCATCAGGATTTCCTGAGCCTGATTGTAAATCTTAAAGGCTTCCTTTTGATCAGTGGTATTCAGAGCCTGTTTGAGCAGATTGTCGAAATCAGGGTTGGAGTAATCGCCGTCATTGGAAGAACCACCGGTGCCATAGAGCGGGCCGAGGAAGTTGTAAGGCGAGGGGTAGTCCGCCTGCCAACCGGTACGGAACGCCGTCTTGATGGTGCGCTTGGTAACTTTGTCACGAATGGACTTGAAGTCCGGGGAAGGATCACCCTTGGCTTCAATGCCCAGATTGTTCTTAATGGAGTTCACCGTCGCGTCAACCCATGCCTGGTGGCCACCATCAGAGTTGTAAGCTAGCTCAATATCGCCGGTCCACGGCTGCATCGCATCAGCCTGCTTCCACAGTTCCTTGGCCTTCTTCGGGTTGAACTTCAGGACCTCGTTGCCCTTCAGCGAATCGTTGTGACCGGGGATAACCGGCGCAATGAAGTCGATGGCGGGGGTACGGGTACCCTGGAAGATGGTCTTGCAAATCTCTTCACGGTTAATCGACATCGAGATAGCCTGCATACGCAAGGCTCCGGCTTCGCCCTGGAAACGAGCATCAGACTTCGGGAAGGTGAAGGATTGGAAGATAGCGGAAGGTTCGTTGACCGAGCGGTCGCCCAACTCATCCTGGTAGGTTCCGAACGCCGAGTCCGGAATGGCATCCAACACGTCCAAAGCGCCCGACTGCAAGTCGTTGTATGCCGCGTCCTGGGTGGAGTAGAACTTGAAGGTCACCCCGCCGTTCTTTGGTGTGCGGTCACCCTTGTAGTCCGGGTTCGGGATTAGCTCAATTTGTTCATTGTGCTTCCAGGAGTCCTTTTTCACCAGGTAAGGGCCGTTGCTGATGGGGTTTTTGCCGTAGGCCTTGACCTTGGCCGGGTCGCCGATACCAGCCTCCGGCAGCGGGTAGAACGCCGAGTATCCTAAACGCAGCGGGAAGTCAGATTCCGGCTGGCTCAAAGCCACTGTGAACGTGGTGTCGTCCACTACCTTCAGGCCGGTCATGTCCACGGTGCCAGCGCCGTTCGGATCCGCCTTGGTGGCGGCTTCCGCAGCCTTCAGGGCTTCGTCGTAGCCCTGGATGGACTCAAAGAAGCTGGCGTTGAGCATGTTTTGCTTTACAGACTGATTCCAGGCATCCACGAAGGACTTGGAAGTCACCGGAGTACCGTCCGAGAACTTGGTATCGCCCTTAATCTTGATGGTCCAGTTCTGGTTGTCGTCAGACTTGATAGATTCAGCAACTTCCATCTGAGGGTTGCCTTTGGCATCGTAGTATTCCAGACCAGCAAAAATGTGATCCAGAATCAAGCCACCGCCGGTCTCATTAGTGTTAGCGGGAACCAGCGGGTTTTGGGGCTCGGAATTATTACCAACGATTACCGCGTTGGGATCAGTTTTGCCACCAGCACTGCCGCCGTCCGAGCCAGAGCCGCAAGCAGTCATCGTCAATGCCAGGGCTGCCGCAGCAGCGATGGCAGTTAGTTGTTTCTTCACGAGGTTAGCCTCCAAAGATATCCTCAGCTTGGCGCCGTCAGCGCCATCGCTGAACTTTTGGGTAATACCACTTTTGTGGCACGAGGCTAGTTTACAGGCAAAACCTAAATATAACTAAAAACATACCCATCTTTTACCTTTGGTCTGACTTTGGTGCGGCTTTGATTCAGCTCTGATCCGGCTCTGGTTCGTGCCGATAGTGCGTTAAACCTGTTTAAATGGGTCGGTATGCCATATATGGCATACCGGAGCGTTTAAATAGGTTTTATTTAGGATTTTTTTGGAAATCGGGCGTTCGGAGCCGTGCCCCCTGGCGATTTGGCCGGCGGTTTGTTGGTGAGTTTCGGGGTGCGCGTAGTTATAAGGTGGGATTTGGGCTGCAGCTGCCATTATTGGCAGCTACAGCCCAAATCCCACTAGTTATCCGCAACCAACCGAGTATCTCCGGATTTGCGCCGGCGTTTGCGCGGTTCTATTTGACTAGGCGTGGGGCCGCTGCTTAGAGGTGTCCTTAGACTTCTGCCAGTGCCTTATCCAGTAAATCGCGCACCGCAGCACTCTGGGTCAGGTGGTTCTCACTCATATATTTACTAAGTTTTGCATCACGTTCCTTGTCGATACGCACCCGCAACACCTTGACAGCCGGGCTATCTCCCACACTTAGAGGACGACCACGCATCCGCTTTTCACCCGCATCAAGCTGCGCCATGCTGTAACCACGTTCAGCCTCAGCTACGTCACACTCCAGCATTTCCGCTTCCTCCGGGGAAAGTTCGCCAAATTTCCTTACCTGTATGTCACTCATCTCGTCCTCCTTCCATCAGTTTTTGATACCTCTTGCGCATAGGCATCGAATGAATCAAAGCTTCGCCGAAAAGCTCTGTCTCAGCAGTCACAACTTCCAAGGCTTGCCCACTGGAAGAAAAGCCCAGGTACAGCACTTTCCTCGGGTCTTCCCTCATCAGGAAACTTCGTAGAGCGTGCTGCACCACATAGAGCGCATCTTCCGGGTCAACCCCGTGTTTAAGAGCTGATTCGAACACTTCCACACAATTATTGTGCCACATAAATGTCGTCACCGGCAAGGGGGTTTCAATCAAAATATGCGCCCCTTCAGACAGTGCTATTGCGTTATATGTTTGTTTTTCATCATTGTGGGGTGGGGGACGCAATGAGGCAACAGATTCCCCACGAAAACTGCTGCCCGTCATGGGGCTGCACCGACCTTGTGCAAATGAAAATGATGCCCGGCACAGGCCGGACATCACCACCAGCGGAGGATGGGGGATTCGAACCCCCGAGGGCTTGCACCCAACACGCTTTCCAAGCGTGCGCCATAGGCCACTAGGCGAATCCTCCAGGTATTTGGTTATTCTGCAAAAAGCAGCGCCTACTATTCTACATATTTCCCCGCCGGGCGAAAAATTTAGCGGACGGGATTTTGCTCTAGGCGATACTCCGCAGACAGCCCGCGTACGCTCGGATAGAATCGAGCCGTCGGGTCAATCCGGATCTGACTGCAACAGTTAGGAACAAAACATGGCGGTTTACACCCTCCCCGAACTCCCCTACGACTACGCTGCTCTCGAGCCGCACATCTCCGGCAAAATTATGCAGCTGCACCACGACAAGCACCACGCCAACTATGTGAACGGCGCGAACACGGCTTTGGAAAAGCTCGAAGAAGCCCGCGCTACCGGCAACTTTGCCACGATTAACCAGCTCGAAAAGGACCTCGCTTTCAACCTGGGTGGTCACGCGAACCACTCTGCCTTTTGGAAGATGATGGGTCCCGCCAACGAGACCCCGGATCGCCCCAGCGGTGAACTCGCTGCCGCGATTGATGAATACTTCGGCTCTTTTGAAGCCTTCCAAAAGCACTTCACCGCGGCTGCGACCGGACTGCAAGGCTCCGGCTGGGCGGTATTGGCTTGGGACAGCGTGGCGGGTCGCCCGGTCATCTTCCAGCTGTTCGACCAGCAGTCGAACATTCCGATTGCCCAGATTCCGCTGCTCATGCTGGATATGTGGGAGCACGCTTTTTACTTGGACTACTTGAACGTCAAGGCTGACTATGTCAAGGCCTGGTGGAATGTAGTGAATTGGACGGAGGTAGAAAATCGCTTCCATGCCGCCTCTAAACATCACGGCGTGCTCTGAGTCTACAAGCTCCATATTTCGCACGGTGGCGACGCAAGGCGTCGTCACCGTCGCGTTTTTATCCCCGAAACCCCGCCTCTGGATTTCGGCTTGCCCAACCTCAGGATTCCCTGTCGGACTGCACCCGAGCTGCGGCTGAAAGCAAAACCCGAAACCACATTGCCCCTGCTACCCCTATCCGTCCATACGAAGACACCTATTTTCCCGTTTTCCCCGAAATTCCTAGCAATTTATCACCAATTTCAACTACAATTTGTGCTGCAATATTGCAGATTTTGTTTGGTTTGATGAGATAGGTGATGTATTTTGCTTCGCTTCACACACACGCCACGTGCGGTAATTAGCAGCTTCGCTGGCATCGCCGTCACAGCCAGTTTGCTCGCTGCCACGGTACCAGCTCAAGCCGACGAGAACCTGACCGACCCGCCCCAAACCGGAGCACCCGCAGCGGGAGAGTTTGCAAGCCCCGCCCCCAATCCCGATGCCCACGGATTACCGCGAAACACTCCCAGTAACGCGGGAGTTCCCGACTTAGATTCCCCGGTTCCGCCTGGTAGCCAGATTTCACCGGACAGCCCAGTTTCCGCCGGTGCCCCCAACTTGGTTCCCACCCTTGCTGGGGCGACGCCCGCGGGACGCCCTGATTTGTCCCGAGTTGCGGGGGTCAGCAGGTTTGAGACAGCCGTCACCATCGCCCGCTATACCTTTATCACACCCCCAAAGACTGTCTATCTAGCAGAAGGGTGGAAACTCGCTGATGCGATGGCGGCCGGTTCGCTTCAGGATGGTCCCGTCGTTCTTACTGCCAGCCACCACTTACACGATGCCGTCAAAGCCTATCTGCAGGAAATCAAGCCCGAGAAAGTTATCGCGCTGGGCGGCACCGGGTCGATTCCAGAAGAAGTCCTGGAGCAGGCCAAAGTGTCTGAGCCGACCGAGCTGGAACGGATAGCGGGAGCGGACCGCTTTGAAACCGCTAACAAAATCGCTAAATACGCTTTCCCGGACGGCTCGAGCATCGTTTACGTTACCGATGGCACGGGTTCACAAGGCGTCATTGGTCCAGATGCCCTTACCGGCGCGTCTCTGCGTAACGGTCCGATTCTCTTCGGTTCGCGCCAAGACGGGCTCTCTGCGGACACCCTGGATGTTATTTCTCATCTGGGAGCCAAGGAAATCGTCCAACTCGGATCCAACCAGTTGGGGTCCTATAAACCCACCAGATATCTGGCAGGTCCGCATCGTTACGCGACCGCGGTGGAAGTTTCCAAACAGGTCATGAAAGACCATCCCGAGGTACAAATTGCCTACCTGACCAATGGTTTGGTTTTAGCCGACAGCGTGGCAGCGGGAGGTCGTCTCGATGACGGCAGCGTTCTGTTGACCGAACCGGATTGGCTGCCTTATGCGGTGTGCGAGCATATCCGCACCAGCGCTATCAAGAAAGTCATCGCTCTGGGCGGCGACAGCACTGTCACCCCGGAGGTCCTCAACGCTGCAAATGAGTATGCACAAAACCCCGCTAAGCCCTGCCCACAGACACGACCCATCGTGCGGGGATGGGTCGCTCCGGGCTACTATCTGCAGGCTGTGGACAAAATTGCTCCCCCGCCTGGTACCGTGGTGCCCCAATCGGGGTGGAATGGAACCAAAGTGCGGGAAGTCCGTGCTCGCCTGGGAGTTGGCGTTCCGCTAAATGCCAGTATGACTTTTGATCGCGCGACCAGGAACGCAGTGGTGCGTTTTCAACGTCGCAGCGGGTTGCCCGCGTCGGGCGTGGTGGACTATGGAACCTGGGTCAGGCTGACCGCACGCCCTTGGGATATGGATAATTTCCAAATGCAACCGCTACCGCTAACAGCAAACCGTGACCAGCGAGTGAACGCCATGCTTTCCTTTGCTCGTAGTCAGGTTGGCAGCCCCTACACCTGGGGTGGAGCCGGCAGTTACGGAGATGGATACGATTGTTCAGGGTTGGCTTTGCAAGCCCTGTATGCTGCTGGCATTGACCCGCAGCCGATCAATGTCATCGCCCACGCGGCACCCACCTATCGCAGCTCCAAACAACTTTACGCACACCCCGGTTTACAGAAACTTCCATTCGCCTACAGAATTCCCGGTGACCTGGTATTTTGGCAGGGGCGCGGCGGTATCTATCACGTCGCGATATATCTGGGATCAAACCAAATTATTGAATCCACCTTTGGCTACGCCAGACAACGAGCCCTCTATAACTGGCGCAGTATCGCTCCTTATGTGGTTCGCCCTCTGGCTACTTAGTCGGGCGCTCCGCAGGATAAACCTTAGGCAAGGCAGGTGATTCAGTGTCATTTAGGGTTAACCGCACTAGCGGCTTCGTGATTCTAATCGTTTCCATATTGGCTTTGGCACTAGTGGCAGGAGGGTGGCTGTGGCGGTCACATTCCGCCGGGGACGGTGAGCCGAGCCCGGCTGGTCCGACAGTAAAATCTTCGGCGGGACCCAACACCAAGCTGCCACCGGTGAAGGCCGGCTCTCAAGGGTGCGCTGCCATGGATGCGGTGTTGAGCGACCTTCTGGAGCAGACCCCCCAAGGAAAAACGTTCACGCAACGAGTAGCTCAGATTCAATCTGGGCAGACCGACCCGAATTCGGGAACTGTCAATGCAGCTCCCGAATGGGCGCAGTTCTTGCAGATTCTTCCCAAGCACTATGAAGAATTTGCCGCGGCTGCCGGAACTGATAAAGCCGCGAACGAGGCGTTGGACAATCTGCACCGGATTGTAAAGATAGAACCACAGTTGATATCCGGCGAAATCCCGGAGTACACGGACTTGGAGGCCGCACAACGTCTCCTGGAAGAGGGCACACCCCCGGCACAGAACCCGAAGTACGTTGAAAGCCGCACCCAACTCGATAAAGCCCTGAACCAAGTGACCTGGTGTATGCCGACTTGGCCGGTTATTTTCGGCTAGCGACCCCGCCTGCGGTCGTCGCAGTGCAGCGGACGCTGAATCAACAGCTCGGACTGCCCAGGAGCCGTTTGCTCAGATTGAACCGTACTGTCCTGTCTCAGTGTCGTAGGTGAGAACCGGAATCAGGGGTCAGAATGTCATCTAAATCCCCGATACGTGCCGAGTCACCTTCCAGAGCATCGAGAGACAACCTATCGTTGCCTTTAAGGTCAAGAGAGTGCTGCATAGCACAACCCCATGATACGCTGGCCGCTACGGCTCTCGCGTACAGAAGCTGAACTATGAACTTGGAAGAAAAGCGTTATTCGAAGCGTGCCAGTACTTCCTTGCCGCGGGTTTGGGTCGGCTCAATCCTGATGGAATTGGGTTGGGCCACGAACCTAAAGTTGGATGCGTCTATAATATCCGGTTCGGGGCTATCGATGGCAACCGTCTCGAGCGTGAACAATCCGCCTTTATAAAAAGTTTGGTGCGTCGCATTTAACTGCATTGAACGATCCACAGATACGGCAAAGGGTTGATCGGGTTGCGCCACATTTGCGATTAGTAAGTAGGTCACTCCTTCCCCGCTGATTTTCGGTATCTCTGCCATTCCGCGAAATGCTACGTCCAGGAATCCATCACCGTTGAAATCCGCGTAAGTGGGAGCACTAATCTCGGCGGTAATGAAAGGATTGCTCGTCCCGTATACAGACCATTTCTCTGTACTGATACCATTTTCAACGACCTTCCAGCACTCGTTGGGTGACTTTGGCATGGGTTGCAGCACCGTTGGTTTATCCCAATTTACGACCCAATGGCATGCGGGATTGTATCTAATCGGGCCCGGAGAATCCACGAGTCCTAGATTATTATCATAGGGAAGACGAATATTGGATAAATCAAAGTCTTTCATAAAATCTTTTGGCAATTCCGGCTCTTGCCAATCAATTAGCGTCAAGGCATCCCCGGTATCAAACAGGGGTTGATTGATTAACTCAATAGAGTCCTCAGCAGAGAAAGGATTGAAATCAGGAATTTGTAAAATAAACTCTCCACTGATAGGAATACTAACCTTATAATGCACAAACCCCTGATACTGTTTACCCCCAAACTTAACTGTGGAACCCTCTTTAGCGCCAGGTACGGCTTGCTGCAAACCACCGTTGAGTTCCAGTTTCAGGCTGAGATTGATTGCCGGACCAGCTACATCATACAGAGTGAAAGTGTCCCCAAATTTCAACTCGGTACTGTGCTCAAAGTCGAGAACTCGCTGTGAATCAACAAGTTCGATCAACCGAGCGCTACTGTGATCCTCGTTGATTTTACTCAAGCCTTTACCGGAGTCATACCGAAATCCAATCTTTTTATCGACCGTCACCGCCGCCGGTTTCAACGATCCCTCAACCTTAGCCTCACCATCCAAATCAATCTTAAATTCATTCGTCCACACCACCGGGACCGGACCCACCATTAGTGTCCTGGTTTGCTCAGACTGAAAGAGGTTTTCACTGGCCGTAAAATCGACGAACTCAGAGGTCAGCTTCCCCTGCAGATGATTAACCAACTTAAAATGTGTTCCACTGTTGTCAATCTTTAAGCTAATTTCTATCTTTAGCCCCGCTGATAATTCCAGCGTCTGTTCCTCATTTTTTAGATCCAGCAAGTTTTTCAAACGATCATCAGCAAAAGCCGGGGTCGCCAGAAAACCCCAGCTACTTGCCGTCACGCCCTTGTGCTGCAAGGGAACATAGTTTCCATCAGAGCTCAGGGCGTATTCCGCTACCACATCGCATTCTTTGATTGCCTCATCCAACGCGGCGGGCACAGTCGTCAAAACTGTGTCTTTGCCACTTCGTTCAACATCCGTTACCCTACGCAAGAATCCCTGTGGAGCAGCCTTACTGATTCCTCCGACAATTACAGAATCGACCCCTATCTGTGCGTCACCTGACACCGTCACTCGATTATTCTTAACAGACTTCAAATGAAAATACCCGGCCGGTTCCCCCTCACGTCCCGTATGAGAATTTTTGGTATTCGCATTCTCCGCAACATAAACATTTGCTTGAAGGACCACAGGAGCCGCTTTGTTACTACTGAGCAGAGTGAACATCAAAACCCCTGCCAGCACCAAAAGAAATACTAAAAGCAGGATAATTATTATCAACAGCGTCTTCCTGCTGTTTTCGGTCTCACCAGCCATTTTACCGCTTTCACCGAGTCGACATATACAACCATGCTACGCGTAGTTCGGCTCTCATTACTGGGGTTTCGGAGCAGTTCTAATTTCTCAGCACCAGGCCCGACTCTGCGGGGATAAAAAAAGGTTTCCCCTGCCGGAAGGCAGGGGAAACCGCTGGGCAAAAACTTCACAGGCTCTTGATGATTTCCTCCACGGAGGCCTTGGCGTCGCCGAAGAGCATGTCCGAGTTCTCGTTGAAGAACAGCGGGTTTTGCACCCCGGCGTAACCGGTCGCCATCGAGCGCTTGAAGATGATCACGCGCCCCGCCTCCCAGACGTGGAGCACCGGCATCCCTGCAATCGGGGAACCCGGCTCGTAGGCGTCAGGGTTCACGGTGTCGTTCGCGCCGATGACCAGGACCACGTCCGTGTCCGGGAAGTCGTCGTTAATCTCGTCCATCTCGAGCACGATGTCGTAAGGCACCTTGGCCTCGGCCAACAGCACGTTCATGTGACCGGGCAGACGGCCCGCCACCGGGTGAATCCCGAAGCGAACCTCCACGCCCGCTTCACGCAGCTTTTTGGTCAAGTCCGCGACCGCGAACTGCGCGCCGGCGGTAGCCATGCCGTAGCCGGGAGTGATGATGACGGACTTGGCGCCCTTCAAAATCTCTGCGGCTTCGGGAGCCTTGATTTCGGTGTGTTCGCCGTAGTCTTTGGCTTCCTGCTTCGGACCCGCGCCCTCGCCGAAACCGCCGAGGATAACAGAGATAAACGAGCGGCCCATGCCTTTACACATGATGTAGGACAGGAACGCACCGGA
>NZ_CAMYBV010000011.1 GCF_947254095.1 uncultured Mobiluncus sp.
CTCCGAGAACAGCAAAACAGAGAGCCGCAAGCAACAGTCCAACTGCTGCCAACAGTAGCCAGTGGCGCGTTCGCACGTTTTTCTTTTTCATAAGCGTCCTCCCCCGGAAGCGTTTTCACCGATTATCCCATAAATGGGTGAGAGCTATCCTTTCCCCAGAGCCGGCTAACTATTTTTCGATGTTTCGTATGGTTCCTGGCGATATGCCTTTCCCAGGGTGATTCGGTACGGTCGCATGAACCACACCTAGTAAAGCCACTGAACAAAGCTGCGTAAAACCTGGGACGCTTCCGGAATGCAGTAAAATAAGGGTGACCGGTTTCTGAAGAAAGGAGGGATAGACATGGATGAAGGCGAAACAGAAATACGTTTGGTTCTCCAGCATATGCACCAGCAAAAGGTCATTACTGATCAAGAGTTCAAGGATATGAATTCACTCATCGATGAGGATGGGACTCTTGGCGCACTGGCAGGCATAAGCGCCGCGGTACAGAATGATCCAAATGCCATTCCCTCAGAACTGCTTGACGAAATCCTCGCACTCGAACCAGTGTTTGACGAGGATTATTATGAAGAAATGCTAGACGCGCTAGCCGCCCGGACAACTACGCCTTAACCGCGGTGTCTTCCCTTATAGCGAGCTGGCTTGAGATGAGGATTAGCCTGAGTTAGTGCCCCCATTCCCTTGCAGTCCTAGCTCACGAAAGTCACCAACCAGGACGGAGATTCGTGTTCCTGACAGGCTTATCATCGAAAAATAACGGAAACCAACCCCACGCCACATCCTTGACTTGCGCCTATTTTCATTTTTCTAACCATTTCCCGATGACCGTATCCACGTCTGCGCCAAGTACAGCGCCGAAAGCGTGATTCCGTCACGGATACGTCCGGCGGCAATCCCCTGCTGAATCTGCGGCGATGTCAGGCACAATGTTTCTTCCGTTTCTCCGTCAGTTTCAAAGTCACTGCAAACTGCTGAATTAGCACCGATGCAGCGAGCGTCAGCCAACACGGCTAGAACTACGGATGCACGGCTTCCCAAAGCCCCCGAATCTGGAAAAATTACACCGATTTCACGGGCTTCCGCCCCCTCCAAACCGGTCTCTTCACGAAGCTCACGCAAAGCCGTGGCCTTTGCGTCAATGTCTCCCGGCGCCCAAGCCCCCCGAGGTAGCTCCGTTAGTTCAACCTCCGGCCCCAACCTACGACTGCGCACAAAAATCAGTCTGTCGTCGTCCTGCGACACACGACAGACACAAACTGCTCCTTCTAATCTTCTGTCTGGGCTCATTCCCGCCAAGTATCGATGCAAGGGATGCGCCTCCGGCCCAGTCCCGACCATAGTCTGTTCCAGGCGTAGCTGATACTCCCGATTTTCCCAAATAGTCTGCCATTTGGGACATTCGGCGAGTGTTTGGGGTCTCAGGACCCAATCCTTACCAGACGGAATCAAGTTGCCAGTTCTATCGTTCATTTTGCCCTTATATGCTCCCTAGACTCATACACTTCAATAGCCTTCCCGATTTCAACTGTACTGCGAGCACGGCTTTATCGCATTGACAGGGTCGCACTCATCTGACTGGGACGCATCTCAGCCACAGTCTTGATGTCACCCCACGGCAAGGAGCTGATAAAAGATAAAAATGCTACTACCAGTACTATGGCAAAACCAACCGGACCGGAAAAATGCACCACTTCATTCAATAAACTTAAACCGGTTATAAGCACAACTATCAAAGAAATCAGCGTCGCCCTTGCAAAAGTGGATTTGAACTTCTGAGCATAATTTTCTGCCTTGTGTACCTGATTTCGCGCTGAAATTGCCAAGTTGAACAGAGCGCCGCGTTTCCCGCTATTAAGGTCGTTGCTAATTTTTTCTTTCAGGTCCTGCAAGAGCTCTTTATAGGCAGCTGGACTAATGTAAAGGATGTCGTCGAGCAACTCCCCATTCACCTGCCATAAGGTTTTTGAATTAGCCCTTTCATCGGCTTTATTCTTTGAGGTGGTGCGGGCAAACTTGCTGGATATGTATTCCCACATGATGCCACGCTGCCGCTTAGGGGCTGGGGTACGTAAACCAAAAGAAATCAGATTCAGTTCATCCCCTCTTCCATGTACCTCTGGATTGGGAAAGCTCAGCGAAAGGAACATGGCATTGTTAAGCGAAGCGTTTGCAAAGTTGTATAGCCTGGACCAAAACTGAAAAGCCAATCGGTTGCGCCGATCTCGATTGTTTGCGAGCGACTCTGCTCCAGGTATTGGCTTGTACACCGCATCTTCATCGGCTATGGCAGCTATTTGTTCCGGAACCTCAACCCGGCGGCTAGAACTAGTAATGTGCGCAACCTCGCGCGCTAGAGAATCCAGGTTTTCCTCACCCGTAAGTTTACAAATCTCTCCGTAGTGAGCAGCAAAGGCTTTCTCGCGATTTTCTAATTTAATCTGTTTCCACGGCTGCACCTTAATACGGTCATGAATTGCCCATTCATACCACTTCTGTCTGGCTTTTTGAATGAGTTGACGCGCCTCCTCTTCAGAACTGATGGGGTGAAAGCGGTCGGTCAGTCCTGCACCGGGGTACCACACATTTTGGTTTGGCGGCACGTATACCCAGGTAGTTCCGGACTCAACCTGAGAAGCAACGCTGTCCCAAATGCCAGCCAAGCTGGAGGAAAACTTCCAAAAATCCTCGCGGTTCAATCCAGCTTCTTGAGTCGAAATTGAAACACGTTTTTCCTCTGGAAACAGAGAGCTCGTTTCCCCCGCGTTTCCTTTGTCGAAAACATACTTTGTGTTGGGAGGAATCAAATCTGGGTCAACCAAACTAGTTAAATCCTGGTTCTCTGCGCTTTGCACTTCACTGATGCTGCCATGTTTAATGCGTCCTGGCTGCCACATCCATGTAAATGGGAGTTTCTCACTAGAGTCGAGGCCCAACTCAGCGGCAATCCGTTCCGGACCCATCGTCAAGAAGTAAATCCCGTCCAGCACCTCATTGCGATCCAACAGCACCGTATCCCCCAGCAACAAAGCCAAACGCAACGCCGCTGTCATGTGTTTGCAGGCTTTCTCGGCTCCCATCCCGCGCCACAAATTCGCCTGCAGATAAGAGTCAAAGTTGTTCACTCTAATTGGTACCGGCATTTTCTCAACATCGCTGTGTAGTGTTTTATCCACCATTTCATTTTAATCGAACCTATGCCAGATTTAATCACGCCAGATTAAAACACACTATAGCCGCGCCATTAGGCATTAACCGCGGTATCGGACACGCCCACGTTATAAGAATCAATCCGCCAGTACGGCTCGCGATGCTCGGACTGAACCACCGCCCAATGACAGTTGTCCAAACCGCGCAGCCCGTACCACTGAGCTGGGTCATGTCCCAACAAAGTCACGATACCCTGCGTGGTGGCAGACCCGTGGGAGACAAACAAGATGGTTTCGCCATCAGCAATTTTGTCAGCCCAGTCGCGGTAAGCCTGAGACACTCGCAGTCCGACCTCGCGGCGCGGCTCCACTTTCGTGGTTTCCGGGTCGGGGTCGCCGAAATCGCGCCACGTGGTGAAATCGTCGGGCCAGTCCGCCTTGATTTCCGTGGCGTTGAGCCCTTCCCAAGTCCCAAAAGCGCGTTCCATCAGGCGTTCGTCGACTTCGACGGGCAAGCCGAGCCGGTCGACCAACGCGTGGGCGGTGTCGAGGGCGCGGCCTAAAGGTGAGGAAACCACCCTTGTGAAGGGGAAACGAACCAACCCGGCTGCGGCGTCTTTGGCCTGCGCAATCCCCGTCTCGTTGAGGGGAATGTCAATCTGTCCCTGAATCCGGTGCTGCTTGTTGTAATCGGTTTGTCCATGCCGCCACATCACCAAGGTTTTCATAGTCCTGTGCTCCTTTCCGGTCGGTCCGCCGCAATCTGTCCCTGTCGGCTCTATGAATCGTCTTCGCCGATGAGGTCCAGCGGAGAGACGGGGTCAGGAGCCTGCGCAGCGGGGTTGGACGGAGCGGGGCTGTCAGTCTGAGCGGCCGGTTCCTCTGGATCGGGCACCTCGACCAGGGGCGCATCGGCCCACAAACGTTCCAGCGCGTAAAACTGCCGGTCGTCCTCTTGCTGGACATGCACCACCAGCAACCCGTAATCGAGCAAGACCCAATGAGCCTGAGCCAACCCCTCGCGACGCAGCAGCTTTAGGCCAGCTTTCGTCATCGCCTCATCAACAGCATCAACAATGGCGCGCACCTGACGGTCACTATTGCCCGTAGCCAGCACAAACATATCGGTCAGCACCAAGCGTTCGGAGACGTCCAGGGCGATGACCTCCGTGGCTTTCTTTGATTTTGCTGCTTGACCTGCTGCTATGGCGAGTTCGATGGACTTGGCGTCAGCACTCATACAGAAAAAATCCCCATTTCGGTTGTGGAATCGGGCAAAATGGCCTCCCCTGACGTGGCGGCTGGAGGGTCAGCAGCTGCGCTCAGCGTGACTCCTGTCTCTAGCGTTGTTCCAGAGGCGGTCGTCACCGCGGCGTTCTTGTCCAGAGCGAAGATGAGCATACCCACGACCACGACGGTCACCAGCACGACCAACGCCCAGCGGGCCGCCTGACCCAGCATCAGCAAAGTTTCGCCCCAACGCCCGGACTTGCGAATCAAACGTTCGGTGAAGGACTCCTCGAACTCAAAGTCTTCCCAGTCGATGTTTTCCAGTTCTTCATCGGTGATATCTTCGCCGAGTTCCTTACGCAAAACCTCAACATCGGCCTCATGAAACTTCTGTTCGGCTTCTTTGAGCTCTTGAAGTTGTCGAGCCTCGGCCTCTTCCAGGCTTTCGCGGCGTGTCGAGCGGGATTCTTGCGGATTCCACAAGGGCGGCATTCCGGGTCGACCGTAAGGCATCCCTGGCATTCCGGGGCGACCATAAGGCATTCCGGGCATCCCGTAACCAGGCATCCCTGGCATCCCTGGCATTCCTGGCATTCCGGGACGGCCATAAGGCATTCCGGGCATCCCGTAACCAGGCATTCCTGGCATTCCGGGCTGGCCAGGCATTCCGGGACGGCCATAAGGATTCGGACGCCCCCACATTCCGTAGGGAGCGCCGGGCTGACCAGGCATTTGACCCGGTTGCCCGGGCATCTGACCGGGCATTCCCGGGTGTCCCGGCATGCCCAGACACCCGTGCGTTGCGGCCTGTCCGGGTATCTGTCCCGGTTGGCCTGCCATTCGGGGATCACCGGACGGAGCTCCCGGAGCCTGAACCAGCATCTGTCCAGGTTGTCCGGACTGGTTAGGTTGTCCGGGCTGGTTGACTTGACCAGGCATCTGTACCGGCTGTCCCTGCATCTGTACCGGCTGTCCCGGTTGTCCCGGCCGACCGGGCACTTGTCCGGGCTGGCTGGCCACTTGACCGTGCTGCCCCGGCTGTCCGTGTTGATGAGGTTGGCCGGGTTGTCCGGGCATCTGACTGGGCAGCTGTACTGGTTGCCCAGGTTGGTTAGGCTGTCCCGGTTGCCCAGCTGACAAGGGCGGACGAGCCGCAGCGCCCGGCGCTGTTCCTGGAGCCGCGGGCTTCGCTGGGCGCGCACCGGGCGTCCCTAACTGCACCTGCGCAGTTCCCGACGTTGTTCCTGGCGAGGCGGGCTGCTGCGCCCGAGAGGCTTCCGCCTGGCTGGGTCGCAGCCCGGGAGAGTTTGTCCGAGAATTCGGCGGCATCGCTGGCCTAGCCGGGGCGGAACCAGTCGGGGCGGAACCAGCCGAAACGGACGGCAACGGCCGAGACGCACTATCCGGAACGGGAGGGTTCGCCCCCGGCCTGCTGACCTGAGCAGAACCAGCCGGAGCAGAACCGGCCGGAACGGACGGCAACGGTCGAGACGGGCTACCCGGAACAGGAGGATTCGCCCCCGGCCTGCTGACCGGGGCGGAACCTGTCGAGTTCGGCGCTACCGTGGGAATCATTCCCGTGGTGGAAGGGGGCACCGGAGTTCCCGGCGTCGGCAACTGACGAACCGCCGTGTCCGCGGGACGATTCCCGACTGGAACTGCGGGCTTTTCGGGCACCACCGGAGTGGTGCCGCGCACGAGGGGACGCTGGACACCGGCGACTTGTGGCCCGGCAGCGCTCACGGCCTGAGCCTTGCCAGCGACCGGAATCATGCCGGTCAGAGCCCCGTCCTTGTCAACAGCGCGCACCGCTTGGGCAGTATTGGGAACCTGCAGAGCGGGACCGGTCGAACCGGCAGCGGACAGCACTTGCCCAGGCCGAGGGGCACTAGCTCCCAAGCCCGGAAGATTGACCGCCTGCACCGGCACGGGCCGCGGCCTTGGCTTGCCCTCGCTCACAATCCCCCTCTCGACAAAGTCATCGTTGAACTTTCTGGCTGCGCCACGTCATTCACCGCGGCCGCCGTCAAAGCCGCCTTGGGAACGGCGTATGACGCCTCTCGCGAATCCGACTGCAGTCGCGTGTCGTCAGTATAGAGTCCGTATTTAGCAATATATTGAACAACGCCGTCGGGTACCAAATACCACACCGGCTGGTGCGATTTTACCCGATTCCGACAGTCGGTTGAGCTGATTGCCATGGCCGGAACCTCGACCAGAGAGACGTGCTGTGCCGGGAGGTTAGCGGGATTAAAGGAATGCCCGGGCCGGGTCACCCCCACGAAGTGTGCCAGTTCAAACAGCTGGTCGATGTCTTTCCAGCGCATAATGTCAGAAATCGCGTCAGCCCCGGTGATAAAGAATAGTTGCACGTCGCCTAAAGCGACTTTCAGGTCGGTCAGAGTGTCAATCGTATAAGTCGTCCTGGCCCGGTCAATATCGACTCGGGACACCGAAAACCGCGGATTGGAAGCGGTCGCGATAACCGCCATGAGGTAGCGGTGTTCAGCCTCGGTGACCGGGCGTCCCAGCTTAAACGGCTGCATGAAAGTAGGCACAAAAATAACTTCGTCAAGGCCGAAGACCGCCTGAACTTCCGAAGCCGCCACCAGGTGACCGTGATGAATCGGGTCAAAAGTGCCGCCCATCACCCCGATACGGCGCCGACGCTGGTTGGGCTTTGCCGAATTGTCGGAATCCAACGCCCAAACGCATCTGTGCGAGCGAGACTCCATGACAGCCTTTCCTATCCCTTTGCCGCCCATTATGAGCACACAAAACATCCTTTTGTGGAATTATACCTGCCCAGGCCTGAGTGATTCCTGAAAATGGCAAGGAAATCTGTAACCGGACGGGAGGTCACATTCCCGGTTCTACTCGGTTTCCCCGGGGTCGTTCCACAAGCCGGATTCGCGTTCCGCGTCCAGTTCTTCACGAGCGCGTTTCTTGGCGTCCATCCAGGCATGATAGTCGATACGGCGCTGCTGGTTGGTGCGGCGGGTATTTTCGTAAAGCCTCGAGTCTGTGCCACGCGCGCCCAGAAGTTCCGCTCCGGCTTGCAGGGTCGGTTCCCAGTCAAAAACGATACCCGTCTCGGGGTCGCCAATCACGACCGTATCCCCCGCGTGCGCTCCGGCCTTCAGCAGGTCGTCCTCCACTCCCAGGTTTGCCAGGCGGTCTGCCAGATAACCGACCGCTTCGTCGTTAGTGAAGTCGGTTTGTTTTACCCAGCGCTCGACTTGCTCGCCGCGGATAGAGAATCCCGGCGTGCCCTCGATAGTGGTTGCCTCGATAGTGTAGGTCTTGGTGGAGCGCGCTGGTTTCGGCTGCGGACGCAGCACGGGACGCTCGTTGTTGTCCTCGGGTAGGTGGGAACGGTACTCCTGGACCATTTCGGCCAACCCAAACGCCAGTTCTTTCAAGCCTTCGTGAGTGGTCGCGGAAACTTCAAAAACCGGCCAACCAAGTTTCGCAATCTCCGTTTCCATCAGGGCGGCCATGTCTCGCCCGTCTGGGACATCGATTTTGTTGAGGATAATGGCGCGTTGGCGTTCCATCAGAGGCGGCAGGAAGTCCCTCCCGGGACGGTAGCGATCCAGGGACTTCGCGTAGTGGGCGAGTTCGCGTTCCAAAGTCTTAATATCGGCCAGCGGTTCACGTTCCGGATCCCACGCCGCCAAGTCCACCACGTGGGCAATCACGCAGCAACGTTCGATATGACGCAAGAAATCCAGCCCCAGACCTTTGCCCGCGGCCGCGCCGGGAATCAATCCGGGCACGTCCGCCACGGTGTAGCGCGCCACCGGATTATCCACCACCGCCAGGTTCGGCACCAGGGTCGTGAAAGGATAGTCCGCAATCTTGGGACGCGCTGCGCTCATGGCCGCTACCAGCGAAGATTTGCCCGCCGAAGGGTATCCCACCAGTGCCACGTCGGCCATCGACTTGAGTTCCAAAATGACGGTGCGTTCTTCACCAGGTTCTCCCAACAGGGCAAAGCCCGGTGCCTTGCGTTTTGCGGAGGCTAGGCCGTAGTTGCCCATTCCTCCCACCCCGCCGCGGGCGATGACCAGTTGGGCCTCCGGGGAGTCTAGATCCGCCAGGAACTCGCCGTCCTCGCTGGTGACGACCGTGCCTTGGGGAACATCCAGGAATAGATCCTCGCCGCGGCGTCCATCGCGGTAGTCCCCCATCCCCGCTTGACCGCTTTCCGCTTTCACGTGCGGGCGATGATGGAACGGCAACAGGGTCGTCTCCTGCGGATTGACGCGCAGAATGACCGACCCGCCGTGTCCGCCAGCCCCGCCGTCAGGCCCCGCCAACGGCTTGTATTTTTCGCGGCGGATGGACGCGCAGCCGTTACCGCCAGCTCCGGCTTGGGCAAAAATTTTTACGTAATCCACAAAGCTGACCATCTGGGCTGCTGACCTCCTCTGGCTCTCTCACAGAGCCATCGTTACGTTAAACAGCAAGAGGGCTCGAACGAGCCCCCTCACGAAAGTAGTCACTGCCAACATTTAGGCGTTGGCGACTTCCTTAATGCTCACGATGCGGCGATCGCGATGACGGCCGAATTCAACTTCGCCGGTCTTCAGGGCGAACAGGGTGTCGTCCTTGCCGATGCCCACGTTGAAGCCGGGGTGGTAGTGGGTGCCGCGCTGGCGTACCAAAATTTCACCAGCGTTGACCAGCTGACCACCGAAACGCTTTACTCCCAGGCGCTGCGCGTTCGAATCGCGACCGTTGTGGGAAGAACCGAGACCTTTCTTATGTGCCATTGTTACACCCCTTACTTAATGGAAGTTATCTTAATGCGGGTCAGCGGTTGACGGTGACCTTGACGCTTCCGATAACCAGTCTTGTTCTTATACTTGACAATGGAAATCTTGGGACCCTTGGCTGCGCCCAGCACCTCCGCGCTGACCTTTACCTTAGCTACGTCAGCAGCCTGGGACGTTACCTTGGCGCCGTCAACCAACAGAATCGCAGGCAGCTCAATCGTTTCCCCCACTGCCTTGTCAACTTTTTCTACCAGCAGCTCTTCGCCGACAGAGACTTTCTCCTGTCGACCGCCGGCCTTAACGATTGCATATACCACGTCGAAACTCACTTTTCTGAATGTTTTTCGTCCAACTGTGCCCTCGCTAACCGCAAGAAGCACCGAAGTTCTAAATTACCGGATTTCACCTGTTTTTGCAAAATCAAGTTTCATCCACTGGTCTTGGCGGATGCGCCAGCCCAACGTGGCCAGGCGCGCCAGGAAGAACACCCCGCAATAACATCCCCACAACCAGGCGAGTCCCAGGATTCCGCCGGGCGCGAAACGCCACACCAGCACCAGAGCCGGGATATAAACAACCAGGTTAATCAGTCCCGCGAGAGCCAGATACCACGTGTCGTTGGCGCCAATCAAGACCCCGTCGAACACGAAAACTACCCCGGCCAGCGGTTGAAAGAACGCCGACACCAGCAGTGCCAGAGCGGCCGCAGCCAGCACTTCGGGGTCGCTGGAAAAGATGCGCGGCCACAGCGGAGCCAAGACCGCAATGCTCAGCCCCAGCACGACTCCCAGTCCCAGCCCCCACAGCGACACTCGGCGAATCAGGTCGCGCACCGCCTGACGGTCGGCTCGCCCCAACTCGAAACCAATGAGTGCCTGCACCGCGATAGCCAGAGAATCGTGCAGGTTTGCCCCGAGGGTCCAGGTGTTCGCCGCAATCTGACGCCCGGCGATGGCGACTTCCCCTTGTGAGGCCGCCACCCACAGGGTGCCGAGAATAACAATCTGCATGGTGAGGGTACGAATCATCAGGGGCAAGCCTCCGGCCAGAGCCGCGAAAATCGCCCGGAACTCAGGATGGAGCGCGACCTTGGCGCGCCGGGCTCCAGCCATAATTTTCAGCGCAAATGCTGTCCCCATGCCGATACCCGCGATGGAAGTGCCGATACCCGCCCCGGTTACCCCCAGATTGAAACCGTAGATAAACACGGCGTTGAAAGCTACGTTTGCGATAGCGCCGGTGACCGAAATCACCAGTGGGGTCTTGGCGTCCAGCACG
Organism: uncultured Mobiluncus sp.; assembly: GCF_947254095.1. Classification (GTDB taxonomy): domain Bacteria; phylum Actinomycetota; class Actinomycetes; order Actinomycetales; family Actinomycetaceae; genus Mobiluncus. The sequence goes on from NZ_CAMYBV010000011.1 coordinate 10,440, forward strand.
CCGCGCATGGCTCCGGTTCCCGCCAAGACCAGCATCATCCCCAGCATGGAGGGCGCCGCCGCTCGCAGATACGCTGCCCCTTGGACATTGACCGCCGCGGAGGCCCCGAACAACGAAACAATCGGCAGCGCCCCGACCCACAGGACTACTGCCAACACCGTTCCGACCAGCAGCCCCAGCCAGGCACCATCCACCCCGGTCTTGACCGCGGCGTGCCGGTCCCCCGCACCCAGCTGGCGTGAGGCCACCGCGGTGGTGGTGTAGACCAGGAAAATACAAATCCCCACCAAGAACACGTTGACCGATGAACCGAGGGTCAAGCCGGCCAGCTCAGTGGTTCCCACGTGCCCAATCATGGCCGAATCCGCCATCACCATGAGCGGTTCAGCCAGCAGCGACCCCAGGGAGGGCACAGCGAGCGACAAAATCCGCCGATTCAGGGGCTGGTTCTCCGGTTCAACAGTCGCATTCTCCGATTCAACAGGTTGGTTTTCCGGTTCATAAGGTCGGTTCTCAGCTGGCATGGGGTCCTCCGGTTCCATGTTCACAGCACCGGTTTCAAAATATCGGCCACAATCAGCAGCACCGTCATGGCGATGAAAGCGATGACCACCGTGGCCGTCACCGGCAGCATTGCCGCCAAATCGACCGGACCACCGTCATCGAGACCCCGCGCGCGGCGCACCCGCTTACGAATCCCCTCATAAATCGCGCCCGCGGCTTGCCCGCCATCGAGGGGCATCAGCGGAATGAGGTTAAACATGAACAGGGTCATGTTCAGCGACCCGAACAGCAGTAGGAACGACCGCAGCTTCTCCATAAAACCGTAACCGACAGAGTCGCTGGCGGCGATAGAGCCCGCGACCTGGCCCATTCCGACGATTCCCATCACCGAGTTCGGGTCGCGCGGCTGATTCGGCTGGAACAGCCCGATGGTGGTGTGCCACAGTTTCACCGGCAGAGCCAACAGGATTTTCGCGGTACCTTTACCGGTCTCCCACTGGTAGTTAGCGACTTCCCCCCAGCTGGCGTGGTGGCGTTCGGTAACGGCGATGACACCGATGACCGAGCGCTTTTCCCCTTCCATAGTTTGGGGTGTCACCTGGATAGTCTTGGTTTCGCCCTCACGCCGGACCGTGAGAGTGGCCGGTTTCCCCGGCTGGCTCACCGCCACTTTACTGATGACTTCGTCCCAGGTCTTCATGGTTTTGCCGTTCCAGGCGGTGATAACATCGCCGGGCGCCACTCCCGCCGCGGCCGCGGGAGAATTCGGCGAAACCGTGGCGACTTCGCGGGTCGGCAGCTCGTAGCCAATCGCGCTCAACCCCACCAGCACGCACAGGAAACTCAACGCCAGATTCACCAAAGTGCCGCTGACCATCACGATCAGGCGCTGCCAAATGGGTTTGGCGTAAAACGCGCGGTGTTCCTGGCCGGGCGGGATTTCATCGTTGGAGGCAATCCGAGCCTCCTCAGCAGCGGTCAGCTCGCCTTTCCGATTTTTCGTGCGTCGCCCCGGATGTCCCGGCGCATACATCCCGACCATCTTCACGTAGCCGCCCAGCAGCACCCACTTCATTCCAACTTCGGTTTCCCCGATTTGGCGCGAAAAAATCTTTGGTCCAAACCCGATGAAATACTGGGTACAGAGGATGTCGAAGCGTTTTGCGGGTATCAGGTGTCCCAGTTCATGCAGGGCAATCGACACCATCAACCCCACCACAAGGGCGATGATTCCAGTGAAATAATCCATGGCAAGACGGTCCCGGTACGGTGTTTAGCGGTTCTCGATGAGCTCGGTGGCTCGCTGTTTAGCCCATTCCAAAATGCGTTCCAGCGCGGACAGGTCCGGGTCGGACACGCCGTGGTGTTCGCTGACAACCTGCTGCACCACGTCATAGATACCGAGGAAAGGCAGACGTCCGTCCAAGAAAGCATTGACGGCGATTTCGTCCGCGCTGGCCAGGACCGCAGGATGGGTGTCGGAGGCGGAAATGGCGTGACGAGCCAGGCTCACCGCCGGGAAAATCGCCTCGTTGAGCGGCTCGAACTGCCAGGTTGCGGCACTGCTCCAGTCACAAGCGGGGGCTACCTCGCGTAGCCGGGCGGGGGCGGACAGTCCCAGGGCAATCGGAATGCGCATATCGGGCGGGGAGGCCTGCAGTAGGGTCGCGCCGTCCCGGAACTGCACCATGGAATGCACAATCGATCCGGGGTGCACCACGACGTCGATGTTTTTCGGTTCAATATCGAACAGCAGCGAAGCCTCGATAACTTCCAGCCCCTTATTAAACATGGTGGCCGAATTGACGGTCACCAGCGGCCCCATGTCCCAAGTCGGGTGGTTCAGGGCTTGCTCAACCGTCACGTTTTCCAGTTCCACGCGGGTTTTTGAACGGAACGGACCGCCGCTAGCGGTCAGAATCAGGCGTTCCACCTCGCTGTAGCCGGTGACGGTCGGAGAGCACAAGCCGCGTTCGTGTTTGCCCGAGCGCAGCGCCTGCCAGATAGCGCTGTGTTCGGAATCGACCGGCACGATCTGGCCCGGTCGCCGCAAAGTTTCGCGCACCAGGGAACCGCCGATGACCAGGGATTCTTTGTTAGCCAGAGCCAGGCGCGCCCCGGAGTCCAACGCCCGCAGCGTCGCGTGCAGGCCGGAAATCCCCGCGATGGCGTTCAAAACGATGCCTTGGGGCACGAATCCGGCGGCCGCTTCGACTCCGGCCAGGCCGGTCAACAGGTTATGGCTGGCTCGCGGCTGGCCCAGCTGTATCTCTGCCTCGCGGATTGCCTCGTCCAGCTCCGCCACGGAGCCGTTCGCCACGGCCACCATCGGCACTTCAAATTCGACGGCTTGACGTGCCAACACATCCAAGTGCCGCCCGGAGGCAGCCAAGCCCTGCACCCGAAAGTGTCCGGGGTGGGAGCGAACAATGTCCAAAGCCTGGGTTCCAATCGAGCCGGTAGAACCCAAAATTACAATATCTTGCACCCGTTCATTCTAACGGCAAGTTTAGGTTTCGCTCATTCACAGCGACCAGCAACCCCGCAAGGAGACGGATAAAACCCCGCCAACCCCCTTGTGAAAAGCAAAATCACTCAACAGCCAGCAGCACTTCGACCGCACGAGCCAGGTAAGCGTCAACCGGGCCTTCCAAGTATGCCCGGGCTCCTTTCGCTTCCGCAAACACCGCGTCGCGGATTTCTTTGCTGGTCAGAGGCTTGTTTTCGTCAAAATATGCCACCAGGCGATCCAGCAGCGCGTCCACGTCCTCAATCCGGTAGCCACGCTGGCGCCCTTGAGGGTGGGCAAATCGTTTCCCTGCCGGACGCAACAGCCGCGGATAGAGAGTTGTGGCCTGTTCCGCCACCAGCGACATCCAAGCCTTTTGCCCGTTCACCGCAATATGGTCGGCCCGCGCCCGCGCCACAAAAGCCGATTCCAGCCGGTCCATCGCCGCATCAACTTCGATAAAGTTGTATCCCCCGCGCACCACGTTGAACCCCTGGGCCCGCACCTGCGCCGCCCCGAAATTCGCCGGTCCACCGTTGCCTTCGTATGCCGAACGTGCCTTCGCTAAGAACTTGTCGACCTGGTTGCGGTCGTAGCCCTTCCCCAGGAGTTTAGCGGTGCGAAACGTCGTGTCGCTCACGTCCGGCCCTTTCCTTGTCTCTCTATGTTCTCAACAGTTTTCCGCGCGCTTTCCGAGTTTCCTCTATGCCGCGGGAGACTGCTTCGCTTTCGCCGCGAGTTGCCCGCAGGCCCCGTCAATATCGGAGCCGCGCGTATCCCGCAGCGTAGTGCTAATTCCAGCTTGCCGCAAAATCTCCATGAATTCGTCCATGACACGCGGCAGGGAGGCATCCCAGATACTCCCTGGCGTGGGATTGAGCGGAATCGGGTTCACATGCGCCCAGGTTTTGCCCCGTTCATTGAGTTTATCCGCTAGCAGCTGGGCTCGCCACGGGTGGTCGTTCATGTCCCTAATCAGGGCGTATTCAATAGAAACGCGCCGCCCGGTAGCTTGGAAATATGCATAAGCGGTGTCCAACAGTTCATCGACCTGGTAGCGCCGGTTCATGGGTATCAGTTCGTTGCGCAGTTCGTCGTCCGGAGCATGCAGGGACACCGCCAAAGTGACCGGCAGCCCTTCTTGGGTCAGCTTGCGAATTCCCGGCACCAGCCCGACGGTGGAAACGACCAGGTTGCGGGCCGAAATCCCGAAGCCTTGCGGGGCTGCGGCGGTGAGGGTTCGAATCGTGTGCAGCAGGGATTTGTAGTTGGCCAGCGGCTCGCCCATCCCCATAAACACCAGGTTAGACAGCCGTGCCGGGCTGCCGAGTTCCCCGTCTTGGGCGGCCCGGGCGGCGAGCCGGACCTGTTCCAAAATTTCCGCCGCCGAGAGGTTTCGAGTCAACCCCAGTTGGCCGGTCGCGCAAAACGGACAGCCCATACCGCAGCCGACCTGGGAGGATACGCACAAGGTGACGCGCTTCGGGTAGCGCATCAGGACAGATTCCACTTGGGCGCCGTCGAAGAGTCGCCACAGGGTTTTTCGGGTCCAACCCCGATCAGCGACCTGGGTCACGACCGGGGTAATCAGCTCAGGTAGCAGGTCACGAGCCCGTTCCTGGTCGGCTTGGCCCAGGTCTGTCATCTGGGAGGGATCGGCTTCCAGGCGCCCAAAATAGTGGCGCGCCACCTGGTCGGCACGAAACGGCCGCATCCCCGCCGCGGCCACCGCCTCACGGCGCTTCTGCGGGTCTAAGTCGGCGAAATGCCGCGGCGGTTTACCCCGAGCCTGAGCCCGAAAGTTGAGTTCTGCCGCAGCCCCCGCGTGCGTGGCCCCCACCGGCGGTTGTTCGTGGGGCAGAACCTGTCTTTCCATAGGTTTCAGTTTAACGGTTTTTCCCAGAATTTCCCGAGCGGGGTCTAGGACAGCAACGGGACTTGTTGGGAAAAGATAGCGAACTTCAACACGATATAGGCCACCGGCGCCGTCATCAGGATGGAATCCATCCGGTCCAGCAGCCCGCCGTGTCCCGGCAAGAGGTGACCCATATCTTTAATGCCGAGTTCCCGTTTCAACAACGATTCGCTCAAATCGCCCAGAGTTCCCACCCCAGCCATCAAAACACCCAGAATGATTCCGTAAAACCACGGAATCCCAATCCAGAATGTGCCCGCCACGGACACGATGACGGCGAACAGGACCGAACCGGCAAACCCTTCCCAGGTCTTGCGCGGGGAAATAGACGGTGCCATGTGGTGGCGTCCCAGGAAACGCCCGCAGAAATAGCCCCCGGTGTCTGAACCCAGTGTGACGGACAAAACGAAAACTGCGGTGGCGGGGGCTCCGCACTCCACCGCCAACAAAGCCAGGAAAGACCCCAAGAACGGAATATAAGCCACGGTCAGGGTACTGACCGTAACGTTCTTGAGCGCATCTTCGCCACGGTAGGGACCCGCCAACTGCCACAGCAGGGCGGCCGCCACCGTCAGGTAAGTCGCAGTCAGCATGGCTTCCAACCCGACCTGCCAGGCACAGATGAAAATCCCAATCCCCCCGATGACGACGATAGGCATCCCCAAATGCCGGTCTGTAGACCGGATGGCATGGCGAAACTCGATGAGGCAAGCCACAATCGTTGCCGCGCACAAGGCTGCGAACAGGGGTTTCACCAGGAATAGGGTCAATCCGTAAGCCGCCAGCAGTCCCGCTCCGACCCCGGTGGCTGCCGCCAGGTTGCGTCCGGCCTTCCGAGGTTGGTTTGGCGAGGATTCTGTTGGTTCGGACTGGCCTTTCGCCACAGCAACGCCCCGACCCGGTTTCCGGCCCTGTTTGGCAGCACGGTTTTCCCGGCGGCTGGGACGGGTCACCGGATGCACCCCAGTTTCCGGGGTCACCGGAGCGACCGCTGCCTCGGAAGATTGCGGTGGCTGGAAATTCTCGGTATCGACCATGCTCTAAAACCCAGATAATGACGGGTAATAACGGGTTGGCGGCGCCTAGATAGTCATCAACTCTGATTCTTTAGCAGCCAGCAGCTTGTCAATCTCATCGGTGAACTTTTTTGTGATGGAATCGAGTTCCTTTTCGCCGCGTTTGATTTCGTCCTCGCCGAGTTGCTTGTTCTTTAACATGGATTCGAATTCGTCCTTGGCTTTGCGACGCAGCGAACGCACGGACTGGCGGCCCTCCTCGGCTTTGGTCTTCGCCATCTTAACGTATTCTTTGCGGCGTTCCTCCGTCAGGGCGGGCAGGACGATACGAATCGTTTTGCCGTCATCAGTAGGGTTCACGCCCAAGTCAGCCTCCGCAATGGCACGAATAATGTCTTGCGAGGCAGACTTGTCAAAAGGCTGGACGATGACGGTGCGCGCCTCGGGAATGTTAAAGGAAGCGAGCTGCTTTAACGGGGTGGGGGCGCCATAATAGTCGACCATAATGCCGTCAAACATGGCGGTATTGGCCCGACCGGTCCGAATAGCGGCAAATTCGTCTTGGGTGGCGCTCAAGGCCTTTTCCATCATGCTCTTGGCGGATTTGAGGGTGTCTTCAATCACGGGTTTCTCCTTTGTTCCTTAGTTTTCTCCACAGGTTCCCCGGTGGGGTTTCGTTATTTCAATTACTTTTCGCTATAAAGCACAGTGCCGATGTTTTCGCCCAGCAACGCCCTGGTGACGTTACCCGGCTGCGTCATACCGAACACGCGCATTCTCAGTTCGTTTTCCGAACACAGGGAAAAAGCGGCCGCATCCACGACTTTCAGCCCATCGCGCAACGCTTTCTCATAGCTGACCTGATCGAGTTTTTCAGCCTGGGGGTTCCGGCGCGGATCATCGGTGTACACCCCGTCTACCCCGTTCTTGCCCACCAGAAGTTCTTGGCAGTGCGTCTCCAGGGCGCGTTGCGCACTGACGGTGTCGGTCGAGAAATACGGCATCCCCGCGCCAGCCCCGAACACGACCACACGTCCTTTTTCGAGGTGACGGATGGCTCGCAAGGGCACATAAGGCTCGGCGACCTGGGTCATCGTGATGGCGGACTGCACCCGGGTGCGCACTCCGGCCTGTTCCAAGAAATCCTGCAGAGCCAAGGCATTCATGACGGTGCCCAGCATCCCCATATAGTCTGCCCGAGCGCGGTCCAAGCCGCGCTGGCTCAGCTCTGCACCGCGAAAGAAGTTCCCGCCGCCAACCACGATGGCAACCTGCACGCCCTGCGTCACCGCCGCGGCGACCTGCTGAGCGATATTGGAAACGACATCGGGGTCGAGCCCCACTTGACCGCCGCCAAAGACTTCACCGGATAGTTTCATCAAAACCCGGCGTTTACCGGGGGCTACTGAGCCGTCATCGCTCATCTATCTTCTCCCTTGAAAGACCTACATCCTTAGACATTATACGCAAATGCCCCAAAGCCTTCATTGACCCTGGGGCATTTGCCTAGTTCAAATGGTTACTAAACCCTTTTGGGGTTTATTCTCCAGCCTGCAAACGCGCAAAAGCGGTGACCTTGCCTTTGGAGGCTTCCACAATCTTGCCGACCGTGGTCTTGGGATCCTTAGCAAAGGGCTGTTCGAGCAGCACGCAGTCCTTGTAAAAGCCCTTCATCCGGCCTTCCACAATCTTGGCAACAGCAGCTTCCGGCTTACCTTCAGCCTTGGTCGTTTCGGTCAGCGTGGCGCGTTCCTTTTCGACTTCCGCAGCGGGAACGTCCTCGCAGCTGAGGTACTCCGGGCTGTAGGCCGCGATGTGCATCGCCACGTCATGAGCGACTTCAGCACCCGCCTTGTCGGTAGCCACCAGCACGCCAACGGTCGGAGGCAGATCCTGGGAAGAACGGTGCAGGTAGACATCGACGGCTTCGCCCTCGACCTGACGCACGTTGCCGACTTCCAGTTTCTCACCGATAATCGCCGCGACCGCGTCCACGGTGTCCTTGACGGTGCCGTCAGCGGACTTGGTGGCCAAGAGTTCCTCTACGGTAGCCGCGCCAGATGCTGCGGCGGCGTCCAGAATCTTATCTGCCATATCGATGAATTTGTCAGTCTTCACCACGAAGTCGGTTTCCGCGTTGACCTCGACCATGGTGCCGCGCTGGCCACCCTCGGTGTCGGTAACTTTCGCGGCAATCAAGCCGGCCCCCGCGGAGCGGCCTTCCCGCTTCGAAAGGGACTTCAGACCCTTGACACGAATGATTTTCAAGGCTTCCTCGCGGTCGCCGTTCGCCTCTTCCAGGGCTTTCTTAACGTCAGCCAAGCCCGCACCGGTTTCTTCGCGCAGGTCCTTTAGGTCTTGCATACTGTATTTAGCCAATTTTTCCTCCAGTTTCAGAGCAAGTTTCATGAACCGGGAATGATATTCCCGAATATTCTTAGGGCAGAGCGTTGAATTGTTCTTTTCCCGCCCTCGTGCAGCCGATTACTCGGCCTTTTCGTCGGTTTCTTCGCTCGCGGCGGCGGGTTCAGCCGGCGTTTCCTCAGCCAGCTTTTCCTCCGCAGGAGCGGTTTCGGCGGGCTGTTCCGCGGCGGGAGCTTTCGCGTCGTCACCGGCCAGCAGTTCGCGTTCCCACTCAGCCATCGGTTCGGCGCTTTCCGGGTTCTCTCCCAGCTGCTTCTTGGAACGGGCCACCAGGCCCTCCGCACAAGCGTCCGCAATCACCTTGGTCAGCAAATCGACCGCGCGAATCGCGTCGTCGTTGCCGGGAATGCCGTAATCGACCTCGTCAGGGTCACAGTTCGTGTCCAGGATGGCCACGACCGGAATCCCGAGCTTTTGGGCTTCGGCAATCGCCAGGTGTTCTTTCTTGGTGTCAACCACCCAGATGGCCGAAGGGGTCTTTGCCATGTCGCGGATGCCGCCCAAAGTCTTGGCCAGCTTGTCCTTTTCACGGCGCATCATCAACAGTTCCTTCTTCGTCAACCCCGAAGCGGAAGTGTCCTCAAAGTCGTACTGTTCCAGTTCCTTCAAACGCTGCAACCGCTTGTGTACCGTAGAGAAGTTGGTCAGCATTCCACCCAGCCAACGTTCGTTGACGTAAGGCATCCCCACGCGGGTAGCCTGTTCCTGAATGGACTCCTGAGCCTGTTTCTTGGTGCCAACGAACAGCAACGTGCCGCCGTGAGCCACGGTTTCCTTAACGAATTCGTAAGCAATATCGATGTCAGCGATGGTTTGCTGCAAATCGAGAATGTAAATGCCGGAACGGTCGGTCAAAATAAACCGCTTCATCTTGGGGTTCCAGCGACGGGTCTGATGCCCGAAATGTACGCCGCTTTCCAAAAGCTGGCGCATGGTAACGACTGCCATGTGGCGTCCTTCTTTCAGTTATGGGACACAGCTACCCCGGCGCGCGAGCGCTCCGGGGACGTCTACGTCCAATTTCGGTTAATGCCTGGTGTCCGCTCGCTTTCCCCACCCCGCAGGGACCTGGAGGATTGCGCTCATCACAGCTGTGCTGGCGGAAAACCGGCAGCGCCGCGATTGCGAACACGCGAAGTCAGCTGCATGGGCAGCTGCGAGGGTTAACTTTACCAAAACTTCCTATGAAAAAGCCAATTCGGCGCGACCTGGCGCGGTTTTGGGGTTTATCCACAAGAGGGGCAGAATCGGGGTTTTCCACAGGTAAACATTTTTTCTCTGGTGTGGACGCTCTCTTCGCGACACACTGCATTCATGAGAAAAGTTTTCATCACCATCTGCTGTTGCCTGACCTTGAGTCTGACCGGAGGGTCCGCTTCACCTGCCGCCGGCATCGCCGCCGACCGAGGCTTACCCGCAGTTGCCAGTTCAGCGGCTCCAACAGCCTTTTCACCAGGGAAAACGTCGGGTCTGCGGGACTTTCTTTACTGGCCTACGGGTCACCCTACGGCCGTTCCCCGCAAATTCGACCCACCCGCCCAAAAATGGCTGGCCGGACACCGCGGTATCGACCTGCGGGTCAGCCCCGGTCAAACCGTTTTTGCCGCGACTGACGCGACGGTGCTCTATGCCGGTAACTTGGCGGGTCGTCCGGTGATTTCCCTCGAGGACACCACCGGACGGCGCTACACCTACGAACCGGTAGAACCTTCGGTCGCGGTCGGGGATGAAGTGACTCGGGGCCAAGCTATCGGGACAGCACTGGGAGGACACTGTTCCGGTGGGGACTGCCTGCATTTCGGGGTCAAGGACGGTCCGGACAGTTACGTAGATCCCCTGCGTTTGCTGGGGGGTAGGATTCGTCTGTTCCCGGTACACTAAACGAGTCGCAGACACCGGGTGGATCCGAACGTTTACTTCTCAGTCGGAACAGCGGAATACTGAGCCGGGGCTTTATAGATGCCGGTAATCAAGTTGCTGCCGTGAATGTACTCCACCCGGTACTGGGATACGGTGTTGGAAGGTGCGTCGTATTTCAGAACCTCGCCCTTCTCGGAGAGGGCAATAATCGGAGGCTCCTCGTTGCGAGCCACGACCCAAAAAACCGACTGGTTCTGTTTGGTCTTTCCGACAGAAACATCGAGGATTTCCGTGCGCGGCACCCCGGTTTCCACATGGGAATACTGCTTGGTGAAATCCCTGGACCACTGGGCCATATCCTGGCACTTCGCGCAGACGTCGGTGTAAACCTGATCAGCGAAATGGGTGTCTTTCGACGCAAAACTGTAGTACATCGCGTAGGTAAAGTACTTCACCACGGTGGCTGCGCCGTCCACGGAAAACTCATGGAAAAACTTCGGCTCATCGAACGGCGCCACTTTCATCAGCTGATCCTTGGGAATGGTCTGCAGGTCAGCGGGGGAAGGTTTACCTTCGGTGGCCGCGGTATAGCGCGGCGCCGGCGCTCCGGGAATCGGATCTTGGGTTGTTTCAGGGGCGGCGGGTTCGACCAGAGGAATATCCGCGGTCATCATTTCCCGGGCAGTCCTCTCAGAGCCAGAAGCACCAACCGCAGTACCGCATCCCGTCAAGACCGCAGCAGAGCACAGCATCACCAGCGATGCTTGTAAAATCCGCAGTTTCCGGACCATGACGCTCCTTTCGAGGCACCATACTCTACACGTTCTTAAAACATTGTATGTGTTATTGTAGGAAATTCATAGAATCAATCCAGCCTTTTCCCAGTTTTGTCAAGACATTCCCAGAAAACTATCCGTCCAGTTCAAAGGCTCGATTTTTCGATATTTTAGAAAATTATTGGGGATTTTTTTAAATTGGGACTTTAGGCCCGGGGATGCGCCTGCAAATACACCCCGCGGAGCTTGTCCATCGACAGGTGCGTATAGCGCTGGGTCGTGGCTAGGCTGGCGTGCCCCAGGATTTCCTGGACACTGCGCAGATCCGCGCCGCCGTCCAACAGGTGGGTGGCGGCGGTGTGGCGCAGCCCGTGCGGTCCCAAGTCCGGTACTCCCGCCTGCGCGGTCAGGCGATGCAGCATACCGCGGACTATCCGCGTATCCCACACCCCGCCTTTTGCCCCCAGAAATACCCGGTTCAGCGCCGGTTTTTCCGGATTCACCAGGGCGGGACGGCCCTTTTCCAAGTACTCTTGCACCGCCAGGCCCGCGGGAATGCCGTAGGGCACGACCCGCTGTTTGTCGCCTTTTCCCGTCACCCGGATAGTGCGCTGGCTTTTGTTGATGTTAGCTAGCTCCAGCCCGGTCAGCTCGCTGACCCGAATGCCGGTGGCATAAAGCAGCTCCAATGCGGCCCAGTCCCGCAGTTTGACCGGATCGGGAGCAGCAGAGTCCTTCCGATAAGCAGCGGCTCGAGCCGTTTCCAAGAGGTGTGCAGCATCAGCGGCAGACAGGACAGTGGGCAGGGCATTATCCGGCCGTGTTGCCCGCAGGTTTTGCCCAGCATCGCCCGGGACTATGCCGCGGACCTGCGCCCACGACGCAAAAGTGCGGAATGACGCGACTCGGCGCGCCAGCGTGGCGCGGCTCATCCCCGCGCGGCTCATCGACCCCAGCCACGCCCGTATCCGGGCAGGATTAGCCAAATCCGCACGCAGTTGTTGCGCCGCGGGGCCGTCCCCGGAATCGGAGTCCACCAGGAAAGTCATCAATTCTCGCAAATCCGTGAGGTAGGCCCGCACGGTTTGCGGGGAAAGCCCTCGGTTTACGCTCAGCCATTGCCCGAAATCGGCGGTGATTTCCGAGGCGAAGTCCGCGGCTGGATGATTTTCACTCACCCCATGATTCTATCTGGCCATAGCAGTCGCCCCCAGGCGATACCGCCCGTTGCGGGTTTCGACCTTGCCGTCCAACTCCATCAATCCCAGCTCGCTTTGCACCGCGCGAGTGCCCAAACCGGCAGCACGAGCCACCTGCTCTAAGGATTTCCACGCCGTTTTCGACAGGGAATCAATAACTTTCACGCCGTCACTGCTCAATCCGGCAAAGAGCGAGGGCACCGGGATTTGTCCGGCGGAGTTGCGCTGGGGTGCAGACGCTGCCGCCCCGGCATCGGCTTTGTTTGGGGCCACCCCGGCACCGAACACCTTTTGCTCCTGAGCGTTCAGCGGAAACATGAGTTCCATGATTTCCTCCGCATTCGTCACCAGGGCAGCGCCTTCACGAATCAGCCGATGGCATCCTACCGAAGCAGTGGAGGTGACCGGTCCGGGCACCGCAGCGACCTGACGTCCCTGCTCAGCACCATGATTGGCGGTAGACATCGCCCCGGAACGCTCACCGGCTTCAACGACCACTACGACTTGAGACAGAGCCGAAATGATGCGGTTCCTGGTCAAGAACAGGTGTTTAGCGGGACGCTGGGAGGGCGGGGCTTCGCTGACAATCGCCCCGGTTTGCTGAATTTGGGAAAACAGCCGCGCATTCATGGCCGGGTACAGCTCGCCCAACCCACCAGCCTGGACACTGATAGTTTTGCCTCGTGAGGCGAGCGCCCCTTGATGAGCGGCCGCGTCAATCCCATAGGCTCCACCACTGACGACCCAGATACCACGCTCCCCCAGTTCATAAGCGATTTCCTGGGCTATATCCGTTCCGTAGTGGGTCGCGCTACGCGCCCCCACCAGGGCTACTGCCCCCTCTGATGCCAGCGCCTGCAAAGCCCGCGGATGGCCCCGCACCCACAGCGCCAACGGCGCCACCATTCCCAGGTCGTCTGCCATCGTCGGCCAAGCCGCGTCACCGGGCACCACCAGCGTCCCGCCGTCTCGGCTCAGCAGCTGATATTCCATCTCTAAGTTGAGTTCCCGCAACCGCATAGCCCACCCCTCAATTTGCGCCACCGATGCCGGAAGTTTCACGGGTTGAAACACGGTGCGAATCATCATGTCATCGATTTCCGGCAGCCTGCCCGCCAAAAATTTCACCCGTTCCAAGGCTTCCATCACCCCAAAATGTCCGATGACCTGGCCCACGACGGGCTCTCCCGGCTGGGCGATAGCGGTCCAGATTGCCCGAGCCTGGCGCTCTTCCGGGCTCGGCCCAGATATGGGCGGATTCGCCGACGACTCTATGCCGCCTTTGGGCAGGTTCGACAGTTCCTCCGGCACTTCATCTGGTATGTCCTTTTCAGTGTCTGTTGGCAATTCCTCTGTCAGGCTCAACGTTTCCATGGGTTTCCTTTCATTCGTGCAGACTGAATCCTTCGTTTTGGCGCCGCAGTGTCATCGCGGTTCCCAGCTCGGGCAACCCCGGAACGGTTTTTCCGCTCAAATCGGCAACGGTCCAGGCCAGGCGCAAGACGCGTTGAGCTCCCCGCATGGACAGGCGACCCTGTTCCACCACGGTGTCGACCCGTCCTATCAGCTCAGGAGTGAAACCGCCCTCGGGCTGACGTAAGAACGGCCCGGGAATTTCCCGATTCAAATCCCACCCTCGGTCTTTCCACCGCTCCCGCTGCACGTCACGAGCGCGTTGCACTCTCTCCGCAACCACCTCGGTGGTGTCAGCCGGTTTCGCTCCCGCTAGAGAGCCGCGACCCGGTGATTCCACCTGAATTTGGATGTCCATCCGGTCCAGCAGCGGCCCGCTCAACCGTTCCAGATATCGTTTGCGGGAGTAGGGCGTGCAGGTACAGGTGGCCCGCCGACTGCCGGCATTGCCACAAGGGCAGGGATTGGCCGCCATAATGAGTTGGAACCGTGCCGGATATTGGGCTGCTCCCGCCGCCCGATGCAGGGTGATTTCCCCGTTTTCCAACGGTTCCCGAAGGGAATCCAAGACCCGCGCCCCGAACTCGGGAGCTTCGTCCAGGAACAATACTCCTCGGTGAGCCAAGGAGGCGGCGCCCGGACGCGGCACTCCTGAGCCACCTCCCACCATCGCCGCCAGCGTTGCTGAATGATGCGGTGCTTGGAAGGGAGGTTGGCGGATTAGTCCGTCCTGTGGCGCTAACGTTCCGGCTAGGGAATGCAGGGCTGTGACCTCTACGGATTGTTCCACGTCCAGGGGTGGGAGGATTCCGGGCAGCCGTGAGGCCAGCATGGTTTTTCCCGAGCCGGGAGTGCCTATCATCAGCAGGTGGTGGCCTCCCGCGGCCGCCACCTCCATCGCTTGACAGGCGGCGGCTTGACCGCGAATGTCAGAAAAATCCCCGCCTGGGCCAAAGGCAGGTGCCGGTGTACTTTCCCCGTCCTCTGCCCCCGCCGACTCCTCCGGCGGGGGCAGAGGCATCATCAAGTCTCCCCCCAATAACTCGATGACTTGCCCCAGGTGATGCACCCCCACCACATCCACCCCAGGCACCAGGGAAGCCTCCGCAAAGTTCGCTTGCGGCACCAAAATCTTAGTTTTTCCGGTTTTCATGGCTCCGATGACACTGGGCAAAATGCCCCGGATTCCAATGACACGACCGTCCAAGCCCAGCTCTCCCAGCATGATGCACTGCCCGGCTCGACTGCGTGAAATGACCCCCATCGCGGCCAAAACGCTGACCGCCATCGCCAGGTCGTAACCGGAGCCGGTTTTCGGCAGCGATGCCGGGGACAGATTCAACACAATACGCGTTCCCGGCCATTCATACAGGCAACTGGTCACCGCAGCGCGAACCCGATCTTTGGCTTCCCGCACCGCCGTGTCTGGCAGTCCGACCAGGCTGTAGGCGGTCATTCCGTCGGAAATATGGGCTTCGACCCGAACCGGACGCGCCTCCATTCCCACCAAACAAATCGACCAAGCAAATCCCGAACTCATTTCAACCCCTGCAGATGTTTCACTACGGGTTCGCCGCGCCCGTCCCAATCCACGCTGCACAAATCCAGGCTGACCGCCCGATGCGCAGGGACAATGTCACGCTGCGCCAGCCAAGACCCCATGACCCGGCGCATCCGCGCCAGCTTTTTCATAGTGATGGCCTCAATAGGCATCCCATGCCGGTGATTGGAACGAGTCTTAACCTCCACGAACCCCAGGACTCCCTCGGGGCTGAGGGCGACGATGTCGACTTCCCCGGCTCGGCATCGCCAATTCCGGTCCACGATCACGTATCCCGCAGCTTTCAGAGACTTGGCCGCGACTTCCTCTCCAGCCATGCCCAGCTGTCGATTGTGCAGGTTTCGCGGCTTTGAGGCATCAGGCCCCGCTGCCCGAAGCGCGGTGCTACCGGCTTTACAACGGCGACGGGCGTCCGGTCCGGCACTGGCTTTATGACTGGTTTCAACGGTATTCGCGTAGCTCATGGACTCAGCTTCGCGCGCTCGGACCCACCGACCAAGCCCGAAAATCTTTACCTGTGGAAAACCGACTTATCCACAACCCCTAAAAAGGCGAAAATCCGCCAATCTACCCGAGTTAATGAATGTGGCTAGCGAAACTGGGGCTAAACCAGCCGCGCACGCCTTAGGGAATCTCAATTTCTGGCTTCGCCAGTTCCTCCACATTGACGTCTTTAAAGGTCAACACCCGCACGTTTTGCACGAAACGCGAGGAACGGTAGACATCCCAAACCCAGGCGTCCTCCAACGTAATCTCAAAGAACACGTCCCCACCGGCATTATTGTGCGTGGTAACGTCAACCTTGTTCGCCAGATAAAACCGCCGGTCGGTTTCCACGACATAGCTAAACAGGGAAATCACATCGCGATATTCTCGGTATAAATCCAGTTCCAGCCCGTTTTCATAGGACTCAATATCGTCGTTGTTGACCATCACGCAACCTTTCGTACCCCTCTACCCTACCGGAGCTTCCAAGTTTTGCGGTGCCAAACACTCGCACCCAATTCAGCCAGAGCGGCTCGATGGGCGGCGGTTCCGTAGCCCACATTTTTCGCCCAACCGTATCCGGGGTCGCACAAGCTCCGCATGAACGCGTCCCGATACACTTTCGCCAGTACGGACGCACCAGCAATTAGAGCGGCTTTCCCGTCCCCCTTCACCAGGGTTTCCACACTGACTTCCGGGGAGCTCACTAGGTTTCCCGCCCCGGCAAACAGGTCAGGCTGCGCCGGTGGGGCGAGATAGTCGAAGTTTCCGTCCAATCCCAGCTTTTGCGGCAGATGTCCACGAGCGTCCAGTTCGTTCAGAGCGCGCCACCCCGCCAGCCGCAGTGCGGGCATAATCCCCAATTCGTCGATTTCCGTATTGGAAGCCTGACCAATGGCAAAATCCCTAACCCAGGCCCTGATGGGTTCTTGCAACGCCAAGCGGCGGCGTTCCGTCAACTGCTTGGAATCGTTCAATCCAGGGGGGAAACCCTGGGGGAAATCAGGATTTTCCAAGCTGAGCTGGTCTATCACCGTCACCCCCACGCAAACCGGACCCGCCAGCGCGCCACGCCCGACCTCGTCCATTCCGCCAATCAGAGGGAAGCGTCCCCCTTGTCCGCTGCCATCGCGCTTCGCCAAAGCGGACAAAGCCGCGGTCTCCCAAGATAAATCAACCACTCAGCACACCTCAACCCCCGCGGGGTGGAGTCTCGTTTGCTTCCGAACTGAATTCATCACTCGGGGCGGCCGGCTTGGGAATGTTGTAAAAAGCGCAGCTGGGCGCGATGAACTTCATGCGTTCAATGGGCCAAATCACGACGAAAGCCCGCCCCACCACGTTCGATTCAGAGACAAAACCGTGGGAAGGCTTGTCCTGGTGCCAACGGGAATCGGCGGAATGCGGCCGATTGTCCCCCATCACCCACAGCGATTTCTTGGGCACGACCACAGAAAACTCGATGTCAGACGAGACCCCGGTCTGGGGGATGTAGTCCTCATCGATGGACTTGCCGTTGATGGTCATCAGCCCGTCATCGTCACAGCAAGTCACATCATCGCCAGGCAATCCAATCACACGTTTGATCAGATAACCTTGAGAGTCTTCAGGCAGCAAGCCCACGAAAATCCCGAAACTCTTAATCTTGGTGGCAATCTGGAACGGAGTGTTGTCAGGAGGGCGTCGGCGCATCTGCTCGGCGGCGCTTTCGCTCCACCCCTCCACATCTTCAAAAACGATGATGTCGCCGCGGTTGATGTCTCCGTGCCGGGCGGAAAACTTGTTTACCAGCACAGAGTCGTTAATCATCAGGGTTTTTTCCATGGACTGCGACGGGATGTAAAAGGGCTGCAGCAGAAACAATCGAATCAGCGAACTGATGGCTAGCGCCGTAATCACCACCGCGATGAACTCGAAGTACCACGGCAAATCCAACGCCATATGCGCGCGGTCTGTACCCTCGGGTCCGGGCCTAGCCCCGGGAGGGAGGGCGTTCATACCCACCGGTCTGGGAATCCTATTGCCACGCCCCCGTTTCGTTCCGTTTTCCGCATCGTCGAGTTGGAAGTCAGTTTCGTCGTCCTCTTTGAGGAATTTTTGTTCTCCGGGAGTCTCGGGCAATTCCTCGATTTCTGGCATCATACCGGGAAAAGGCATCGCACCATAGGGCGGGAAAGGCATCCCGGGAAACGGCCCCATCCCCGCCGACGGAAGTCCCCCTGGCCCCGGCATTAACGGCATCCCGTTGGGATCCATCCCGGGAAACTCTGCCCCATCCGGTGGCGGCAACTGCGGAGGGTATCCTCCCAGGAAAGCCTCTGGCGGGAAAGGCATTCCTGCACCTCCCGGCCCATACGCCCCCTCTTCACCGGGAAGCGGCCCACCGGGGAACCCTTCGTAACCGGCAGGGAAAGGGCCGGGCATGGTTCCTGCCCCGGCAAACTGTGGATTCATGCCGAAGCCGTCCGGAGAGGCACCCGAGAACTGCGCGTCTCGGTTGTCATTCTCAGGCTGCTGGGGCATCGTCATAACAAAAAGAATAACCTAAAAGGCTAAAAGAAGCCCAAACATTTTCGGTTTGAGCTTCCTTTAGGATGAATTTTTGCGGCAGATCCCGCCTTGACTTTCTGACTGTCTAGAGCCGGTTTTCTCGCTTTCTCCGGCTGGGGGTCAGCGACTGCCGCGATGGCTGCGAGTTAGCGCTTTTCGACAACCTTAGCCGCCTTGCCGTGGCGATCACGCAGGTAGTACAGCTTGGCACGGCGCACATCGCCGCGGGTCACTACCTCAATCTTGTCGACAGTCGGGGCATGCAGCGGGAAAGTACGTTCCACACCGGTGCCGAAAGACAGCTTCCGCACGGTGAAGGTTTCCCCTACCCCGCCGCCGTGACGAGCGATAACTACGCCCTGGAAAATCTGAATACGGGAACGGTTCCCCTCGATAACCTTTACGTGCACCTTTACGGTGTCGCCCGGACGAAAATCCGGAACATCCTCACGCATTACGGCTTTGCCGATTTCCTCAACCAGAGGCTTCTGCATTGTTTCTCCTTGACGCTCCTGCCACAGGTCAAAAACGTCTCACTGCGGGCACCCTACGCCATAGCGTTGTGCCGATTGTTTATCGCTCCGTATTCGGGTCCCCCTGTGGCAGGTTGCCCGCGAAGCCGTACCATTTTGCCACAAACTTGGGCCGGAACGCCACTTTTGCTGTTACGCGCTCAATTCATCCACCCAGTCACACCAAACCAGCGGTGATTCGTGGACCGCGCGGGACGGCATCGCACCCGCGAAATTACACACCCATCAGGCACTATCTCGGTCGAAAACCCGACGCATCACCACGTCTTGGTTTTCCATGCCCCCTACCGTAAATGTTCGTTTTCCGACGCGCCGGAATCCGTGGTGTTTATAGAATTTTTGGGCCCGTTTGTTATAGATGGAGGTCCCCAGGCACACCCCTGGGACATGGCTGCCCCTCTCCAAGTCTGTCAATGCCGCTTCCAGCAGCGCCCCGGACAGCCCTGTGGAATGCAGGGCTTCGCGCACATAGCACTTCGACAGGTAAGCGTCCCCGGCGACAATTCCCGCCTGCGCAGCTTCTGCCTCCCCCAGATGTACCTTCGCATAGGTATATCCCACCAGTTCACCGCCCATTTCTGCCACCCAGTAGCGATGTTCTTGCGGATTATCGAGACGCGCTTTCACCGCCTCGATGTCGAACTCAACGGCTACGAACTGGGCAATCGCATCGGCGCTGATGTAGGCCGGACAAGCCAGAGGGAACGTCTCCGACCCCAAAGCGGACAGCGCTAGGGCCTCCCCTCGGTCGGGCTGGCGAATCCGCAGGGGAACCGCAACCAAATCAGCATCTCCCGGCCGTGCGCCGCTTGCCGGCAGCATATCGCCCGACGACCCCGCCTGGTGCGTCGCCCCTGCCTGACCCACCTCGTGCGCCCCACGTGCCCCTCCTGCCTCGCCCAGCCGAGACAGACCGATAGCCTCCAAATCCTGGGGCGTCACGTAAAGCCACCCCAGCGAGGCCAGCTTTTCTCGCCCGCGCTTGCTCAGCAGCCCAGCATCCAATCCCGCCAGCAAATCCGGGCGACGCAGGCAGGTTTTTTCAATGGCTCGTTCCCGGCGCCAGGCTTCAATTTCGGCATGGTTTCCGCCTTTCAGCACCTCGGGAACGGCCAGGTCACGCCACACTTCGGGACGGGTATAGCAGGGGTATTCCAACAGCCCCGTCCCCTCATAAGACTCCTCCACCAAAGACTCCGGGTTGCCCACCATGCCATCGAGCAGCCGTCCTACGGCTTCAATCAGCGCCACGGCGGCAATTTCCCCGCCGTTGAGCACGTAATCCCCCAAGGAATATTCGAACACTTCCAGGTCGGGGTAACGTTGCTGGTCAGCATAGTGCTGGGCGACTCGCGAATCGATGCCCTCGTAACGTCCACACGCAATAATGACATTGTCCGCGTTCGTGGCTATCTGCCGGACTTTTGCCTGGGTCAGCGGCACTCCGGAGGGCGTAGGAATCGCCAGGATAGTTTTCGGGTTCACCAGGCCGGTCGGGCGGCTTTCCGGGGCGCTGTCCGCAGGCCGGCCTGGCAGGTCGCCCCGTGCGGCATCGATGGCTTTGCCCCAAATATCGGCCCGCATCACCATGCCGGCTCCCCCGCCGTAGGGAGTGTCATCGACGGAATGGTGTGGATCATCGGTGAAGTCGCGCAGATTCGTGACGTCCCAGCTCAGCACCCCGTTTTGCGCCGCTTTGCCCAGCAGCGACAAACCGAGCACCTCAAAGAACTCGGGGAAAATCGTCAGAATCTGAAAACGCATCATCCTCACCTTTATTCAGAAAGTCTATCGACAACCTGACCGGAAAACGTCGAACCGTCCTAGTGCGGCGGAAACAATCCTCCGGGCGGATCCATCGTGACCACTTGACTATCTAAATCGACATCAGGGACGATTTCATAAACAAAAGGCACCAGGATTGTCTCCCCGCCCGCAGTCGTGACTTCCAACAGGTCTTGGGCTGGCGCCAACAACAGGTCGCTGACGGTGCCAAGCGTTTCCCCCGCCAGGTCCACCGCTCGCAGCCCCACCAGTTCGTGGCGGTAAAATCCTTCGTCACTCTCACTTTGTTCGTGGCAGTCGGCGGTTTGCGTATCGGCGGTGCCGGGTTCGGGTGAGTCTATGGCCTCGGGGCACAAGGCCGGTGCATCGGTTTCGATATAGAGTTTCGTCCCGCTGAGGGTTTCGGCGCCGTTGCGGTCGGGGATTTCCTGGAAAGACACCACGAAGTGTTTACCGCTCATCCGCGCTCGGTTTACCGTCAGCGTAGCCGGGGTTTTCCGGCTGGTTAACAGGACTGTACCGGGGGCAAATCGAGAACCCGGGTCGTCCGTGTGCAGGGCGACCCGGACTTCGCCGCGAACCCCGCTGGCGCGCCCGATGACCCCAACCGTGAGTTTCACCGCTGACCCCTTCCCGAAACGATAAGTGCGTTAAAAAGTTTGACCCCCGCTATCGGCGGGGATCAAACCAAATGACTATTTAGTGCCGATCTTGGTCGATGACATCGACGCGGACGCTACCCTGAGTAGACAGTGCCGAAGCCACCGAACGCAGCGCTTTCGCGGTGCGGCCATTACGGCCAATAACTCGACCCAAATCCGAGGGGGCAACGTGTACTTCCAGGAGCTTGCCGCGGCGCAAAGACTTTTCGCTCACGCGTACGGCTTCTGGCTCGTCGACGATACCGCTGACCAAGTGTTCCAAAGAATCTGCAAGCATCGACATTATTGCGCCGTTTCCTCAGTCTTTTCCTCAGCAGGGGCTTCCTCAGCCTTTTCTTCGGCGGGAGCCTCCTCAGCGGGGGCTTCCTCGGCCTTCGCGGCCTCAGCTTCCTCAGCCTTCGCGGCCTCTTCGGCTTCCTTCTTGGCCTTGGCTTCGGCTTCGGCCTTCTTTGCCTTCGCCTTTTCCGCGGCGTCGTCCGCAGCCTTCACCGCGGCCTCCACATCGGCTCCGGCGTCCTTAACCTGGATACGGTTCTCAACGACCTTGGCGCCCTTGAACGTCGCCCAATCGCCGGACAACACCAAGAAACGGTGTACCGCGTCGGACGGCTGGGCTCCCACGCTCAACCAGTACTGGATGCGCTCCGAGTTCAGTTCAATCAAAGACGGCTGCTGGTTGGGGTCGTACTTGCCGACCTCCTCGATGACACGACCGTCGCGCTTCTTGCGGCTGTCGACCACGACCACCCGGTAAATGGGGTGGTGAATCTTGCCAATTCGCTTCAAACGAATACGTACTGCCACTGTTGTGACTCTCCTTGTAATTCATGTCGCGAGCGCACAAAACCCCAGGTAGGGAAACACTAAAGCCTTGCTTTGCTCAAAATCCGGGGCCGTGGCCACGAGAGGGCGGCGACCAAAGCCCAGTACAACGTTCCATTATGCCCGATTTCTCACGATTTTTAAAATTCAACAGCCCTCCCGGTTTAGTCTCCGCTTTCGCACCGGTGGCGCGGACGGTTCCGCGGGCAGAACAGGGTTTTTGCGGGGCTGGAAACGTGAGAAAATACCAAACGAACGAAGCCTGCAAAGGCATAGAAAGGATTAAGTGATGGGTAATAAGCGTGTGGGGATTTTGACCGCTGGCGGGGACGCACCCGGCTTAAACGCGGCAATCCGGGGTTTTGGACGCACCGCCATCGGCGAATATGGAATGAAACTCATCGGGTTTCAAAACGGGTTTCGGGGTTTAGCCCTGGACAAGCACATCGAGTTGAATTCTGACTCGCTTTCCGGCATTTTGACCGTGGGAGGCACCATTTTGGGCACCTCTCGGGACAAGGTGCATCGTCTGAATCTGGACGGTAGGGAACGCGATATGACCGGGGAAATCGCCAAGGTTTACGATCGAAACAAATTGGACGCCCTGGTGACTTTGGGCGGTGGGGGGACCGCCAAGAATGCCCTACGCCTGCAAAAGGCGGGGCTGAACGTGGTACACCTACCCAAGACTATTGACAACGATATCTGGGGCACCGATGATTCTTTCGGCTTTGCTACCGCTTTGGAAATCGCCACTGAGGCGATTGACCGATTGCACTCCACCGCGCACAGCCACCACCGCATTATCTTGGTGGAAATTATGGGTCACAAGGCCGGGTGGCTGACTTTGGGGTCGGGTATCGCCGGGGGTGCCGACGTGATTTTGATTCCAGAAATCCCCTACACGATTGAGAGCATCACCAAGACTATTGAGCACCGCAAGAAAGCCGGTAAACATTTCTCGGTGGTGGCGGTAGCCGAGGGTGCAATGGACACCGAATATGCCGCACGTCTGCGGGTAGCGGATCAGCTCATTAAAGACGCCGATTCCCCCGAGACTAAGGAAATGGCCCGCAATTCCAAAATGCACTTGGTTGATTCTCACCGCGAGCACACGTTCACTTTGGCTCGCCAACTCGAAGCCGCTACCGGTTTAGAGACGCGCGTGACCATTCTGGGCTACGTCCAACGCGGCGGCACCCCGGTGGCGGCAGACCGCGTACTGGCGACCCGGCTGGGAGCCGTGGGGGCTGCGGCGGTCGCTGACGGAGCTTCTGGAGTCATGGTGGCGACGCGAGCCAGCGAAACCGAACTGGCGCCTCTGGAAGACATCGCTGGCAAAGTGAAATATGTGCCTACCGACCACGAGTGGGTGAAAGCCGCGCGGGGCGTGGAAGTCGGCCTGGGGGATTAATCCCTGTGCGCCGTCTTTGGCGGGAAAACACCCAATGCCTGCGGGAACCGCTCGCACACTCTTGAGAAACTGCCGGAACTTCCACAGTTTTTCACGCGCAATAAATCTTGCACAGATTTAACACGCCCCTGCCTATTTCGTTACAAATGCCGCTTAGGATGAGGCTACAACTTAACTTCATTGCCAAGCCGACTCTGCCTAGCAGTTGAGGGGGCCAAAATCCGGGGCGCGGTGGCGTCTCGGATTTTTTCTAACCGCGTTTTTGCGCTGGTCTGCGCCGGCACCCGGTTTGAGCTGCGTTTCAATCACGAATCCGGCCCGGCGCCGGGGTGACCTGGTGGACTCTGGGCTGCGGTTCAGTCGAAAATGACTTGCCAGTTGGGGTCGCGATGCGCTTTCAGGCACATCGCGACCTGTTCGGGCGTGGTTTTGCCGAGCGACATTTCTGGCAGCTCATCGAGCCCAAACCAGCCAATCTCGGTCGTTTCGAGGTTCTCCGTAAAGTCCCCGCCCAGCAAGGTGCATTCCACAAAAAACGCGTAAACATGAAATATACCTCTGCTGGGATTATGTTTGCGCTTATCGATTAACGCGAGCAGCCTGTCGGTTTTCACCTGCATTCCGGATTCCTCGTAAGCCTCTTTAATGGTGTTTTCCCCCACACTCAGCCCCTCGTCAATCCAGCCTCCCGGCATGGACCAACGCCCATCCGAGCCTTCATGCACCAGCAGAATCTTGTCTCCGTCTACTCCCGGACGCCCCGAGCCGTCGCCAAAAATAACGGCACGCGAATCAACTTTCGGTGTGCGGTACCCATAGTCCTCCAGCAGCACGTCGCGTACCTGTTCGGGATTGTTGCCCGTGAGGCGTGCCAAGAGTTCCGCCGCCAGTTCACGAGTCTGGGTCGCTCGATCCCGGTCATAGTCATCATGACCATAGAACTCGCCGGCCTGACCAATAGCCTGCAACTCTAATATGAGGTCCACCACGTCTTTATTTACAGTTTCCACTTGCCTTTTTCCTCGTCGTCGTAATTTTCAAAGCAATCAACACTAGGACGGAATCACGGGAAGGATCCATTTGTTCGCGCCGGAGCCAGCTTCGTCCGAGGCGTTGATAGCAAGGTCACCTACTGATCGCACGCGTTTGGCGGCGTCTCTGGCAGCGCTACGCGCCTCACCAGCCGCAGAGAGGGGCAAAACGCCGAGTTTCATCAAGGTGTTCACCATCGGGGGTCCCATGTGTCCGCTGACCACGGCCGTAATGCCGTGGTCGCGCATAAAACCCACAATCACAGCGTGCAAGCTGCCGTGCGGCCCTTGCTCGTGCAAGACGTCCCAACCGACTGGGAACTCTTGCCACTCCACGATTTCATCGGCGGCGTTGAGGGTTGCCACCGCCATAGTCCGGGCTCGCCCCAGACCCCCGCCAACCTCGCTGCCCGCCACGTTGACCGCTATATTCAAGGTTTTCGCATCACTCATTTTTTATTCCAGTTTTCGGTATAAGTTATATTCGGTAATCATGGCACCGCAAACCGGAGATTCCGCTTTTCAGCACCACTTTTACCACCGCTTTCCGGCTTAATCCTATGCCAGACCGGACCGTAATGCCGACCAAACACCGAGCGCCAACCCCGGATGATTCACACCGCTGTCCCGGCTAGGATGGTCATCATGAGTAAAACCCCAACCATTTTGGCGACCTCCGGCGGATACAAAAACGGAGAACGCATCTTTACAGAGTTCAACCACCTGGTGAAATATTCCCTCGAACTGTCCGGCACCACCCGTTCCAAACCGAAACTGGGCTATCTGGATACCGCGGCCGGCGACCAGCATTACCGGCTAGCTCAACGCTACGAAGCGGCCCGCCTGGCGGGGGTGGAACTGAACCCGCTGCAACTGTTCGTCATGCCCAACGTGGACGACATCGAAGGCTACCTCATGGAACAAGACGCGGTCTGGGTTGACGGGGGTTCGGTGGCAAACCTGCTGGCAGTGTGGCGGGTCCACGGTCTTGACGAAATTTTTCGCCGAGTCTGGGAAGCCGGCGTCGTCCTGGCCGGTGTTTCTGCCGGTTCTATCTGTTGGCACCGAGGTGGCACCACGGATTCTTTCGGGCCCGAACTTCGCGCCGTCACCAACGGTCTGGGGCTGATTCCCTACGATAACGGCGTACACTACGATGTCGAAAAACGCCGCCGCCCCACGGTGCATCGCCTGGTCGCCGCGGGAACTTTGGGCACAACCTATTGCACGGATAACAACGTGGGTTTGGTTTACCGCGGCACCGAACTGGCCGAAGCGGTCAGCGAAGTGCCGGGCAAGTCGGCTTGGATTGTGACCAAAGACCAAGGCGAAGTTGTAGAGGAACGCCTCGAAACCCGTTTCCTGGGATAGTTTCGGCTTTAGTCTTGCTGCCAAGACGCCCACAGTGAGGCATATTCGCCACCGGCCGCGACAAGTTCATCGTGCGTCCCCAATTCCACGATTCTCCCGTCCATCATGACTGCCACCCGGTCAGCATCGTGGGCGGTATAGAGCCGGTGGGCGATGGCGACGACGCTGCGTCCCGCCAACACTCGCGACAGCGACTGTTCCAGCGACCGAGCCGCAGAGGGATCCATCAGCGAAGTTGCCTCATCCAGCACCAAAGTGTGGGGGTTCAACAACACGATTCGCGCCAGGGCGAGCTGCTGGACCTGCGCCGGGTTCAGCTTCATTCCCGCGCCGCCGACCCACGCATACAGCCCGGTGTTTTCCGTTGCTGACCGCGGTTTCCCCTCTGGGGCAGATTGAGCGGTAGCGGCCTGGGTTTCGGTTCGTCCCAAGCCGCGAACCCAGTCCACTCCCACCGCGTCGAGTACCGCCCACAGTTCCTCATCACTCGCGTCGGGCCGCGCCAGACGCAGGTTGGAGGCAATCGTTCCGGTAAACACGTGCTGTTCTTGTGTGACCAAAGCGACTTGCTGGTGCAGTTCACTTTCGGGCAAGTCCACCAGCCGCACTCCCCCGACCGTCACGGACCCGCTGGTGGGCGGGTGAATGCCCGCCAGCATTCGCCCAAAAGTGGACTTACCGGCACCCGATGGTCCGACAATGGCCAACGTTTCGCCCCCGCGAAGTTCCAGAGACACCTCGTGCAGCACATTTTGTCCCGCGTGGTAGGCGTAGCAAACGTCCCGAGCCACTATCGCGGGCGCACCGGCGGGCGCGTGGGCGCGGGCTTCCCGGTCCGGCTCGACTTGTGCGACCCCAAAAATCCGGGCCAGTGAAGTGTAGGCCTCCATCGAAACATCTACCCAGAAAGTCGCTTCCCAGACCGGCCCACGCACTTGATAGGCATAGAGCGCAATCGTGGAAACAGCCCCGATAGTCAAGGCTCCGCTGGGTACCAGCCAAGCACCCAGCAACACGATAACTATCAGGGGAGACAGGGTGGCGCACACAATTCCCAGGAACAACCAGGAACGCATCCAGGCACTGTAGCGCTCCTGACGCCAGATTTCGCGAATAATGACATCGAGCTGGGCAATCCGTTTTCCTGCCAGCCCCAGAGCGTCAACCGTGTCCGCCTGATCCAAAGTTTCCGCTACCGAACCGGACAGATCTGCCCAAGACCGAGCTGAAGACCGATAGGCGGGAACCGTCCGCGGCAAATACCACGCCATCAGCGGCCACACCCCCAACGGCCCGATGAGCAGTACGAATGCCAACAGTGGGGAAGTCAGAAACGCCGCCACGAACGTCACCACCAACGTCGTGGTAATCATCAGTATCGCGGCAATTCCCTGGCGAATCATGAATTGCAGGCGTTCAATGTCACGCGTGGTGCGTCCCACCAGGTCGCCGGTGCCGGCACTTTCCACAGTCGACAGAGGCAGGTGGATGACAGAGTCGACCAAGCCGTCACGCAGGTGGGCAAAAATCCGCTCGCCCATCACCCGAGCGCGATATTCCGCCAGGAACGAAAATACCGCCGCCACCGCGACCACTACCAGGGCAATTACTATCTGTTGACCGACCCAGTCGCGGCTGGCGGCACCGACTTGAATCCGGTCGATAACGCGACCCAGCAGCCACGGGAGGGTCACTCCTGCCAGGGATGACACCAGCTGCAGCCCCACCACGGCACCAATAACACCGCGATAGTCGTGAATCAGGTCTTTGACCCCTCGCACCACCAGTTTTCCGCTGGCCAGAGGCAGTTTCATGCCGGTCCACCCCCGCCTTGCACCGAGCGGTTGATAATAGCCAGGTACGGCGTGGCTGCGGGTTCCCCCGACTGGGCTTTTTCCCGAAGCTCCCGGTGCGAGCCGCGGATGATTTCCCGCCCCGCATCGTCGAGCACTATGACTTCATCACAATGCTCCAACACCAGCACTGACGCCGAAACGATGACGGTGGTTTTCCCGTGTCGCGCTTGTGTCAAACGCTGGGCGACCCGCGATTCCGTGTGTGAATCGACCGCGGAAGTCGGCTCAATAGTGACCAGCGCCGCCGGATCGGCAGCTACCGCGCGAGCTAGGGCGACACGCTGGCGCTGCCCGCCCGAGAGAGTGCGCCCTTTTTCTGCCACCGCCCCGTCTAGGCCGCCATTGACGGATTCCACCACGTCATCGGCATCTGCCACGTGCAGCGCGGCTAACCATTGCGAATCGCGCTCATCGACTTCGGGAACGATGAGCGAGTCCTCCTGCCGGGTCGCGTTCTCGATGACGTCGCGCCACACGAGTTCGCGCACCCCCCGTTCGCGAGGCACCGGCGAATTGGCCCCGCGCACCTGGTCTCGCAAGGTGCCGGCAAAAAGCTGCGGGTCCGTGTCTGACAGTATGATGGCGCGACGCACCAGGTCGAGGGGCAAGGTTCTCGCGTCGGTTCCATCAATCAGAAGGGTCGGTTGCGCGCTGTCCTCTTGACGGGCCAGCCGCCGGACCACCGCGGCGCTGACGTCAGGATTGGCGCAGACCAGGCCGGTAATCAAGCCCGGTTTCACTGTCACCTCACTGACCGTGTCGGTGAGCTGGGCCAGACCAAAATCCCTTTCCTGCCACCGCGCTTGCGATGAGGCATTTTGACGCGGCGCGTCCCCGGAGACTTCTGCCATATCCTCGCTCACCAGGGAAGTCACGCCTTGAATCCGCGCGAGTTTACGAATCCCGACCCAAGCTCTGGTGAATTCTTCCAACGACCGGGTGGCGACCACGATGGGGTTGCGCAAAAATTGTGAAAACCCAAAGAAGGCAACCAAACTGCCTACTGACAGTTCATTGTGAAAATACAAAATCGCCCCGATGCCCACCACCAGGGCGGTGAACAGCATGGGTATGACCGAACGCAGCACGCCCAGCAACGCCGCGGGTAGGGCGACTCGAATCCCGGCATCACGCACGCAAGCCGACTGCTGCTGATAGTGAAGCCCGAACACGTCCTCGCCACCGATGCCACGCAAGACTCGCAGCCCCGCCACCGCATCAGCCGAGATTTCCGTCAGTTTGCCCTGTTCATCGCGGTTCTCGGTTTGGCGCCGCTGCAGCGGTTTACCCAACAGACCTATCAGCAGCGTGACGATGGGCAACCCGATGAGTACCGTCCAGGCCAAAGGTGGCGAGGTGCGAAACATGATGACCAGAATCATCACGGTAGAGAGAATAGCGCCCACCATTTCGGGAATCCACAGCGCCGCTCGGCCAATCCGATCCACATCTGTCAGCATCGAAGTAACGACGTCCCCGGATTCCAGTTCCCGATTCACCGCGCGCCCATCGAAAGCTAACTTTCTACCGGCCACCCGCGCGGGGGTCGCCACCGCGTTCATCTGGACCGCAATCTCAGTGAGTTGTCCCGCCATTTGGGTCAGCGCCACACCCAGGATAACCAGGGTCAGAACCGCCAACCGAATCCAGATTTCCCTGGTCAAACCGTGTTCTAACCCCGCGTCCAGCACCATTCCCAGCGCCCAGGGCACGCTGACCGACACCGCATAGTTCAGCCCCGTCACCAGGGAACCAAGCGCAAGCACGCCAAACATAGAACCAACAAGTTTTCGGGCATAGTGGTGGGGGTCAGCGGGGTAAACGTCAGGCTCGCCCTGGGGGCTACGCAGCGGCCAGCGCCAAGTGCGCGGGGTCCTCAGCAGGGGCGGCAGCGCGACGTGTTCTTCGGCAGCGCGACGCTGTAGAAAAACACGCGCGCGGGCATTATCTTCCACTTACGCAGTCGCCTCGGTGCCGCTGCCAGGGAAAGTAATCGAGCTCAGAGCATCGAGGATTTTGGGGAAATCCTCACGCAAAGAGGACCAAGCCACGATTGCGTCTATCTCATCGGCGGTCTGTTGGAGCCGGCAATGCAGCCCCCACAAGGCCGCCCAAGGAATTGCCGGGTTGGCTTCCTTGACGTCGGAATGGACTTTCGCCGCTGATTCAACCAGCACTGCTATGGCGTGGTAAGCGGCGAAACGGGACTGAATCCCCGCCGGGGTCTTTTCCAAGAATGCCTGTGGATCACCGGAGGCGATGCCACTGCCCACGTCCAAAACCCGGGCCATATCTTCCACCCGCCACCGGGAGGCGGAAACATCGTAGGGGTAAAAGGACTTAGGGAATCCCCACTTTTGGAAATAGGGATACTCTTCAATCTCACGCGGTGAAAAAACATTCCCGAATCGGTATAAATCCACCAGCAAGGGCTGGAACGGCGACTTTTTGTCAGACTTGGTGACTTCGCGGGGGAAACGATCGACTTTGGCGTTGCCCCACCCCGTGTCCACGGACACGTAGACCGTGGTGCTCAGCGCATTTTCGAGTTCATTTTGCAAGTCAATCAAATCCAACATTCCCAGCGGATTTGTGGTACTGACCAGGAAATCTATCGGGGTAAACGCATCATCTTGACCGGTAGAAGCGGGCCCGAACAAAAAAATCTCATCGTAGCCGTGCCGCGAAAAAATCCCGCGCACCACGTGGCGCTTCATACTCATCAGAGTGTGTGCCGGTACGCTCAGCGCTTTCGCCAAGGCGGTTTCTTCGGCTACAGAAATGCGCCGCTTGTGGTTTTCAAAAGCACTGATGTGGGACTGAGGAACTCCAGTCATCGCTGCCAGTTCCGCCTGGGTCAACCCCAGCACGCCGCGCCGCAGACGCAAAAATGCACCGGGCCGCAAATCACGTAACGCCATAAATTTCTGTTCCATGACAAAATTATATGCCAGAAGTGTATATAAGGGAATAGTTTTGCTGGACAATTACCCGTGACGTGGTGCGGCAGTCAGAGATAACGCGCCAGGAAATCGCGGGTCCGTTCCCGCTGCGGGTTCCCGAACAGCTGCTCGGGCGGCCCTTGCTCCGCAATGACCCCATCTGCCATAAACACCATGTTCTTACTGACTGTGCGGGCGAAAGCCATCTCGTGGGTCACCACCAGCATCGTCATGCCTTCCTGAGCCAGTTTCTTAATGACTTCGATGACTTCCCCGACCATTTCCGGATCCAACGCCGAGGTCGGTTCATCGAACAACAGGACTTCCGGGTCCATCGCCAGAGCACGCGAAATCGCCACCCGCTGCTTTTGCCCACCGGACAACTGTCGCGGTTTCGCGTTCAGGAAGGGACTCATCCCGACTTTATCCAGATACTCCAAGGCCTTTTCCCGAGATTCCTCGCGAGACCGACCCAGGACTTTCATCTGGCCAATCATGCAGTTCTTCAGCACGGTCATATTGTTGAACAGGTTGAACGATTGAAACACCATCCCCACTTTGGACCGATATTTCGCCTTTTTCATGGAATGGTCCAGGATATTTGTCCCGTGGTAGAGGATTTCACCCGAGGTAGGGGTTTCCAGCAAATTGATGCAACGCAGCAAGGTCGATTTCCCGGAGCCAGACGCCCCGATAATGGACGCCACGTCCCCCGGCCGCACCGAAAAATCGATGTCTTTCAGCACCTCGTGAGTGCCGAAAGACTTCGAGAGGTGACGTACCGTGATGATTTCGTCGCTGGTGCTCGCCGTAGTGTTCGGTTCGCTCATGAGTTTTGTCCTCCCTCGGTGCGTGCCGGTTTTTCTAGAGCCGGTTTCCCGGCGGGCTTTCCCTTTCGCACCGAACGTTTGGCGGGTTTACGGAAAGTGTAGTTTCCGGCGGCCATCACAAGTTGATCTTCATTCATCAACTCGTAATCGCTCTGTTCCTCGCCCGCCGCACCGGGCAACAGTTCGTAGGCATCGTCTCCGTCAATCTTCTTTTCCAGTTTCCGCAACAGGAAAGAGGACAGCAGAGTCAGAGTCAAATAGCCCACCATCTCGATGGTAGCGGAGGGGAAGTACTTGAAAACAGCACCCGACACCATCTTGTGAACTGAGAAGAACTCCGAAAAACCGATGATGAACATGACCGAAGTGTCTTTGATGTTGATGATGAAGTTGTTACCGATTTGCGGCAGCAGGTTGCGCAAAGCCTGAGGCAAGATGACATAGAGCATGGTCTGGAAGTGAGTCATGCCAATCGCCCTGGCCCCTTCGGTTTGCCCCGGATCCACACTAATGATGCCCCCGCGCACGGATTCCGCGATGTAGGCACCGGTGTTGATGGAGACAACGAAAATCGACACTCCCCACATGGACTGGAACTGCAACGCATTATTCGTGAAGTAGGGCAGACCGTAATAAATGAATACGGCCTGCAAAATCATCGGAGTGCCGCGGAAAACTTCCACATAGATCCGGATGATGGCTCGGATAATCGCCAGAATGATCCGCTTGGGCAGGGGATCGGTTGGAGGATGGGGAATTGTGTTCAAGATTCCGCAGGCAAAACCGATCACGCAGCCCAGCAAGGTGGCAACCGTGGCGAGGACCACCGTGTTGACGATACCTGTCAAATACACACCACCGTACTTATTCAGCAGCGTTACGATGTCCTGCCACAGTGTCCACAGCATTTTTCTCTCCTGACGTGTTCCAGTGTGATGGGCGGATTAATCCTCTTGGGGCTGAATCTTTACCGCATCCGCCATCATGGCATCGAAGTCTTTGGCGGTCTTGCCGGACAGGGCCTTGTTGATGGCGTTCTTCAGAGCGGTGTTGCCTTTCTTAACGGACACGCCGATGTTAATGTCCTCGTCCGAAACTTGGAAGTCGTCGCCGTCATCGGGGAAGT
The DNA here is from genome assembly GCF_947254095.1 of uncultured Mobiluncus sp. Classification (GTDB taxonomy): domain Bacteria; phylum Actinomycetota; class Actinomycetes; order Actinomycetales; family Actinomycetaceae; genus Mobiluncus. The sequence goes on from NZ_CAMYBV010000011.1 coordinate 43,025, forward strand.
CCAAAATCTTCATGTCCGGGTAAGCAACCATAGCCCCTTGACCGGTGGGCATATCGGTAACCACGTAATCAACCTTGCCGGTTTCCAAAGCCACCAGCATCGCCGGAGCGGATTCGGCGGGAGCCTGCCGTTGGGCACCCTTAATTTGTGGAATCAAGGTGTCATACCAAACGGTACCGGTTTGGCTCGTGGTCCGGCCTCCCGCCAGGTCAGCCAAGCCTTTCGCATTGGCGAACTTAGAATCAGCCTTGGTCAGCACGATGATACGAGCGTACAGGTACGGCCCGGCAAAGTCCACGGTTTCCTCGCGTTCCTTGGTCATGGACTGGCCCGCAATGGCGGCATCGATTTCCCCGGATTGCACCGCCGGAATCAGGGAATCCCACTCCAGCTGCTTGATTTCGAGTTTCCAGCCGTTCGCCTTCGCGATTTCCTTCGCCGTCATCACATCGTAGCCATTGGCGTACAAGGCGGAATCTTTGATGGGCACCGCGTCGTTAGATTTATCGGGCTGCGCCCAGTTGTAGGGAGCGTAGGCAGCTTCCATACCGACGGTGAAAACACCGTCCTCCAGGCCGGGAATGGCCCCGCCTTTACCAGCTGCGTTATCAGCCGCGGGACCTGCGCCGCACGCGGCGAGGGAAAAAGCAGCAGCCAGCAGAGCCGCACCACTCAGTATCTTGTTCATCATTAGTCCTTTCAATCGTTGCAAACAACTTTCGAAAGCTCGAACATGGCACCAAAAAGGGGTCATGCTCCATGACCCCATACCTTGCGCGTATGCGTCATGACAGCTCTCCGCAATAGCGACAGTCGAACGGATATTGTCCGCCCGCCCGGACGTTTCCCCTTGGGAATGGTTCGCGTCCTCGGCAGCCTCCCCTTTCGCTTCCGGGCATCCCCTAAAGGATTTCCCCGCCCTCATGGAAGCTAGTGATGTCGGCTGCGCCTCCGTCATGCTTATATTGCTCTCCAGTCTAGGGCTCTGGGGCGAAAGGTGCAAAAAAGTTAGTAAAATTCGAAGTTCCGCTACCGTTAGCGTCTCTCTCAGGCTCGATTGAGCGGTTCGGCGTCTTCGGCCGATGCACAAGTTCGGTGCGGCCGGTCGCCGGTAGGTTACTGCGGGGTGATGTTGACTTTATCGGTTGAACACCTTTCGGTGATAATTGACACGTGAACGTTTCCCTGATTCTTTCCACTCTCGCCCAAGCGTTGGTGCTCTTTGCGGTCACTAACATCGACCACTTGATGCTGCTGACCTTATGGTTTGTCCACGGTCACCAGCGCCCCGGCACAACGTTGCGTATCTGCGCAGGTCAATACCTCGGTTTCAGCGCTATTTTGGCAGCCACCGTGATCCTGAATCTGATTTCCGGTTTCGTCATTCCCGAAGCTCAGTTGCATCTGTTGGGTCTGATACCGCTGATTCTGGGAGTGAAAGCTGGCATTGGGGAAATTTTGGAACGCCGGGAGTCGAACGATTCCAGGGACGCACAGTCAGTCGAATCAAAGCTGGAAGGCAAACCCGTTAGTGTTGGCGCGGTCGCCCTGGTCACCATCGCGAACGGAGGCGACGAAATCGGTGTTTATCTGCCGGTTTTTGCCTTGTCGGCCTGGTGGCAAGTCGCTATATTCTGCGCGGTGTTTCTGGTGCTGGCGGGTGCACTGTTGGCTCTGGCGTGGTTCATTACCGGACGTCTAGGGCTCGCGGAGGTTCTGGAACGATTCGAGGCGGTGCTCTTTCCGAGTGTGCTTATCCTGCTCGGGGTGCTCATCCTCGCCGGATGGCTCTAGGCGGCGCACGTTTATCCGGCCAGCTTTGTGTCCCCAGCGCAAACCACTACCAGCACCTCTTTTATCCGCAGAGATGCGGAAGCAAATGTTTCTGCCGCTGGACGATGCCATAAAAATTGAAAAAGGGCAAACGAATCGATGGCGCCAACTGATAGTGGAATCGTGTGGCAGCTTGACTTCATCATCCGTCGCGCGGCTCGGCGAGGGTAAGCGGCGGGTGTTCGGCCCGATACTCGTTTATCTGGGCATCCGGGTCGGGGTAGCCCAGTGCCAACCCGGTAATCAGCCCGTAGTCTTTGGGAATACGAAACTCCGTTTCCACAGGAGTCCGCCAGGTCGCTAGCGTTCCGATGGCCACAGTTCCCAGCCCCCGATTAGCGGCCGCCAGCATGAGGGTGGCGAGCATTAGCCCACTATCCTGGGCGGAAAAGGGCAGCAGCGCACGATGGACGAACACGAAAATCCCTACCGGGGCCTGAAACATTTCGAGATTTTGACGCACCTGCTGGGCTCGCCCGGATTCGTCCCCGCGCTCAATCCCCAGGTGCGCATAGTAGCGTTTTCCGTTTTCAACCTGACGTTTGCGCAGTTCAGGAGGGTATTTGCCCCAGGTTTTAAAGTCGGCTTTGGGCAGTTTTCCCTCTCGCAGCGCCCGCAGGAAAGCGCCGGGCCGCCCGCGCAGCATACCGGACGCAGTTTCGGCATGGCTGGCATAGTCCGCTCGGATTCGTTCCAGGCGTTCCCCCGTGGCTACTGCCAGCACGTATCCGCGCGTATTGGACCACGAGGCACAGTGGCGCGCGTCGTCCAAGACAGCTTGTAAAACCTCTGGTTCAACGGGCTTATCCAGATAGGCCCGCACACTGTAGCGAGCCTGCAACAGTTCAGAAAATTCCACGCATTTTAGTCTAATTGGAATTCCTGACCAGCTCCACGGGGAGACCGCATCAGCAAATACTTGGGCTATAACCCCAGCCAGGCCCCTTGGGGGCGGTTGGCATAAATCTCGCGATAGAAATCCTGGCGCTCCAACTTCGCGGCGGCTGCCTCGTCCAGCAGCACCTTAACAGTGTTGTGCAGCTGCAAAGCCGAACCGGTGCAAGAGATAGAAACCGGACCCTCCACCATGTCACGAACCGCGTCAGCTTTGTTAGAGCCGGTGGCGATGAGCAGGATTTTTCGCGCCCGTAAAATGGTGCCCACCCCTTGCGTGAGCGCGTGCCTAGGCACCTTATCAATGTCTCCGTCAAAGAATCGGGCGTTGTCGCGGCGAGTTTGGGCGGTCAACACCGCGGGGTGCGTCAAGGACTTTAAGGACGTGCCGGGCTCATTGAACGCAATATGCCCATCCGCTCCGATACCTAAAATCTGTATATCAATTCCGCCTACACCAACAATAGCCTGTTCATAACGTTGACATTCCGCTAATAGGTCCGTGGCTAGGCCGTCTTCTCCATATACCGAGTTATGGTCTATATCCGTGATATCGGCAAACTCCCGGCGAATAAAGTTATGGTACGCCTCGGGGTGATCCTGGGGCAGCCCCACGTATTCATCGAGCTGGAAAGCCTGGGCGCGGCGCAGAGACAGGCTCCCCTCCTTAACCCGACGTGAAAGTTCTTGATAAATTGGCAGCGGACTGGAACCTGTCGCCACCCCCAGCACGGCATTGGGTTTGTCCGCGTAAACCTCGCAGATGGCCTCCGCAGCAACGACTGCTAAATCTTGTTCCGTTGGTTTAATAATGATTTCCATAATGATTACCTTCCGTTGTTTTCAATTTTCCGGCTAAGCTCAGGTTTTCACTTCAACGCACCTGCTGACCACGACGAAACACGTGTTGAACCTGCAGGGCGCTCGACTCGACTACCAAGTCAGCGTAGGCCCCCGGTACCAACACTCCAATGTCTGTTCTGCCCAGCAAAGCCGCGGGTCTAGCGGTAGCGGCATGAAGTGCTAACCAAATATCCACTCCTGCGGTATAAGTTGCAAAGCGTATCGCCCGGGACAGGGTCAGGGTGGAGCCGGCGATGGCTCCGTTAGATTTCAGCCGAGCCACCGCGTCGCGAACTTCGACCTCGAGGGGCCCTAACAGATAATCCCCGTCTGGCGAGCCCGCGGCCGCCATCGCATCGGTAACTAAAACCGTGTCGCGGCCTTTGGCGTCAAACACGAACTTTACCGTGGCCGGGTGTGAATGCACGCCGTCAGCAATGAGTTCTACCGGTAATCCCGGCGTTTCCAAGGCGGCCACAATCGGGCCGGGTTGGCGGTGATGAATCGGTTTCATCGCGTTGAACAGGTGAGTGACATTTTGCGCCCCATTGGCCAGTGCGGCTTTCATCGTATCGTAGTCGGCGTTCATATGTCCCGGAGCGGCGATGATTCCCCGTGACACCAGCCAGCGCACAGCCTCCAGTCCTCCACGACGCTCTATGGCGAGGGTCACCATTTTAACCGGACCAGCTTGGCACAAGCGTTGCACCTCGTCCAGAGCCGGGTCGCGCAGCAGCTCGGGGTCATGCGCCCCCTTGAATTCCTCTGCCATCCACGGACCCTCCAAGTGGACGCCCAAAATTTCGCCGGCCTCATAGAGTGGCGTCAAATCTCGAATCTGGGATTCCAAGTGGTCCAACGTATCCGTGACCAGGCTAGCCATGATAGAAGTTGTCCCCTCGTGACGGTGGGTGGCGATGACGGTGCGGGCTGATTCAACCCCGTTGGTGAAAGCCTCTCCCCCACCGCCGTGAGAATGTATATCCACGAATCCGGGAGCGAGGATAGTCGTCCCGAAATCCACGTCCGCCCGGACTTGTGCGGCCGCCGTTCCGCTGAGAACCTCGGCGATACGGTCGTTTTCTACCCGCACCGCGCCGGGTCCCAACACCTGGTTGCCGTCAAATAACGTGTCTGCGCGATAAATCGTCATGTTGTTCCGGTTTCCTCTCAGTTTCTCTGCAAGTATTGTGAGCCGTGTGCTCCCTCACCAGCTGCCTTACCCGTGAATGGAGACAGGCAGCGCCCTAGGCAGCTAGGCTTTCGGCAGTTTGTCTACATACCATTCGGTGAGGCGCCACGGGTGAGTGATGGCGGTGCCTACACAAGCCGCGTGAATCGGATATTGGTAAACCTCAGCGAGGTCTTGGGGGCTGTGAATCCGGCCTTCCACCACGATTGGGGCGTGAACTGCCTGGCACACCGCGGCAATGAAATCGAAATCGGGTCCTGTAGTCGCGGTGCGAGCATACTGATACCCGGGGGTATAACCGGACAAAGTGGTGCCGATGAAGTCCGCTCCGGCCTGTTCAGCGGCTTTCGCATCTTCAAGGGACGCGCAGTCAGCCATGATAGCCACCCCAGGAAATTCCTTGTGCATCGCGCTTACCGCATCCGCGAACGTCTCACCCTCCCCCCGTTCGCGCAAAGTGGCATCGATAGCGATAACGTCCGCGCCGCTCAAGGCACAGGCACGCGCGTGAGCAATCGAGGGCGTAATGTAAACTCCCTCGTGACCAAACTTAATGAGTCCAATTAGGGGCACTTCCACTGCCTGACGGCACGCCACAATGTCCGCAATCCCCTGGACGCGCACCGCGGCAGCTCCCCCTGCCACGACCGACTGCGCCACCGCGGCAGTGATGTCAGACCGCCGCATCGGCTCTCCCGGATATGCTTGACAGCTGACGATAAGCCGTCCCTTAATGGCGTCAATCACCGCTTGACGTTGCACATTCATTCATTTCCCCTTCCTTAGTTAGCGCGCAGTCTCGCGCCAGGTTCGTTCAACCCTCCACCCGGTTCCAAATCTTTTTCGCGGCCCCCACCAGGGCAGCCGCATTACCCAAAGTCGCTTTCACCAGCGGCACATCATGAAGGATATTCACCAACTGTTCCTGATAAGCCACCCGGAGGGGTTTCCACCAAATGTCCGTGCTGTTAGCCAAGCCTCCCCCGACAATCATGACTTCCGGGTCAACCGTATTGACGATAGATCCCAGAGCGCGCCCGGTTTCCGCGGCCACTTCCGTATAGATGCGCGCAGCCAGCTCATCTCCCGACAGAGCCCGTTTTTCCAATTCGCGAGTGCCGCCGACGGACGGGTCCCCGCCGTTTTCCAAGTACCAGGCGTATAACCCCGGTCCCGACGCCACGGTTTCCAGATGCGGCACGTCGCGTCCGCACGTACAGGCCCGTTTGGTAGGAAGCAAGGTTGGCAGGTGCCCGAAATCACCGGCGGTTCCGTGCGGACCCACCAGGATCTCCCCGTTAATCATGAGAGCTCCACCGATACCGGTTCCCAACGCCATCATGGCGACGTAGTTTCTCCCGGCTCCCGCGCCTTTCCAGGCTTCTCCACGCAAATGCGCGTTAACATCGTTTTCCAAAGTCACAGGCAGATTCACCGCTGATTCCACCAGCGATACGACCTCGGTACCGGCCCAGCCCCGAATAGCATCGGTGGAGGCAATAATCCGCTGGCCCGCCAGGTCTACTACCCCGGCTGATCCAATCCCCACACCCACAATCCGGTCTATACCGTCCTTGTGAGCCTGCGCGCGAACCTGACCCACCAGGGCGTTAATCGCCCCGACCACGGCCGCACCGCCCTCGTGAGCGGGCGTATCCGTCCGACAAGGCAGACTCAGATTGCCGTCCCGATCCGCCAGGGCGGCAGCAATTTTCGTGCCACCGAGGTCTATAGCGATGACGTAATCTGAGGTCATAGCCGGATTCCTACAACAATCCGACTTTTTGCAAGACGCTGCGCACGTGCTCTACGTTTTCTCCACTCAAAGCCGCCACGGGACGAGGCATTTCGTTAGACTCGAACACCCCCAGCAGCTGCAGCGCCGTCTTAAACGCACCGATGCCGGCACCGAATCCCTGTATGTCTTTGACCTGGACAATCGTCATCAAATCTGCCAGCCGGTCCTGTTCCTTGCGGACAGTCTCCCAGTCCTTGGCGAGGGCGGCTTTCCACTGACGCACGTAGCCGTCGGGATCGACGTTGCCCAAGCCGGGCACGCAGCCGTCCGCACCGGACAGATACGCCCCGTCCACCACGACCTCGTGACCGGTAAACAACTGCAGCGGGTGTCCCGCCTCGGCGTTCAACCGAGACAGGAAACGGAAACCGACATCGTCACCGGAAGAATCCTTTACCCCATTGAGGACCCCGGCTTTCCCGAGGTCCATCACCAGGTCATTAGGCAGCTTCCAGTGTACGCATGCGGGAATGTCATAAGCCCAAATGGGCAGGTCCGTGCATTCTCGCAAGATTTCGAAGTGCCGCCGAATCTCCCGCACCCCTTGCAGGGCATAGAACGGGGCGGTCGCCACCACAGCATCGACTTCGATGTCTTCGGCCTGGCGAATGTGTTCCACAACCCGGTCCGTCTCCGTGCTGATAACCCCCGCCATAATAGGGACTCTACCAGCCACGATACGCTTGGATTCGGCAAGGATTTGCCCGCGGCGTTCATCGGTAGAAAACGCCACCTCTCCCGAGGAACCCAACACAAACAAGCCATCGATACCGGCCGTAATCAAGCGATTAATGTGCTTCTCCAGCGAAGGCACATCGAGTTCGCCGTTCTTTAGCGGGATAGTCAGGGGCGGGACGATGCCGCTAATTTTTGCTGCCATGTTTTATTCTCCTTCATCTACGTTGGCATCCTCAGGTTGCCCCAAGTTCGGGTGCAACAACGACGGAGCCGCACCAAGAAGCTTACGGGTATAGGGATCCTTCGGGTTGGCCAACAATTCGTCAGCCGGGCCTTCTTCGATAACCACACCAGCGTTCATCACCGCAATACGGTCGGAAATGTAGCGCACAGTTTGAATGTCGTGGGAAATGAACACCATCGCCAACCCCAGTTCCTTTTTCAGGTCTGAAAGCAGGTTCAGGATTTGGGCACGCACGGACACGTCCAGTGCCGAAGTCGGCTCGTCAGCGATGATGGCCTTCGGGTTCAGCGACAAGGCCCGCGCAATGGCGACACGTTGACGTTGCCCACCGGACAGTTGCCCCGGCAGCGCGTTCAACGCCGACAGCGGCAGGCCCACCAGGCTCAACAGCTCACGGACCCGCTTATCGCGCGACGCCTCGTTACCAATCTTGTGGACCCGCAACGGGTCAGCCAGCTGGTCATGGACGCTCATGCGCGGGTTCAGCGCGGTGGCCGGGTCTTGGAAAACCACGGACACAACCGAGCCGATGTGGCGTCGGTCCGCCGCGTTGCGCTTCGTGACGTCCTTGCCCATGAAGAACACTTTGCCCTTCGTAGCGACTTGGAGCCCGCACATGACGTTCGCGGTTGTGGACTTGCCACAGCCGGATTCGCCCACGATACCAAGGACTTTGCCGGGCATGATTTTCATGTCGACACCCCGCACGGCCCGCACGTGGTTCGGCTTGAAAATCGAACCGGTACGCGCTTTGAATGTGACCTCCACTTCCTGCAATTCGATGATGGGGGTTTCGGGGTCAATAGTACTTGGCGTTTCGTTTTCGATAACGCTTGCGTTTGCGGTTGTCTCGCTCATGCTTGGCCCTCCTTTCCACTCGCAGCGTATTCGGGTGCACGCTTATAGACCCCTTCCTTGTCGGGCAAGGCGGCGTAAACGTGCTCGGGACCGACCAGCAGGAATTCCAACGGAATGTCCATGCCATAGTCGGGGTGCGAGGAACGCGGCGCGAAACGGTCGCCCACCGGGAAGTCCTTGGGCGAAGGCACCGTGCCAGGTACCTGGTGCAAACGTCCGGAACCGGCTTCGATGGACAGCACCGCGCCCAGCAGGCCGCGGGTGTATTCGTGGGTCGGATTCTCCAGCAGCTCGACGGTCGGGGCCTGTTCCACCACCTGACCGGCGTACATGACGGTGATCTTGTGTGCGACTTCGGCGACCAAGGCCAGGTCGTGGGACACAAAAACCATGGCGAAACCGAGCTTGTTGCGCAGTTCGTTCAACAGGTCGATGACCTGCTTTTGGACGGTCACGTCCAAAGCGGTGGTCGGTTCGTCCGCGATGACCAACTGGGGGTCGCGCGTCAAAGCCATAGCTATAAGGACGCGCTGACGCTGACCACCGGAGAGTTCGTGCGGGTACGATTCCAGCGTGCGCTTGGGATCAAGGCCTACCAGCTCCAACAATTCCTCGGCGGTGCGGGTACCGCCGCGCTTGGTCAGCTGCTTCATCTGGGAACGAATCAACATGGCCGGGTTCAAGGAGGACAAGGCATCTTGGTAAATCATGGCCATTTCGTGACCCAGCAGGGCGTGACGTTCCTTTATGTTCATCGTCAAGAGATCTCGGCCCTGATAAAAGACTTCGCCGGTGATTTCAGCCTTGGGATCAATCAAGCCCATGATGGTCAGCGCGGTAATGGATTTACCACAACCGGATTCCCCGACCAGGCCCATGGTTTCACCCCGTCGCACCGAGAAGCTCACGTGGTCAACCACGTTTACGTCCCCGTGACGCGGGAACTTGATGCACAAGTCTTTCACTTCCAGCAGCGGTTCACCTTCGAAGTCGTCACTCATGCGGTCACTACGCTTGGATTCAACTTCCTTCAAGGCCGTCAAGCGGGCTTGAAGGGATTCAGCCTGTTCCTTGTAGGCGCGACGCGGATCGAGCAGCAGGGCATCGGCTTCACGGTCAGCAGTATTTTGTTCCACCTTGACCGGGGCCGAAGCCGGAGCGGCCACCATTGCGTCGGTGATACCTTCGGACAGGATGTTCAGGCACAGCACGGTGATCATAATCAGGACGCCGGGGAAGAACGCGGTCCACCAGGCCCCAAAAATCAGGGAGCCGTTAGCGGATGCGTCAGCCAGGACGTTGCCCCAGGTCGCCACCGTGGCCGATTGCAGGCCAGCCCCGATGAAGCTCAGCGAAGCTTCCAGGATGATGGCGTCAGCGACCAAAACGGTGGCGAACACCAAGACCGGAGCAGCGGTGTTGCGCACCACGTGCTTGAACAAAATCCAGGGGGCGCGAGCACCGGAAACAATGACCGCACGGACATAATCCTCACCATAAGCCGCCATCACATTGGCCCGGACGATACGAGCCAACTGCGGGGAATAAACGAAGGCGATGGAAAGCACCACCACGAAGGTGACGCCAACCTTGTTACCGGGATCAAGGGCGCGGCTGAAGGAAAGAACCGTAATGGCAGCCATAACAATGCCCGGGATAGCCATAATCACGTCCATAATGCGCATGATAACTTCGGAAATCCACTTGCGAACCACGGCTGCGACCGAACCTATGATGGCCCCGACAATCAGGGCAATCAGGGTTGCGCTCAAACCGATGAACAGCGAGAAACGCGAGCCATACAGCAAGCGTGAGAGGACATCACGGCCGAGGTGGTCGGTACCGAAGGGATGCGCGTTTTCTGGCGCGGTGAACTTAGTGAAAAGATCCTTTTCGGTGTAGGGGGCAATCAGCGGTGCCACGATGGCAATCAGCACCACGATGGCAATGACAATGACCGAGATGCGAGCACCCACACTCATGTGCTTCCAGCGGTTAAAACGAACCTTTTTTCCGGATTCAACCGCTTCAATAGTTTTCTTCATTGCACCCATATCACACCGACCTAATCCTGGGATTGATGAGCAAGTAGAGGATGTCCACCACAATGTTCACGATGATGAAGGCTAGGGCTACGACCAAGGCACAGCCTTGCACCAAAGCCGTGTAAGAGTTGTTCACACCGGAAATCAAAAGCTTGCCCATGGCGTTGATGTTGAAAATAATCTCGATAACGACTGCACCACCCATCAGGTAACCCACGCGCAGACCCAAAACCGTTACCGGAGTAATCAGAGCGTTACGCAACACGTTACGGCCGATAACTATTGGTTTCGGAATGCCCGCACCGAGCGCGGTACGCACGTAATCACGATCGAGTTCCTCGACCACCGAGGTTCGCACCACACGGGTCATCTGACCGATAACGGGGATGGCCAAGGTAACTGCCGGTAGGAACATACAGGCGAACCACAGCTGAAAGTTCTCAAACATCCCAGGTAGTTGTTTACCTATGGACACTTTGAAGAAGGAGCTGTCCATGAATCCCATCACCAAAAGCACGGCCAGCCAGAAGGACGGGGTGCCGATGCAGATGACGGAAATCACACGAATAACCTGGTCAGGCCAGCGGTCACGGTAGATTGCAGCCAGCACACCTAGGGGGAATGAGACGACCAAAGCGATAAGCAAGCCCAAGAACGTCAGTTGCAACGTGATGGGCAGGGCCGCCCCAATAGCATCGATGACGGGGCGCTTGTCGGGAGCGTAAACCCCCAAGTCGCCATGACAAAGATTCCACAGATAACGTCCAAACTGGACGAAAAAGGGATCATCGAACCCGTATTCTTGCCGGACTTTTTCGCGCATCTCCGGAGTGGCATCAACCGATACCAGACCCGCTTCGGGGCTAATCGGAGACAGCGACATGAGGAAGAACACCAGGAACGTGACGCCTAGCACCATAACGGGGAATGCGACTAAACGCCGTCCTATCAGCCTTAATAAGTTATTCAATGCATAGCTCCTCAGCCACTAGAAACGCCAGTTGGGTGGCCCCTGAGGTAGATTTGTTCGGCCCCAGGGGCCACCAACCAGCGATGATTCAAGCGGTCTTAGCGGTTCAGCGTCACTTTACGGACACGTCAACGAGCTGCAGACCAGTCATGGACACCGGGGTAACGCCGTCAACTTCTGCGGGATTGTAGCCGGTGAGCACGGTACGGTGGAACATCAGGTACATCGGAACCTCATCAGCGATGAAGTCCTGAGCTTCCTTCCACTTTGCTTTAGCTTCGTCACCATCCAGCTGCGAACCCTCAGTGATGATTTGCTGCAACTTCTGGAACTGATCCGGAGATGAGACAGCCCAGCCATTGCGGGCTTGGGTCCACACATTGTCGGCATACCACCAGTTCATCAACAGAGCCGGGTCGTTACCAAACACGGAGGGATCGCCGGGAGCCAGCAACACATCAAAGTTGCCGCCATCCACGAAGTCCTTGGAGTACACCGCCTTGCTAGCCTGGATGTCCACGTTGGCGGTAATACCAGCGGCCTTCAGGTTTTCGGCAATAGCCGGAGCCAGGTTCTTAATCCAGTTGTCAACCACGACCAGGTGCACCTTCAGATTGGAAGCACCGGCATCAGCCAGCATGGTCTTGGCCTTTTCAGGATTGAAAGAGTACTGGGTCGCAGCCTTGCTGTAATCCGGGTTGGTCTCGGGCAGGAACGAGGTCGCCACGGTAGCGTTACCAGCCAGTTCATTCTTAACCAAAGAAGCGTAATCGATGGCGTTCAAGAAAGCCTGACGAACTTCCTTCTTATCGAAAGGAGCCTTTTGGGTGTTGAACAGGATGAAGCCGGTGGCGAAGCCCTTGGCGGGTTCAACCTTCCAGCCCTTACCCTCGAGCTGTCCCACAGCATCCGGCTGCACGTCCTCCATGATGGAGATTTCGCCAGAGAGAGCCGCAGTCAGACGCGGAGCGGCATCGGTTTGCTCAGTCCAGTTAATCTTTTCAACCTTGGCGGGCTTGGGGCCGTTGTAGTTGGGGTTGACCACAGCCGAGATGGAGGTGTCGGTCTTGGATGCACAATCGTACATGTACGGACCGGTGCCAATCGGGCAGTTGGTCAAATCGTCCTTGGTAGCACTAGCCGGAACGACCTTAACGTTGATGAAGCGTTCCTTCCACTTCGGGAAGGGGTACTTAAGCTTGATGTTCACCGTCGTATCGTCGGCAGCGCTGACCGAGTCAACGAAAGCCAGGAAGTCCTTGTAAAGGTTGCCTTCATAATCGGGGTCAATAGCCACAGCACGCTCGTAAGCCTTCACTACGTCAGCAGCCTTCACGTCCGTGCCATCGCTGAATTTGGCTCCATCGCGCAGTTTCACATTGTATTCGGTATCAGAGACCTTTTCCGGATCACCAGCAGCCAGGGCCGGGTAAATCTTGAAGTTAGTCATATCGAACTGCCACAGACCCTCCACGACCTGCCAGTTGGAACCAACACCGAAGCCGGAGCTGTTGTTTGCAGGGTTGAAGTCAGTGGTTGCGTAGGCAGCCGCGACGTTGAGGGTGCCGCTAGGGCCGTCCCCCGTAGCACCACCTTTACTGCCGGAGTCTGCACCAGAGCCGCCACATGCACTAAGAGCCAGAGCTGCGGCAGCTGCTACCGCAGATGCTTTAGCCCACAGTTTTAATGAACGCATTTATCGTCCTCTCCTTTGAGAATCGTCCACCGAAGGGTATCGGATATGTTCACCCTACCGGAAGATTAAGGTTCGTGAGAGTGATTTGAACACCTTTTTGCAATAATTTTAACATTGAGCATCCCCGCAAAACGGTCAAAAACTCGATATTTTCGCAAGGGTGTCCCCCCCCCTCGCATCGGGTTCAGGCTCACTCGCTGCCCCAAGCGGCGCGGGGAGGGCATAATTGAGTCATGAAAGCAATCATGACTGTAACCGGGATTGACCACACCGGGATTATTGCGGCGGTAGCCAATGCCTGCGCCACCCAGAAAGCCAATATCACCAACGTTTCCCAGACCCTGATGGGTTCGTACTTCACGATGATTATGCAGCTGGAACTGGACGACACCCCCACCTCCCTGACGAACTTGCAGGAGGCCATGACTGAGGTGGAACAATCCCAGAACCTGGAAATCCGGGTGCAATCCGAAGCCATTTTCAACGTCATGCACACCCTGTAATCGCCCACTATCCCCACCACGAACCCCGTATCCGCCCCGGAAGATGACCGGGAACCCTTCTGAATCCCCTATTGGAGCAAAACAATGAGCTTAGACACCGAGCGACAAATCATGGAAACCATCCAGATGATTTCCGAGGACAAACTGGACGTGCGCACCGTCACGATGGGACTGTCGCTGCTGGATTGTGCCGATTCTGACGTGCCGCGCGCCTGCGCTCGCATCGAGGATCGCATCGTCAAGGCCGCGTCGCGCCTGGTGGCGACCGCCGGTGAGGTGTCGCGAGAGTTCGGGGTGCCGATTATCAACAAGCGGATTTCGGTCACGCCGATTTCCCTGGTAGCGGCCGCTTGCCGCACTTCGAACCCGCTGCCTTTTGCCCAAGCGTTGGATCGTGCCGGCAAAGCCGTCGGGGTCGACTTTGTGGGCGGATATTCCGCGTTGGTCGAGGCGGGGGCCACCCACAGCGACCTGGCCTTGATTGATTCCATCCCCGAGGCCCTGGCCAGCACGGATATCGTGTGTTCGTCGGTCAATATCGGTTCTACCCGCACGGGGATTAATATGTCGGCCGCGCGACGCATGGGTCAGGTGGTCGTGGATACGGCACAAGCGACCGCCGCGGCTGACGGGATTGGGGCGGCAAAGTTGGTCGTGTTCGCCAATGCGGTGGGCGACAATCCGTTCATGGCCGGGGCGTTCCACGGGGTCAGCCAGCCAGATGCGGTCATTTCAGTAGGGATTTCCGGGCCGGGAGTGGTGCAGCGCGCCCTGCAGACGGTGCGGGGGCGCCCTTTTGAAGAATGTGCCGAAGCCATCAAGAAATCTGCATTTAAGATCACCCGAATGGGTCAGCTGGTGGGGCAAACCGTGGCGCAACGCCTGTCCGTGCCTTTTGGAATCGTGGATTTGTCGCTGGCTCCTACGGCGGAAGTCGGCGATTCCGTGGCGGCGATTCTGGAAGAAATGGGCGTCTGTGCGGTAGGCGCGCCGGGCACCACCGCCGCCCTATTCCTGCTCAATGACGCCGTGAAGAAGGGCGGGCTGATGGCTTGCTCGATGGTGGGCGGGTTGTCGGGGTCTTTCATCCCCGTTTCGGAGGACATCAATATGATTCACGGCGTGCAGCACGGTTCCATCACGATGGCAAAGCTCGAAGCCATGACGGCGATTTGTTCGGTGGGTCTGGACATGATTGCGATTCCCGGCGACACTTCCCCCGCCACGATTACCGGTTTGATCGCTGATGAGGCCGCTATTGGCATCGCTTCAGGCAAGACTACCGCGGTTCGGGTCATACCGGTTCCGGGCAAGGGCGTGGGCGACAGCGCCAACTTCGGAGGCCTGTTGGGGTGGGCGCCGGTGATGGAGGTTTCCCGCTTTTCTTCCGCTGATTTCGCGGCTCGCGGCGGGCGGATTCCTGCCCCGGTGCATTCCTTTAGGAACTGATTTTCGCCAGTTTTCAACAAATTTTGCCGCTGCGTGGGTTTATTTTCACGCACGAAATAAAACTGACCGGTCAGTTCAACTGCCCAGATGTCATGGAAGCCTTGAATCTGGCCAACGCACCTTCACCACGGCCCTGCAATTTACGGCCTAGCGACCCTGCAATTCACGGCCTAGCGACCCGAAAGCCGCATCATATCAACAAATTCGCACAGGACATTAAAACGGTGATTAAGAGCGGGAGAAAGCCCGCGAAGAATCTGACCGCAGTCCCCGCAGCGCGCTAACGCTCCCGCGACACCCAGCGGGAAAAGCCGCGCTCACCCCTAGTGAATGGCCACCTTGCCGATGACTTCGTGAGCTTTCGCGCGCGCCTGGTCGGTGTCAGCCCCGGTCGCCAGCGCGACAGCCATGCGTCTGCCCACGTGAGCCACCGGTTTACCAAAGATTCTTAGCTGCGCGTCCGGACTGACCTGCAGGGCCGCGTCCACGCCGGTGTAGCGCGGCTGGTCGGACTCAACGGGAGACTTCAGGGGCACCGAGGCTCCGGCACTGACATCAGGGAACATGGCCGTATCCACAGGCAGCCCCAAAATCGCCCTGGCGTGCAGGTCAAACTCGTTTTGCGGCTGGGTAATCATGGTGACCATGCCGGTGTCGTGGGGACGCGGGGAGAGTTCCGAGAAGTACACGTCCTCGCCTTTGACGAACATCTCGACCCCAAAAATTCCCAGCATCGGATTTTCGGCGTCAGCGTTTGTGGACTTCCCGCGCGCCGCGGCCGCCCGCGTGGTGTCGGCTGCCAGCGCATCGAGAACTTTCCGGGCAGTGACCTGGGCTTTTTTGAGGATTTCAGGTTTCATCGCTTGGGGTTGCCAGGATTCCACGTAATCCCCGGAAGACTGCCGGTGCCCGATTGGCGCGCAAAAACTGGTGCGAACCTGAGTCGGGTCGTCTGGGTCCAGGTGACGCACGCTCAGCAGGGTGATTTCGTAGTCAAAAGCGATTTCGCCCTCCACGATGACCCGCCCGGTATCGGCACGAGCCCCGGAGCAGGCCTCTTCCCAAGCGGCGGGCAGGTCCTCGGCGCGCTCCACGCGAGACTGGCCGTGCCCCGAGGAGGACATGGTGGGCTTCACGAAACAGGGAAACCCGACCTTCTCGGCCCCCTCCTGCAGTGCCGCCAACGAGTCGGCGAAAGCAAAAGGCGAGGTCGGAACGTTTGCTGTCGTGGCGGCTAGGGTGCGAATGCCCTGGCGGTCAAAAGTCAGTTCCACCACTCGTGAGGAAGGCACGACCCGCGTCCCCTCCCCCGCGGCCGCAACCAGCGCAGTGGAGGCGAGTTTCTCAACCTCGGGAACAATCAGGTCGGGACGCTCCGCCGCAATCACCGCCGCGAGCGCAGCAGCGTCGGTCATATCCAACACGCGATGCTCGGTGGCAACCTGCATGGCGGGCGCCCCCGCGTATGAATCGCAAGCGATAACCTGGCAGCCCAGTCGCTGCAGGGAAATCGTCAGTTCTTTGCCCAGCTCGCCCGCGCCGAGCAGCAAGATTCGTACCGGAAAAGTCAGTGGAAAAACGCTCATGGAACTATCCTAGCTTTTCTCCACCGCTACTTTTACCGGCCTTCAGACAGGGCGGGGTGACGTTATTTCTTTTTCCCGGTAACGCCCATATAGATGCCGATGAGAATCATGGCGACGATAATCGACACAATCCACTGAATCCACTGCACGCCGCCGTTGGCATTGGTGTAGCCAAACAACTTCACCACCCAGCCGCCGATACCGGCGCCGAGCGCACCGAGGATGATGGTCCACAGGATGCCGATAGGCTGCTCACCGCGCTTAAAGAGCCTCGCCAAAGCGCCAATCACCGCGCCAGTTACAATCATTCCAATGAGCTGTCCCATTAATTAATCCTTTCTATATTGCCGTTCCAGATCCGGAATCGGCCTTTTTCAGGCTATCAAATTCTTTCAAAAGGCGCAGAACAGGGATTTTGCCCTATACAGAACGGGGCAGCACTCCGGCAGCGCCCCGCACGGCCCCCACTCCCTCCGTAAACTAGAGAATTCCCTGTTTCGCCGCCCTTTCGACTACGATAAGGGGAAAACTGTGGCATGAACACGCCTCACCGGATTCTGAGCCAGATTAAGGAAACCTCGTGACAACCCCTCCCTCATCCTCCGAGCAGTCCGTACTGACCAGCGACGCCGCTACTGGTCCCAGACACCACGGCGCTCAGACCGCGCACCGTTTCGCTACCCACTGGGGTTTTGTACTGGCTTCGGTCGGATCTGCCGTAGGCATGGCCAACGTGTGGGGTTTCCCCTACAAAGTTGGCAACAACGGCGGGGGCGCTTTCCTGCTCATCTATATATTCTTTGTCCTGCTGTTCACCTACGTGGGGCTGCCCGCCGAGTTCGCCAACGGTAGGCGCGCCCGCACCGGCACCTTGGGAACTTACCGGTCCGCCTGGGCCACTCGTGGGGATAGAGCCGCTAAGGTCGGAAGCGCGTTGGGCTGGCTGCCGTTGGCCGGTTCGCTGTGTATCGCGATTGGGTACGCCGTCATTGTCGCCTACGTTTGCAAAGCGCTGTTCGATTCCCTGACCGGGACGCTGATGAAAACTAATACCGAAAAATGGTTTGAAAGTTTTTCAGGAACAGGTTTCTCGGTGGCGCCTTTCCACGTTATCGTCGTGGTCGGGACACTGCTTACCCTGTTCCTCGGGGCAAAAAGTATCGAAAAGACCAACCGCATTATGATGCCGGTTTTCTTTATCATCTTTGTGATCTTGGCAATTCGCGTGGCTCTGATGCCGGGCGTTATCGAGGGCTACATCTTTATGTTGACCCCGCGCTGGGAGGCTCTCATCAACCCTATTGTCTGGGTGTGGGCGATGGGTCAGGCGTTCTTTTCTCTCTCGATTACCGGCAGCGGCATGATTGTTTACGGCGCTTATCTGCCCGATGACGAGGACGTGGTGAAAGTTTCGCAGCGCACGGGTTTCTTTGATACTCTCGCGGCGGTGGTGGCCGCCCTGGTCATTATCCCCGCGTGTTTCGCTTATAACACTGACGTCGGCGCCGGACCGGGCCTGCTGTTCGTGACTCTGCCCGCCATTATGCAAGATATTCCACTGGGTCAGTTGTTCGCAGTAATTCTGTACGTTGCCATGATTTTTGCCGGAGTCAGTTCGCTGCAAAATATGTTTGAAGCCGTGGGCGAATCGCTGCTGCACCGGTTCCCGCGCCTGAACCGCGTAGTCGTGTTGGTCGGCTTGTGCGTGCTAGCGCTCGGAGCGGGCTTGGGTATGGAAGCGATTAGTTCCTGGGGGCCGTGGATGGATTTGGTTTCCATTTACATCATTCCGCTGGGTGCGAGTTTGGGAGCCATCACCTGGTTTTGGATCATGAAAAGGGAAGACCTCATGGAAGCGATAAATCGGGGAGCCGCGCGGCCTCGCGGGACTTTCTGGCTATCGGTGGGGCGTTTCGTCTATGTGCCGATGGCAGTGATTTTGTGTGCCATCGCCCTCATCGGCAAGGTCGCCTTCTAAGGATTTTTGCTTTGGAATAGCCCCGTTCGGGGCGAATGCAGCGGACAGAGAGTCCCAATCACTGCTCCCGGCACCACATTTTACTGATTATAACCGCCACAAATTTAGGATTATAGCCGCCACAAATTTGGTATTATAGCGTTCACAATTTTCCTATTATGAGTTATGATTTCCTTATGAAGACAGGAAAAAACTCCCATTATTTGCCTCGGGTCGCCGATGAAATCTTGGCCGCCAAACTGGCCGGTTCGGGCGGCGTGATTGTGGAGGGTCCCAAGGCTTGCGGCAAGACTGCAACGTCAACACAACTGGCACAAACGGTTCGCCTAGTAGACATCGATGAGTCTTTCCGGCGACTTTTTGCGCTCGACCCTTCCCTAGCTTTGAGCGGAAATACCCCGATTCTGCTCGACGAGTGGCAAACTCTTCCAGAAATCTGGAATCATGTGAGGCGGGAAATCGACAGTCGCCAACGTCCCGGCCAGTTCATTCTCTCCGGCTCAGCCATGCCTGCGGAAAATGCCAAAGGACATTCCGGTTTGGGACGTTTTGCGCGGGTACGAATGCGGCCTATGACCGGAGTGGAGCGCCAGATTCTGCCCGGCGGGGTGAGTTTTCGCTATCTTGCGACTGGAGGAGACCTGCCTTTGACCCAGGTGGAGCCGCTGCCGGTTGCGGATTTGTTTGAGATTATCCTGCACGGAGGTTGGCCTGCAGACCACTCGGCCACTGCCAAGGCAGCCCGTAACCATGTAAATGACTATGTGGAGAGATTGTGCGCCTTCGATGTCTTCGACGCAGCTGGTTCACGAATTCGCCGCCCGTTGGGAGTGCGAGCTCTGTTACGTTCGATAGCGCGAAACGCCGGGCAGGCGCCTTCGTTAAACACCCTCACCGGCGATGTTGTCGCTCAAGACGGTTCGGTAGATCCACAAACAGTGTCGCGCTGGCTTGAAGCCTTACTCAGCCTGTTTGTGGTGGAAAGCGTGGAGGCGTGGAGTCCGAAACTGCGCTCCAGAGCGACCGCCCGTACCTCACCGGTATTATATTTGGCCGATTCTTCTCTGTACGCTAGCCTGCTTGGCGCTTCGGTGGATACGCTGCTGCGTGACCTAAACACCGCTGGCTTTGTGTTTGAAAACTATGTTTACCAACAGATTGCCACTTACGCTGAGGCCATAGAGGGACGAGTCATGCACTACCGCGACTCCAATGGCAAGGAGTTCGACGCGGTAGTGGTTTTACCTGACGGCTCATGGCTGGGAGTGGAAGTAAAACTGGGTGAACATCGCATTGAGCAAGGCATTGCTGGGCTGAACGCCACCCGCAACGTGGTAGATACCGAAGTTTTGGGAGAACCCAGGGCGCTTGTGCTGATTGTCGGCGGTACGGACCTGGCTTACACCGACCGAGAAACCGGCATCAAAGTTGTCCCGATACAGGCTCTAGCTCCCTAATTTTCGTCAACTTGTTTGCCTTTGTTATGCAGAAGCCTGGTGGGGCAGGATTTAGTGCCAGGTTTCGCGGTGCAGCTGGGCGCGTGAGGCCGGTTCTAGCTGGACTGTGGTGTGAAAAATCGAGATGCCGTGATGGTTTTGCAGGCAGTTCTCTATCTCGCTCAAAATCTCGAGGCTGTGCCCGTCATGGAAACATTCGTCAGCCAGCACCACGTGGGCGCTAAGCACCGGCAGGTCCGAGGAAACCGCGGAGGCGTGCAGGTCATGCACGGCTAAAACGTGAGGCAGTTCCAGCAGGTGCGCCCGAACCTGGTCCAAATCCAAATCCCGCGGGGTGGATTCCAGCAAAATTGCCCCCGCCGGGCGCAAAATCATGATGGCCCGAGGCACGATGAGCGCGGCGATGACCAGCGCCGCCACGGAATCAATCTGGGTCCACCCGGTCAAGCGCATCACCACCGCGCTGACAATAACCGCTACTGAACCGAGGGAATCGTTCAGGACCTCGAGGAACGCGGCGCGCAGATTCAGGTTGTTCTGCCGGGAACTCAACAGGATGGTCAGGCTGATCAGGTTGCCGACCAAGCCGATAATGCCTACCACCAGCAGCGCCTGGGCCTCGATGTTTTCGGGGTGTATCAGGCGTTTGATGGCTTCGATAGAGGCAAACACACCGATGCAAATCAACAGCAGGGACTGCAAAGCTGCCGAGATGACCTCGGCGCGCCGCCACCCCCACGTGAGCCGATCAGTCGCCGGACGATGCTGCAAACTGGCTGCCACCAGCGCAAAAGTCAGACCGGCACAGTCGGTGAGCATATGCCCCAAGTCCACCAGCAGGGTCAGGCTGCCGGTTAGGGCCGCGCCCACAATTTCTGCCAGCAACACCGTGAAGGTCACCGCCAGTGCTGCCCGGAGCTGTCCACGACCGGCCTGGTGCGAGTGAGTATGAGTGTGCGAATGACCGCCCGAACCGTGCGGTTCGTGGGGGTTGCTGGACTCCTGACCTTCCTGATGATGCTGCATAAGCGTCCGTCCTGTGTTTTCTGCGTAGACAACGACTGTGCCGCTACTTAGTCTAACCTAAGTTTAGTTGTTGCTTTTTGGTGTTTCACGTTAAAGCCTGGTGCTAAAGGAAGGTATCAATCGTGAGTTCTCCTGACAGCGGCGTAGCTTGGTTCAAGCTCAGCTCATCAGCGAGAGCGGCCGGGGCAGAGGCAATTCCTCCTAAAACCACCAAGCTGGCAAACGATGCCATAGCAAATAATCGATTTCTCAACATGGGCAAATTCTTCACAACAATAGCCTTCCTAAAATTCGATGAAATCCGTTTCCCGCTACATATCAGTAAAAACCGCGGTAGCTTTGTGGTGATCTATGTCGAATTTTGGGCGCAGACCACCCGCGCCGTCCTGGCGCTATCTTGCGACTTCGTCAAATTCCCTGGCAGAAATGCCCCTGACTCATGCGCCTCTAAGGTTTTCCGTAACAAACCAAGCCAGAAGCTCGGCGGCGCGTCAGCTTTGACCTCAACACTCAATGAATCGGCCCTAAGGAAACCCTCATTAGTGAAAGGCTAGAAATGGCCTGCCTTGTCCAGACATTTCAACGATTTCTCAGTATCAAAGCGGGCTAATCCCAGTTTGGGGAAACCGGATAGCTCAGCGGGAGACCCCTACACATCCGGGGTGAGAGCGGTGAAAACCCTATCACCGGGCTTTTCCGTTAGATAAAATGATTCCGCAAGGTGCACCAATTTTGCGTATTCACCATAAACATTCCAGGAGAAGCCATGTCGAACCCTTACAATCCCGCCCAGTTCCCGCCGCCCCAGCAACCCCCACAGAATCCGAACCAAACAGCCGGCCAGCTCCCGACCCAGACTACAGGCCAAATCCCCGTCCAAAACTCCGGCCTCCCCCCTCAGCAGTTCGCGGGCGCACCGAACTATTACGCTTCGCAGACTCCGGCGCAACCGAATAATGACACCAGCCTGGGGTCTTGGATGCTGACGATTTTCCTCGCTTCCCTGCCGATTGTAGGCATCGTTATGCTGCTCATCTGGTCTTTCGGGTCGGGAACCTCGCCCGCCAAGTCCAACTGGGCCAAAGCCACCCTGCTGTGGGCGCTGATAGCAATAGGGATTTATGTATTGCTTATACTGCTCACCGGGGGGTTGATTATAGGCGGATTATTAAATCAAAGCTGAGCGGGTGCGCCGTCAGGCGCGACCCAGCCTCAAACTTTTGCTTTGCGGTAGCCTGCAGCTCTCGCATCAGCTTGAGAAGCGAAGCAGGCCTCCGGGGTGGTGCGGTTGTAGTACCTCTGACCGGGCATGTGATAAATCATGGAATTTGCGTTCCCCTTGATTGGGGCGTTGGCCGGGCAGTCCTTACCGATTGGTTGTGTTCCACCATTACCAGAAGGCTGGGGCTTGGGTTGTGGTTTTGGCTGCGGTTGAGATTGCGGGGCAGCCTGACATTGCAGATTTGAATTGTCACTCAACGCACCAGTTCCCCCCACAAAAGTGACCGGCACCGCAGGTTGAACAGGTGAACAATTCTGCTGCGCTAACAACAAGGGCATCTTTTGCAGACCGGCAGCGGGCACAATCGAGAGGGCATCCGGGAAATTCACTCCCGACGCCAGGAAGGCACTGGCAGCGGGCTTCGCAGCAAAAATCTGAAACGCGGTTTCAAACCGGTTAGCGCCGTAAATCCGGTTCGGATTCGGCAACCCCGCCAAGAATTCATCGGGAATAGCCCCCGAACCGCCCAGCACCGTAGTAGCCGTAGCGCCCAGCTGCTGAGCCACCGAAACCGCATACTGTTGCGCACCCGGACCGGTAAGCATAATCGGCACCCCCTCTTGTGCGGCCAACGCACCCCCGGCCAGCGCATCCGCAAAACCCGTACCGGTAGCTAAATACACCTTGTTGGCTTTTCCGAACTGCAGAGCAATTTTTTCGGCAGTCTCGTAACGGTTGGCTCCGGAAATTCGTTGCACCGAACCGAACTGAGCCAGCTGAGACTCAACCTGCGCCGAGACCGCCCCGGCACCTCCCAGAATCGTAATGCTGGGCGAACCGAGCTTTTGCAGGTAAGCCTGCTGCTCGGCAGAAATT
Organism: uncultured Mobiluncus sp.; assembly: GCF_947254095.1. GTDB lineage: Bacteria > Actinomycetota > Actinomycetes > Actinomycetales > Actinomycetaceae > Mobiluncus. The sequence goes on from NZ_CAMYBV010000011.1 coordinate 66,173, forward strand.
TGTGAGCCAACCAACAAGATGGGTGCCTGCTGGACGGAGGCCCAAGGCCCGGCAGCCAAAGCGTCAGGGAAATTCGTTCCCGTGGCAACAAACACGTTTTTCGTGTTGGGGAAGTACGTCTGAGCAATAGCCAGGGACGTTGCATAACGATTCGGGCCAGCTATGCGATTGCCCGCAGCTGAGGCGGGAATTTGCAGGGTTAGAGCAAGAGCAGCGGCAGCAACGCCGGCGAGAGTTTTCTTAAACATAAAACGAATTCTAGGATTCGCGACTCGAAAAAAAGTACCAATCGGCATGAGAAATCTCTATCAACATCTCCACCCTGCTCGGCTGACCGCCCGCGAAATTGGTTTCAGCCAGCCTTCTGAGGCTAGACGAATCATCACCGTTTTGACTCCACTAGCAGCGTGAGTTCACTAATCTGTTGTTTCAGTTCGTTGATTTCGGCGCTGGTGGCCGCCCGGTCCTGCTCATTTTTTTCATTCACCATATCGACAACCCACGAAGCCATGGTAGCTGTCACGACACCAATCAGCGCTACCCCGCCCGTCATCAGGCATAACGCGACTGCGCGGCCGGTTACAGAAATCGGATATAAATCTCCGTAGCCCACTGTGGTAATCGTCTCAAAACCCCACCAAATCGCCTGCGGAAAGGACGTAATCAGCGCATCCGAGACACCACGCTCCGCATCCAGCACAGCCAACGCCGACACGAAAATCAGCAGTGCCGTGCTTGCCACCGAGTACAGGGCTATCTTGCCGCGAAAGGTTGAACCGGCCTTGCGACCGAGCACTTTCACGAACGTCACGAGCCGCAGCAATCGCAGCGGGCGCAAGATTGGCAGCGCCACGATGAGCAAATCGAACAGGTGCGTGATGAACCACTTGAAACGCAGCTTCGCCAAGAAAAGCCGCACCACGTAATCAGCGACAAACGCGGCCCACACCACATTCATGATGAGCTCTGTAACGCTGGCGGCCCGGCCTTGTAGGTTACCGATAACTTCCCAGGCGTAGGCCCCCAAAAATAGGACCGCCAGAATCAACAGCGGCCAATCCGTGAAACGCTCCCATGTGTCCAACCTTTTAGATTCGCTCATAAGCCCATAATAATGCCGTTCACAAGGATGGTTTCGCGGTCTTTGGTGGGTAAAGGCAGCTGCTCAGGTGCCGAATTTCCCAAGGATTTAGCTGGATTAAGGGTTTATCAGGACATGATTTTTTGGTAGAGTTTTGCTGGCGAGAGGTGGCTAAGTGAGCAGGAAATCGAAGATTTGGATTGCCAGCATCCTGGCTGTGATTTCCGTTGCCGCCGCAATCGGCGGAATCACCATGTACCTGGTCAACAAATGGGAAGTCGTCATCACCTTGAAAGGCGATTCCCCCAGTACCGTCGAGTACGGCGACGCGTGGAAAGACCCGGGCGCCACCGCTTATGGGACCAGTACCCTGTTCACCTTTACTCACGACGACCTCAAGCTGCACACCACCGGAAAAGTCGATACTTCCAAAGTCGGCACTTATGAAATCACTTATGCAGCGAAATACCGCGGAGTCGAGGGAAAAAAGACCCGCAAAGTGACGGTACGGGATTCTAAGCCGCCCGCCATCACCGTCGACGGCGGGGAACAGATTACCCTCCCCTACGGCCTGCCCTGGCAGGATTCCTATTCGGCCGCAGACAACGTCGACGGCGATTTGACCGCGAAAGTCAAGGTAGACGGCAAGGTCAACGTGAACGCGGCGGGGTCATACACGTTGCGCTACCAAGTCTCGGACTCCAGTGGAAACCAGGGCACAGCGACCCGCCAGGTCACCGTGATGCCGCCAGTTGCTCCCAACGCAGACCCGGCGGCAGGCTTGGACAAAGTTATCTATCTGACCTTCGACGATGGGCCCGGACCGGCGACGGCACACTTGCTCGATATTTTGGCCGCTAAAGGGGTGAAAGCGACGTTCTTTGTGACCAACACGATGGGACACACGGACATGATTGGGCGCGCCTACCGCGAAGGGCACTCGGTGGGAATCCACACCTATACCCACAAGTATTCTCAGATTTACGCCAGCGACGACGCCTACTGGGCGGACTTCGACCGCATGGCGCAGATAATTCGCGACCAGACCGGTCAGGACACCAAGCTGATGCGGTTCCCCGGGGGCAGCTCCAACACCGTGAGCCGCAGCTACTCGCCCGGAATCATGAGCCGCCTGACCAAGCTCATGGCCGTGAAAGGCTATACCTATTTCGACTGGAACGTAGACAGCGGAGATGCTTCGGGGCACACCAACGCCGCGTCCGTGTTTCAAAATATTACCGCCGGAGTGCAGGGGAAATCGGTGTCAGTAGTCCTTTGCCACGACATCCACCCCACCACCGTCGACGCGATGCCCCAGGTCATCGACTGGGCCAAGCAAAACGGCTACACCTTCCTGCCGCTCGCCCCCGGCAGCTATCCCGCGCACCATCGGGTTGCGAACTAAGCTCAATCGCGGCGTTCACCAGGGTACTTCGTGGGGGTGCACAAGGTCGGTTACGAGGTCGGCGCGGTTTCTCAACCTCTAGGCTTCTCGGTAAGCGCGCTCGATGAAAGGTTGAGCTTTCACGAAATCTGCGGTGTCGGCGATGGTAAGTTCGACGTTACCCGTCCCCCAGTGCCCAATCCCGCTCACATCCCGGGAGAATCCGTCCTCGAACTCCATGGGAGAGGTTTCAAGGTCGAGTTTGAGGAACACGCGCAGGCGCATGGTTTGCAACTCTACGCACATAAAGTTCTTAATCAGCTTAAATGCGGTGTAGAGCTTGAGTACGTTCTCGCTCACATCGTCGCCGAGACTGAGCGCAAAATCGCGAATCGAGTCATACAGCGTTCGAAGGCTCTCTGGCGCAGCGTCATATAGTTCGGTGAAGGTTTTGTCATGTCCACCGCGATGTGCAGTACCAGCAGAATCAGTCTCAGGGGCAATCGGGTCAGCAACATTTTCATTCACATGCTCAAACATGACGAGTTTATCCCCGAATTTTCGGTAACGCACCAGGGTAATATTGCGAATCATCTGGTTAATCGCAGAAACATCGTATTTAGTGAAGTCCCCTGCAATGCAAATGACGCGGGGTTTACTCCAGTCGATTTTCTTGGCGATGCCCATACCCAGCTTTTCTATAACGAGGACTTTGAAACTGTCCTTATGATTCAGCAACCAGTCGAGGTAAAACAGCCCTTGATTGATGACGTTTTCGTTTAGGGAGCGCTTGTACTCAAAAATGACCGGGCAATTGTTCTCGTCGATACCGATGGAATCCATCCGCCCACCATCGACGCGATATTCGGATTCGAGGAAGGTCACCCCGAAGAAAGTGGGCATGTTGTTCTCTATCACGTTCTGGATTTCTCGCTCCAAGGTCACAGTACCGCCAGGTATTTCCCGCACTCCGGCATGAATGTCGAACAACTTTATGTCTGCCATCGGTCAAACTCCTCAGATACGCACCCGCCAGGCGCGTCCACATGGCGCGGTTTCGAGCGGGACTCTTTCAAATATACAGTCCTGGCGTTGCCTGCGTGGCCGATTTTGCCTCGCCCTTGGCAAAAGGCTCAACGCCACCGTCCTGACCGCCGACAAAGCCTGGGGCGAGGGCAAAGGTATTGAACAAATCCGGTAGACCGAGCGCTCCGGTGTTTTATTTCGCCTCTTCTCGATGGCTGCTGGCCTCCAGGGCTTTGGCAGCAAACTTGTCGAAGTCAGACTCATAGCTGGTGTCTTGGATGACGCGGTATTTCTTTAGTTCGTCTTTGGCGGTCTGCTCAGCGATTTTCTGAGATACTTTCCCGGCGTTTGCCAATAGTTCTCGGCTATCGAGAGCGAGGACTTGATCCAGGAATTCCGCCCACTGTTCCATAGTGGTGGGAATCTGTCGTTTCGCCCGTGATTCCGCGAGATTCAGATAGGCCTCCACGATTCGTCCCAAGTCGGATAACTCCTCTTTGGTGAGGTAGTTCTTAGCGACGGTAACGTCACTGGCCAGCACTTTCCCATCCGGTGAGTTCTTCCAGGAAGTCAGCCCCATGTGCGGCTTAGCAGCATCGACGCGCTCCGCGATGAGCTCTGCAGCAGTGTGCCCATGCACAGCGTAATGCAGTTTATTTTGCACGGTGGCAAAGAACGTCTTGGTAGTGGGTGCGGCGGGATTGTAATCAACGGCGGTAGCGTAAATGTCAGTAATCTTTTGGTAGAAACGGCGTTCGGAAAGCCGAATCTCGCGGACTTCTTCGAGCAGTTCCTCGAAATAGTCCTGTCCCAAGACTTCGCCCGATTCCATGCGGGCACGGTCAATGACGTATCCGCGCAGGGTAAAGTCGCGCAGAATCCCGGTGGCCCACTGGCGGAAATGAGTGGCGCGAATGGAGTTCACGCGATAGCCCACCGAGATAATCGCATCCAGGTTGTAGTGCTGAATCTGCCGCGCGACCTGGCGAGAGCCTTCTTGGCGAACTATTGGAAAAATTCCAATAGTTGCTTCTTCGGTCAGTTCTTTAGACTCAAAAATCTGTTGCAGATGGTAGTTAATAGTGCTGACATCCACATCAAACAGCTGGGCCATCAGCTTTTGCGTCAGCCAAATCGTTCCGTCTTGGTAACGCACTTCAATACCCTCGCCCGCCTCAGCCGTAAAGACCAGGAACTGCCCTGAATCGTGCTTGATCATTGTCTGAAACTCGGTGTTTCCCAAGCTCGTTTGAGGTTTAGTCGTCTGTGCCATCGCGCTTCTCTCGGTCGGTCTTTGGTGGGGTTTTCCGCACTCATCACGTCACTTATGAGTCTAAACCAAACCCCTCACACAAAAAGAGACCCCCTTAACCCGCACGGGACCTACCCGCAATGCAAGTTGAACGCTTGCCCCAGCACCCACCCTTGTGCACGCGTCCTCTCACCCATGCTCCCAATACGCAAACCGCTCGTGCCATCGACGATGCCAGCCAGGCGGCGCGATTCCTGGACAGCCTCTCATGAAGATTATCTTTTACCGGGACTTTGCGGTGGAAGGCGCTTCAACCACAGCGAGGACGGGCGCGATGAGGCACAATATACAAATCGGCTAGCGCATCGGAGGTGTAACGATGGTCTTACGAATTGTCTTGGAAGGGCTCATGTTGGGCGCGCTGCTGGTCTTGCTCTGCGTCGTCGGCATCCGCAAAAGCCCGGTGGACATGGTGTATCTTTACCCTCCCGAAGTGCGGGAACGGTGCGTGAAACTAGGACTGACCACGCCCGAGAGAATCAAACGCGGCCGCGCAATTTTCAAAGCAATCTGCGTTCCCGGCTACATCATTTACGTGCTGGTCTGCGTTTATGCGATAAATGGAGCTCGCGGTTTTTTGGCAGGATTTTGGCAGATAGCGGCAATCCTGTTCATCATGAGCCTCATAGACCGTTTCTTTATCGATGAATACTGGGTGGGGCGCACCGATGCGTGGGTCATCCCTGGTACGGAGGATTTGAAGCCCTACATTAGCGCCCGTGACAAGCGCAAAAAGTGGCTACTCAGCACGGTGGGAGTGGCGTTCATGGCGGCCGTCCTGTCCGGCATCGCCGCACTCATCACCCGCTGAAGCGAGAACCACACAGAAAACCACAAAACCGCCTTATGCTAAGGACGTAAAATCCGCTCCGTGGGTCCATCACCCCACAGAACCAAGAAACCTAAACAAACTTGGGAACTGAAACTGTTAACCTCAGCCGCTAAGTGTCATTTCGTGTAAATTTGCGCTGAATCTAAGTGTCATTTCGTGTTCACTACGGGTTATTTCGGGCAGCACGGCGCAGAAATGCCGCAGGCCCGCCGATGTGTTGACCATAACCACCAGCAATTCAACATGGCGATGTTTCTCTAGCTTTGGACGTCCCTCAGGTTAGTAGCGGTTTTTCTAATTCCTCGGGAGACGGCTGCAGTCCCGAACAACCTCTAACGAGAACAAAAGTCCTGGCTCACTCCATCGTCAGTTCGAGCTAGCAGATTTTGACACGAAAGGGTGCGTATTAGGCACACGTTACGCACAAAACTATTGACTTTTAACCTGTTAGTTCTACGATTGTACTGGAGGAGGGCTAATCATGACCAAAGTCAGTACGAACATAAATTTGGATGCAGATCTCAAACGGTCAGCGCAAGAGTTGCTGAAAGATTTGGGTATGGATCTCACCACTGCCGTGACAATTTTCCTTCGTCAAACCGTGCGTGACCAGGGGATACCTTTTAGAATCACGAGAGATATTCCCAATGCGGAAACTTTGGCCGCCTTACAGGAATATGAGGAAATGAAAGCGCACCCGGAAAAATACCAGAGCTACGCAAACTTCCGGGAAGCCATGGAGGACGTTCTCGTGTGAGTCTACGGGTTGTCCTGTCCAACCGCTTTAAAAAAGATTTGAAGCTGGCAAAAAGGCGCGGCCTGGATTTGGAACTTCTCGACTCGGTCGTTGCGCAGCTAACGCGCGGCAATACGCTTGACGCAAAGTACCGGGATCACGATCTCGGCGGTAACTACGCCGGTTTCAGAGAATGTCACATCAAGCCCGATTGGCTCCTAATCTATTGAATAGATGGAAATCGTCTCATTCTGTTCCTGACCCGCACCGGTTACCACGCCGACCGTTTTGGATAAAACATCACCACGAATAATGCTCACCTGAAGGATTAGGCAAACAGTCCGCATAGAACATAGAAAACACAAAATGACCTTCAGCCCGAAAATCGCTACGACCCGTGTCGATGGAGGATTAACGGTGACGGAACGCGGGCATGTCAGGCATATCAGGCACGACCTGGCTCTCACCACGAGAAGCCTTCCTTTCAGCAATTTCTTGCTGATACGCCTGCCAGAGTGGCCATTCCATCATGTCCTGTTCAGTGTAGGAATCAAGATTACGCCAATCCACGGCTCGACCGTCATCTGTGATTTGGTAGTGTCCACGCTCGGGGCGAGCGATAAGACCGATTATTCGCGGAACTCGGGATGGAAAAAACTCAGCAAAACTGCCGCAGCTATCAGAACTGTGCAACATGTCATTGGTAGCCACGGAGAGAGTCCGTAAAGTGCGGTGGAGG
>NZ_CAMYBV010000012.1 GCF_947254095.1 uncultured Mobiluncus sp.
CCACCCTCTCAGCACAATTGAATCGAGTAGTTCTTAGTGAGTGCTGGGATCTGTGCAGAGCTCTTCCCGATCGCATCCATTATCACTTCTTTCAACTGGACTCCGAAAACAAGCCAGATAGATGTTCTGCGTTGTCTACGCTTGCAGGGCAGCGTTCTCACATTCAAGACTTGGCTATTTGAACTCGAGATCCTGTTCTCCTTCATCCTCACGTAGGTCGACCAAGAGTCCAGGTCTGTCTGCTTCATCATTAGTGCCGAATACAAGTTCGGTCGCATCGTCACGGTCGAAGTGCGTGGTTGGTGTGACGTCGGTGTTGTTGAGAACGATCAGTTGCCCGTAGTCGCCGCTGTCAACCATGTAGTCGAATAGGTTCCGTAGGAGCCCAGTCTTGGGTCTGCCTGATTCGTCTCGGCTAGTGATGAGATTGTTGCCATCGGCTTGGTGTTCGAAGCCGAGTGTTGGCGTATCGATGACGACGATGTGGAACGAGACGACGAGGCATACCACGACGCGTACTTCGTCAACGCGAACAGCCTCACCCCACCCCAGATTGTCGACGAGAACGTCGCCCCGATCCTGGACCGCGCCCAGGTGTACTCCGGGTGCTTCGCGCGTGTGTCCTTGACGTTCTACGCGTTCAACACCAACGGCAACAAGGGCATCGCCTGCGGTCTTGGAAACATTCAGAAGACCCGCGACGGGGAGCCTCTGGGTGGTGGCCACGTGTCCGCCCAGTCCGACTTCGGGCCGATGACCTCGGCTGACGATTTCCTCAACTAGAAGGGAGGGACATCATGTGGGAAAGCATCGCGACTCTTGTCGTGGCCGTGTGGGTGCCTCTGTCTATCCCAATCGCCATCGGCTTTGTTGCCATGGTGATCCATGAGCGCAACCACGCTCGCAACCTCGACGAGATCACGAAGAAGCTCAAGGCGAACAACGACCGGTTCCACGCCCTCAATGACCACATCATCGTCTAAGCCCTGAGCGTGGAGGCACCCTTTCTGCACCTGTGGGAGGGGTGCCTCCATTGTCAATTCACCTGGAGAAACTGCTCATGCGAAGCCTTGCCATTGACCTTGAAACCTTCAGCACCACGAACCTGAAAACATCTGGCGTGTACCCGTATGCCGCCGACCCAGGCTTTGACCTCCTCCTGTTCGGATACGCCGTCGACGGCGGTGACGTTCAGGTCGTTGACCTCGCACGCGGAGACAAGCTGCCCGCCAGGCTGACATTGCCCAGGCAATCGACGAGACCGTTGTCCTCATGACACAGCTCATCGCCAACAACGCCACCACCGCCCACAACCCCGACGAGTACGACCGCAAATACGCCCACCTCGAAGACCGCCACCACCAACTCGACCTCGAGCACACGCGCATCAGCCAGCAAATCGAAAACCTACGGCAGCGCCGAGCCCAAGCCGCCACCGCACGCGACTACCTCGCCAGCCAGCCGCCACTCGAATACTCCGACCATGCGTGGAACATCCTCATCGACCATGCCACCATCAACACCGACGGCAGGATCGACCTGCACATCAAAAACTCGGCAAAAGAGCGAATCTCACCCTGCACCCTTGAGACAGCTTCGTTCTCAGACGCTCCCACTGTCGACACACAATTTGGCGTTGAAACCCTCACCCTCGATTTGAAACCCTCGCACCTCGTTTGAAACCCTGGCACCCGTTCTGAAACCAAGATGCCGTTTGTATCAAAATGAACGTCTAAGTGACCAGACGGATACAGGGCGGAACTGGCACGCATCTGTTTTGTCGACAATGAAATCCCAGCTTTAGATGGCATTCTAAGTCACAGATTTTCCGTGTCCCTACCTGACTTAAAACCGCGCTGGCAAAAACAGCGGAGGAGGCTTTTCAGGAAACAGGTCATAACACGCCTGTTGGTGTTGGTGTAGACAGTTTAGGAAACTCGACCACATTATTCGAACCTGGTTGATGGTAAGGAAGATTAGCCCAGGAAGATATATGGGTGGCTTTTACACCAGTAGCCCGACTAGCCATGTCAATAGTGCGGTTTGGCCAAGCCTTTTTTAAGGCTTGGGCGAGGAGCTGAGGGGTTTCAACAGGGACGTTTACCGGTTCCTGATTTCGCCAACCCCGACTCGATATTTGGATGAAGAGTGCTCGCTGACGCTGTGAACTAATAATCCCTAAACGGTTCGCTCGTTTCACCAAAGCCGCCGCACTAATCCCGTAACGTGCTTTCAGCCGTAAAAAACTGGTTAGGGGGGTAGTTTCTGTGATTGAAGAACACATAACATCGGCGGGAACAAGCAGGGCACCAGCGAAATCGAAAGCCCGAGATTCCTCTAAACCTCTGGGCTTAGGCTGCGTACACAAATCCAGGTCATAAATGAGATGCCCAAGCTCGTGAGCGATTGTAAGCCGCTGAACCGCACCATCCAATTGACCTACACAACAAACAAGAGGTCTGGTCTCATAACGCGAAGGCCTTGAAATCCCCGAATGTTTCCCATCACAAACATCTAAATGGTTTAAAGGCGAAATCACCCCCACCCCGAGACGCTCAACAAACCGCACCATGTTACGTATAGGTTCAACTTCTCCCACACCCCCGAGGACACGAACTGCTCTAGCGACACGTTCCGTGTCATCATCAAAATCAGCCGGGATCGGTAAACAGGCAGTTTTATAGCCCGATTTTTCAGACGTGACACGCCATAATCTGGCTGCCTCTCTAAAAATCCCCGCAATCTGCTTATCCATACGTTTAGTAGAAGAAGCCAGTTTTCTCCAGGTTACAACCGCATTTTCCTGAGGCAAACGATTGACAGAGAAAAACTCTATCGGCACACCAAAAATATCTGCCGCTCGTGACGCGACCGATAGAGAAAGACTCAATTCACCCTGTATCACCCGCGAAAGCCAAGCCTGTGACTTGTCCAACTCGCACGCTAACTCCGTTATTGTCAAAGCCTCGATTTCGGCAAGGTCAAGGAGACGCTCACCGTGCAAAACACCGAATCTAGCCTCTGACAGCTGTTCCATCGACACCAGTTTCCTCTGATAAGTCAGCGAAGAAGTCTGTATCTTCGGGATAACTCTTAAACTCAAGTCCAGACTCAATGTAATCAGAGTTAGGAATATCAAGACTCAAATCGATAGGTGTTTTCTCGCCCCAACGTCCAGGAGCGACAGGGTGAACGATTCGCAAACTGAATCCATCCTCTCGCTGTGTGGAATCCAGAAAGTCCCAAAGAAGCAGCAAATTCGTTTGAGGAGGACAGTCGCTCGACTCTGACCAGTCAAACAATGAAGGCTGCCAATAACAGCGACGTGCCTGGTTACGCCCGGCGGCAGGAACTCCACCAGGATACGTAGCCCGCCGTTCTTTCAAATACCTCAGCCTTATCCCCGACTCATCATCGCAAAGATAAATTTGAACCATCTTTGTCGTGTCACCACCTAAAGTCCACCCTTGAGGCAGTCCCAAGTCCAACAATGATTCTCTAAAACAAGGACGCATCAACATGGGTCTGGTTGAAGGATAAACACGATGATCAAGCCCCCTAGCGCGGGCTTCAGAATCAGCCAACGCCCCAGCCTGCGCTTCCCAAAGATACTGGCTGAGTTGAAAAACCTTTTGAACACGAACCCGGAGTGTTTCATTTTGTGTCATATTATTACAACCTCCTGATTTTAGTAATCATATTACCCGTTTTTTTCCACGGTTCTGACTCCCTCGCTGTGCTGATGGATGTTGCGCGTTAAAGGGTGAAGGATCTGCCTCTGGGTGGGGTTTTTTCATAACAAACGGGGCTATAGCGCAGCTGGTAGCGCATCTGCTTTGCAAGCAGAGGGTCGGGGGTTCGAGTCCCCCTAGCTCCACCAGACGAACAGGTCCGCAGGTCAGGGCGATTTGAGAGTCGCTAAATCGAGTAAACCCCACCCACATTTTGGAAACAGCGTTGGTGTCGAGGATGCGTGTGAGAAATTGGCGATTAAATCGGGGTTGCTGGTCTATATAGCCACGAACCCCGATTTAATCACCGATTTAATACATAACCGAACCCCCGCAGCTCATTTTTTGCTTTAGTAAGACGAGCAGTCGGCACCTACTGCGGAATCGGAACATGAACGGGTTGAAAACGCTCAGTCAGGCTGTAGCAAATCAGATATTGACCAGAGGTATGTAAGACATTATCATAATAATGTAAGACGTTGATCGCTGGAAGGTGTCAAATGAGTTCAGTTACAATCCGCGTTGATACTGCTACGAAAGAGGCTGCTGCCTCCATCGCAGAGGATTTCGGCTTTGATTTATCTTCTGTCACCCGCGCTTTTTACCGTCAGATGGTGCGGGAACGGCGCATTCCACTGAGCCTGTCCTACCCAGAGCCCAACGAGGAGTCGAAAAAATCGATTCACGAAGCCGAGGAAATCATCGCCCAAGGCGGCACGGGGCGTTTCAAAAATGCCCAAGAAATGTTTGACGACCTGGGAATTTAATTTATGGCACCACTGATTCCCGATTACACCCCCAGCTTTCAACGCGATATTAAATCTCTTAAACGTAAGCATCGAGACACGACTGTGTTGCATGAAGTCATCAGGCTCATTCTCGAAAATACCCCGGCATCTCAGGATGAGCTGCGTCGACGCCACAACGCGCATACGTTGAAGGGTAGTTGGGCAGGAAGCAACGAATGCCATGTGGCCAATGTTGGTGATTGGCTCTTGGTGTGGCGCACGGGCAACGGCATCGCCGTGTTTCAACGCACAGGCAGCCACGACGACATCTTTCGGTGAATAATTTGTCACTGGTCGGCGGACGTTATCCTAAGTACATCCCCGCCACTGCGCGGGAGTTCCGTGCGGCGTGGTTTTTTGATAGGTTCGAGACATGAGTAAAACCCCTGAAACGCCGGACCTGTTGGTGGTTGGTACCGGCTTATTTGGCCTCACCATCGCCCGCGAAGCCGCCGAAGCTGGCTATAAAGTCGTCATGATTGATCGCCGCCCCCACTTGGGTGGTAACGCCTGGTCCGAACCCGAGGCCCAGACCGGCATCGAAGTTCACAAGTACGGCGCTCACCTCTTCCACACCTCCAACCAGCGCGTGTGGGACTACGTCAACCGCTTTACCAAGTTCACGCCTTATATCCATAAGGTTTACACGACGGTTCACGGAGAGGTTTTCCCCATGCCCGTGAACCTCGGCACCATCAATCAATTCTTCCACGCCGCCTACACTCCCGACCAGGCTCGCGAACTCATCGCCCGGCAAGCCGAGGAAATCCAAGGTGAGGACGCCAACGAAAACTTCCGCACCAAAGGCATCTCCCTGGTCGGAAAGCCCCTGTTCGAAGCCTTTTTCGAGGGCTACACCGCGAAACAGTGGCAAACCGACCCCACCGAGCTGCCGGCCTCCATCGTGTCCCGCCTGCCGGTTCGCTACAACTACGACAACCGCTATTTCAACGATACTTACGAGGGTTTACCGGTTGACGGATACGGCGCCTGGCTGACGAACATGGCCACCCACGAAAACATCACCGTCCACCTGGGCGTGGACTTTTTCGACGAAAGCCCCGAAAATCCCTGGTCAAAAGCCGCTACGGTCGGCCGTCTGCCCGTCGTCTACACCGGGCCGATTGACGAATACTTTGCCTACAGCGAGGGCGAGCTGGGGTGGCGCACCATCGACCTGGAACTGGAAGTGAAACCGACTGGGGACTTCCAAGGCTGCCCGGTCATGAACTACGGCGACCCCTCCGTGCCCTACACGCGTATTCACGAGTTCCGCCACTTCCACCCCGAACGCGCCGAGCGCTACCCCGCGGACCAGACCGTCATCGCTCGGGAATACTCTCGCTTTGCCCAGCGCGGCGACGAACCGTACTACCCCATCAACAAAGAAACCGACCGCCAACGCCTTGTGAAGTATCGCGAACTGGCCGCCGCCGAACCAAACGTGCTGTTCGGCGGACGCTTGGGCACCTACAAATATTTGGATATGCATATGGCCATCGGTTCCGCCCTGTCGCGTGCCCAAGCGGTGGTGCTGCCGCATCTGCGCGGGGAGCGTGCCTCCCTCTCCTTTGTGGCCGGACAGGACGAATAGCCCAGACGGGTGTCCTATAACCGGTGAAAAACCGGATATTTCGCTACCATTAACTCAGGCAAACCCGAATCTCCGGTCAGGCACCCGCTAACCGGGTCGGGGACCCTGCGGAATCTCCGCCCACCGACCCCGGCAAACCCGCCAACCGTGCAGGTCAGCCTCTATCGAGAGGACAGTCTTGGAACACAACCTACCCCTCGCCATCGCTTTGCAGGTGATTGGGTCGTTCTGTTTCGCCCTGGCTGCCCGGTATCAAAACAGCGCTATTCGCCACGAGGTCAAACACAATCAAAGCCGGCGGCGCCTGAAGTCCGCCCAACTCCTGGCGAGCCTGAAAAACCGCCGGTGGTGGCATGGGTTATTGCTGATGGGAGTGTCTTTGGGGTGCCAGATTACCGCCCTGTTTTTTGCCCCAGTCACGGTGGTGCAGCCCGTGGGATTGCTGGCTTTCCCCTGGTCCATGATTTTGCAGGCACGCGTCGCTCACCAGCGGATTCGCAAGCGCGAGGGGGCTTTGGTAGCGATGACGGTGCTGGCCACCGGCGTTTTCACTTTCCTGGTGTCCTACTATTCCGCACCCGATCAGCCCCTCACGGCCATCAAAGTCTTTATCGGCGCCATCACGATTTATATTCTGGCCGGGTCTTTCGGGGCGTTGGGCGCAAAAGGGCCGCGCGTGTGGCGTTCGTTTTTTTGGGGCAGCGGTGGGGCTATGTTCTACGGTCTGGAAGCCTCGTTGGTGCGTACTCTCATCATCTTTGTCCGCCAGCATAACTGGGTGGACAACCCGATGTTCTGGATAGTCCTGGTGGTTTTGGTCATTGGTTCGATGACCGCCGGCTGGATGGTGCAGCAGGGTTACGCCACCGGACAAGCCGAGCTGGTCGTCGCGTCGATGACCATCACGTCGCCCATCATCGCGGTGTGTTTCGGCATCGCCGTACTGGGAGAGGGCAAGAACTTCACCTGGGGAGTTGCGTTAGGAATCATCGCCTGCGGACTGGTCGCCATCGCCGGAATCGTCGGGCTGACCCACTTGAAAGCCCATCAGCCCATCGTTTTGGAACACACCGCCGGAATCGCTATCGATTCACCCTCGGCTCACGAGGAACAGGCCGACCCCACGAACCGTTCGGACGGGCCCGGCACGCCGGGGCCGGACACGCCCACCGAAGTTAGTTGAACCGATAGAGGTGCTGGGCCAGGCGGTAGGTCTTAACCGCGGCCCACTTCAGTGGCGGTTTTTTAACGCTCGAACCCAGAACCAGGGGGTGGCGCTTGAGATTGCGGGCCATGCGCGGGCTCTTGGCGTAAATGTGTTTCCACATCTCATCGCGCATTCGCATCGCTTCATGATCGCCGCGCAACAGCGAAAACGCCGAGGAAGCCGTGACAATCAGCGCCAGGAAACCTTCCATATACTTTGCCAAGCGCGGGTTGGGAACGTCGTCGGGCAAAGTGTAGGCATCGACCAGCGCCCGAGTCACGCGCATCTGTTGATCGAGGCGACCCAGCATGACAGTCTCGTTCACGGACTGGTCGTCACGCCCGATAAAGTAGTGATACAGGTCAACCGGTAAATAGTACAGTTTCTTTACATAAGGGAGGGGGACGTAGACAAAAATGTTGTCAACATAGAACGTGTGTTTGGGCATGACCATACCGGATTCCCGCAGCACCTGGGTGCGATAAACCGTGGAGTGCATCAAGATATTTTGCCCCACCCCAAAGTTTCCGACCTGGTTCCAGGTGATAACCCGGTTCAGCGGCAGGGCGCGGTTGTAGCGGATAACTTTGCGCGAACCGGTCAACACGTGCTCGTACACATAATTACAGACAACCAGGTCAACCTGCTCATTGTGTGCTAGGAACGTTCTCAGCTTGGACATCAGCAAGTTTAACCCGACCCGATCCAGCCAGTCGTCAGAGTCGACCACCTTAAAATACTGGCCACGAGCCGCCCGCAGACCTGCCATCACTGCGCCGCCGTGACCGGCATTTTCCTGGTGAATGACCCTAATCTTGTCGGGCATGGCCTGCGCCCACTTGTCGGCTTTTGCTCCCGTATGATCCTTTGAACCATCATTAACAACGATGATTTCGGTGTCCTCGCCCGCCCCGATCATCGAGGAAATACAGGCGTCCATGTAATCCTCGGAGTTGTAGCATGGAATGACAAAGGTCAGGGTTATGTCGCGATCTGCCGCGTTGTGTTCAGGGTTTGCGGTTTCCGCGGTGTTATTCGTTTCTGCCATCAGGTTCTCTCACTAGATTTCGTTGTTATTTCTGTAGTTTTGCCCCTTCAGTCGGGGTGGGCTCATTCGTCGGTCATCACCACGTGCAGCCCGCCCACCATGCGGGCAATCAAGTTGTAAATCACGGCAGCCAGCCAGCTCAGTACCGTCAAAATAATAATCTGGAGTACGCCAAAAATCGCGACCAGAGCAATCGCCCGACTAAACGTCAGCGCGTCAACCAGGTTCACCAATGCTGTGGCGGAAAGCGCCTGTAAAAACCCTTGCATCGAGGAAAACACGTGCAACATATCCAACACCAGCCACAACACTATGGACGCGACCAACATCACTATGGACAGCGCGACCGCCACCAGGAACCCAATCTTCATCGCTGAGAGCGGATTGACCCTGGACAAAGTCAGCTTCACGCGACGCACATCGGGTAAATCCATGGCTTCTTCGCGTTCCTGCATGCGTTTAGCCGCCTCCAAGCGCCGGGCCTCCCGAGCGGCTTCCCGCTCGGCTTTCTTGGCGGCCTTAGCCGCCGCCCGCTCGGCGGCGTTCATTTCCCGAGGGGTGGGGGTCGGCTCGACTGCGGGTTCCTGGTCCGCAGCAGGTTCATTTTCGGACTCGGCTAAATCCTGCCGCGCGCCAGCCTCTGAGCCGGTTCCCGGCGGTGGGGGCGGAACCGGTCTTTTCACCGGAGTCTCACCAGCCTGCAAAGCACCTGAATAGGGGTCAGCATGGCCCAGCCTGGCCCACGATACGCTGGGATCCTCGCCCTCATCAGCCGTATCGGGATTGGGGTCGGGATTATTCCCGTCAGGTGTTCCTTTTATCCGCATATTCCATTCCCTTCAGATACTTCCTCGATTTTAGAGCCTAGCCACCGGCGGCTCAATTCATAGTCCTGGGTTCTCACGATGACGATTCAGAGGACTTTCCCAATAAATCACACACAGTGAGCAATCCCACAACATTATTCCTCGCTATCCTCCAGCTGTGAGTCGTTGTCCACGTTGAGGGTGATAGCGATAACCCCGTCGCCCTCATCAGCCCGTGAGAAAATCACGCCCTGAGTGTTGCGCCCGGTTCGGCTGACTTCATCGACCCGGGAACGCACGATTTTGCCCCCCGCCATGATGACCAGCACTTCTGAATCTTCCTCGGTGACCAGCGCGCCAACCAGGTCGCCGCGCGCCTCAACTAGGTTCGCGACCTTAATCCCCAGGCCACCGCGACCCTGGACTCGGTATTCCGACAGCGCCGTGCGTTTCGCAAACCCGCCCACGGTCACCACGAACAGGTCCGCATCGGGGCGCACCACGTCCATCGTCAACAATTCATCCTTGGTCCTAAACCGCATTCCCGTGACGCCGGATGTGGCCCGACCCATCGGGCGCAGCTGCTCGTCGGAGGCGGTAAACCGCAGGGATTGGCCGTGGCGAGAGACCAAAATCAGGTCGTCGGTCGCGTCCACCAGACACGCCGAAACCAACTGATCCGCCTCACCGTCACTGTCTTCGCGCAGCTTAATCGCAATCAGCCCGCCCGTTCGGTTCGTGTCGTAATCGGTCAGTCGAGTCTTTTTCACGAACCCGAGCCGCGTCGCCAACACCAGGTAGTCTTTGTCCGCAAACGAGGAAACCTGGAGGACCTGGGCGATACGTTCCTCGGGCTGGAAAGCCAGCAGGTTCGCCACGTGCTGACCTTTCGAGTCACGCCCGCCTTCGGGAATCTCGTAGGCTTTCGCGCGATACACCCGCCCGAAGTTCGTAAAGAACAACAGCCAGTCGTGCGAGGAAGTCGTAAAGAAATGCTCAACCTGGTCCTCTTCGCGCAGCGTCGCGCCTTTAATACCTTTGCCGCCGCGATGCTGGGATCGGTAAGCGTCGACCCGGGTCCGTTTCGCATACCCGCCACGAGTGATGGTGACCACCACGTCTTCTTCGGGAATGAGGTCCTCCATCGACATTTCCCCGTCAAAAGGCACGATGGTGGTTTTGCGTTCGTCGCCCCACTTTTCGGTAATTTCGCCCAGTTCCTCGGACACAATGGCGCGCTGGCGTTCGGGGCGAGCCAAAATGTCTTCATAGTCGGCGACTTTCGCCTCTAATTCGGCATGTTCGTCCAAAATCTTTTGACGCTCCAAGGCGGCCAACCGGCGCAGCTGCAAAGCCAGAATCGCGTCAGCCTGAACCTCGTCAACCTTCAGGAAATCCATCAACCCGACCCGAGCATCTTCTGCGGTCGGAGAACGACGAATCAACGCGATAACCTCATCGAGCGCGTCCAAAGCGGCCAGGTAGCCTTGCAAGATATGCAGCCGTTCCTGGGCTTTTGCCAACCGGAAAGCGGTGCGGCGTTTGATGACATCGACCTGGTGGGCCGTCCAATAGTGGACAAAACCGTCAATAGACAGGGTTCGCGGCACCCCGTCAACCAGCGCCAACATGTTGGCGGGGAAGGAATCTTGCAACTGGGTGCGTTTGTACAGGTTATTCAGCACGACTTTCGGAACCGCGTCGCGTTTCAGCACCACCACAATCCGGGTTCCGGCGCGGTCCGACGTTTCGTCACGAATATCCGCAATGCCCTGCAGCTGGCCGTCTTTGACCAGCTGAGCAATCTTAACCTGCAGGTTATCGGGGTTGACCTGGTAGGGCAGTTCGGTCGCCACCAGGCAGGTGCGTCCGTTGAGTTCCTCCACGTTGACCACCGCGCGTTGGGTGATGGAACCGCGGCCGGTCCGGTAGGTTTCCTCAATTCCGCGTCGTCCCAGAATCGTGGCGCCAGTGGGGAAATCCGGGCCTTTGATACGCTGCAGGCAGGCCTGGAGCAGTTCTTCGCGGGTCGCCTCGGGATTTTGCAGATACCATTGGGCGGCGTCCGCGACTTCCCGCAGGTTGTGGGGCGGAATCCGGGTCGCCATGCCCACCGCGATACCTTCCGACCCGTTAATCAGCAGGTTCGGGATTCGGCTGGGCAGCACGGTCGGTTCTTGGGAGCGCCCGTCATAGTTGTCCATGAAATCGACGGTGTCCTCGTCGATGTCACGCACCATTTCCATGGCGAGGGCGGCCATCTTGCATTCCGTGTACCGAGGCGCGGCCGGCCCCAAGTTACCGGGGGAACCAAAGTTGCCTTGACCAGCCACCAAGGGGTAACGCAACGACCAGGGCTGCACCAACCGGGCTAGTGCGTCATAGACCGAAGAATCCCCATGGGGGTGGAAGTGGCCCAAAACGTCGCCCACCACGCGCATACACTTGGAATACCCGCCGTTCGGGCGGTAGCCGCCGTCATACATGGTGTAGATGACGCGGCGGTGTACCGGTTTCAGCCCATCGCGCACATCGGGCAGGGCGCGGCCCACGATGACGCTCATGGCGTAGTCCATGTAGGACTTTTTCATCTCTTTTTCCAAATCCACCTGCATGACGCGGGGGGATTCCGCCTCGGTAATCACGGGGGCATCAGGATGAAGGATGTCCTCGACTTCGGAATCGTTGTTGTCTTGGTTATCAGCCATTTCCCTTGTCTTTCAATATCTTGGTGAGAGTTTCACCGTGGCTTGTGGTTGTCGTTCGCTTAGATATCCAAGAACCGCACGTCTTGGGCGTTGCGTTGGATAAAGGCGCGCCGCGAACTCACGTCCTCGCCCATGAGCAGCGAAAATACTTCGTCAGCGGAGGCGGCCTCGTCCATCGTGACCTGTTTCAACAGTCGCACGCTGGGATCCATCGTGGTTTCCCACAGTTCCTGGGCGCTCATCTCGCCCAGGCCTTTGTAGCGTTGAATCCCGCCTTCCTTGGGCATTCGCGCCCCGGAGTCCAGGCCCAAGCTGACCAGCTTGTCCTTTTCCTTGTCGGAATAGACGAACTGGTGAGGTTTGTTGGACCACTTCAGGCGGTAGAGCGGCGGGGTGGCCAGGAACACGTGACCGTTTTCGATGAGCGGACGCATATAGCGGAACAGCAGAGTCAGCAGCAGGGTGGTGATGTGTTGGCCGTCCACGTCCGCGTCGGCCATCAGCACAATCTTGTAGTAGCGCAGTTTCGATAGGTCGAAATCTTCGCCGATACCGGTGCCGAAAGCGGTGATGAGGGACTGGATTTCCTTGTTGTCCAAAGCGCGGTCCAACCGGGCTTTTTCAACGTTGAGGATTTTGCCGCGCAACGGCAGGATAGCCTGGTGAGCCGGGTCGCGTCCCGCCACCGCTGAACCGCCTGCCGAATCGCCCTCGACCAGGAAAATTTCGCATTCGGAAGCGTCCCGGCTGGAGCAATCCCGCAGCTTGCCGGGCATTGAGAAGGAGTCCAGGGCGGTCTTGCGTCGGGTCGCGTCCCGGGCTTTCCGCGCCGCGTTACGGGCCTGCTGGGCGGACTGGGCTTTGGAAATAATCGCCTTACATTCCGCCGGATGGGCATCGAACCAGTCCCCCAGCTGGGAATATACGGTTTGCTGTACGAAAGTGCGGGCCTCGGTGTTGCCGAGTTTCGTTTTCGTCTGGCCCTCGAACTGAGGGTTGCGGATTTTCACGGAAATCACGGCGGTTAAGCCCTCGCGGCAGTCGTCGCCAGAGAGATTCTCGTCTTTGTCCTTGATGAAGCCTTTTTCCCGACCGATCTTGTTCATCAGCGAAGTCAGCGCCGCGCGGAACCCTTCCTCGTGGGTGCCGCCTTCGGTGGTGTTGATGGTGTTGGCGTAAGTGTAGATGGATTCGGAGTACGCGCTGGTCCACTGCAGGGCGATTTCCAGCGCCATCGCGTTATCGGTGTCCTCCACGCTGGACTCAAAGTCGATGATTTCCTCGTGGATAACCTCGGATTTCTTGGTGGTGTTGATGAAATGCACGTAGTCGTGCAACCCGTTTTCGTAACAGTAAGACACCGAGCGGCGTCCGACCTTGGGAGAATCCGCCTCCCCTTCCTGGTCTCCGGTCACGAAATCGCCTTCCGCAGTCACGTTGGGGCGTTCATCAGTGAGGGTGATGCGCAGTCCCTTGTTCAGGAAAGCCATCTGTTGGAAACGGGTCCGCAGGGTTTCATAGTCAAACTCGACAGTTTCAAAAATGTCCGGGTCCGGGTAAAAGACCTGAACAGTCCCGGTTTCTTCGGTGGGTTCGCCGCGGCGCAGCGGCTGGATGACTTTGCCCCCGTCGCCAAACTCAATATGCCATTCGTAACCGTCACGTTTCACTGTGGTCAAAATCTTGGTGGACAGGGCGTTTACGACCGAAATGCCGACCCCGTGCAAGCCCCCGGACACCGCGTAGGACGAGCCTCCGAACTTGCCTCCCGCGTGCAGAATCGTCATGACGACTTCCACTGTGGGGCGGTGTTCACTAGGGTGTTCTGCCACCGGAATACCGCGGCCGTTATCAGCCACCCGCACCCCGCCGTCAGCTTGTAAAGTCACCTCAATATGGTCACAGTACCCAGCCAAAGACTCATCGACCGAGTTGTCTACCACCTCATAAACTAAGTGGTGTAAGCCCCGCTCTCCGGTGGATCCGATGTACATACCGGGCCGGACTCGCACTGCTTCCAGGCCCTCGAGGACCTTAATATCAGAAGCGTCATAGTGCTCCTCGGGCGTTTCAAAATCGCTCACGTTTGTGTCTCCTTTTTTCGGCCTTTTCGCCACTATAATCCTATCGAATTTTTTGGCGATTGCCCTTTAGAGACGCGTAAACAGGGATTTAACACGTTTTATGTGTAATTCGTGAGCAACCAGTTGTGCGGGTTCTACGAGCCGTAAATCCCGACTTTATAGTTTCGGCAAGTTTTGGCACTAGGCCGGTTGGCCCGGTTTTAGCCGTAGGTGTCGCGCGGTCCCCGCCCCGGAACGCTGCGCGGTCCGTGGTTCCAAGACGGCACCTGGGGCCCGCGAATAATAATTTTTTTTACCACTCCCGCCCCGAGCCGCCGATTCAGTTGTTTGAGCAGTTCGGGAAGCAAATATTTCAGCTGGGTGGCCCAAGCAGTGGAGTCGGTACGGACGATGAGTTTGCCCCCCTCAAAACTCTCTACCGTGGAATGGGCCGCGACCTGGGCACCGACATATTCGTCCCAACGTTTTTTTACGTCCGCTATCTCTAGCGGAGTCTGCCACCCCAGACGCCGAGCCAGGTGTCCCAGCAGGAACCCGGCCTGCTGCGGGTCGTTACGGGAGGGACGCGACAGGTCCGTAAAACTGGCGGTGGCCGGTCCCGGGGCGGCCAACTGCTCTATCCGGTGAGGTGTGGAACCGAGGTTTTTGGCCAGGTCAGCGTAATATTTTTTTGCGATTTCGCGGTCCAGCCATTCCCGTTCACTCAAACTCTCGGCCTCTGGCGCAGCGGTGGAAAACCCCCGCACTTTCCCGCTGAGGGGGTAAAAGCCCTGGCTAAACATGAGTTCCCGGTAACGTTTCACGGCGCGGCGCGGCAAGGGGGAATGCATGGTGGGGTACAGCCCGGAATAGTCGATGCCTTTAGCCACGAGCGAGCCCTCCCCTGCTGACGGTAAAACTGTCCTGCCATTATCCTGCCATTATTGCAAAAAATCCGGTGCCGCTCCCTGACCGAGGGTCTCTACGCTGCTCTCGCGAGTTTCCGGGTCCAGGGTGACGCGGTAGAACGCGGCGTGCAGGGCGTCGGGGATTTCGGTTCCGGTGGCGGAGGTCAAAAACACCTGGTCAGCCTGGTCGATAGCCCACAACAGGGCGGCGCGGCGCTGTTCATCGAGTTCAGCAAACACGTCATCTAACAGCAGTACCGGGGCGTCAGCAAAGTTGTCGCGCAGCAGGGAAAACTCCGCCAGACGCAGGCTCAAAGCGTAGGACCAGGACTCGCCGTGGGAGGCAAACCCCTTGACCGGCAAGCCGTTCAAGGTTAGTTCCAGTTCGTCGCGGTGCGGACCGACCAGGTTGACCCCGCGCCGAGCCTCGTCGGCACGGCGCCGCTGCAGGGCTTGGTGAAACGCCGCAGTCAATGAATCCGGGTTTGACCACAGTTGTTGCTGCTCGCTGGCGGGCAGGTCGAGGGTTTTCGTGACACTGTCCGCGTAGGTTAGCCCCACCGGGGCAGGGTGTCCGGCGATTCGGGCATACACCTGGGGCAGGTGCGTGCCCAATTGGTCGATGACCCACGCCCGCGCGCTCATGATTTCCACCGCTGCCGGAACCAGGGCATCATCCCAGATAGACAGCTGAATTTCATCGATGGGGGCGCGGCGTTTCGCCAGGTCTTTCAGGTAAGCTCCGCGTTGACGGGCGACTTTCGTGTATTCGCTCAACGTCCCGGCTAGGGTCGGGCGCAGCTGGATGGCGATACGGTCCAAGAATGTGCGGCGCGCGGCGGGGTCGCCTTGCACCAGCTGTAAATCTTCGGGAGCAAACAGCACGGTCGAGAGGTGTCCCAGCAGGGAGCGCGGGCGCACGTTGTGCCGGTTTATCATGGCGCGATTGGCCCGACCGGCCAACAGTTCAATCTCTAACAGTTCCCCTCTAGCCTCGGGATCTGCCGCATCGCTACCGGGGTGAATCCGGGCCCTAATCACGCCCGCACTCGGGGGCGCGGTGGGGTCGGCCGTGTCTCCGGTTTCGCGAAAAATCAGGCCCGCATCAGTACCAATCCGGTGCGAAGCCAACACCGCCAGGTAGTTTAACGCCTCTAACAAGTTCGTTTTTCCTTGCCCGTTGGCGCCGACAAAGACGTTGGCTCCCGTAGGAAAGTGCACAATCACCTGACGGTAGGAACGAAACCAGTCCAGAGCCAGGTCGGAAACAAACACGCGCCCCCCAAAAAAACCTCTCTTGACCTACCCCTTGTGAAGAAAACTTTTAGATGCTGGTGCGGATGGGCATAATCAGGTAGCGGAACGTCAGGTTGTCGTCCCCAGTTTCGTCCTTTTGACCGGTGATGACCACGGGTTTAGCCTCATCTTTGAACGACAGGCGCGCATAGGGTTCATCGATAGCGCCCAAGCCTTCCAGCAGCATTCGCGAGTTGAAAGACACCGCGATGTCCGGGCCGTTCAGCAGGGCTGGAATCGTTTCAGTGGCGCTGTTTTCCCCGCCGTTACCCGCCAGGAATTCCAGCTGACCGGAGGTGAAACGTAGGGAAATTTGTTGATTGGAAAGGTTCGAGGACACAATCGCCACCCGTTTGGCTGTTTCGATGAACTGATCGACCTTTACCACGGCCGTAACATTAATCGGTTCGGGGAACAGACGGCGCACGTCAGGATAGTTTCCGTCGTTAATCTGGGAGGTAAACACCCGCCCGTTCGCACTCAAACCAATCAGGGAGGCGGGACTGTTGGCTGAACCTGCCGCAATTTCGACATCACCGGCGGTGGCGATGTTCTTTGTCGCATCACTCAAGTTCTTGGCCTTCACCACCAGGTCTTGGTTCCCGCCCTGGCCACCAACCCACGGCATCTCCTTCAACGCCATCCTGTAACGGTCAGTCGCCAAGAGGTAGAGCTTGTCCGGTCGCGCCTCCAAGGAAATGCCCGTCAACAGCGGCAACGTTTCGTCACGAGAGGCGGCCACCGCAACTTGTGAAACCGAATGAGCAAAAGCGGCGGCATCGACCTTCCCGGCACTGGGGGGCAACTGCGGCAACGGCGGATATTCCTCGGAATGCATCATGATGAGGTTCTGTTTGAAGGAACCACAAGTGATGTGCAGGTAGTTTTCTTCCGTAGCGAACGTCACCGTCTCGGCGCTGGTCGGCAAGGCTCGTGCCGTTTCGCTGAGCAGTTTGCCGTCCACTACCGCCACACCGGGCTCTACGATGTCTTCGGCCCCGACCGTCACGCGGGAAGAAACTTCGTAATCATAGGAGGAAAACTCGACCCCGTCCTCTCGCGCTTCGATGCGCACCCCGGAGAGCACCGCCACCGCCGGACGAGGCGAAATCGACCGGGAACTCCATGCCACAGCTTCTGCCAAAGTGTCGCGTCTCAACACGAGTTCCATGAAATTCCTCCCGAATGCTAAATGTTGTTATACAAACTCTAGCCTAAAACGGCATTCTTGAGTACTCCCGCAGGTTGCAGATTTTGCCGCCAAGCTAGCTGTGTTCACGGGCCGAGCCGAGGCTTTGATGATGGTTGGAGGTCGCAAAATTTTTAAGATTAATTACCTTCATCACCATTGTGAATTCTGTGTAAAACCCGATTTTCCTAAGCGAC
Source organism: uncultured Mobiluncus sp. (assembly GCF_947254095.1). Classification (GTDB taxonomy): domain Bacteria; phylum Actinomycetota; class Actinomycetes; order Actinomycetales; family Actinomycetaceae; genus Mobiluncus. The sequence goes on from NZ_CAMYBV010000012.1 coordinate 17,536, forward strand.
GGTTCAGAATCACAAATCTGTAGTTCAGTTGATAACTTTCGGGACAAAATCGGCGGGCTTGTGAATTAAATGCTGTCCACAATTTCTTCCACAGCTAATCCCCGAAAAATCCCGCTTTCTTCCCCAGCTTTGTCCACATTCGCTATTTTTGCTTGGATTTTAGGTGCGGGATAGGTATGACGTTGGGTTTTGCGCGGTTTTCCGTTCGGGGTCGCGAGAGTGGTTGTACGCGGTTTCGGGTCGGGGTCGCGGGGTTTTTAAAGAAGCCGATGATTGCCCGTCACCAAATATTGCGGTAACCGGAATGGGAGCGGGGGGAGGAACCCGTACGACGCTGGGGAGGGGGCCCTATCGCGGCGAGAGCGTAGCGGAGACGCGATGGGGGAGGGTGCTCCCTCGATGTCGCTAGGGTCCTCCCCCCGCGAGCTAAAACCGGTACACCGCAACTCCACGCCATACCTCCCCGCGACCTTAAACCGGTACACCGCGAACTCCCCCACACACCTTGTGACCTCGAGAAATACTGTCCGCACCGACCTTGTGAACAGAACAACACAGGCAGAGGCAGAAAGAAAAAGAGATGGAAAAACTGCTGAGAAAGCAGTGGAACTAGGATTCGCGGGTGGCGCGGCGTACCGCGTCGGAAATGTCGGAAACCGACTTGAACGTTTGGGTATCTTCCTTCATAGAGGCTGCGACCTTTTTGTTGGCGTGCATGACCGTCGTGTGATCGCGACCCCCGAAAGCGGCTCCGACCTGGGGAAGTGATAAGTCGGTCAGCTCGCGGCACAGGTACATGGCGATTTGGCGCGGCCCCACCACGGTGCGCGAACGGTTGGCGGAGAGCAAGTCTTCGGACTTCAACGCAAAATATTGGGCGGTGCAGTCAATGATCATTTCGGGAGTGATCTCTTTGGCGCCCTTGCCCGTCATCAGGTCGCGAATCGCCAGTTTCGCGGTTTCAATAGTGGCAGGCACGTGGTTGAGCGACCAGTACGCCGTGACCCGAATCAACGCGCCCTCCAAAGCCCGAATGTCCGAATCGACGTTAGAGGCGATGAACTCCGCCACATCGTCGGGCATCTGCAGGCTTCCGGCCTGGGCTTTTCGGCGCAGAATCGCGATACGTGTCTCTAGGCTGGGAGGCTGAATATCCGCCATCAAACCCCACTCCAGGCGCGAACGAACCCGTTCTTCAAACCCTTTCAAATCTTTGGGAGCCACGTCAGACGTGATGACGACCTGTTTTTGAGCGGTGTGCAGAGTATTAAAGGTGTGGAAAAATTCCTCGAGGGTTTGTTCTTTACCGGCGAGGAACTGGATGTCGTCGATGAGCAGGAAGTCGACCTCCCGGTAACGGGCTTGGAAATCGGCGAAAGTCTGGGAGGCGATGGCGTTGATGAACTCATTGGTGAACTCCTCGGAGGAAATGTATTTCACCTTCGAGTCTGGGTACAGTTCCAGGGCATAGTTACCGATGGCGTGCAACAGGTGGGTTTTGCCCAGACCCGGACCACCATAGATAAACAGCGGGTTGTAGGCCTTTGCCGGTGAAGCCACGACGGATTCAGCGGCCGCGGCGGTAAACGAGTTCGAAGAACCGATGACGAAAGAGTCAAAAGTGTAGGTCGGGTTCAGTCCCGTGTTTTGGTCAATGTGGAGCATTTGGTGGCTTTCCCCAGGTTCCCACACGGGGCCGGTGGGGGCGCTCGGTTGGGCGGGCTGGGGCGGAGCGGGTTCAAAAGTTTGGGGTGTGGGAGCCGTGTTACCCAGATTTTCGTCCACCGTCACAATCAAGTTATTGATGGGACGGTTCAGGACCTCACCAAACGTGGTTTTAAACAGCTCGTAGTACTTTGACTCAATCATGGTCTTGACGTCGTTGCTGGACACCGCCAAAACTGCCGCGTCTCCGGATTCCCCCAAACCTTTCGATTGGCGTATGAGTGCCAAGTCGAAGTCCCCGATTTTGCCCGAAGCACTGAGGTTTTGCAGGGCTCTAACCCAGAAATCGGTTGATCCAAGGTCGGCGTTGGTGCCGATTTCCCAGGCCGCATTGTCCACGGTAAGTACTCTCCTTGGGTCTCAATCCACTCAGATAAAACTGAATAAATCTTGCCACTCTTTAGTGAAATCCACAAAGTTATCCACAACCTGTGGACAAAGTTACAATGGTGTAACTTTGGTATGAGGTGCAGTTACATGCAAGTTTTCCATTTTTTTCCGGCCAGTGCGTGCGGCGGGACTTTTGCGCTAATTTGCAAGGAACCTGACATTTGGGCTAAATTAGAGCTTCGTCTTATGACTTGACTGCGGCCCGGGTTTGCCCGGGATTATTTTTCAGGAGAACAAAGTGACTAAGCGGACTTATCAGCCCCATAATCGTCGCCGCGCCCACAAGCACGGCTTCAGGAATCGTATGGCCACCCGTGGGGGACGGGCGGTTATCAGCGCACGGCGTCGTCGCGGCCGGAAGCGTTTGGCCGTCTAAACCCACACTGATGCTGGCCAAAGCTAACCGGCTGACTCGCGCTCAGGACTTTCGCCTAGCGATGCGCGAGGGTTGCCACGCTCACGGCCCTAACCTGGTGTTACACCAATATGTTGGAACGGGAGATGAACCGGCTCGCATCGGTTTCGTCGTGGCCAAGCGGTTTGTGAAACACGCCACCAGACGCAACCTTATTAAACGTCGGTTGCGTAGCTTGGTGCGCGGTCGCATTCAGGAGTTTCCCGGGGGTTCTGTAAACGTGTTTTATGCCAAAGCTGGCATTGCTGAGGTGAATTATTCTCAACTGGAAAACCAAGTTGGGGTGGTGTTGCAAAAGATGGGCCGCAAACGCCACCAGGCGCTTTTACATTCCCCTCAGCCCGGTTCCTCGAGTGCCCCGCGCGGGTAGACCGGTAAAAGTTAGGATAGGTGCGGTGTTAACAGGCAAGGCAGTATGGCGGTGGGGATGGAACCTGCCGGCCAATCTGGCGCGCTTGCTGATACACATTTATCAACATACTTTGTCAAAGGCGTTCGGGCCGGTTTGTAAGTATTATCCCAGCTGTTCGCATTATGCGGACCTGGCTTTACAAGTACATGGATTTTGGAAAGGCTCAGCGCTGACCGTGTGGCGGCTGCTACGGTGCAACCCCTACTCTGACGGAGGCGTGGACTATCCTCCGGTCAAAGGCTCTTGGACCAATCCGTGGACTGAACCCGGAAGCGTCAGCGCCGAAACTTATGGCTTTTTCCCCGGTCAGAACTCACTGTGGAGTGCCGGGGCGAGAGGGAAAACTATGGAAACGAAAGAAGGAGTGGTGTCATGCTGCTGAGCTTGGTCGCGGCTGCTGGGGAAGCCAAATTGTCCCTCTATGATCAGATTTTGTACCCCTTCATGTGGGTGGTGGGCTGGATTCTGCGCGGTGTCCACGAGATGCTGAGACTGTTCGGGATAAAATCCGGTGCCGGTATTGGTTGGGTGCTGGCCATTGTGGGGATGACTATCGTGGTACGACTGATTATCGTGCCGCTGTTTATCAAACAGATTAAGGCTTCGCGAGCTATGAGCCTGGCTCAGCCCGAACTGACCGCTATCACCAAGAAATATAAGGGCAAACGCGACCAGCAATCCATGATGCGCCAGCAAGAAGAAATGAAAGCCGTGCAAAAGAAATACGGCGCTTCCATGTCGGCCTCGTGCCTGCCACTATTGGTGCAGATGCCGGTACTGTTTGCGCTGTATCGCCTGCTTTTCTATATGTCGGCGGTCGCGCAAGGAACCATGCCCGAACATGATTCCATCGGCGGGATGGGTCAGGAGCAAGCCAAGGCGCTGTGGGATTCCACTTTCTTTGGCGAATCCCTGGGTCAGACCATGTTCGGTCCGACTTCCACTCTGCAGACCAAGATTGTCATCGGCATTATGGTGGCTTACCTGGTCGTGACCATGTTTGTCCAGACGGCGTTCCTCTCGATGAAGAACATGAGTGACGAACAGTTGCATTCGGATAACCCGATGGTGAAGTCCACAAAGTCCATGATGTACTTTATGCCTCTGGTCTACCTGTTCACCGGCCCGGTCGTGCAGGTGGGACTGCTCATCTATTGGGTGACTTCCAACACGTGGAGCTTGGTGCAGCAGTACTTTATGATTCGGGCCTACCCCACTCGTGGTTCGGCTGCCGCTCGGTGGCGCGCGGACGCGCACGAACAGAAGTTTGAGAAATACCGCTCTGAGCAGGAAAAACAACTGAATGCCGAGCTGGAAAGGATTGAACTCAACGAAGTGGGGCTCAATCAGAAGGGCGTTCAGGTGGCTAAGCGGGAAGCCCGGTTAGCCCATATTCACAAGTTAGAGAAGCGTCGGATGGAGCTGGGGTTGGAGGAGATCAACTTCGGTTCGGTTGACGCTCAAGGCAAAGGTGGCAGACAACAGCGAATGCAACCCGGCCAGAAAGGCTGGGAGGAATATCGCGCCCAGTTCGATCAGGACAAGGCCGAGGCCAGCGCCGAGACGGAACCTGATCCGGACGAGGTCGGCAAGGATGGTCTGACCGCCAGCCAAAGAGCTGCTAAACAGGCTGAAAGACGTGCAGCAGAACGCAAAGCTAAGCAAAAGAAATCAAAGAAGAGGCAAGGGAACAGATAGACACGAAATTTTTGAGACGGCACGACGCAGCGGGCCGCCGAGGGAAACGAGGGAACATAAAACATGAGTGAAACAATGGAAGATTTGGACATTATCGAAGAAGGCACCGAAGTCGTTGCCAATCGCGGCTCCAAGATGGAGCGGCTGGAAAACGAGGGCGATTTAGCTGCCGATTACTTAGAGGAGCTGCTGGACATTGTCGATTTGGACGGCGACATCGAGATTGACGTCGAGAACGGGCGCGCCCTGGTCGAAATCGTTACTGGCGATGCCGAGCCGGACCGCCGTTTGAAGCGGCTCATTGGCCGGCACGGTGAAGTGTTGGAAGCCTTGCAGGAATTGACCCGCCTGGCGGTGCAGTCCCAAACTGGGGAACGCTCCCGACTCATGCTTGATATTGCAGGCTACCGCTCCAACCGGCGTCTTGAGCTGCAGGAACTGGTGGAACGACTGGGCGCGCAAGTCCAGGAAACCGGTGAGCCGGTCCAGCTCAATCCCATGAATCCTTTTGAACGCAAGGTGTGCCACGACAAGGCCGCCGAGATGGGGCTGTATTCCGAATCCGAGGGCATGGCCCCCAACCGGTACGTGGTGTTGTCCCTAGATGAGGGCGACGACGAGGAGGACTTCGGGGACGAACCTTTGGATGACTTCGACAATGCTGATGAGGTGGCCGACGACAATGCAGACGACGCGCTGGACTCAGATGAGGTAGCCTTGGACGAGGATACGGACACCTCGGCTGACGAAGCCTAACCGGTAGAGGCTTGCAGAGGGACTGAACGTGACAGATTCAGTTGAGGACGAGCTGGCCGAGGACGTGCCCGCGGAGGTATCGGTTGAACCGGAACCCGCTGATCTAGCAGAAGTTTTCGATACCAGTGCTGACCAGATGCGCTACTTTGCAGACCTACTCAGCCATGAGGGTTTAGAACAGGGTTTGCTCGGTCCGCGAGAAGCGGGACGTATCTGGAGCCGCCACATTTTAAACTGCTGGGTGCTTAGCGAGTTCCTGCCCGAGGGCGTCCAGGTCGCTGATGTTGGTTCCGGAGCGGGACTGCCCGGCCTAGTGCTGGCTATTGCCCGGCCGGATTTGAGTCTCACGTTGATAGAGTCTATGGCTCGGCGTTGTGAATGGTTGCAGTTTTGTGTTGAAGAACTCGGCTTAGATAATGTGCAGATTCGTAACGCTCGAGCTGAGGATTTTCGAGGTAAACCAGCGTTTTCTCACCTGACAGCGCGGGCGGTGGGTAACCTTTCAACCCTGCTGGGATGGACCGCGCCATTGGTGAAAAAACACGGCACGATGCTGTTTCTAAAGGGCGCCTCGGTCGATGCGGAGATTGAAAAAGCGAAAGCCAACTATGTTTTCGCCAAACAAAAGGTGTCCCTGCCCGAGGTGTTAACCGTCGCAACCCCCTTGACCGGCGAACCGACCCGAGTGGTACGCCTGATTAAGAAATAAGCAATTGTTTCACGTGAAACATTTTGCCGTTTGTACGCGGCGGCGGGTCAACGGTGAGTGTTGCGGAGGGACGAGAGTTTTTTTGCCACTCGTGGTTTGCTAAATTTTCCCCAGGATAAGACTATTTTGTTTTGTGGTTGACTTGTGAAAACAATTGCCAACCGGCGCAACCACGCGGAATATCCTGTGGACAACGTGTGGATAAGTGTTTCGTGAAGATGAAATTTTTTCGTGCTCACCCATGAAGTAGACTGGTAGAAAAGAAGGGAGTTTATGGTGGCAAAAAACGAACGGCCGAAGGTCGTAGTCCCCCATCACATCGAGCGTCCGGATTCTATTCACCGGACCCTGCGTCCGCGCGTGCCGACCTCCGAGAATGAAACCCCCATCGCTCGTGAACTGCGTAAATCTATGGAGATGCGCCAGGCCATTGCCTCCGAGGAAACTCCCCAGCTGCGCCACAATCAAGTAGTCGCAGTCGCGAATCAAAAGGGCGGGGTCGGTAAGACGACCACCTTAGTCAACATCGCTATGACCCTGGCCCAGCGCGGCGTGCCGGTGTTGGTCATTGACACCGATCCACAAGGCAACGCATCGACCGCCCTGGGCATTTCCCACCACGTGGGCACCCCTTCGCTTTATGACGTGTACACCGGTCAATCCACCTTCGCGGAAGTCGCCCAGCCTTGCCCGCAACAGGAATCGCTTTTAGTGGTACCCGCCACCGTGGACCTGGCCGGCGTGGAAATGGAACTCGCCGACCAGGTGGACCGCAGCTTTTACCTGCGCGAAGCGGTCAATACTTACTTGGCGGACAAGTCCGGTTATTTGGTTCTCATCGATTGTCCCCCTTCTCTGGGGTTGCTGACCGTGAACGCTTTTTGCGCCGCTCGTTGGGTCGTAATTCCGGTTCAAGCGGAGTACTACGCTCTGGAGGGAATATCCCTCTTGACTGATACCATGAGCAAGATTCGTGACGCTTTGAACCCCCAGCTGGAACTGTTGGCGTTCCTCATTACCATGTTTGATAAGCGCACCAACTTGGCTGCCCAAGTAGAGAGCGATGTGCGCGCACACTATCCTGAACAGACTCTGCGCACCAACATACCTCGACAGGTCGCCATCTCTGAAGCACCCTCTTGGGGGCAGACTGTCATTACTTACGAAAAGAATTCGCCGGGTTCTTTGGCCTATCAAATGGCGGCATTGGAACTTTTAGGTAAATTAGCGAAAAAGGAAAACTGACACATGGCGAAAAAACGGGCTTTAGGCAGCGGTTTGGGCGCTTTGATTCCGGGTGCGCAGTCTCAGCCGCGCGGCGTGGACGTGCTGGTCCCACCCAAACCGGGAGCGAACGCGACCAAAGGCAACGACAAGGTACACGAGCTATTGAGTCCCGATGCGATGCAGCGCAAGACAGCGAAGGCACCGGACACGGCCCTGGTGCCGGTTCCTGGCATGACGGTGCAAGAACTACCTATCGCGTCAATCAGCGCCAACCGGGCACAGCCACGCGAAGTGTTCGATGAGGATGCTTTAGCGGAACTAGCGAACTCGATTCGCAGTGTCGGCATTTTGCAGCCCGTTACCGTGCGGCAAATCAGCACTGGAAAGAAACCGAAATACGAACTGGTCATGGGGGAGCGGCGGCTGCGGGCAGCAAAGCTCGCGGGACGTACCACGATTCCAGCCATCATTCGGGAAACTGCTGATGATGAGATGCGGGTCAACGCCCTGCTGGAAAATATCCAACGCGTGAATCTTAATCCGTTAGAAGAAGCGGCCGCCTACCAACAGATGATTGAGGAACTGGGGGTCACTCAAGAAACCTTGGCGAAACGGCTGTCTCGTTCCCGCCCCCAAATTGCGAACACCTTGCGGCTGCTGAAGCTGCCCGCGGCGGTACAGGTGCAAGTTGCGGCCGGGGTGCTGTCCGCTGGTCACGCCCGCGCCCTGCTGGCGTTGGAGGACGCCAACGCCATGACACAGCTGGCGCAGCGCATTGTGGCCGAGGGCTTGTCGGTACGCGCCACCGAGGAAATCGTGGCGGTAGGCGATCAACCCCAGAAAGCGGCGCCGAAAAAACGGCAAGCAACCCCGCTGAGCCCAGACTTGATGGAAATGAAAGCCCAGTTAGAAGACGTCTTGCAGACCCGAGTCAACCTGCAAGTCGGAAAGAGCAAAGGCAAAGTCACTATTGAGTTCGCCGACGGCGATGATTTAGCGCGGATTACCAAAATTATTGCCAGTCGCTAAAGCGCCGGATGTGCCTGGTTCAGAGTTTCAGGTAGGCGGTGCGTCAGCCACGCGAACGACTTCAGTCGCACAGACAGTGTCAGCCACGGCAAGCTACTCGCGTGTTCGGCCAACCCAGAGATGAGAGTCTGCATGACCAAGCCGGGGGCAGAGAGAGACAGAGCTGGGGACATAAACACCAAGGCATGACGTAGAGCACAGTGCAATTGTTTCACGTGAAACAATCCTGGGCGGTAGGTTGGGATAACACGGGGCGTCCCCGTCCGCCCTTGTGAAAACGGTCAGCGGATTAGGCGAGTAACCAGGCGACCGGGCTTGTGAAAGACTGTCGGGATAGATGAACGGCTGGCCGAGAGGCCCGGGGAAATAGTTTAGGCGGACTTGGCGGTGGAAACCGCGGAGGCTGCCTCGCCGTTAGCTACGAGAGCATTTTCCTGTTCCACGGTCACGGCCAGGCGGCGGATACCCTCGCGGATTTGCTCCTCGGGAGGATAGCAGTAGGCGATGCGCAGGTAGTCAGAACCGCGCCCGTCCGCATAGAATGCCGTGCCCGAAACGTAGGCGACCAGGTTTTGCACGGCGCGGGGCAGCATGGCATTCGTGTTAATGCCGTCGGGGAAATGAACCCAGGTGTAGAAACCGCCAACCGGATGCGTCCATGTGCAGTCGGGGAGGTATTTCTTAAGGGCTTCCAAGGTGGCGCGAGCCCGGCCTCGATACATGACCCGGAATTTGTCGACTTGGGCGTACCAATCAAAGTCGTGGAGGTATTTCGAAATGGACATTTCGGCGGCCATCGAAGGGGTCAAGATAGCGGTTTCGTTAGCCACGACGAGCTTTTGCGTAATCTGGTCGGGTGCCAGCGCCCAGCCGATACGGAACCCGGGAGCAAACATCTTTGAAAAAGAACCCAGGTAGATAATGCCCTCGGGGTTCAAAGGCTGCAAAGCGGGATAGAGGTGTCCATCAAAACCGAGCAAACCGTAGGGGTTATCTTCCAAAATCAGCAGGTGGTGGCGTTGGCAAATGTCCACGATTTGCGGACGGCGTTGCTCGGTGAGCGTCATGCCGCCGGGGTTGTGGAAGTTCGGTACGGTATAGAGGAACTTTGCTGGTCGGCCGGCCTTTTCCAGCTCAGTTGCGGCTTCTTCCAGGGCTTCGGGAATGAGTCCCTCTTCATCCATTAAAACGTGATGTACGTCACATTGATAGGAGTGGAACACCGAGAGAGCGCCGACATAGGAGGGCGCTTCGACCAAAATCGGGTCGCCGGGGTCCACGAAAAGCTGCGTGACCAGGTCTAATGCGTGCTGAGAACCGGCGGTGATGGTGACGTTGGCGGCGGAGGCGTGGATACCTTCCAGGCTCATAATGTCGGTGATTTGCTCGCGCAGCACTTCCAAACCCTGACCGCCGCCGTACTGCATGGCGGTGGCCCCGTCCTTTTCAAACATCTGCTGGAAGGAGCGCGCAATCTCACGCAGGGGCAGGTCTTTCAGGTTTGGCATCCCTCCTGCCAAAGAGACCACCTCCGGGCGGGAGGCGACGGCAAATAAGGCTCGCGTTTCGCTGATTTGCAGGTTGCTGGCGCGCACCGAAAATCGATCCGACCAGTCGTTTTGGCTCATTACAGAAGCAGAAGTCATGACACGTTCCTTAGAGAGAGTTACCTGCAAGTTTACGCTGGCGCGAAACTGAGCCAAAATTTCGGGGCAACACACCGAGATACGAATGCGGTCCCGCGCTGGGCCCGGGAGAAAGGAGTAAAGCCGGAAACCCCAGCGAAGGACCGCGGAGTAGTGTTTGTCTCTCCATTGTAAAGGTTAAAACGCAAACGCGGAGGCGAATTCAGCGCCAAAGACGCAAAGGCGTCACGGCAGGTGCGATAAGCGCAGGTTGGCTGCGATTAGGCGAGAGCGGCTTCGATTTCTGCCTTGAACTGAGAACGCGGCCGGCCCCCGATAATCTGGTGAACGACCTTGCCACCCTTGAAAATGTTGAAAGTTGGAATGGCGGAAACGCCGTACTGAGCCTGGATTGACGGGTTGTTATCAACGTCACACTTGGCGACTTTCAGGCGATCGCCAAAGTCAGCGGCTATCTGATCCACAATCGGCGCCATCTGACGACACGGACCGCACCAGACCGCCCAGAAATCCACCAGCACCGGCACGTCAGATTCCAAAACCTCGGCCGTGAAATTGCTTTCGCTCACTTCAATCGCATTGGACATAATGTTTACCTTTCTCTCATGTGTAATCTCTCCGGTCTGTCGCCGTCCGGAAGGTACTGTTCATCGGGTTCAAAGCTTAATCTGAGCGTCTTGGTCTTTAATGTAGCGGTCCGCGTCTATGGCCGCGCGACAGCCGGAAGCCGCCGAAGTCACCGCTTGGCGATAAATCGCGTCCGTGACGTCCCCCGCGGCGAACACGCCCGGCATGGAAGTGTGCGTGGAGGGTGAATCGACCCAAATGTTGCCTTGTGCATCCAACTGCAGCTGATCCTTGACCAGTTCGGTGCGCGGCAGGTGACCGGCGGCAATAAAGATGCCGCCGACCGGCACAGTCTTAGTTTCCCCGGTTTTCACGTTGCGTAACGTGACGGACTCCACCTTGTCCGTGCCGTTGATGGACTCCACGACCGTGTCGAATTCAAACGAAATCTTTTCTTCGTTAAACGCCTTGGCCTGCATAGCCGCGCTGGCCCGCAGTTCATCGCGGCGGTGCACCACCGTGACCGAGGAACCGTAGTGAGTCAGGAACACGGCCTCCTCCATCGCGGAATCCCCGCCACCTACGACCATGATGGGTTGATCGCGGAAAAAGAACCCATCACAAGTAGCGCAGTAGGACACTCCGTGGCCGGCATGCTCCTCTTCGCCCGGAACGTCCAAAGTGCGGTAACCCGACCCGGTCGCGATAATGACCGTGCGACCCTGGTGCGTACCCTCATCAGTCACGACAGTCTTAATATCGCCGCGCAAATCCAGCTTCAGGGCGTCCTCATAAATAACCTCAACACCGAAACGCTCAGTTTGTTCCAGCATTTCCTGCATCAGGTCGGGGCCCTGGATCCCGTCCTTGAAACCGGGATAGTTTTCTACCAAGGTCGTGTTCATCAGCATCCCACCGATGTTCATGGACCCCGCCACTAGCAGTGTTTTCAAGGCGGCTCGTCCCGCGTAAATCCCCGCGGTGTAACCGGCCGGACCAGAACCGATAATAATGACGTCGTACAAAAGGACTCCCTATGGTAAGAAAACAGTAGATGAGATTTATTGTAGCTGTGAATCCTTACCAAGGGGATAGAATTCGCTGAGAGCCAAGCGAAAACTGTGACGAAAGCCACCTGACTTGGGAAAACCCCACGAAGAAAACCTAACCGAGGACTTGAATCTCGGAAATATTCAAACGATACTCGCCGCCGGCAGCGGTAGGCATCTCGGTACACCACAAAACCAGGCTGTTCGTTTCCACCGGCTGAGCCAGATGGTAGGTGATTGTGGAAGATAAAGGCTGGGCCCCTAGGACAGTAGCCTGCCGGAAATTCTCGGCATTGCCTTGGCGCAGCTCCAGATTTCCTCCCGTCGAGGCGGAGTTGACCACAACCTTCTTAACCTTTACCGGGGAGTCTCCGAGGTTTATCACCAGACCGTAGCCGCGTCCGCCAGCCAACACTGCGGATCGCAACGCCGCACTACGCCAGGACGTCTCAGCCTTACCGTCAATCGCTAAGCCCGCCAGTTCGGGATGGTCGTAACCGTCGGGCAGACCCGAAACCGAAGCCACACCGGTTATGGGCAGCGGGGTCGGTTCGGCTTCGGGAAGCACCTGCAAGTCAGGGACTGGAGACAGATCCAGGGAAGTATCGGCTTTCAGTGATGAAGAATGCGGCCAGAACCAGGCAAACAGCGCCAACACGGTCGCCACTACCACCCCCAACACCGCTATTTTTATGGTCAAAGCCGATTCGGCAGCGGGGACTTCCTCATGGTTAGGGGTGTAATCGGTGGCAGCCTGGCGTGCATTGGTGAGGCTGGTGTTCAAAACTTCGGTGGTTCCCGCTTTCCAGGTGGACCAGTCTTTGCGCAAGCGTTTGCGGTCAGCGCCCCAGGATTTGCCGGTAACCTCGTCAATGACGTCCTCACCGGTCAAGGTATCTTCGTCAGGCACGTCAATGACGTGTTCCTCAGATTCAGCCGCTTGGGGCGAATCGTTGAATAGTGGAGTGGGCTGGGGAGGAACGCCGGCAGAGACAGAACGGAACACCGGTGCGCCATTTGACTTGGTGTTATCCACGCCGCCCCCTTAATCTCAGCCGACTTATGTATTTTAGCCTGTGATTGAAAACCGCGGCAAAACATAGAGAATTTCCTCTAATCCGGTAAAACTGGGATAAATTCACACATTTGCGTGATATCTCACGAAAGCCGAGAAGTTTGTCACGGGCTAGTGCCGGCGGAGCTTCGCAGCGAATCCCCGCACTTCGCGCACCCGGAAAAACCACAGCACTGCGAAGTATAGGGGAGCCATCACCAGCGCCACCACCAGGCAACGCCACGCCCCGAAAACAAAAGTAGCACCGTAAGTCCAGTTCGCGCCGGGAGCAGGAATAACGAAAGTCAACAGCACCCAAGCTGGAATCCCCGCCACGACTACCGCCACAAACAAACGCAGGTAATGACCGAGAACCTGGGTAAACACGGCTTTTGAAAAACCCCGGCGGCGCAGCATAACCAGACCCAACAGCGCCGAGGTGGTCAGGGATAGCGGCTCGGCCGCGGCCGTAACCGGAACCCAGAAAGAGGGACTGAGCAGGATGTACGCAATGAAACCGAGAATGGCAGTCAGGAAGGGGAAAGGCAGCATCAGGAAAAACTGGGTGCGAGTGTCCTCCAGCGAATACAGGGCGCGGGAGGTGGTGGAAAAAATGACTTGCCCCGGAATGCCCAAACTCAAAATGATGAGGATGACGGCCAAAGCTTGGGCCTGCTGGGGAGGAAGGGCAGTGGCGGTGACATTGGCCAAGGGCAGCGCTCCCACAATCAACATACCCGCCAAGAGGAAGTTGAACAGGCTGGACAACCGGGCGGCATGCAGGTAGTCCTCAGCCAAAGCTGGGATGTCGTCCCTGGTGGCGTGCAGAGCCATGGAAGTGAAGACCGCGGTCGTCACGGAAATCGTCACCAGGGATTGGGGCAGCATATACAGCGTGTTGGCGTATTGGTAGATAGCGAAACCGGGATAGAAATTACCGTCCAGCTGACCGGCGCCGTTGGCCGCTGAAGCGATACGCGCCACTATCAAATTCATGAACGTATTGGCTATTAGGCCCGCGAACGCCCAGGCCGCAACTCGCCCGGTGTGACGAAAACCTAAACCGTGCCAGTGAAAATTGGCGCGCAGCCGGAAACCGAGGTGCATCAGGGGAAACACCAGGATAATTGCTTGCAGGACGATACCCAAAGTCATGGAACCGGCCAAAAGGGCAATCCGGGCCGCATCCCACTTCGACACATCAAAGTCATGAGCCGGAGCAGTGCCGTAAAAGTTGATGAACACCCCGAGCCCGGCAATCCCCACCAGGTTATTCACCACCGGAGACCACATGTAGGGACCGAAACTGGACAGGGAGTTCAACACTTGTCCCAGCAGGGCGTAAGTGCCGTAAAAGAAAATTTGGGGCAGACACCACAGCGCAAAAATGACGGTGAGGTTAAACAGTTTCGGCTGCATACCCCCCGCGAACAGCATCACCAGGGGCCAAGCCAGAGCCACCGACAGTACAGTCAAACCCAACAAAGCGATAGAAGCGAGGGTGAGCAGGGCGTTTACCCGATCAACGCCCTCTTTACCGCTGTTGTTCGCCAGTGCGCGCACGATGGTAGGCACCAGAATCGCGTTCAAAATCCCGCCCGCCAGCAGGTTATACAGCGTGTTGGGCAGGATGTTGGCGGTGTTGAAAGAGTCGGCGATACCGAACCCGCCAATGGCCACCACCAGCAGCCATTGGCGCACGAAGCCCAGCGCGCGGGACACCAGGGTTCCCGCCGCCATAATGGCGCTGGATTTGCCCGTTTTCGTATTTGCCACCCCGTCAGCGACTTTGCGCAGCTGCGGGGAGTCTTTCGGGTTCGGGCTGGAATCCGGCACCGGTTCATTCATCGGGTTTTCACTCACGCCTGTCTCCCGTTTTGAGCTTACGGTTCTTTGGGCCTTTCACGATACGCCGGACTATCCCAAAAACCAACACGGCAGCCAGCAAGCCAGCCACAATGTAGGTTCCGGTGGACTCCCATTCAGCCCTGACCCGCACCTGGATAGTTTCCGCCGCTCCGATGCTTTGCCCCGCCGGGTTGGTCAGCTGCACGGTGACCTGCACGTCTCCCGAACCGACCGCTTTCACGGGAATGCGGAACTGGCCGATGGAATGAGGCGCAATCGTGAGAGTCTCGACCTGACCGAACTGCAGGCGCGTATCCGTTGGGGTCAGTTTCAGGCGCACGCTTACGGCTTGGTCCCAGCCGTTGGAAACGGAAATCGGCAGTTGGGCGCTCTTATCGATGAGGTTGATGACCGAAGCCGGTTGGGCTTGAACCAGGCCAAGCAGAGCAGTGGACACATCAGGATCAAGCGTATTCGGGACAATGTCGAGATCAGCTGGGTTTTGCGGATGGCGCGCGTGCTCAATGGCGGTCTGTTTTTCCGCCGTGGTGCCTGTCGCCCAAATCAGCCCGTCAGGGGCGGAACCCGCACAAGATGCACAGTTGCTAGCGACTTGAAGTGCGTCAAACATGAGTTGGAAACGTTGCGGGTCAGCCATGGTAGCACTGAGAGCCTCGGCGGCTTTCAGATTATTGGCCGCAGCTATGGACGGGTTGGAATACCAAATCACGCTGGAAAGGTTACGTTTCGGGTCGGGATTAGTTGAGCCAGAGGTAAAAATGCTTGGGTCAGTCGGTGCCGGGTAAGGGTCAGGCACAGTCACAGTTACCGGGTTAGCTGGGGTTTTACCCGCAACTTTGGGGCTGTCGGGGCGAACCGTGTTCCAGGCGGGGAACGTCAACCAGCGGGCCTGTGTCAGCCCCTCCATGACGGCCTTTTGAGCGGCGTTGGCACTGTAATCGCGCTTAGCACCCGCCGCAAACAGGCGCGGGGCGAAAGGACGCTGCCGGGTCAAAACAGCGGTTTGCGCCAAAGCCCACTGACGGGCAGCCACCGGGGAAAGTTCGGTGGGCGAATCCGCGCCACCGGCTGGTGTTATGCCCGAAGCATTGGCAGCGATTTTGTTCGTGCTGGCAGTGCCGGTTTGGTCGGCCGGATCAGAGGCAGGAAGCCCGTTTAAAAGGCGCGAAAGCTGAGCATCCAAAGTCCATCCGAGGCTTTGAATCGCCATTTCCTCATGTCGGCCGACGAAGTTGATAAGACGGCGTGAATCCGGGTCATAGGACAGATGACGCAGGTCATCACTGAATCCCGAATCGGGGGACAAAATCATAGGGCGGTCCGCACCCCACAGCAGGTTTTCACCCGCCACGTCCCCTGACGGCTTGTATTTTTGGCTGAAATCGGGCCACAACAGAAGGTTTGCCCGGTAATCGGGAAGTTTTTCGCTGACTTTTTCGGCCAAGTCTGCGGCGGCTTTGTCAAGGCGTGAACGGGAGGAATCATCCAACCAAGACGTGTTCGCGGCCGCAAAGTCACCCGGAGGAAGATAAGCAATGGGTTGTTTTCCACACAATCCGCCCGCCAGACTGTTGGCCACACTGGGCTGGGTCGGGGTTGGGTGCGGGGTTTCGGCAGCTGGTTGGGTCGGCCCGTTTTCAAGGTTCAATAGGTTCGCCGCGTCGTTGATGCCGTTCAGTTCCGGTTCCAAAAGGAGCGGGTCAAAAACGGGGGTCAGTCCGGTGGCGGTGGCCAGTTCGCAGACTGTTTGCATCCGGGTACTGCTCACCTCAGCCAGGTTCGGCAGCGGCCAGGTCGAGGCCAAAATGTCAGCTTTGGTGGTGGTGAGTGGCACGAAAGCCAGCAGCTCGCTGGGCTCAAAGGCCGCCCCGGAATCCCAGAGCAAGAAGGACCGGTCCTGGGCGCTGTGGGACACATCAGCGTCAGACGCTTTGTTCGTCCCGGCAGTGGCCGAATCCGGGGTAAAAGTCAAGGTCAACGGCCGAGGTCCCCACCGATCCGAGCCCCCCAAGGGCAAATCAGTCACTGGCACCCGCAGCGTCACCTGCTGGGGTTTGTCCGCGGTGAGGTGGGTAATTTGCTGGGTCGAGACGGTTTGGAGGTTTCTCTGCAAACGCGCGTCATTGTCCCGGGCGTCCATCCACTGGTTCAGTTCTTCGCGCGTGATGGGGGTTTGGGTCGAAACTTCGAGACTGAGCGTGCCCTGGGAGGCTTGGTGGTAATCAGAGTTGACCTCCAACAGGGCGTTTACCGTCAATTCCGTGGTGTCCGGCGTCACTATGGGGGTCATCGCGGTGATTTCCAGGTGAACGCCCTGATGGTTAAAGCCCGGACCGCAAAAGGCAGGGGCGGAGCGTGAGCCGGCCGCGGACCTACAGGGGCTGGCAGAAGGGGTGGGGGAAGGTTTTTCCGTTTGGGCCTGTGCCAGGCCGGGCGTGCCGCCAGCCAGCGACACGACAGACAACGCCGCTAACCCGAGAAAGACGCGGGAAATGAACGGAATCGACCGGTGCACCTTCAACTGTGCACCCCCAACATTTTTCGAGCCAACGCTCCGATGCGGCGTTCGGCTGGGAAAGCCAAACGTTTGTCCAGCAGGGACAGCGGCACCCACTGGGCGGTGCAAGCCTCGTGGTCCGGGTCATGCTCAGCCGTAATCTCACCACCGGTCGCCTCCAGTAAAAAGTGGTGAACGACCTTGTGAACCCGCCGGTCAGGGCCGGAAAACCAGTAATCCATCGAGGAAAGGTAACGCACCGGACGGCACTCGATGCCGGTTTCCTCCTGGACTTCACGAGCGGCGGCTTGGGGGATGGTTTCCTCCGGTTCCACGTGCCCTTTGGGCAGCAGCCATTCCAGACGACCGGCGCGACCTTGACGCAAAATCAACGCGGCGCACACCTTTCCCTCAATGAGTTTCACCGCCAGCCCTCCCGCGCTGACCTCTTCCACTATCGGCAGCAGGCGCCCCGAACGCGACCGGTAAAAGCCCTCGGGGACGGGCTGATTCGATTCCGGCGCGGCTGACATACGTCGATTTTATATAAAATAGTGCCGAGGTTTTTCTAACCGGTTGAAAACCCGGTAAAAAGTCTAGGTAATAGGCCAATCATTGTGAGGAAAACAGACCCAGAAAGGAGGGCCATGATCGAAACGACCGCGAAAAACGCACTCCCGACCCAAACTTGCCCGGCCGCGGCAGGGGAACAGTCCGGTACGAAGGCGAGCCGGCAGGACGCGGTGCGCCGTGCGCTGGAGGCGAAAGTGGTGCCTCTCGGAGAGGTGTTCGCCGCCGCGGGCTTTGAGATTGCGCTGGTTGGAGGGCCGGTTCGCGATGCCTTGCTGGGAATCACCCCCCACGACTTGGACCTGACCACTTCGGCGCGTCCCGATGAAACCGAGGCGGTACTGCGCTCGTGGGCGGACGCGGTGTGGGACGTGGGACGCAACTACGGCACCTTGGGAGCCCGCAAAGGCGATGACGTGTTCGAAATCACGACCTATCGCAGTGACGACTACCAGCGGGATTCGCGCAAACCCACCGTCAAGTTCGGCGACACCCTGGAGGGAGACCTGTTCCGCCGCGATTTCACGGTTAATGCCATCGCATTGCGCCTGCCTACCCTGGAGCTGGTGGACCCTACCGGGGGGCTCAACGATTTAGCGGCCGGGATTTTGCGCACCCCTATCGACCCGGAAGAATCATTTTCTGATGACCCCCTGCGGATTATGCGTGCGGCCCGATTCGCTGCCCAACTTGAGTTTGACGTGGATTACGAAACGATGCAGGCGATGGAAACGATGCGCGAGAGGCTGAGCATTGTTTCTCCTGAGCGCGTCCAGGCCGAACTGTCCCGCCTGATGACCGGCAAAGCGCCGCGCCGTGGGCTGGAGCTGATGGTTTATACCCAACTGGCTGACCAGGTCTTGCCCGAACTAATGGATTTGCTGGACATGCAAGATGAACACAAACGTCACAAGGACGTGTGGGAACATTCCTTGACCGTGCTCGACCAGGCGATTGCTCAGGAGACCGGGCCGGACGGGCCGGTGCCTGCACCGGATTTGGTGCTGCGCCTAGCGGCGATTTTGCACGATATTGGCAAGCCCGCGACCCGGCGTTTCGAGGCCGGCGGGGTCGTGACTTTTCACCAGCACGACGTGGTCGGCGCCCGGATTACCCGTGCCCGCCTGAAAGCCTTGAAATATGACAAGGCGACGATTCGTGATGTGTCCCGCCTGGTCGCCCTGCACCAGCGGTTTCACGGCTACGGGGAACAAGTGTGGACCGATTCCGCCGTGCGCCGCTACGTCACCGATGCCGGTCCCCTGCTGGAACGCCTGCACCGCCTGACTCGTGCCGACTGCACGACCCGTAACGTGAAAAAAGCCCACCGCCTAGCGGCCGCCTACGACGACCTGGAAACCCGGATTCGGGAGCTGAAAGCCCAGGAGGAACTAGACGCGGTCCGCCCCGAACTCAACGGGGACGAAATCATGGAAATCCTGGGGATTCCCGCCGGCCCGGACGTCGGCAAAGCTTATCGGTATCTGCTGGCCTATCGGATGGAACACGGCCCGGTCGGACACGATAATGCCATTGCCGTTCTGCGTGACTGGTGGGATAAATGGCACAATGGTACGAAAGAGCAGGACAAAGCGCGGTAACCCCGCTTCACCGCTTAGGGTGAATCGGGAAAACTGTGGCGAGGACAGGTAACATGGCAAAGGCAGCGCGACCACGCACAGTAACTGGGCAAACAGTGCGACAGGTGCGTCCCAAACGGCGCAAACACCACTATGTTCGCAACTTTTTCCTGACCTTGCTGTTCCTTATCATTCTGGGCATTGTGGGTGCCTTGGCGACGTTCTTGGTCGTCTATGCCACGACCGAAATACCGAAACCCGCCGAGTTCGCACGCGCCCAAGTCACCTCCGTGTACTATTCCGATGGAACCACCGAAATCGGCAAGTTCGCCGAGGTAAACCGGGAAATTATCGAAACGAAAGACCTGCCCAAACAGATTGGCAACGCGGTCGTGGCCTCGGAGGATCGCACCTTCTGGACCAACTCTGGGGTTGACTTGCGCGGCATCGCCCGGGCTTTCCTCAATAACGCGCGCGGCGGGGCGACGCAGGGCGCTTCCACGCTGAGCCAACAGTACGTGGAACGCTACTACATGGCGGAAAACACGAACCAGGGAAACGTGGTGCAACGCTACTGGGCGAAAGCCAGAGAAGCCATTATGGCGTTGAAAATCAACCGCCAGCAGGAAAAAGACGAAATCCTGGGCAACTATTTGAACACGATTTATTTCGGCCGCGGATCCTATGGGATTCAGGCTGCCGCGAAGGCTTATTTCGGTAAGAACGCCAAGGACATCGATTATTCCGAGGCGGCCCTACTGTCCGGCATTATCCCGGCGCCTTCCGCATACGATCCGGCCGTGAGCCAGGAACTGGCGGAAAAACGGTGGAAACGGGTCATTAAGAATATGGCCGCTGATGGGTATATTACCCCGGAACAGCAGGCATCGGCGCAGTTTCCGGCCACGATTCCCCCCACCCAGAGCGTGCAGGATTTCGGGGGGCTGAACGGCTATTTCATGTTCCAGGCGCGTCAAGAGCTGAAAGATTTGGCTGGCTTGAGCGAGGAACAAATCGACACGATGGGGCTGAAAATCATCACGACTTTAGACAAAGATAAAGTCAAATTGATGGAACAGACGGTGGCGAAGCTGCCGTCGGGTCATTCGGAGAACTTGCACGTCGCGATGATTTCCACTGATCCGAAGACGGGGGAAATTATTGCGGAATATCCTGGTGAGGACTATCTGAAAGTCCAAATCAATGCCGCCACCCAGGAACACTTCCAGGCTGGGTCGACGTTTAAGCCTTTCGGGATGATTGCCTCCCTGGAACAGGGCGGGTCGTTGAACGACACCTACCCGGGGAACTCCCCGCAGACCATTCAAGGCGTGCCAATCAGGAACTTCGCCGGAGTCTCATATGGAACGGTCAACTTGGCACAAGCTACCGCGAAATCTATCAACACGGCCTATGTCGCTTTGAACGCGAAGGTCGGACCGTCCTTGACCAAGGAAGTGGCGATTCGTTTGGGCTATCCCGAAAACACCCCGGGCCTGGACGATGCTCTGACGAACGTGCTTGGTTCGGCTTCTCCGACGGCGGCAAATATCGCCGAAGCTTACGGAACTATTGCCAACGAGGGCAAACGTGAGACTGTCCACATGATTCGCCAGGTCACGGACACTTCTGGGGACATTGTTTATATGCCGTCTTTCTCGGCGGACCAGGTCATTGAACGCAATGTCGCCCTTACCGCCACCCAAGCCTTGACGGGACCGTTCCAGGCGGGAGGCTCCGCGGTGAAAGCCCAAATCGGCAGGCCCTCCGCCGGTAAGACCGGATCGTCCACCGATAACAAGTCTGCGGTTTTCGCCGGATTCATCCCCCAAGTGGTGACCATTGTCGGTCTGTATCAGTCCGGACCTAACGGGGAGGAACAATCCATCTCACCGTTTGGCGGCATTCGCGAAGTTACCGGCTCTACCTGGCCGGCGTGGCTGTGGAAACAATATATGTCTGGGGCCGTGAAAGGCCTGGAAGTCGAGCAGTTCGCGAAAGCCCAAAAACTCAAGAAAGTGGAAGTGACCCGGTCGGAGGAACCAAGCCCCACCGAGACTGAACCTTCACTGCGTCCCAGCCCCGATGAGTCGCTGTCCCCCAGTCCGTCCCTGTCGCCTTCTCCCGCGACGCCGCGCAGTCCGGGGAACCTGCCCTCGAACGAGCCGGGGAATGGTTCGGGTGGAACCGAGCCCAGTCCCACTATTCCGGGCACTTCCGGTTTCGTTCCCAACCCTAGTAATACGCCAGTTCCCCCCAATCCGGCACCGGGTGGGGAAGGCGGCGCGACCGAATCGGGCGGGCCCGTCACCTAACTGGTATTGATTTCACGAGTCCGGTGGGCCAGCTACTCTAACATTGTTACAGTACGTTACAGTAGCTGGCACGAGGGCGGGTCGGCAGTTGATATATATGCTGGTGGTTGGCGCTTTGAGGGGTGGCAGGAGTCTAACCCTAAAATGTTAGAGTAGGTGTTACAGTAGCATATTGCGGGCGGGTTGAGACGTTTTTCCGACTCCACAGGGGGGTAAGTCCTCCAGCTTGGCATTACCCAACCCGCGAATTGGCTAAAGGGAGCGGAAAACGTTAGAATCGTAAGGCTGTTTTGGCACCGCGCCAGGACAGCGACTCCTGCTCCGGAGGGACCGGGGCCGTTAAGACCAAAGGAGAGTTATATGCGGAAATACGAAATGATGGTGATTGTCGACCCCGAGGTCGATGAACGCACTGTCGAACCCTCGATGAGCGCCCTGTTTGGCCAGGTAGAAGACCTGGGGGGCAAAATTGAGAAACTTGATGTGTGGGGCAAGCGCAAGCTCGCCTACCCCATCTTGAAAAAGACTGACGGGATTTACGTGGTTGTCGACATGGAAACCACCCCGGAAATCGCCAAGGAATTGGATCGTCAGCTGGGCCTAAACGAGTCGATTCTGCGCACCAAACTGATGCGCAAGGATGCCTAATTTTTCCACTCAAACGGAGGCGAATTTTGGTCTCCAGGGTCCCTGATATGTTGAGTAGAGCCGGTGACGGCACCATGCAACGAGCGGATTTTGGCACCACGCCCCCGAATTGATGACAACTAAGGAGAAACAATGGCAGGCGACACGATTATCACGGTAATAGGCAACTTGACGGCGGATCCGGAACTTCGCTGGGGCCAGTCTGGCACGGCGTTGGCGTCTTTCACGATTGCGTCAACTCCGCGTTCGTTTGACCGGGCCTCCAACAGCTGGAAAGACGGCGAAGCCCTGTTCTTGCGGTGTACCGCTTGGCGGGAACTGGCGGAAAACGTTGCGGAATCCCTGCACAAGGGGTCGCGCGTCATCGCGCAAGGCCGTTTGCAGCAGCGTTCTTGGGAAGCCCAAGATGGCTCTCGGCGCACCTCAGTAGAGATGACGGTTGACGAGATTGGTCCGTCTTTGCGGTTTGCTACCGCCTCGGTGAACCGGACTCAGCGCGGTGAGGGAGGCTTTGGTGCCAACGCGAGTGGCGGCGGCTACAACAGCGTTCCTGGCACAGCTCAGCCGCAGCCCACTTACGGTGCTCCCGCCGGAGGCTCCGACGGGGACGCGTGGGGTTCGCCCGCGCCCGGCTTCGGCGCCCCGGGGGCTCCGGCTGATTCCAGTTTCCGCGATAATCCACCGTTCTAACCGGTTTGCCGCCTTTTTCCCGCGGCATTCCGGCACAACACAGATAAGTTTTTCAACACGTTATTTAAGGAGATCGATATGGGTAAGCAGATGCGCAATAACAACAAACCCATTAAGAAAAAGACCAACCCCCTAAAGGCTCAAAAGGTTGGCAACATTGACTACAAAGACACCGCTTTGCTGCGCAAGTTCATTTCGGACCGCGGCAAGATTCGCGCCCGGCGCGTCACCGGTGTAACCGTCCAGGAACAGCGTCAGATTGCGAAAGCGGTTAAGAACGCCCGCGAAATGGCTTTGCTGCCCTACTCCGGTTCCGGCCGCTAAATTTGAGGGAGGAAGTAAACAATGACTCAGAATACGAAAGTTGTTTTGACCCACGAAGTCGCCAAGCTCGGTAACGCTGGCGACGTGGTGGAAGTACGCCCCGGTTACGCTCGCAACTATCTGTTGCCGCGCCGTTTGGCGATGCCGTGGACCAAGGGATCCCAGGTGGAAATCGACCGGATGAAGGCCGCCTTGGCAAAGAAACAGATTGCCTCGATGGAAATCGCTCAGGCGGTGCAAGCCAAGCTTGCCGAGGGCGACCCGGTGTTGATTGATGCCAAGGCCGGCGCGAACGGGCGTCTGTTTGGGGCTATCACCACCGCTCAGATCGCCGCGGCGGTTAAGGAGCAAAAGGGCGCTGAAATCGACAAGCGCAAAATTGTCATCGAGAAGCCCATCAAGGCAGTCGGTACCTACCAGCTGACGGTGCGTCTGTTCGAAGAACTGACCTCACCGCTGGAAGTCACGGTGCGAGCCGAAAAGTAGAACCTAAATAGAGAACGGTGCCGGGAACCTGCGGGTTTCCGGCACCGGGCGTTTTTAGTAATCCGGGGGCGGGGGTTCCTCTTGATTGCGGTGAATCCCCGAAACGAAACGCGAAAACTTGCCTTGGAACTGCAGGTTTATAATATCGGTGCGTCCATTGCGGTGTTTGGCGATATTGAGGTCAGCTTCGCCGGGACGGTCGTCCGAGTTGTAATATTCGGGGCGGTGCAGCAACAGCACCAGGTCAGCGTCCTGCTCCAACGAACCCGATTCGCGCAAGTCACTCATCATCGGTTTCTTATCGGTACGGGACTCCGGCCCACGGTTTAGCTGAGCGACCCCAATGACCGGCACTTCCAGCTCTTTGGCCAAGAGTTTCAAGGACCGCGAAATCTCGGAAACTTCCTGTTGACGCGACTCGATGCGTTTATGTGAACTCATCAACTGAATGTAGTCCACGACAACGAGGGACAAATCTGTGGAATGCTTCAGACGCCGGCACTTGGCTCGAATATCGGGCATGGTCAGGTTCGGGGAATCGTCAATGAAGAAAGGCGCGGACTTCATTCGGTTATATGCCGAAGCGATATTGTCCCAGTTAGCTTGGTTCTGAGGGCCGTCGTTGGGCATCCCCGCAAACAGGAGGGACAGCGGCACGCTAGCCTCCGCTGACAGCATCCTCTTGATAATATCCGCGGCTGACATCTCAAGAGAAAAAATCGCCGCCGCCCGTTTCTCTTTCAAAGTCACGTGACGCAAAATATCCAGGGCAAAAGTCGATTTACCCATCGCCGGACGCGCCGCCACAATGATGAGCTGACCGGCGTGCAGGCCGTTGGTTACCCGGTCAAAATCGAGGAACCCCGTGTGAACCGTGTGCGGGTCGTCGTCGGTCTGTTGGATTTCGTCCAAGACCGGGGTCAGCAGTTCGGACAGTGGTCGATAGTCTTCAGAAGTGCGTTTCTCGCTGACCCGGTCCAGTTCGGCGTGGGCGGTGTTGATGAGTTCGTCCGCGTCAGTAGTGTCGATGGCATAACCGAGTTGGGTGATGCGGGTGCCTGCTTCGACCAAGCCGCGCAAGGTCGCCTGGTCGCGCACAATCTGAGCATAGTAGGCGGCGTTAGCGGCCGTAGGTACCGAGTGGATAACGGTGTGAATGTAATCCAAGCCACCGACGCGGGAGAGCTGACCCCGTTTTTCCAGTTCGGCAGGAACCGTCACCGGATCGGAAGCCGCTCCCGCCGCGTAGAGGTCCAGGATCGTGTTGAAAATAATCTCGTGACGTGAGTCATAGAAATCGCTGGGCAGCAGCAGCTTATAGGTGTCGGCGATGGCGTTCTTGGACAGAATCATGGCGCCGAGCACACATTGCTCAGCCAAGATGTTGTGGGGGGGAATCCGGTCGACAGCCAGATTATTTTGTTCCTCCACGCGGCCTCCTTTCACCGACACTTCACCCCCGCCTGAAAGGGGTTGAAAGATAGATATCCGGGCTCAAACCTACGCTTTCGGTTCTGACTTAGCAAACCATTTTGGTGGAAAATAGGTGGATAACCCCGAACAAGTCTGTGGATAACCGGTGGGTAAGGCGGTGAATTGTTTTTTTAAGTTTTTTATCACCTAGGCTCGTCTGTCAAAGTTATGTGAGATGTTGTGGGTTGGGAACCCACATGTTATCCACAGTCGCTGTGAATTAAAAATCGCCACATAAAATTCTCCAAACCTTTCACTACAGAAATAAGGTTCCACCGCTCAAACAGGGCATGAGCTGGGTATTTGGCATAGCAAAATGCCTCTTTAGCACACTTGAGGGCGTTTATGCAAGAAACGAGGAGGAAATGTGTTTCAAAAAAACGCAATTTTATCCACAGGTTATCCACACCCCCGAAAAATCGCGGGAAAACCCGAAAAACCGTGGCGCCGAACTCGTGAATAACCAAGGTTTGAAAAAATAAAATCCCAATCTGTGACACAGGGATAACCTGGACGTTTACCAAGAAAACCCCAAGAAAAGCCCTCGACCTGGTATTTGCCCTTCTAATTCTCATGTAGAATGTGCAAAGTCAGCTCAAAGCTGAGCCGATTAAACACGAAAGGCACGCGAAAGTATGAGTGTGAAGGAAGTCCCTCCGGTCGACAAACACGATGTGGAGCAATCTGAGGGCGAAAAGAAAATCTCAAAGGTCCGTTTGATTGGGCTTTTCGGTGGCGTCATCCTGGGTGCCATCGTTTACTTTTTAATTCCTCGTGACGCGGTGGACATTATTACGCAGTCCGTTGGCGCCGACGTCATCGAAGAAGAAGAAATGAATGTGGGCGCGGTGTACCTGGTCGCCGGTATCGCGGTCATGATGGCTATCTGGTGGATGACCGAAGCTATCTCCCTGGCGGCTACGGCAATGGTTCCGCTGGTGTTATTCCCGCTGCTGGGAGTTAACGACTATGCGGGCACCGCCGGATCCTATGCTTCGGACACGATTTACCTGTTCATGGGCGGGTTCATCCTGGCTATCGCCATGCAGCGCTGGCACTTTGACCGGCGTGTGGCGCTGGGTATCGTCCGCATCGTCGGGGTCAAACCCCGCCGCCTGGTGCTGGGCTTTATGATTGCTACCGGGTTCATCTCGATGTGGGTGTCCAACACCGCAACCGCTGTGATGATGCTGCCCATCGGCCTGTCCGTGATTCAGCTGTTTGAATCCGCTCAGGACAAAAACGCCGCCGTTAGTAAAGGTCTGGATGTGGAAGCCGCCTACGGCGGAGCTATCCACGGTGGTGTCATGTCCGGTCTGTTGAACGAAGGCGACGACGTGGCCTCAACCACGGCGGAAAAGCACGGTATCAAGCGGTCCAACTTCGCTGTCGGTTTGATGTTGGCCATCGCCTACTCGGCCTCTATCGGCTCGCTGGCGACCCCCATCGGGACTCCGCCGAACACCCTTTTGAAGGCATACATGAGCGATACCCTGCACTACGACATCAACTTCGGCAAGTGGTTCCTGATGGGTCTGCCGATGGTTATTGTCTTTACGCTGTTCGCCTGGTGGATTTTGACCTTCGTCATGTTCAAGCCGGAAATCGAGGAAATCCCCGGTGGCAAGGAACTCATCAACGAGGAATACGCCAAGCTCGGGAAACTACGCGGCGGCGAACTGCTGGTTATGTTGCTGTTCCTCTTGGCCGTGTTCTGCTGGATTTTCGTGCCGCTGATTTTGAAGGCCACCGGTATCGAAGGCCCGAAGAAGCTCGACGCTATCGTGGCGATGAGCGTAGCGGTGCTGCTGTTCATTATTCCCGGCAAGACCAACGGGGAACGTCTGGTGACGTGGAACGAAGCCAAGACGATTCCGTGGGACATCTTGCTGCTGTTCGGTGGCGGTCTGTCACTGTCCAAGCAGTTCCAGCACACCGGCTTGTCCAACTACATCGGTGAGATGGTGAAGGGACTGGCGGGTGCGCCCATTGTGATTATCGTCCTGGCCGTGGCTGCCCTGGTGCTGGCGCTGACCGAGTTGACCTCGAACACCGCTACCGCGGCCGCG
Organism: uncultured Mobiluncus sp.; assembly: GCF_947254095.1. Lineage (GTDB taxonomy): Bacteria > Actinomycetota > Actinomycetes > Actinomycetales > Actinomycetaceae > Mobiluncus. The sequence continues at coordinate 44,734 of NZ_CAMYBV010000012.1, forward strand.
TTCCTGCCGATTATCGGTGGCGTGGCTATGGGTATCGGTCTGCAAGGCCCGAACGTGATGATTATGACGATTCCGGCCGCTCTGGCTGCGACCTGCGCGTTTATGCTACCGGTCGCGACCCCGCCAAACGCTATCGCTTACGGTTCTGGGTACCTCAAGATTGCGGATATGATCAAGGGCGGTTTCATCATCGCCCTGGTGGGCTTGGTGTTGATTACCATCACCGTATTTGCCTTGGCTATCCCCATCTTCGGTTTGGCTCTGCCATAAACGATGGCTAGTTACAAACGTGTCGGTCGGCGGGTTTCGCCGGCCGACAGGTTTTTAATCGTGCAAGCCCGGTGCAGTGCGGGGGCGTGGGGGAGGATCGCTGAGGCGAGCCAGGAGAGCCTCCAGCGGACCCTTGCCAAACCGTAACCGCCACAGGCTCGCGGCCAGCAGGAAAACCGCAATCATAATGATGAGGGAGGGGATGAGCCCGGGATACCCGAACAGACGGAACGTAATCGCGTGCCAGATGACGTGGAGGGTATAGGTGGTCAGCGCCATCGAACCCAACGCTGCCACCGGGGACAAAAACCGGTTGAAGGTCGGCCCTGCCAGCAGCAACAGGGAAGTCAGTCCGATGCACCAAGCGGTATTGGCCACGGTTTCCGCTACGGAATCCGTATGTGGAGCGATATAGACCAGGGTTTGATACCAAAACTGGGCCGGGGTGGGGTTGGCGATAGACAGGGTGTCTTGATTGAGAATGACCCCGGAAATGCGTCCCAGACGTAGCGAATCAATGGCGGTGCCGACCCCGAAAACCACGAAAGCCACACCCAGCCCGAGGCCCGCCCCGACCTTCTGCAGTCGACGCGACCGCGGGCTCGTCCCCGCCCAACCAAAACGCCACAGAATCAGTCCGGTCAATACATAGATGAGGAACGTGGGCATCTGATAGTCATTGAGTCCCAGGACGACCCCGATTTCGGACGGTAAAAACAGCAGATTGAGGTAGTGCCACAGCGGAATACCCACCACCAGCAACAGTCCGATGACCCACAGCAGGCTCCGAACGGAGAGGCCAGAAAGGAACAGGGCGCAAATCATCCACACCCCGTAGTTATCGAGAATCAGCAGGATACGGGTGTTGAAAAGGCTGAGCAGGGCAGCGATGAGGATTAAGACAGCGGCACGCACCAGGATTTTTTCACTGTAATAGCGACGCGACAGTGCGGGGGAGTCGGCAAAACGCCGCGCCATCCGGTCTTGCATGATGCCCATCGAAACCCCCGCGAGAAGTGCGAAGAGCGGGGCGGAACGTCCGTGAGACAAGGCCATCACGCTAGAGACGGGACCTTGCACCGAAACCCACATATGCGCGGTGAACATCCCCAAAATGGCCAGGCCGCGAGCCATATCCAAGCCGACGACCCGACCGGTCAGAGCCGGGCGCCCCAGCAGCCGCTGCGCAAAATCCGTCACAGAGGCAGTCTAGCTGACTTGGGGAGTGGAACTGATATTGCCGGAAATCACGTTTCATTCAAAACAATTTTGTCAAAGTATGGTGGGAAATTGTAACACGTTTGGTTAAACCGGTGGTGCCTGGTCCAGACCCAGACGGATTATCTGCATGGTCAATTCTCCGCGGCGCATACCAAGTTTTGCGAGGGCACATTTCACGTACGTACTCACGGTATTTATGGACAGTCCGGTTTCGGCCGCGATTTCTTTGTTGGAGTAAGCCTTGCCTATGAGTTGAACGACTTGGCGTAAATGCTGGGGTAAAGCATCGATTTGGGATTGCAGCTGCAGGTTAGCAGGTTGAGGATTGGTTGACACGAAATAATCCATAACCATAGATAACGGCTTGTTATCCAGGGCGTTCCCGCCTCTGTACACCCGTTTAATGGCCTCACCAATCTCGCGGAACTCAGTCTCTTTGGTCAGAAATCCTTTTGCTCCGGCTGTTAAGGCCGCACGTAGCATATCGGGACGTTCAAAAGCGGTCAGCATAATAATCCGTTCGTCCGGATTGTGTGTCAGCGCGGATGTAACCGTTTCAATACCACTCATCCCCGGCATGGCCACATCTAATAGCACCACATCGTGATTTGTGTTCTCAATGAGATTCATCACCTCAAGACCGTTCCCTGCCTTGCCGACGATTGTTATGTAATCCAAACTGTTCAGGAGGATGCTCATCTCGTGCATATAAAGGTCATCATCGTCTGCAAAAATGACCTTAATAACTTCCTGTCCGCTCACTTTGTCACTTCCATCTCGAGAGGGATGGTGATGTGTAACACCCAATGCTCCCCAGTCCGTCCCGCCTCGAGGACACCACCTGAAATATGAACTTGCTCCCCCAAAAGTTTCAAACCCCTGCCGCTGCTCAACACCGGATTGACAGAGAAAGAACTAATTGAATTCATCATCGTGAAATCTACTATTCCTTCCGTATTGTCAACCTCAATAGACACACGACACGGCTTTTCAGGGTTGCCGTACTTTATCAAGTTCGTCAGGGCTTCACGGACACATTCACGCAACAAGCTGGTGACGGTGGTACTCAGTGTGCGCAGGTTCTCAGGGTCGGTGTCGATTTCTACGTTGAAGCCAAATCCCGTCGCGATGTCTCTAGCCGTATCTAGCGAGGTGGCGAGGGGTGTGGGGGTTGCTTTCAGTGTAGGGTTTTGTCCCAGCACACTTAATGTTCTTCGCAGTTCGCTGAGGGCTCGCACAGACTCTCCATGCAGCAACTCCAAGCGTAGTCTGGTTTCCTCACTTGTTTCGGGGGAACCCTTAGCATCTTCCAATAGTTTGGCCGACAGGGTTGTCAATCGGGAGAGCGTTCCTGCTGTATAGTTGTGCAACTCTGCTGACAATTCCTGCTTGGTCTGTAATTGAGCTAATTCGTAACGGTGTTGTTCCATCACCGAATGTATGTTCAGTCGCAAATTTTCTTCAATGTACTGGCGCAGCACAAAACCTGCCCCGAAAGCAAAAAGCAGGAGCAAGGCGTAAAAAACGCTGGCAATCGTATTGTATTTACCAGCAAAACCAATCAATATCGCGAGTGAACTGACGAGCGTTGCAATCAAGCTCTGCTTCCACCAGCCGCGCCAAGACCAGTCAAAAATCACCGGAATCGTCAAGTACACCACCAGACCAAATTCAACCGTGGGTACCACATTCATAGCAACGACAGCAGCAATAAAAACCCATCCACCTACGCGAGGGAAAAATATGTAGCCAAGGAAAACTACGAATCCGATTAGTTCACCTAAAACACTCCAGGGGTTGTCACGAATTCGGATAATGCTGAAGTCAAGAACAACACCAAGGAGCAGCACAGCTAAAAGAATCTTATTCCTGGAAATCCAGGGTAAACAAGGTTTTGTAAGGTGCAAACTTCCCTCCCCATGATGCTTAGACTCAGCATAGCTGGGGAATGATGTCGCAGATTGTGATTTCAGAGTGTTCCTCGGCTATTAAGTCGCTGTGCGGCCCACAGGCTCCGAGAGTCAGACCCACGGTGCCTAGAAAAACAATTTGAACAGCAATAATACGCATCAAAGCTTCCTCGTAAAGATGTTTAAACGCACTCTATCGGAATCGTCTCTGAGGTGGAATACCCCAATTTTGGGATATTTTCATGACTGCAGTTTTGCCCTAGTGTGGGAGGTGACGGTCAAACCGGCCATAAATTCGTGTGAAAAGAGGGGCTTTGCAATGATTAATGTTGGTTCGTTCCAAGGGACGTCGATGCCTAATGTCAGTCCTCACGTTTCGACCGCGCAGGGCTTTCAGAAATCGATGGAAACGACCTCATCAGTGACTGTTTCCCAAGGTGGGGTGGAAGCCTGGGGAACTAAGGTCGATTTGAGCTATATGTTTGACAAGCTTGAAAAGCACGGGTTTATCAGTGCGGATGAGCGAGCCTATTTGACACAGAAAGTTACTGAACGCAGCCAAATTTATAAGGCGGTCTCTGATTTGAAGGGGCCTGGTCTGGCGGCCAATGCAGCATACAAAATGCAGGAAGGTGTTTTGCTGCCTAACGGTGTTTTAACTTTGGCAGATGACCGAAGGACGGTGCAGCGTTTGGCGCAGTTGACGCGTTACGAAGTTCAAACCATTGAGGCCGCGCAGGGGTCAGATATGGGCATCGGTCAAATCGGGATGTTAGCAACAACTGTTGCATTGTCAAAGGAAAAAGGCATCATCAGCGGCGAGCTGGGCTTGAAAGATTTTAATATGCTGAAAAACTGGTTTAAAGAAAACGGTAAACCTGGAAGCAGCGAGTTCATCGAAACCCAGGAAATGCTCAGTAAGCTTTATGACCTTCTAGCCAGCAAAGACAAGCATTAGGTCACACACTTATACACATCTGTCTAGGCTTCGATTCCAGTTCAAATTGGTGTTCATCAGCAATTATAGAGGCATCAGAAACTGCTTGAACTGTTAGTCTGTGAACGCCGGCGTTGTATTGCCGGGTGGTGTCACCAAGACACCAAGGAATACCTATGACCCGGAAATCTGGAAACGGAGCTTTTCCGGCGGGTCGGGGTGCAGCCAGATGGGGGGAATCTCCATCATCGTGTGGGCCCCTGACCAGCCAGCTTGCCCGGCACGGTAAGCCGCCCGGGCTGCTGCCACCATGACGTAGGCGGTGAACTCGGGGTTATCATCCATGTCGATTTCCAACTTAATCTGTTCGTTGATGCCTTGGGAGGTCGAGGCACGCGACAAAATTAGCCCTGCGTGGGTCAGCCGCGAGTGAAACTCGCGCATTTCGTCGGGGCTTAAGAACGTGACCTGGGTGTCGTAGTCGGCGAACCAGCCCGGCATGGCGATGATTTCCTCACGCAGCTGTTCCTTGTCATAGGCCGGGTCAGCCACTACATAGCATTCCATGTAGTGCAGGGCTTTGCGGGAATCATCATAGATTGGTTCCCCGTTTAGTACCGCCGTGAGGGGCTCCTCTTTGGGCACCTGGTAAGCCACCGCATCCAACACGCCCTCGAAAGCGCGAATCGCGTTGGACCACTGCATGGAAATCCCGCGCCCCCAAAATGTGTAGGTTTTCGTTTTCGGGAACAGGGAGTCAGAGATGACTCGGAACATTGACATCAGGCCGGGTTCCCACCCCACCGCACACAAAGACACGTGTTTGGTGGATTGCCCCGCCTGGTCTACCGCCGCGAAATAGTCGGGGAAGGGCTGATAGACGGGCTGGAAAACGGGTTCTTTGATGAACGCCGGCAGCATCATGCCCGAGACTTCGTGGATGGCTTCATCAGGGTTTTTCTCCTCAGTCGTGTCGGGTGCCGCGTTTGTGTCCGGCGGTGCGTCTGGGGTTGCCGCAGACGCATCAGCCTCTTGTTCTACGCCCGCCGCAGCGTCACGAGCCGCCTGGCGTTCGGCGATGTCTTTCGCCATCCGTTCGAGTTCCTCCAGGCGGAACTGACGTTTCGCTTCGACTTCCTCGGCGGTGGGTGGTTTGCCGCGCAAGGGGTGGGCGTCGACCGTGTGGAAATACTGGGCCAGCTGGGGGGTTTCTTGCTGCAGTTTTGTCCCTAGGGTGTCGCAGATAATGACGACGTCGATACGGTCGGCGAACTGGGCTACGGTAGCGGTGGGGTAAACCTTGGCGTAGGCGTTTTGGAGTTTTTGCGGGTCGCGTTTGGAAAAAATCGCCACCAGCTCCAGGTCACGACACTTGCTGACCGCTTTGGCGGCTGCCTTGCCATAGTTGCCGAATCCGACCACTCCGACGCGAATACGCGTGTCTTCTTGCTGTGTCATCGCTGCCCCCATTGGCTCGTGCGTGTCATAATTTTAGCGTTAATTGACTAAAAAATGAGGAAATCGAGAAGTAGTCACGTTTTTAGCAAGTCAATACTGCCTTTAAAGGTAAACCTAACTCGAGAATTTTTTCGGGGTGTTCATTGAAAAACCCCCAGATTTGTCCAGTTCTGAGGACAAAATCGGGTTGGCAACATAAGCTCGAAACATGGTTGAAATTCGAGTACACGGTCGCGGTGGTCAGGGTGTGGTTACCGCTTCTGATCTAATGGCTTACGCGGCTTTTGCTGACGGCCACCACGCCCAAGCCTTCCCGTCTTTCGGGTCGGAACGGACCGGCGCTCCCGTCGTGAGCTATTGCCGGATTGAAGATAGAGAAATTCGCTCCCGGGAACCCATCTTGGATCCCGATATCGTCATCGTCCAAGACCCGACCTTGCTGGCCATTATGGATCCGTTTTCGGGGCTGAAAGACGACGGATACGCGCTGGTTAACTCCCAAAAGACTGCCGCTGAATTGGGCGTGTCTGAGTTGGAGGCGAGGCTGCCACGGGGTCACTTTATGGCGATGCCCGCTTCTGAAATCGCCCTGGAAAAGCTGGGACGTCCCCTGCCGAACGCGGTTTTGCTGGGAGGGTTGGCGGCGCTGACCGGGATTATCAAACTGGAATCGGTGGAGGACGCCATCCGCGGCAAGTTCAAAGGCAAAGTTGGCGATTCCAACGTAGCAGCGGCCGCAGCCGCTTATGAATACGTGAAAAACAATATGGCCTGAGAGACGCCAACGGTACCGGGACGGTGTGGTGCGCCCCGGACTTGAGAGTAAAAGGAAGAAGAAACAATGCTGAAACAAATCGAAGGCTCCCAGGCGATTGCTCGAGCCGTCGCGGCTTGCCAGCCCAACGTGGTCGCCGCCTACCCCATCAGTCCCCAAACCCACATTGTTGAGGCCCTGTCCGCCCTGGTGAAGTCCGGGCAGTTGGAACATTGCGAATACGTCAACGTCGAGAGCGAGTTTGCGGCCATGAGCGCCTGTATCGGCTCTTCGGCAGTGGGGGCGCGTTCCTACACCGCCACCGCTTCACAAGGTTTGCTCTATATGGTTGAGGCCGTGTATAACGCTGCCGGTCTGGGTTTTCCCATCGTGATGACCGTGGCGAACCGGGCCATCGGCGCGCCCATCAACATTTGGAATGACCACAGCGACTCGATGAGCCAGCGCGATTCCGGGTGGATACAACTGTTCGCCGAAAACAATCAGGAGGCCGCGGACCTGCACGTGCAAGCGTTCCGCATCGCGGAGGAACTCAGCGTTCCGGTGATGGTGTGCATGGACGGCTTTATTTTGACCCACGCGGTCGAACAGGTCGACCTGCCGGAACCCGAACAGGTCAAACAGTTCCTGCCGCCCTACGAACCGCGTCAGGTACTGGACCCCGACGACCCGCTGTCTATCGGCGCGATGGTCGGCCCCGAAGCCTTCACCGAGGTGCGCTACATCGCCCACCACAAGATGCTGCAGGCTATCGACCTTATCCCTCAGGTGCAGTCCGAATTTAAGAGTATTTTTGGCCGAGACTCCGGTGGCTTGCTGCACACGTACCGTTGCGAGGACGCCGAAACCATTATCGTGGCGCTGGGCTCCGTGGTCGGCACGCTAAAGGACGTGGTGGACCAGCGGCGTGAGAACGGCGAAAAAATCGGCATTATGTCCCTCGTGTCCTTCCGGCCTTTCCCGTTCGCCGCTATCCGCGAGGTCCTGCAGGGCGCAAAGCGCGTCGTCTGCCTCGAAAAAGCCTTCCAGCTGGGGATTGGCGGGATTGTTTCCTCCGAGCTGCGCGCGGCGATGCGCGGCCTGCCGTTTACCTGTTATGAAGTCATCGCCGGGCTGGGCGGGCGCAACATCACCAAGAATTCCCTGCACGCCATGCTGGATCAGGCCGTGGCGGACACCCTCGAGCCCCTGACCTTTATGGACCTGGATATGGAACTGGTGCGAGGGGAACTGGAGCGGGAGGCTGCGACCCGACGCTCCGGCGCTTTTGCCACCAACGTGCAACGCGAACGGGTGCTGCGCACCAACGCAAAGATTGCCGAGTCCGGGCCGAAACCCAAGGCGGATAAGGTCGGCAACCCGCGCGTGGCTTCCCCTTCCATCAAGCAAGACGCCGTGTCGGTAGTGCCCGATCAGGCTGAATAATCCGGAACAGAGGAGAAAAAATGACTGAAATCACTCAATCTGCACAGACCGAAATTCCGGCTCGCGAACAGGTCAAGTTCTATCAAGTCGGCTCGTTCGCGGTGGGTAACCGTTTGGCGGACCTGCAGTGGCGTTCCTTGCAATCCGACCCGAACCGGAAAAACTCCCTGACTTCGGGACACCGCGCCTGCCAGGGCTGCGGCGAGGCACTGGGTGCCCGTTACGCTATCGATACCGCTACGACTGTGGCCAACGGCAAAATGGTGGCTATCAACGCGACCGGGTGCTTGGAAGTGTTTTCCACCCCGTACCCGGAAACCGCGTGGACGATTCCCTGGATGCACTCCCTGTTCGGCAACGCTGCCGCGGTGGCGGCCGGAGCGGCCGCGGGTTTGAAAGCGATGGGTAAGGACGATATTCGCGTCGTCGCCCAGGGCGGGGACGGCGGTACTGTTGATATTGGCATGGCTTGCCTGTCCGGGATGTTTGAGCGCAATGACGATGTCCTGTTTATCTGTTACGACAACGAAGCCTATATGAACACCGGGGTACAGCGTTCCGGCGCGACCCCCCCGGCGGCACGTACCGCGACGACTCAGCCGGTCGGTGAACATCCCGGGAACGTATTCACCCAGGGTAAAGACATGCCGCGGATTGCGATGGCCCACGAGATTCCTTATGTCGCCACCGCGACCGTCGCGGATTTGCGTGACCTGGAATACAAGGTGCAAAAGGCCATGACCTACCGTGGGGCGCGCTACCTGCATGTTTTGGTGCCCTGTCCGTTGGGGTGGGGTTCGAACTCGAACCTGACTGTCACCTTGGCTCGTCTGGCCATTCAGACCGGGCTGTTTCCGGTGTATGAAGCAGAGAACGGAGAGATTACTTCCGTCACTAAGATTCGCCGTCCCGCCCCGGTCGAGGCGTATTTAAAGCCGCAGCGCCGTTTTGCTCACGTGTTCAAAGGGCCGGATTCGCGCGAAGTGTTGGCACGGATTCAAGCCATCGCGGACCGCAATATTAAACGGTACGGCTTGATTGAGATGGATTCGCTGGACGAGGACGTGCGGGAACGCATCTTGAGCGCCCCCGACGATCCGGCCGGTCGTTTCGCTGCGGCGCTGCCCGGACGGCAGGCAATGGACGTGAGCAACGAACCCGATAACGACTAACGGGCGCCCGGAACCTATTGAAGAAGTTAGAGGAAAACGAAGATGACACAAGCCAAAGCTGAACTAAAGAAAGACGAGACCATTCCTTTTGCGATTACCCTCGAGGTTGGTTCTTCCCTTGAGAACGAAACCGGCTCGTGGCGCACCGAACGGCCCGTCTATGTGAGCAACTTGCCGCCATGCAACAAGGCTTGCCCGGCCGGCGAAAACTGCCAACGATGGCTGTTTTACGCCGAAGAAGGCAGGTATCGCCAGGCCTGGGAACAGATGATGGCCGATAACCCGCTACCGGCGGTGATGGGACGCGTGTGCTACCACCCTTGTCAGACCGCCTGCAACCGCGGCATGGTGGACGAAGCGGTGGGTATCAACGCGATTGAACGTTTCGTGGGGGACAAGGCCCTGCTGGAGGGGTGGACGGTCGGCTTGCTCGCCCCGGAAAGTGGCAAGAAAGTGCTGGTGGTGGGGGCGGGTCCCTCCGGGCTGTCGGCCGCCTACCATCTGCGTCGGATGGGCCACACCGTCACGGTGCGCGACGCCGGTCCGATGGCGGGAGGCATGATGCGGTTCGGGATTCCCTCCTACCGGCTGCCGCGCGGCATTCTGGATCAGGAAGTGAAACGTATCGCCGATATGGGGGTCACTTTTGAGTTCAACTCGAAAGTAGAGAACGTGGCCGAAGTCGCCGGCGATTTTGATGCCGTGTTCCTGGCTATCGGAGCCCAGATGGGGCGTCACGCCGACATTCCCGCCGGAGATTCCGCGAAAGTTATGGACGCGGTGGATATGTTGGCGGACATGGAAAACGACGAGAAACCGATGCTGGGACGCCGGGTTGTCATTTATGGTGGCGGGAATACGGCCGTGGACGCGGCCCGTACCGCGAAACGCCTGGGCGCTGAGGAGGCCATCATTGTGTATCGCCGGACCCGCGACCGCGCCCCCGCCCACGATTCGGAAATTATGGAGGCCGAGGAAGAAGGCGTCATGATGAAGTGGCTGTCCACGATTAAGCACGTGGACGGCGGGGCCATCAAGATTGAGAAAATGGTGTTGAACGAGGACGGTTTCCCGGTCGGCACCGGCGAATATGAGGAGTTGGGTGCCGACTCCGTCATTATGGCGCTGGGTCAGGAAACCGATTTGGGTATCGTCGAGAACGCCCCCGGCATCGAGATTGAAAAAGGCGTGGTCAAGGTCGATTCCCGCATGATGACCGGAATGAAAGGCGTGTTCGCCGGGGGCGACATGGTGCCCTCCGAACGTACCGTCACCATCGCGATTGGCCACGGCAAGAAAGCTGCCCGCTGCATCGACGCCTACCTTCACGGTGAGGAATACCGGGCGGGGGACAAAGCCCCCGACGCCTCCATCAAACGCATGAACACCTGGTATTATGCAGACGCTCCCCGCCGGATTCGCGACAAAATTGAGGGGCCGCGCCGCGCCTCGACCTTTGACGAAGTCGTGCAGGGCCTGGACGAAGAATCGGCCGTATTCGAGGCTCGCCGCTGCATGAGCTGCGGAAACTGTTTCGGGTGCGACAACTGTTTCGGAGTCTGCCCGGACAACGCCATCACCAAGATTCGACCCACCGAGTACGTATTCAAATACGACTACTGCAAGGGCTGCGGCATCTGCGCCGAAGAATGCCCGTGCGGGGCGATTTCGATGGTTCCCGAAAATATTTAGACCCGGTTAGGGTGCCGGCTCGGTCAAGGTTTTGTAAAAACTTGGCCGAGCCGGCGGGTTTTTAGGTAGTTTTTTGCTCAAAAGTCCGGGTGTTCAGGGTTTTCCACAGGCTCGGTGAGGTGGGGTTATCCACTTTTACAACGTTCACAAGTACGGTGGGGCCGTTTTTCCGGTTACGTTGGGTGTGCGGAGCCTCCCGTGTGACGGTGAAAAAAGGGGGAAGATGATGGCGCAGATGTGTTACTGGGGACTGTTCAGTCGGCAACATGCTCAGGCGTTAGCGTATTTTTGCAAGTCTGAAAACCGGACGTGGCTGGGACTGGCGGCACAAGCCTATAACGATCAGTGGCGAGACCGGCTACGAGACTTAGAAATCTTGGGCGACTATATAAACGAGTTGGAGGACGCGAAAGCCAGCTTGGAGGCACTGCTGTGAGCTGGCTCGACGATGTGTCCATCGGTGACGACCGCAGTCCGATGGTGGGCCACCCCCAAGATTTTTTGGTAGGCGGGGGGCCCGGTCTGTGCGTGGACACCGAAGAGATGGAACGCATAGGGGCGAGCCTGCAGCACAGCGCCCAAGCCCTGGACGTGTTGAGTCACTGGATACCGGCCGAACAATCCCGCCTGGCACACCGATACTATGTGGTGCACGCCCGGCTGGTGAGGTTGTGTGAAACCCCGGAAGGTGCCGCCGAGTATGGCCCGCAACTGGCGGCCCTGGAATCGGCGTGGGTCCGGTTTGAGAACGCGGCCACGCTGGCGTGTCAAGGTAGCTGCGGTACCGTGGCTCTGAGCCAAAAAATCGAGTCGCTGTTCCAGCAGCTCGAACGGGCCACGGGTCTGTATAAACTGACCGAGGACGACCTCAGAAACCTGTTTGGAGCCTTTGATTTCGAAACGATTACGATGCACCTAGTGGCTCAACATCTGGCTTTACGACAATACTTCCCCGCCAGTTTCACCGTCGATGGCCGGGTGTACCGTACGAAACAGATGAGCGATACTGAACTGGCCGCGGTGTTCCTGTCGTGGCTGCAGGAAAAGCTCGGCGCCCAGTACTACGGGGCATCGAACTCGCTGCAGGTCAGCGGCAACGGCAGCAACACCATCCTGCACACCCCCGGCTTTGAGGATTCTCCGGAACTGAACGCCGCTTTTGATGGCTGGTTTGACCACGTCACCCCCCAGGAGGTGATTCATGCCTACGAGTGGGACGACCCCCTCGTCGTGGCCGGGGTATTGCTCTTTGGACCGATACAGTTCTTTACCTATCGGGGCATCTTGGAAAAAACCGGTGTCGTGCCGCGAAAAACTATGCCTTTTGGCAAACAGCTACCCGCACTGTGGCTGCGGACCTACGACCAGGAAGCGTATGCCAAGTTTGCCGCCAGCCAGCAAGAGACTCGTGACATACGCCGGGCGAACTTTTCCCAAACCCCTACGGGCAAATTCATCGGGACAGACCGGACCCAACGCTTGGAACGCAAACTGTTGGCGACCCAAGACTACAACCCCCGCGTTCAAGGCGGGGGCGCCGGACTGGGGTGGACGGCACAAGGCAATCGTGCCGGGGCCACCCGAACGTTTCCAAAGAACCCTGGTGACGTGTTCCGCTATTCCAACACAATCGACCCTTACGGGAACAACGGGGCGTTTGAAATCCAAAGGTGGCGCAACGCCACAGGTCAGAAAGGGGTGCGGGTCATTTTGCGCGGTACCGAGAGTTGGGACGCCGGTTCGGGAATGCCCCAGGATATGTTGACGAACACGGAAGCGGTGGCGGGACTGGAAACCGGTCCGGCGCGGGCGGTCGCGGTGGCTCTGGAAAGTATGGGAGTGGATAGCGCGACCCCGGTGGAACTGGTGGGGCATTCCCAAGCGGGGATTGTGGCGGCGAACCTGGCGGCGGACCCGTCCTTCACCAGCCACTATAACGTGCGTTCGGTGATTACAGCCGGTTCGCCGGTGGCGGGAGCGATGGGTCGGGTTCCCGAAAGCGTCCACATGATTTCGTTTGAAAACAGCAACGACCTGGTGCCCAAGCTGGAGGCGGAGCTGAACCCGGGTTCGGCGGACCACGTCACGGTGTGGGCCAACCGCGGCAGCCTGTTTAACATTCCCGAGGCGCACAATCGGGATTCGGTTTATGCCAAAATGGCGGACGATTTCCTGAACGCACACTATTCGCAAGGTGATTATTTCCTGAAATGTCGTAACAATGACATGAATCTTAATCACAAAATCATGTTTGCCGATTCCCAGCGGTTCGAAATGACCCGCAAATAATTCTTAGAAGAATTGCAGGTTAACTCGTTTGGAAAATTAATTCTACAGCAAACAAATTGCGGTCTTTCAGGCATTTCTCATTGATATCCAGGGCAAACACTCTTCCGTTCGAGGGGGTTAAAACGTTACTATTAGAAGGAAGAAGTGGTGTCTTGGAGATACCAAATAACGTACAGGGACAGGTGAATAAGGATTATGAAACCGAAGACCCCAAACATGGATGTAAAGGCGAACGAGGATTCGCAAATCGGCGCAGCGATGCGTCCGATGGTGCATGGCCGCGTTCGTTTTGGGCGCTTTCTGGTCGGAGGAACCGCGCTCGTGGCGATGGTTGCTGTCGCCATGTTGGCTGGTAGCCCCGATTTGAGCCGCTCGCCCGTGCTGGGTCAGCCCCAGCAGACCGCAAGCGCCGGCGCAGATGATTCCTCAGTTGCCGAGCCCCTGGCTCCGGGCGACCCCGCTCCCGCCAAGCCGAACCGTGTCGGCGGCGGCGGCCCTACTGCGACCGCGATTGCTATTTCCCGTACTGCTTTCCCTGGCGGAGCTTCTGAAGTTTATGTGGCGCGTAACGATAACCCGGTTGACGCGCTGGCGGCCTCCGTGCTGCCCAACGGCCCGATTCTGTTGGTCCCGTCCGCAGGTAATGTTCCGGCCGATGTATTCAACGAAATTAAGCGTTTGCACCCCTCCAAGGTTGTGGTCCTTGGCGGCGAAGGCTCGATTAGTGCCGATGTAGCCGGTCAACTCAGCACCTACACCGGAGTCGCCAATGTGACCCGTCTGGCTGGACCGAACCGTGTGGCTACCGCGGCGGCTATTGCCCAGTATGCCTACCCCAACGGTAACGCCAAAGTTTACGTCGCTGACGCGATGGGCTCCAACGGTCTGGGTTCCCCCGACGCGGCTGTGGCAGGCGTGTTGCGTGACGGCCCGATTATCACCGTCAGCGGTAATGGCGGCGACATTGCCACCGCCGCCAACACGGTGAAAGCTCTGGGTGCCTCCCAGGTCGTAGCTTTGGGCGGCGAAGGTGCGATTCCCAGTTCTCGACTCAGCCAGGTGGCGAGCGGGGCTGCGACCGGTCGTATTGCTGGAGCGGATCGTTACCTGACCGCTCAAGCTATCAACCGGACGGTGTTCTCCAACGCCAGCCACGTTTACCTGGTTTCTGGCACTGACCTGGTTTACCCGCTGATTTCTGGCTCGTTGAGTGACGGTCCAGTACTGCTGGTTCCCGCCAACGCGCGGGGCAACACTCGCGACCTCGTGGCGGCTTTCGGTAACCCGGCAGTGACCGCAATCGGGGACGCCAGCGCGGTTTCCGACAACGTCTTGAATGTGGCCGCCGGCTTTGCCCAGCCCCAACAGGCGCCGGCAGCGGCGGCACCGGTTGCCGGGATATCCCAGGTATACACCAAGTACTCGATGCAGCCCTCCCCGGCTGACCAGGCTCGTGAAGACGCGGTGCTCAACTCCATCAACGCCACACGTAACGCTGCGGGTATCCCGTCCTTGACGCGCGACCCGGTGATGGACGACGCGGCCCGCGCTTGGGCACAGCAAGTCGCCCGCACCGATGTGTTTGTACACTCCAACGGCGCTTTGAAGTACGCGGACCTGTTCCCGGCGGGCTGGAAGTTCGCTGGCGAGAACATGGTGGGCTACTACAATGTTGACCCGGCCGCCTACGCCGCGGGTTCCACGAAGGCATGGGTGGCCTCTCCCGGTCACTACCGCAACCTGATGGATCGGCGCTTCAACCGCACCGGTATTGGTACGGCCACCGGTCGCCAGTGGGTGTACACGGTCCAGAACTTCGGACAGTACTGAGTCTTTTAGGGAAACCTCCCTTTCATCTCCCTAGGTTTCGGTGTCAGGCTTGGCCTGGCACCGAGACTTATTTTTGGACCGCACAAGGGTGGGGCTTGCGGTGGCTGGGAACAGGCCGGCTCGCTCTGCCCCGCCATCGGATAGTCGAGATTATCGATGAAGTCCAGCTGTATCTCGGGGTTGGTGGTTGATATGGTCACAAAGGTCGATTTAGAACATGGATTTGCTGCCGGTCGGGTAGCATAGGGCGATGTCTGTTAAGGCCGGAAGCAACCAGAAAGTCCGCCGGGTACGCGATGAGGGCGTGTACTGGCTGGGCGACACTCCGGTGTACCTGACGCGGAAAAACGTGCGGAACCTGCGGCTGCGCATCGATGGACGCGGCGAGTTCCATCTCTCTATCCCCTGGCGGGCACCGATGTCGCTGGCCCGAGACTTTCTGCACGAACAGGCCGACTGGATCGCTCGACAGCAGGAGCGGTTTTCACGGCGACAAGCGGCGCAGCCTCGGCTGGTAGATGGCGAGACGGTAGCGTGGTGGGGTCAAGACGTCCCCCTCAAGGTCGTGGAGGACCCTCACCCCCGCGCTTGTGCCGTCGCGGAAGTGGGCGTCGGGGTGATTGTGTTGAACGTACCGGTGGGAGCTCCCCTGGAAAAACGCCAGCGCGCCTTAGACAGATTACGCAAAACGTCCCTGGAAATCCGGCTGGCTCCGGTAGTGGCCAAGTGGGCGGCGGTCTTTGAGACGGAACCCGGAACGGTGCGGATTAGACGCATGAAGTCGCGGTGGGGGTCATGCAATCCGCGCACGCGGGCACTAACGTTCAACTTGGAACTGAGCGCGAAAGACCCGAAATACCTCGACTACGTGGTGGCGCACGAGTTCACGCACTATTTTCACCCCAACCACGGCCCCGAATTTCATGCTTTGCTGTCTGCCAAGCTGCCCCAGGAACGCCAGCTGCACCGCGCTTTGAACCGGCGCAAACACACCACTTGAAACCCATAGAAACCCCTGCGGTCTGTGCTAGACAGCGCCGCAGGGGTCGTATCTAAAGATGCTTAAATCGAGTGAGGACTATTGTCCGCAACCGCAGGACGGTTCCTCAGACTGTCCGCACTGGCAGCTTGTGTCGTCGCGCTTGGGCTGCAAATCCACCCACTCGCGAGGCTCTACGCGAACCCCGGTAAAGAATGGGGTGTCTACCCGCACGAACAGGCGAGCTTCAACCTCGCGCTGCTTGCGCAGCACACCCATGACCCGATCCAGGCGGTCGGCCTCTAGGGTAATGGTCCATTCCCAATCTCCCAGAGCAAACGCTGCCAGGGTCGAAACCGCCACGTCATTGAAATCGTGGCCGTTCATACCGTGTTCCTTAAGGATAGCGTTGCGCCGTGCCTTGGGCAGGTAGTACCAGTCCCAAGAGCGCACGAAGGGATAGACCGTGGCGTACTTGCGCGGGGCGAAACCGCCCCAGCAGGCCGGTAGGTGTGATTCGTTGAACTCAGCGGGCAGGTGGCGGCTCATCGCCGACCATACCGGCTCAAACAAAGCGGGCCGGCCGTGGCACGTCCCGATGGCGCCAACCTTGCGATATGCCTCTTGTAGAGCCTCGGTATTATCAGCCAGCGCCCAAATCATCAGGTCAGCTTCGGGGCGGAATCCCGACACGTCATACCAGCCGCGCACCACTACGCCGTTCACCGCTTCTTCCAAACGGTGGGTAATGCGTTCCAAGCGCTGCGGGTCGGTGGGCAGGGGGCGGGTCCGACGAAACACCATGTGCAGGGAGTAGTTCTCTCTGGCGTTGACTTCGTGATAATCGACTGCGTAATCGCGCGGGTCGCCGGTGATTTCCGGAGCTGTTTGAACGGATTGGGGATGTCCCATGGTTTCTCCTTTGATTGGGGTTGGGTTGACAGTGTGATGAGGACGAGAGTGGTTAGGGCGCGGATACTGGCAGCAGTTCGGTCCGCAGGTTTCCGCCAGCGGCGGGTAGGTGTCGGGCTCCACAGACTGTTGGGGGTGTTCTCCACGCGCAAAGGCGGCCCGTTCGTAAACCAGGTCAGCCAGTTCATTCAGGAACTCAGGGTCAGATTCCGCGGTGGCAGCCCGACGGTATTCCAGGCCAAGTTCCTGGGCGGTAGCGGCGGCCTCGGTGTCGAGGTCATAGACAACTTCCATGTGGTCCGAAATAAAACCAAAGGGAGCCACGATGACCCGGCGCGCTCCGGCGGCCGCTAAATCGCGCAAATGGTCATTAATGTCTGGTTCCAACCACGCCTGGTGGGGGGAACCAGAACGGGAACAAAACGCCAGCGACCACGGCATTTCCAACCCCTGTGCGGAAAGTCTGCGGTTGATGGCTTGTGCTATCGCGAGGTGCTGGGCCAGGTAGGTCCAGCCCTGCCCCAGGGCATCTTGCTCACGGGTCACTACCGGCAAAGCGTTGAGGGCTTCGGGGGAAAAGTCGCTCAGGCGCTGGCGCAAGGGGACGCGGGGGCGGCTGACCGGAGTGTCAAAACGGTCGTCGAACAGTGCCGGTTTCCGCACCGTCGGGGAAGCCGCGGCTGCGCTGTGGTCACAGCGGCACGGCCCGGAATGCCGCGCCATCTCCAGGGGAATCGAATGCGTTACGTAAACCAGGTGAACCGGTGAGGATGATGCTGCGGGGGATTGGTCAGAAGCGGGAGTCATGTTTAAATCCCGGGCGGCCGCCGCGATGGCACGGGCGTTAGCGCGAACAAATCCGGGGGTGTTTGCAAAAGGTCGCACCCGATCCAACGTGACTTCACCGGCTACCTCCGGGCGGGCAGTGCGAAGGTCGGCCAGAGCCTCGGCCAGGTTTTCCCGGTATTGACGGCATCCCGAATAACACGTGTAAGCGGTGGTAAACAACGTCAAAATCCGTCGCGCTCCCCGGTCAACCAAGTCAACGAGGCTTTCGCTAAAATACGGGTGCCAGTTGCGGTTGCCTACCGCATAGAGGAGGTCATCGCCGAGGCGTTGGTGCAGGCCGGCCAGCAGTTCGGCGTTGCGGGCATTAATGGGGGAAACACCGCCAAACAGGCGATAGTGCCCGCCGACTTGTTCCAGGCGAGAATCGGGAATACCTGCCCCGCCGGTAGCGTTGCGCAAGAACGGCAACACGTCCTCCGGGCCGTTCGGCCCTCCATAGCTGACCAGCAGTAACGCATCGTAAGGAGACAAATTGTGCATGCGGTTTACCTGATTTCGGCGTCTAGAGCGGCTTCGAGGACCTCGGGAGTTAGTCCCCATACAGTTGCTAGGGCGTCAACCCACTCGGAGCCCAAGCCTGCCTCGGCCGCCATGTGGGCGGAAACGGTGGGAGTATGCGCCAGTTTGGCAATGACGTGGTGAATCGCGGCCTCGGCGGCCTCGCGAGAAATCATGTCGCCAGCGGGAAGTCTGTCAATCTCGGCCGCGGCCGCCTGCTGGAAAATGGCGCGCAGCTGGACAATAGCCGGATCCATGTGCCGTGCCGCCACCGCCGCGTCGTACTCTCCCAAACCTTGTTCAATAATTTCGTGCGCCCGACGCACTTGGGACACTGCCAAAGCCGGAACCCGGTGGCGAATATCCTCCAAATCCCACAACGTGACTCCCGGCAGGTCCCGCACGCTTTCTTCCACGTCACGATGCAGCGCCAGGTCCAAAATGGTCAACGAACTGTCGGAGTTGGCTAGGCTGGCGCGCACCTGTTCGCGGCGCAGCACCGGGGCGCCGATTCCCCGCGCGGTGACGACCAAATCAGCCTGTTGTAGCGCCGGTACTAAATCAGCGGCGGGAACGATGCGTGTTCCGTGATTCTTGGCAAATGCCGTGACCCGCTCGGAAGTCGAAATATTGGCGATGTCGCGCACCCCGCGGGCGCGCAGCTGAGCGACCGTACTCCCGGCATAAGCGCCGGTGCCGACCAAAAGAACTTGTGCCTGCCGCCATTCGGGCAGCCGCCCGCTAGCCTCCACCACATCCAGACCCACGGAAACCACGGAACGTCCCAGTCCGGTCAGTTCAGTCTTGCTGGCGACCTTTCGCGCGGTAGAAAGCGCCCCCTCAAACATCCGCACCATCAACCCGTGAACTTCCCCCAAGTCTTGGGCTCGCGTAAAGGAACGGCGCACCTGACCCGCGACCTCGGCCTCGCCCACCACCATGGAATCCAATCCCGCGGCAACCCGATACAGATGTTCAGCGACCGCGCGACCCTCAATGAAATTCCAGGCCAGCGTGTCGTTCTGAGAATGAGGCGGGTGGGGAGCTTCGAGCTGTTGCGTTTCGGAGGGCAGTTCATGGGCGGGAACCAGGCGCACTCCCGGATCGGCCGAAGCATAAATTTCCACACGGTTACACGTTGAAACCAGCACCAGGGAATGCACTCCCGGTGTCTCGAGCCATTCCGATTCCTTTTCTGTAGCTTGAGCCGCTGCCTGTGCCACTTCAGCCAAGCTGTGGGTCAGGTGATTGACGGTGTAAAGTTGAAAAGGCATCAACCTTTTTATACCTTAAATATATTAACCCCCGCAAAACAGTTACTAAGGGTATCCTAAGTTAGGATTGTATTTTGGCTACAGTTTCTATGGGTCTTGACCCACTATTCTCCGGTTCGCGGATGCGTGCTGCGCTGAACGGAATCAGACCGACCACCACCCCGGTGTGGTTCATGCGCCAAGCCGGACGTTCCCTGCCGGAATACCGTGCCCTGCGTGAGGGAAAATCCATGCTCACAGCCTGCACCACCCCCGAGGTTGCCGCCGAAATTACCCTCCAACCGGTACGCCGCCACCATGTCGACGCGGCCGTGTTCTTTTCCGATATCGTGGTGCCACTGTATTTAGCAGGCGCAAACATCGACATCGTGCCCGGCCGCGGACCGGTGCTGAAACAGCCTCTGACCAGCGCCGCCGAGGTAGAAAAACTGACCGAACTGGAAGTCGCGGACTGGTCGGTCATAGAGCAGGCCGCCGCCCATGTCCGCCGCGAACTGCCCTATGAAAAAGTCCTGCTGGGGTTCGCCGGAGCACCCTTCACACTTGCCTCCTACCTGTTGGAAGCCGGCGGGCCGCGGCGGCGCGAATGCCTCGAAACCCGCGCTTTTATCGCGGCGGAACCTGCCGCTTGGACCAAACTGGCGACCTGGTGCGCGAAACTGTCCGGCCAGTTCATGAAAGCCCAGATCAACGGTGGCGCCGAAGCGGTGCAACTGTTCGATTCCTGGGCGGGGTCTCTGACGGCCGAGGAATACCGCCGCTTCGCCCTGCCCTACTCGACACTCGCTTTTCAAGGCGCGCCGGGAGCCACGCACGTTCACTTCGGGGTCGGCACCGCTCACCTCATCGAAGCGATGGGTGAAATTGCGGAGGTCGTTTCCATCGGCTCCGACTTGAGCTTGGACGCCGCCGCGCGGCGCCTGCCCGGGAAAGTCCTGCAGGGCAACCTCGACCCAGACCTGCTGGTTACCGCGGAGCAGCCGGCATCCCCTGAGGCGAAACGCACCGAAACGGGGGACATCATGGAACGAGTCTGGCGCGAAGCCGAACAGGTCCTGCAGGCTGGGCTGGCCGCTCCCGCCCACATTTTCAACCTGGGACACGGGGTGCGACCCGACACCGATCCCGGGGTGCTGACCGAACTGACCGCGAGGATTCACACTTGGCGGGCTCCGGCCACCACACCCACCGAAAACTCTCAAAAACCCACCAAACCCACCAGATAACGCTTGTGAAGGGAAAACACCATGGCTGACGAAGGCTTTGACATGATTATTCTCGGAGGCGGGCTCGGCGCGCTGACCGCCGGATACGCGGCGACAAAACGCGGGCTGCGCCCCCTCATTCTGGAGGAGCGCGGACGCCCCGGTGGCCTGGTCTGTTCGGGAGTTTTCGGGGGAGCCACCGTGGATATCGGGGCGGAATCCTACGCCACCCGCACCCTCGAAGTCACCGAGCTGTGCCGGGAACTGGGCTTGAACCCGGTCGCCCCCCATAGCGATTCCTGGGTGTGGGACCACGGCCGCAACGATGCCGTGCGGATTCCCTTCGGAACCCTGGGGATTCCCGCCGACCTTGACGACCCGGTGTTCGTGGAGGGATTGACCCACATCGCCGGGCCACAAGCCCTGGAGCGCGCCCGACAGGATTTGACGCTGCCCGCGGAAGTCGGCGCGGACGCGAAAAGTTTTGGGGAATTGGTAGAAGCCCGTCTCGGGAAAGCCGTGTTGGACGCGTTCGTGACCCCGTTCGCGGGAGGCATTCACTCCACGCACCCCAACGGGCTGGATCCCGACCGGGTCGCACCGGGATTGCGCGCCGCGCTGGCACGCACCGGGTCACTGACCAAGGCGGTGGCCGCCACCCGTAAACCCAACTCAATCGTGGTGATGATGCCCGAGGGCGGCATGTTCAAGCTGGTAGACGAGCTGGTGAAACGTATTACCGACGCGGGGGGACGCATCGACAACCACGTGCGAGTCATGCATGTCGAAGCCGGTATCGGAGCGGAGAACCCGCGCTGGGTCGTGTGGTGCAAACACACGATTTCCAACACCAAGTACCAGGGCGGGCCCCCGGAAGAAACCGGTAATGCTTTCGGGCTGGCGACCGACCGGATTGTGGTGGCGCTGCCGGGCAACAGTGCGCTGAAAGTGCTGAACTCGGCCGCGGCCTCGATGCTGCGTCAAAAGTTCCACGCCGAACGCGACCACCGGGACGCCACCTTACGGTTTGACGCGGCGGCCCTGGAAGAAATCGGCGATTTGACCACCGGATTCCAGCTGCATAAAGGCACCCACGTGATGAATGTGACCCTGGCAGTCAATGCACCCCAGCTGGACAACCCGCCGCGCGGGTCGGGCATGTTGGTTGGGCCTCCGCCCTGCGGACCTGATGAGGACCCGAACGTTTTGCAGGCCAAAGCCATCACGAACTATTCCGCGAAATGGCCCGGCACGATGGCGGGAGCTGCCCCCCACACGCATATCCTGCGGATTTCCTACGGTCGGGAGGGCGACCCGGACGGCTTCGTGTATCAGGTGAGCGTGGAGCGGGCTTTGGCTGACGCGTCGCGGATGCTGGGAGTGGAACTGACGATGGACCAGGTCCTGGATTCGCGCCGCATCTTTTGGGGCGACGCCATGACCCACCCCAACGCTGAGGAACGCGCGGTGCTCAACCAGATTGCCGCCGCCGCCCAGCGCGTGGAGGGCCTAGACCTGGAAGGCGCGCTGTTTGCTGGGACCGGGATTACCGCCGTGGTCGCTCGCGGATTGCAGTTTCAATAGGCCGGTTCACAAGGGCGGGGCGGACCGTTGCCGGGCGCTCTCACGCGGCGATGACGTCAGTAGCGCTGAAGTCCGTGCCTTTGAACAGTAGCGGTTCGTTCAGGGCGCGGGCGGCGGCGTAGGAAAAACAGTCCCCGAAGTTGAGTTTGGCCGGGGAGCCCGAGCCGCGGGCGAAATTCTGGATGGCGAAGCGAGCCCAATAGAGGTGGTTTTGATCCACGGGAGTGATTTCAATGCCTAGGGCGTGGAGAACCTGTGGTGGATTACCGTACTTGCGCGCCACGAGTTCGAATTCAACTGCGGTTCCCGCACTGATTTTCGTGTTGTCGCTACGGAGGATTTTTTCGAGATATTCTCGGTAGCCGGGTTCCTTAGCCATAATGGCGATTAAAACTGAGGTGTCTACAATCACTTCGGTAATCCGTTCTCATCGTAGAGGTCGTCATCAGTCAAGAAGGTTATCCCTTCCTCCTCCACTTGGGCTTGAATTTCCCTGATGGCCTGCAGTTTTTCCTCATAAGTCGGTCGGCGCGTAGTCTCGATTTCCCGCTGGGCCAGTTCGCGCACCACGGCGGTCATGGTCATGCCTTTACGATTCGCGAGTTCGCGAACGTTTTCATACACTTGGGGATCTTTGATAGTCAGCATCGGCATAGAAAAATTCTACCATGAATGCTAGAAAAGCGGAAGAGTGGTTTGCCCCTTCAGTTACTACTTAACCCTGCTTTGGCCTAAGCTAGAACTTATGCAAACGATTGGCAGCGCTGAGCGTCCGCTCGTGATTGGCACCCGGGCCT